>CALKBO010000018.1 GCA_937989875.1 uncultured Collinsella sp. | reverse complement strand
ACGAGCGGGGGCTCCTATCTTTTTAGTGCCCTCGGATTGGGTCATAGTGTCTGTCGTTGCCAAAACATCGGCGTTGCCTTGTCGCAAGTAGTCATCGGGGACGTTCTTTAATGACCAGTCGTTTAAGAACATCCCCAATGACTACACTCAAAAACGGCGCCCGCTGGCGATGTTGCCGGCGGGCGCCGTTGTCTTGAAGACGAAGTGATCCGTTTTCCTCCGTCCCCAAGGGATCATTACAGTGAGTCGATAAAGCGCTGTTGGGCGGCGCGGCCGGCTTCGTCCCACTTAAAGACGCCGGCGTTGTCGAGCACGTGGCCAAACACCACGCCGACTTCCTCGTGCAGGATGTCGATGGCGTTGTCGGCTGTAAGCTCGTCGGCGCGGCGGGCAAAGACGTCCTCGGCCCACGCGGCGTGGCTGCGGCAAAGGTCGTCGCCCTCGAGCGCGCCAGCAAGGTCGTAGCTGGCATCGGCCTTGGCTGCCAGCAAGTGCTCGCGGACAGCGCCGAGCTCGGGAACCAAGCGCGGCGGCAAAATGGCCAGGCCCATGACCTCGATCAGGCCGATGTTCTCTTTCTTAATGTGGTGATACTCGGCATGCGGGTGGAATACGCCCAGCGGGTGCTCGTCGGTCGTGATGTTGCAGCGAAGCGCCAGGTAGGCCTCGTAGATCTTGCCGCCGGCGTTGCCGCGGGAGTCAACGCGGCGGATGACGGGCGTCACGGTGTTGTGCGCCACGCCGTCGGCTGTGTGCGCGATGACGCCCACAGACTCATCGGTCCACTCGCGCCAAGCGAGGATAATCTTCTCGGCAGCGTCGAGCAGCTGAGCGCGGTCATGCGAGCGCAGGCGCAGCACCGAGAGCGGCCACTGCAACACGGTACCGCTGACCTGGTCAAAACCGGGCACGCTAAACTGCGAGACCTCGGCGGCGTGCATCATGGGGAACTCGTGCGCGCCGCCCTGGAAGTGGTCGTGCGACAGAATCGAGCCGCCCACGATGGGCAGGTCGGCGTTAGAGCCGATAAAGTAGTGCGGGAACAGGTCCACAAAATCGAGCAGACAGGTCAGTCCCTTACGGTCGACGTGCATCGGACGATGCTCGGAGCTCATAGCAATGCAGTGCTCGTTAAAGTACGCATACGGGCTGTACTGGAAGCCCCAGCGCTCGCCGTTGAGCTGAATGGGGATAACGCGCAGATTCTGGCGGGCGGGGTGAGCGCCGCCGTCGGCTGCGGCGGAGCGTCCGGGATAGCCCTCGTTTTCGATGCAGAGCTGGCAGGCGGGATACTTCTCGCCCGTGTTCTTGGCGGCACCGGCCGCGGCGATATCGCGCGGGTCCTTCTCAGGCTTGGACAGGTTGATGGTAATCTCAAGATCGCCCCAGTTGGTGGGGGTGCTCCATTTGATGTTGCGCGCGATGGCGGCACGGCGCACGTAGCCGGCGTCGCAGCACAGACCGTAGAACCAGTCGGTCGCGGCGCGGGGCTCGTTGACGCCCATGCGGCCGTTGAACTCCTCGTTTACAACCGAAGGCCTCGGCATGAGCGCGCCCATGATGCGCATGGCGATGCGGTCGCGGCCCGACACCGTGTCTTCGGCAGCACCGTTGGCAACGGCGGCCTCGGAAAGCGCGGCGAGCGTGCCCTCCAGGTCAAAATCGGGCAGGGTATCGGGGTGCAAGAGCGAAATCTTCTCGGTCTTGAGCGCCCAGGCCATGTTGAGCGCGGGGCCCGTGGCGCCGATGCACTCCAGAATGGTGTTGTAGGCCCAGATGCGGTCGTCCTGTCCGATCATCGATCGGTGGATAGCGTACTCGATCAGGTTCTGCGCAGCCTCGCGCGCGTCGGTCATTACAGCCATGCCGCGTAAGCCCCCTTGTCAGAGATAGCGTAGTGACGGGCAGAGCCCTCGCCCAGCCAGCTGTTCATCTTGGTGATAAAGGTGTCGACCAGATCGAGTGGCACAAAGGCCTGGATGGTGCCACCAAAGCCGCCGCCGTGGATACGGACGGCGCCGCGGCCGTCGAGCACGTGCTCGGCCAGTGCCAGGGCATACATCGAGGGCTGCTCGGAGCCCAGCTTGGCAACGACATTCTGCAGGTACATGGCAGAGCTGGCGCCGGACTCGCGTGTCAGGACCAGGAACTGGTCGATGTCGCCGGCGTTCAGGGCTGCCCAGCGCTTGTCGACCAGGCCGTTCTCGTACCAGTAGTGAACGGCGCGCAGGCAGCCACGGTCGCCCAGCTTAGCACGCAGCTCGGGGAGCTTGGCGTCAAAATCGGCAACGTTTACCTCGCACAGGCGTGCCTTGCCAAACTCGGCGGCGACGTCTTGCATTTCGCGCGGAACGGCGGCGTAGTCGTCGGTAGCGGCCACGTGGTCGGCGCCGACCTTGACGAGCACGAGCGCGTAGCCGTGATCCTCAAAGTTGAGCTCGAGCTTCTGGGTCTTAGGCTGGGCCTGATCCTCAAAGTCCATGTAGGCGAGGCCGCCCAAGCAAACGGCGGCCTGGTCCATCAGGCCGCAGGGCTTGCCGTAGTAGTTGTTCTCGGTGCGCTGGCTCATCTGGGCGAGCGCGACGGGCTCGATGGCGGGTGCGCCCCAGAGCGCCTCCATGGCACGACCGTACGCCGCCTCGACAGCAGCGGAGCTCGAAAGACCGCCGCCCGAGGGGACGGAACAGGTAAAGGCAAAGTCGAAGCCGTGGGGCTCAACGCCAAGCGCTGCGACCTCGTAGGCCATACCGCGCACGAGGCTTGCGGACGTGCCCTTCTCGGACTCCTGAACATTCAGCGTGTCGAGGGTAATCTCAAACGGGGGGTAGCCCTCATCGGCGACGCGGACCTTGTTGGAATCGGTTGCCACGGCGATGCCGTCGACGGCGACATCGAGCGAGCCGGCGATGACGTGGCCGCCCTCGTGGTCGGTGTGGTTGCCGCTGATCTCGGAACGGCCGGGCGCGTGCACGTAGAGCACCTGGCGGTCGCCGATGGGGCCAAACTCCTCCTCAAACAGCTTGGTGAGTGTGGCGAATGTCTTTTCGTCGGGGGTGGTCATGGGAGTCCTTTCCTTGGCGCGCATGGGGAGTTTTGCGTCGTTATGAGTACGTTAACAACTTGAAGCGGCATGAACCAAGTGTTCACGATACCGCACGTTACGGGCTATGTTAACGTACTCATAACACAACGCTTGTCACTTTTTGAGAATCTGGTAATCGGTAGAAATACAGCCGTGAACGGTACTGTCGTATGGACTTATAAAGCAGAAGAGATGCAGGTCGAAAAAGTAGAGTACGTTAACATGCGTCCGACGATAGCGGGCCTCGGCGCGGGATGTATTTCTGCCCGGGCCGGCATACACGCTATTCAGATTTCGCAAGGGTGAAGGTGATCCTGTGGCAAGGCGCCCGTCCAACGATATTAGTTCGCGTCCGGTTTCCATGGCCGACGTTGCCCGCGCTGCCGGTGTTTCGCAGCAGACGGTTTCGCGCGTTGCCAACGGATTGCCCAACGTGAACGAGCAGACGCGTAAGCGCGTGCAGGCGGCCATGCAGGAGCTCGGTTTCCGTCCGAGCTATGCCGGTCGCTCGCTGCGCGACGGCCGTTACCATTCGGTCGGCCTGTGCGTCAACGATGTCACCAAGTTTGGCAACCTCTCAATGATCGACGGCATCGCCAGTGCTGCTCGCGAGCATAATTGCGCTATCACGCTGGTCGAGATGTCCAAGACCGAGGAGTTTTCGCTTGCCGAGGCCACGCGTCGTATGGCCGCATTGCCGGTGGACGGCATCATCATCGGCATGAGTCGTATGGCGCCCGATTTTGAGACGTTTGTTCCGTTGCCGGGTATCGGCACGGTCATCGTTACCATGTACGCACATCCGCGCGTGACCACGGTCGATTCCGACCATTACGGCTGCTCGCTGTTGCTCATGGATCATCTGTTTGAGCTGGGGCACGAGCAGATTCGCTATATTGGCGGCCCGTCGTTCTCGGTCGACGAGCAATTTCGTCGCGCCGGTTGGCAAGATGCACTCGAGCGTAAACACATCGAGTCGGCAGAGCCGCTCGAGGGCGACTGGTCTGCCAACAGCGGCTACGAGGCCGGCAGGTACCTGGCCGAGCACGATCGCACCATGACGGCGATCTATGCGGCAAACGATCAGATGGCAAATGGCGTGATTGCCGCACTGCGTGATAGCGGCCTGCGCGTGCCCGAGGACGTGAGCGTGGTGGGCGTCGACGATTCGCTCGATGATTTTGTGGCACACAACGAGCTCACGACCGTGCGATTCGATCTACATCAGCGCGGACGCGAGGTATTCGAGCATGCGGTTCCCGAGGCGGGTACGGCGGGCAAAACCGTTGCCATTCGTATTCCCGGCCAGCTCATCATTCGACATAGCACAGCAGAGCCGCACGCATAGTTTGTGCAGGTAAACGGCGGTATATTCCGCCTCAAAAACAATCGGTAAGGATGCTGACAGATAGCCGTGGCTATGAAGGCGAGTGTTATGATAGACGGGTTCTTTTGTCTATCTAGGAGGCTTTGCCTGATGGAGATCACCAAGGATATCCGCTACATCGGTGTCGACGATCACGACATTGACCTGTTCGAGGGCCAGTACGATGTGTCCGAGAACGGTATGGCATACAACAGCTACGTTATCTTGGGCGAAAAGATCGCTGTCGCCGATTCAGTCGATGGCGGTTTTGTTGACGAGTGGCTCGGCAACCTCGAGGCCGTGCTCGATGGACGTACGCCCGACTACCTGGTCGTCCATCACATGGAGCCCGATCACTCTGCTGGCATCGCCGCCTTTATGGAGCGCTATCCCCAGGCACAGATTGTGGCCAGCATGGGCGCCTTTCGCATGATGGTCAACTACTTTGGCACCGACTACCCCGAGCGCAAGATGGTCGTCAAAGAGGGCGACGTGCTCGATCTGGGCGGTCACAGCCTAACGTTTGTCGGCGCTCCCAACGTTCACTGGCCCGAGGTGATCTTCTCCTACGAGTCTACCGACAAGGTGCTCTTTAGTGCCGACGGCTTTGGCAAGTTCGGCGCCAACGACATCGAGGACCCGGAAGGCTGGGCTTGCGAGGCGCGCCGCTACTACTTTGGCATCGTCGGTAAGTTCGGCAAATTCGTGCAGACCGTGCTCAAGAAGGCCGCCGATCTGGATATCCAGATCATCTGTCCGCTCCACGGCCCCGTACTGACCGAGAACCTGGGCTATTACCTCGACACCTATAACACCTGGTCGAGCTATCAGCCCGAGGACGAGGGCATCACGATCGCCTATGCGAGCGTGTATGGCCATCTGAAGGCTGCCGTTGAGGAGCTTGCAACTGCGCTCGAGGCTCGCGGCCAGAAGGTTTCCGTCTTTGACCTGGCTCGCGACGACATGGCCGAGGCCGTTGAGGATGCGTTCCGCTATGACCGTCTGGTGCTCGCCTCCATCACCTATCAGGGCGAGATCTTCCCGTTCATGAGCACCTTTATCCACACGCTTGCCGAGCACGCCTATCAGAACCGTACGGTGGCGCTCGTTGAGGCCGGCTCCTGGGCGCCCACCGCTGCCAAGGTTATGACCAAGGAGCTCGGGGGCATGAAGGACATCACCATGGCGCAGAACAAGGTGACCGTGCTGGGTTCGCTCAACGACGCCTCGCGCGCTCAGATCGAGGCCCTTGCTGACGAGCTGTCCAAGTAGCGACACATTCACTTCTGATGCTCAACCACCACAAAGGAGACCTTTGTGGTGGTTTTTGTATAAGCGCCGGCGATGAGGAGATTTGGGCGGGCGTTGTCGACGATCTCGGCGATTGAGGTGGCGACGGCATTATCGGGGTCACGGTCCATCACGATGGAGTCGACGTCGGCGAGTTCGGCAAAGCGGTACATGCCGCGTCCGTTAACCTTGCTGGCGTCCATGAGGGCGACGCTTTGACGGGCGGCACCGACCATAGCCGCTTTGGTCTCGGCCATCTGCGGAAAGTCGGTCGTAAAGCCGCAGCTGGGGACAAAAGCGCCAGGGCACATGACGGCAAGATCGGCATGGACCATTTGGAGCGCTTGCATAGTGAGCGGTCCGTACAAATAACGATGGCCTTTGCGCAACGCCCCGCCCAGCATGACGACATCGACTGAGGGCATGCTCTCGTCGATGTAATCGGCAATGGTAATGTCTGCTGTGATGACGGTGATACCGTCGCGTTGATCGAGGAGCCGGACGAACTCGAGCGCCGTGGTGCCCGAGTCGACGAGCAACGTGTCGCCGTCATTGACGAGCTCGATGGCGCTTTGCGCGATGGCCTGCTTGGCGGCGACGTTGACGTTGATGCGGCGATCCTGCGTGGAGACGGTCAGGCGTTTGTGGAGCGAGACGGCACCGCCGTGCGTGCGGCGCAGCTTGCCTGCTTCGGCGAGCGCGTCCAGGTCGGCGCGGGCGGTGACGGAGGACACGCCAAAGGTCTGGGCGATTTCTGCTACCTGCACCGAGGCATTATGATCGAGCATTTCCAAAATGGCGGTACGGCGTTCGTCGGCAAAGGCACGGTTGGTGGCTTGGGCCATGCTTGCTCCATTCTCGGCTAAATTTGCAGGAATTGTGTTGACTCTATTTTCGTTCATTTTCTTTTTGAGTAAGAAAACACCTTTCGATTACTTATCTTTTCTATAAAAGAAAGACGCTGAACGCCCAAAATTCAATATCGAACATGTCCACTCGGCTCATATTCCTTCCGTTTACTTTTCAAAAACGACGGTATTGACCTGCATGGGCTCAATATCTCGCGCGTGTAAAGCCGCTGAATTTCATACAATGGGCGCAGCAAAACGCAAGGTAAAACGCCTTGTGAACAACTACGCCCGATGTCCAGATGCGGGCGAGGGAGAGGAGCAAACGCTCATGGCACTTGTTACCACCGAAAAGATGCTCAAGGACGCTCAGGCCGGCCACTACGCCGTCGGCGCGTTCAACGTCGAGAACCTCGAGTTTGTTATGGCCGTCCTGGCCGCTGCCGAGGAGACCAAGTCCCCCGTCATCATGCAGACCACCCCGGGCACCATCAAGACCGCTGGTCTGGACTACTTCTACGGCATGGTCAAGGCTGCCGCCGAGCGCGCTTCCGTGCCCGTCGCTCTGCACCTCGATCACGGCGATGGCTATGACCGCTGCATGCAGGCTTTCCGCACTGGCTACACCTCTGTCATGATCGACGGCTCGCACGAGTCTTTCGAGGACAACATCGCTCTGACCAAGTCCGTCGCCGACGCTGGCCGCGCCATGGGCGTGCCCGTCGAGGCCGAGCTCGGTAAGGTTGGCGGCAAGGAGGACGACGGTCCCGCGGTTGAGGGCGAGAGCCCCTACACCGATCCTGCCGAGGCCAAGGAGTTCGTCGAGCGCACCGGCTGCACCTCGCTGGCCATTGGCGTTGGCACCAGCCACGGCGTGTACACGAGCGATCCGCACATCGAGCAGTCCGTGGTCAAGGCCATCCGCGACGCCGTCGACGTGCCGCTGGTTCTGCACGGCACCTCCGGTGTGCCCGATGAGCAGGTTGCCGAGGCTGTGAAGAACGGCATCTGCAAGGTTAACTACGCCACCGAGCTGCGTCAGGCCTACACCAAGGGCTTCATGGCCTACATGGCCGAGAACCCTGCCTGCTTCGATCCCAAGAAGCCGGCCAAGGAGGGCATGCGTGAGATCACCGAGCTGGTTAAGATCCGCATGACCAACCTCAACTCTGTGGGCAAAGCAGAGTAACAGCAAGGGTACTCTGATCCCACCGGACGGTTTGGGCGGGTCCCGCACCTAGTTTCCAAAACGTCCTCGCGCATGAAGGCCCCCGTTGTCTCGCTTCTTCGAAGCGTTGACAACGGGGGCCTTCGCGCTGCGGAATGATTTTGGAAACTAGGTACGGGACCCGCCCAAACCGTCCTGCTCAATCGCCCTTGTGGCGTTAGTGTCGGAAAAATAAGACGTTGCTTTTTGTCCCCTGCGGAAAGATTAGGGAACTAAGCCCTCGTCCCTCCCAGGTTGACCTACTCGAGGTCGTCGCCCTTGTGGCGTTGGGGCTGAAAGGGTGGGACGCGTGGGTTATTTGGTTGTTAGGGTTAGTAGGTCGTTGGGGGTTTTGAGGTTGTAGGTGGCGTTTGGGATGTCTTGGTGTGATCCCCATGCCGCTCTGGCAAAACTGACCCCTGCCGAAGTCGCGCATTGTTCGTCGTAGACGGTGTCGCCAACGTAGACGACGTTGCCAGGATTCGCGCCCGTACGCCGGAGATATTCGAGCATGGGAGCGGGTGCGGGTTTATGTTCGGTTGTGTCTTCGACAAGGATGATGTGCTCAAAATACTTATCGAAACCAAGGGGTGCAATTTCTTTTGCGTATTCGTCGCGCGCACGTGAGGAGACGATGCCAAGTTTGCAGCCGCTATCGGCGAGTGTTGCGATGACTTCACGCAAACCTGGAAACACGCTGATGGTGCTTTTAAAGCTGGCGGCAACTTGGCACCAGCGATCCAACGTTGCCTGCGAGTAGATTCCAAGTTTCTCAAGGGCGTTCTTGCCGGGTATGCCGAGGGCAAAGTCAAGCTCGTGTCGGGGGAGCGTTTTGCCGGTTTCTTCTTGGATAATCTGGCCAAGCGATGACAGCACGCTTTCTTCTGTATCTGCCAATGTCCCATCAACGTCAAATACGATATGGTCAAAGTGCTTCATATGATTGCTCCTCTCTGTTGTTTGCCTGCAAGTTTGATGCAGTGACAGAAGAAGCGCTAGCGGGATTTCTGCCTGGTGCTATCGAGATTCTGCCTCGCTGCTCGATAGCTCGAAGGAGTGCATCCCATTTGTTCTTTAAATACCTGGCCAAGATGGCTTGCTGTCGCAAAGCCGCATTGGCGCGCGACTGTCTGGACCGTTCGCGTGGTGTGTGCCAAAAGTTCGCAAGCACGGTTTACGCGGTATGCACGCAGATATGCCGCCGGGGTCGTTCCTGCGCAAGCTTCGATAATGCGGTAACACTCTCTTTCGCTTACGCCGGCTGCAGATGCCATCTGGGGCACATCTATAGCGGCTGCATAGTTTGCGCGGATATAGTCCAGGATTGCCTTGAACTGTACGTCGCGGTTGGTCATCCAAGAGGCGTTGTCGGAGGAAAAGAGCGGTTCGGCCTTGGCGTAAATCTGAATCCAGAGCTCTGACAAGCTATTCCGAAGCGCCATCTCGTTCTGCGGCCGTTGAAGGTCGTGGTTAAAGGAGCTCTTTAGCAAATCGATAAAGGGCATATCGTCGGGGTTGGTGGGCGACCATTTGAGCACATCGACGCCTCGACATTGCAGCAAAGGATTGATATAGCGCTTTTGAAGGCGTCCCGCGGGATCGCCGAGCATCGACGGCTGAAAGATATGCAGCATTTGAATGGCTGGCGCCGAATTGGGTGATTGCAGCGTGCTGTGCAAAACGCCGCCGTTGATAAAGCCGGCGGACCCTTCCTCAAAGCGTACGTGCTCATGAGCCGCGCGCGTTCGATAGTCAATCGCTCCCTGCTCCATGTAGAAAAGCTCAACCTCGGAATGCCAGTGCCAGGGGACGGAATTGCCCGGATAGCGAGCGAATTCTGCGCGTTCGGCAATATAGGGCCAGTCTTCGGCGGTCTCGGGAAACGCTTCCTCGCGTCCTCCGCGGTGCAATTCTATGTGATCCATGTTTCGCATGGCATCAGTATAAAGCGCGATGGGCTTAGATTGCTCTTGCCTGTTCGGGGAACGCCTTGTCTAGGGATGCTTGGAGCTTTTCGAAGGATGCTCGTAAGTTGAGGCTCTGATCGGCTGAGCGCTTGGTTTTTGTGGTGGGGGAGTCGAGGAGGCCGTTTCTCTGTGTCGGGGGGAAGGAGAAAAGGTTTGCATGTTTTAGGGATGGCTGCTGTGCTGCGTCATTGGAAGAATGCATGCTTATGCGGCCTCCTCGATGTCCACCAAAAGGTTGCGCACGGGGTGTGCTGCTAGGTCCCGTGCGTTGGCAGTATTATGCCGCGGCTTCTGCAAAGAAGCGCTAAAGAAAGGCTTAACCTGGTTTGGTGTTACGATGAAACTGCAGGTCAGAGGTATCGAATAACACTTTTGAAAGGTTTTGAGCTTAAGGGCTTTCTAAGGATTGTGGCGCGGACGTGCGGAGCGTGTGAATGTTTGCTGTTAGCGCTGCGGCTCTGCGGCGCGCACCTGCTCGATGACCTTTTCCATGGTGGCGTCGATGCGGTCTTTTTTGAGTTCGCATTCCCAGATGGTTATGGGTGTCCAGCCCATTTGAGTGAGCGCTGCCACCGCGGCGCGATCGCGCTCGACGTTGCGACGGAATTTTGCTTCCCAAAACTCAACATTGCGTTTGGGCTGACTGGGGTTGCACTTGGGGCAGCGGTGCCAAAAGCAACCGTTGACGAAGATGGCGATTTTGCGCCCGGGGAAGGCGATATCGGGTTTGCCGGGAACCTTCCATTCCAAACGATAGCCCGTGAGGCCCGCGGCGCGCAGGCGCTGGCGAACGAGCAGCTCGGGCTTGGTGTTCGCACGCTTATTGCCCTTCATGGACTTTTTGATGGCGGCGCGACGGCGGACCAGTTCGCGCTCGTCAGCGGAAAGGTCCGAGGTATCGATGCCGTCGAGCAGACCTGGTTTGGGGCGCTTTTTGCTACGGCGCTTAGGTGTGCGCTTGGGCTTGGTGGCGGGCTCGTCGGTCGCGGTGGCCTCGGCGTCGTTGGCAGCGCCGTTGGCCTCAAGCCGATCTTCCTTTAACTCAATCAGAGCATCAATGAGCCCCTTGTCGGCGGGCATCCATTCCACCATGGCAAGCGAGGTACGCGGAATCCAGCGGATATCGAGCTGGCAGTCGTGCTTCTGGGGCTCATCGGATTCATCGGCCAGCGAGCAGTAGTAGCACTCCATGGAGAGATGATAATTGGGGTAGTCGTACTCAACGGTGTAAAAATCGCGCAGGTTGGTGACTTTTACCTGCAGCTCTTCCATAAGCTCGCGGCGTACGGCGTCCTCGGGTGTCTCGCCGCGCATGAGCTTGCCGCCGGGGAACTCCCAAAGTCCCTGCATGTCGCCATAGCCGCGCTGCACGGCAAGCAGCTCGTCAGATCCTTCCTTGCGAATGATCCCAGCGGCAACATGAACAGTCTTCAACAGGAGTCCTCCCTCAACATCAACAAGTGGCAGGGCGGCTACCCGTACCTTACACAACGGTAAGGCAAGCGTAAGCCATATCGATGGTAGCCGACTCGTCTTCTTGCGACTATAGATGCCGTAGACTAATCGCAAGAAAGGACTCGGTATGCAAACCACGCACATGGCGACCCCGGTACTGGAGGTCGCGCATCTCGAAAAAGTATATGGAGCGCTGGGCAACGTGACCCGCGCGCTCAACGACGTCAGCTTTACCGTCAACCGCGGCGAATTCGTTGGCATCATGGGCGCTTCGGGCTCGGGCAAGTCGACGTTGCTCAACTGCGTGTCGACCATCGATAGCGCCACGAGCGGCACGATTCGCATTAACGGCCAGGACGTGACGCGTATGAAGCAGGCTAAGCTTTCGCAGTTCCGCCGCGAGGAGCTCGGCTTTATCTTCCAGGACTCCAACCTGCTCGATACGCTCACGGCACGCGAGAACATCGCCCTGCCGCTCACCATCGCCCGCACAAACTCGGCAGAGATCTCGACCCGCGTGCAGGATGTGGCAGCGCGCCTGTCCATCAGTCAGGTGCTCGACAAGTATCCCTACCAGATGTCCGGCGGTCAGCAGCAGCGCGTTGCCGCGGCTCGCGCGCTCGTCACCGACCCCACCATGATCATGGCCGACGAGCCCACCGGCGCCCTCGATTCTAAAAGCGCTCGTCTGCTGCTCGAGAGCCTGGAGGCCCTTAACCGCCGCCTGCGCGCCACGGTGCTCATGGTCACGCATGACAGCTTTGCCGCCAGCTACACGAGCCGTGTGCTGTTTATCCGCGACGGCAAGATCTTCACCGAGCTGCGCCGCGGCGACACCGACCGCCGAGAGTTCTTCGACCGCATTATGGAGGTCGTTGCCATGATGGGCGGTGAGGGCTCCGATGCTCTGTAAACTCGCTTGGGGCAACGTCCGCCGCGCCGGCCGCGACTACCTCGTCTACCTTTTGACGCTCACCCTGGGCGTCACAGTCTTCTATGCCTTTAACACCATCTCAATGCAGGTCGACATCGCCGGAATCGATGAAAAGGGCTTGGCGCAGGTAATGGGCAGCATGCTCGGCGACCTGACGTACTTTTTGGCCGGTGTCATGGCCTTTTTGATGGTGTATGCCAATAACTTCATCATGAAACGCCGCAAGAAGGAGTTTGGCCTGTACCAGGTGCTCGGCATGGGGCGTGGGCGCGTCGCCACGATCATGGCGCTCGAGACCGTGATAGTGTCGGTCGTGGCCTTTGTCGCCGGCATTGTGCTGGGTGTGGGACTCTCCCAACTCATGACGTTCTTTACGGCCTCGCTCTTTAAGACACAAATCGCCAATTTCCACTTCTTTTTCTCGGTGCATGCGTTCAATCTGACCCTTGCCTGCATGCTCGTAATGTTTGTGCTCACGCTACTGCTGAACCTTCGCGCCGTGCGTCGTACCAAACTTATCGAGCTTATGGGTGCCGAGCGTCGCAACGAGAGCATCAAGACACGCAACCCCTGGATCGCGATTGCCATCTTTGCCGTGGGCGTGGCGCTTGTGGGCGTGGCCTATTACCGTCTGCTACGTGATGGGTTCCCGCTAACCGCGACGGACAGCAAGCTGCAAGAGGCCATGAACCAGTTTGGTATTACGACTGCTATGGTTACCGTAGGCACCTTTGCCCTGTTCTGGGGACTCTCGGGCATGCTCATCAAGCTGCTGCAGAGCCTGCGCGGCGTGTATTGGCGCGGCCTCAACATGTTTACCGTGCGCCAGCTTGCGGCCAAGGTCAACACGGTGTGCTTTTCGATGGGCGTCATCGCGATGCTCCTGTTTTTGGCCATCACCTCGGTGACGTGCGGTATGTCGATTGCCAACGTGATGAACGAAAACCTGGAGCGCTATAACCCTGTTGATGTGTCTCAGACGTATGTCTATTACACGCCCGATACGCTCGACTACTACAAAGGGTACATCAATCCGTCTGAAGCCGATCGCATGGTGCTGGCCGATAGTACGGTCGATTTGTACTCCGCATGGCACGGCGATCCATGGCACGGCGATCGTAAGGGCAAGTCGGCGGACAACAACGACGAGACCGGCAAGAAGGTCAATATTGCCGATGTTGCCGGTGAGCATGTGCAGATCGATTCGTATCTGAGTTACCCGCTTGGCGGTTCGGATCCTTCGGTGACTCCAAGTGAAATGTGCAAGGCCATGGGCGAAAAGCTTCCCAAGGCGTTCGGGGGTAGCAATGCCGATACGATGGGTCTGTTTGTGACGCCGGCGAGCCAGTACAACAAACTGCGTCAGATGATGGGCGAGGAGCCGGTGCACATCGGTCACGACCAGTATCTGCTCACGTGTGATGCGGGCGGCGAGCTGGTCGACCTGTACACCAAGTATATGGCTGGCGGCCATGCCCTTACCTTGGGCGGGCATACGCTCAAGCCCGCAACCGATAAGTCGGACGAAGATGCGGCGGCCATCGCCAACTCGGCGATGGGCAGTAATCCGGGTACCGTCGTCGTTGCCGACGAGCTGTTGTCCCAACTTAATCTGCAGCCGTATTCCAGTAGCCTGCTCGTTAACTACAAACAGGGGATGGATACGACCGAGGCAGACGAGAGTATTAAATACACTGTGCTCGACAATCTGCTCGTTGACGGCAAGGAGCCGGGGTCGTGGGGAACCTTCATCACACGCTCCGAGATGTACGTGCAAGCAGCGCAAATGAACGGTCTTATTAGCTACCTAGCCATCTACATCGGCTTTGTATTGGTCGTTGCATGCGCGGCGATTCTGTCGATCCAGCAACTCTCCAACGTGGCCGACGGCAGCCGCAGCTATCGTGTGCTGGCACAGATCGGCTGCGACGACCGCCAGATTCGCCATTCGGTGATGGCGCAGCAAGCGGTATTCTTCCTGTTCCCGCTGGCAGTGGGCCTGGCACACTCCTTTGTGGCACTTAAGGTGATCATCGAGCTGGTGAGCATTTTCGGAAATATGAGCATCGGCGGCACCGTGGGCCTCACCTGTGCAATCTTCCTGGCAGCATACGGTGGCTACTTCCTGGTGACCTACCTCATGAGCACCGGTATGGTACGAGTCGCCATAGCCACCCGCTACAGCGAGTAACAAGCGGGCAAAATCGTCGCAAAATCTGAGGCGTATGACCGCCGCGAAGGGACCAGGGGCCCTTTCGCGGCGGTTTTTGCCAACCTGGTATGTCTGGGATGCAAGTGAGTAGACTTTTTTGAACTTGCCGAGTACATCGCGACAAATGATCGATAAAACCGCAGGTCAGAGCTGTGGCGTTTTGGGGCGTGCTTGGCCTCCTGCAAAAAGCTTACTCACTTGGTTTTTCTGCTAAAAGACCGCCACGAGGGAAGGCAGCTCCCCCCGGGTGGTCGTTGGGGACGTTCTTAAACGACTAGTCAAACAAGAACGTCCCCAACGACTACCCCAAGGAATGTCCCTGACTGCCGGCAGAAAAGGAACGTCCCTAACTGCCGCATCCGGAGCAAGACAACGCCGCAGGTAGAGGACGGATAGCGAGCGGGTCGCATTTGAGACAAGGTGACGTGAAACGAAAGGGCGCTGACCTTCTGGTCGCGCCCTTGAGGTTGAACGTCAGATTGTACAGGTGCGGCCCGCGCAGCGTCGGCCGGTTACGGCGTTTGGTAAAACGCCGTAACTCTAAATACGTTCCGCGATCTCGTGGATGAGGTAGTCGGTCTTTTCCCAGCCCAGACACGGGTCGGTGATCGACTTGCCAAAGACGCCGCCGTCGACCGGCTGGTTGCCGTCCTCCAGGTAGGACTCGATCATAAAGCCCTTGACCAGCTTGGAGATGGACTCGTTGCGGCGGCAGCTGTCGAGCACCTCCTTGCAAATGCGATACTGCTCCAGCGGACGCTTGCCCGAGTTGTCGTGGTTGCAGTCGATGACCGCTGCGGGATTGGCATAGCCGGCGTGCTCGGTATAGCGCTCGGCCAGGCGCTCCAGATGCTCGTAGTGGTAATTGGGGTAGGTGCGCCCATCGAGGCCGATGTAGCCACGCATAACGGCGTGCGCGAGCGGATTGCCGTCGCACTCGACCTCCCAGTTGCGGAAGATGAAGCTCTGGTGCGCCTGCGCGGCGTAAATGGAGTTGAGCATAACGGTGGTAGAGCCGGCGGTGGGGTTCTTCATACCCACGGGTACCGAAATGCCGCTCGACACCAGGCGATGCTCCTGGTTCTCGACCGAGCGTGCGCCCACGGCAACATAGCTCAGCAAGTCGACGAGGTACTGGTAGTTGGACGGATAGAGCATCTCGTCGGCGGTGAAGAAGCCCGTTTCCTTAATAACGCGCAGGTGCATATGGCGGATGGCCTTGACGCCCTCGAGCAAGTCGTCGGGGGCCTCGGGGTTGGGGTTGTGCAGCAGGCCCTTGTAACCGGTGCCCTTGGTACGCGGCTTATTGGTGTAGACGCGCGGAATGATGATGAGCTTGTCCTTGACCTCCTCGGCGGTCTTGGCCAGTCGGTTCATGTATTCAAGTACCGAGTCCTCGCGGTCGGCAGAGCACGGGCCGATGATGAGCACCTTGCGTGCGTCCTCGCCGGTAAAGACTTTGGCGACCTCGGCGTCAAATGCCTGCTTTTTGGCGGTAAGCTCGGCAGAAAGCGGCATTTCCTCGCGGATCTCCATGGGGATCGGCAGCTTGCGTTTAAATTCCATGGCCATAGGGGCCTCCTCAATCTATAGAAAGAGCAATAAGCGTATTGTTGAGTGTTCGGCATTATCCGCTGTCGCACGCTAAAGTGCAAGTCCTTGTCACCCCGAAACCTGCCAAAAAGGGACAGGTTTATTTTGGCAGGTTTTATCTGGGCAAACGTCGGAGAATGTCGGGAGGGAGTGGCGCCACACGGGACCCTAAGGCTGTTGTCGGTTCCCCAGGAAACACTCCGTGGGCAAAAAATGCCAAATATGAGTACTGTTGCTCACCTAGTAACATATCCGTCTAGCGAGATAATAGACAAAGTGATAAATATGTTCATTAACGTTGGCAGACAGAAGCCTGCTAACGGGCGTTTTGATTAATTCAAAGGCGTATAGGGGCCGCAAAGAGGTCGTTTGAGGTGGTTTTGGCTGTTACTAAAAAGGTGACAGTACTCATATTTGCCCTTTTTGCCCACGGGGTCTGGAAAGCGCCGTCAATGAGGTCTCAGGAAAAGCGTTTCGAGGCTCGAAGGACACAAAACGGGGGCGCAGGTTGTCCTGCGTCCCCGTTCGCGGGCGTTATTTGTTCCCTGAGGCAGAATTTACGCCGCCTCGTCGAACTGCGAGTTGTACAGGTCGGCGTAGAAGCCGCCTTGGGCGAGCAGCTCGTCGTGCGTGCCCTTCTCGACGATGTCGCCGTCGCGAATCACCAGGATCACGTCGGCGTTTCGGATCGTGGACAGGCGATGCGCGATAACAAAGCTCGTGCGGCCCTGCATCAGCGCATCCATGGCGCGCTGAATAAGCTCCTCGGTACGGGTATCGACGTTGGAAGTCGCCTCGTCCAAAATCAGCGCCGGACGGTCGGCCAAAATGGCGCGGGCGATGGTCACGAGCTGGCGCTGACCCTGCGACAGATTGGTGCCCTCTTCGTTGATCATAAAGTCGTAGCCGCCGGCGAGCGTATGAATAAAGTGGTCGCAGCGTGCGGCGCGCGCAGCGGCTTCGACCTCGGCATCGCTCGCGTCGGGGCGTCCGTAGCGGATGTTCTCGCGGATGGTGCCGTTAAACAGCCAGGTATCCTGCAGCACCATGGCAAACTCGCCGCGCAGCGCCGCGCGGTCCCAGTCGCGCACATCGACGCCCTCGACACGCAGCGAGCCGCCGTCCACGTCGTAGAAGCGCTGCAGCAGCTTAACGAGCGTGGTCTTGCCGGCGCCGGTGGGGCCGACGATGGCGATGGTCTGGCCGGGCTGCGCCTCGCAGCTAAAGTCGTGGATGATGGTCTTGTCGGGCGTATAGCCAAACTTGACATGGTCAAACACCACGTGGCCGGGGCGCTTCTCGGGAATCTGCGCGTCGGCCTTCTGCTCTTCCTCGGGCGCGGCCAGGAACTCAAAGACGCGCTCGGTGGCGGCAGCCATCGACTGCATCGTGTTGCTCACGTTGCCCAGCTGCTGCACGGGTTGCGTAAAGTTGCGCACATACTGGATAAAGCTCTGAATATCGCCAGGTGTGGCATTGCCGGTCAGCGCGAGCTGCGCACCCACCACGACGACGCCCACGTAGCCCATGTTACCCACCAAGCTCATAAGCGGCATCATCAGGCCCGACAGGAACTGCGAGCGCCAGCCACTAATAAAGAGGCGGTCGTTTTGGCGGTCGAACTCTTCGATTGAGGCCTCGGCGCGGTCGAACACCTGAATGACGTTCTGGCCGGCAAAGTCCTCCTCGATAATGCCGTTGACGGCACCCAGGACCTGCTGCTGCTCGCGGAAGTACGGCTGCGAGAAGTGAATCATTACGGTCAGGATAATCGCGGCGGCCGGCAGCGTGAGCACGGTGACGCCGGTAAGCGGCAGGCTGATCGACAGCATCATGACGAGCACGCCGATAATCTGCGTCACCGACGTGATGAGCTGCGTCACGCTCTGGTTGAGCGACTGGCCGAGCGTATCGACGTCGTTGGTGATGCGGCTGAGCACGTCGCCCTTGCTGTGGCCGTTGAAGTAGCTCATCGGCACGACAGCGATCTTGGCGGCGATCTCCTTGCGCATGCGGTAGCAGATCTTTTGCGTGACGCCGGTCATAAGCCAGCCTTGGATAAGGCTGCAAATAGAGCTTGCCAGATACAGGCAGAGCAAAAAGCCGAGCGTCTTGGCGATCCAGGCAAAGTCGACGTCGCCGGTGCCGTTGACCTTGGCAACCAGGCCTTCGAACAGTTTGGTGGTAACCTGGCCGAGCACCTTGGGCCCCACAATGTTAAAGATGACCGAGCACACGGCAAAGGCGACGGCAGCAAACACGGCAATCTTGTGCTGGCCGATATAGCCGAGCAGCTGCCTCATGGTGCCTTTAAAGTCCTTGGCCTTTTCGCCGCGGCCCATGCCACCCATACGGCCCATAGGACCGCGCCGGCGGGTGGGCTTGGGAATCTGAGTCTTGGTCTCGTCTGCCATTAGCGCTCGCCTCCTTCCATGACGGCTGCAATTTCTTCTTGGGTGAGCCCCAGCTCCTCGGCGGAAAGCTGCGATTGTGCGATCTCCAGGTATGCCGGGCAGTTGTGCAGCAGCTCCTCGTGCGTACCGGTGCCCACCACGTGGCCGTCATCGAGCACGATGATCTGGTCGGCGTGCATGATGGTCGCGATGCGCTGGGCCACGACCACGAGTGCGGCGTCGGTAACGTTTTTGGCCAGCTCTTCGCGCAGGCGAGCGTCGGTCTTGTAGTCGAGGGCGCTAAACGAGTCATCGAACACCACGACCTCGGGCTTTTTGGCCAACGCGCGGGCGATGGCCAGGCGCTGGCGCTGGCCGCCCGAGACATTGGATCCGCCCTGGCTGATGGGGGAGTCGTAGCCGCCCTCGCGCTCGGCGATAAAGTCCTCCGCCTGGGCGACGCGTGCCGCCTGGCGCATATCCTCGTCACTCACCATATCGCCGGCAAACTTGAGGTTGCTCTCGACGGTGCCCGAGAACAGGCGACCCTGCTGCGGGATATAACCAATACGGCGGCGTAGCTCGGAAAGGGTCATGTCACGCACGTCGATGCCGTCGAGCGAAATGCTGCCGCCTGTGACGTCGTACAGGCGCGGAATCAGCTGCACGAGCGTGGACTTGCCCGAGCCCGTGGAGCCAATGATGCCGAGCATCTGACCGGCATGCGTGGTGAAGTTCACGCCGCTGATGACATCGGCGCGGGCATCGGGATATTGGAAGCTCACGTCGCGGAAGGTGAGTTCACCGCGTGACGCGCTGGTCGCGGGCAGTTTGGGCGAGGAGGGGTCGTTGATGCTCGTGGGGCAGGTGATGACCTCTTCCACGCGCTCGGCTGCGACCTCGGCGCGGGGCAGGATGACCGAAACCATGGTGAGGATCATAAACGCCATGACGATCTGCATGGTGTAGGAGATAAACGCCATCATGTTGCCGACCTGCATCACGCCGTCGGACACGCCCTGCGCGCCAAACCAGACGATAAGCACGGTGATGCAATTCATGACCAGCATCATGAGCGGCATCATAAAGCTCATGGCGCGGTTGGTGTAGAGCTGCGTGGTCATCAGGTCGAGCGAAGCCTTGTCAAAACGCTCGAGCTCATGCTCCTCGCGGTTGAACGAGCGGATAGGCATAAGGCCGTCGAGCAGCTCGCGTGCGGTAAGGTTCACGCGGTCCACAAAGCTCTGCATCTTTTTGAATTTGGGCATAGTGAGGCCCATAAGCACGCCGACGACGGCCGAGACCGCGATGATGGCCACGGCGATGGTCCACTCCAGGCCGGTGTGGTTGGCCAGGACGCGCATGACGGCGACGATGCCCATGACGGGCGCCATCAGACACATGCGGATAAACAGGGTTGCGGCCATCTGAATCTGCTGAATGTCGTTGGTGCAGCGGGTGATGAGCGAGGCCTGGCTAAACTTGCCCACCTCGGCCGGCGAGAAGTGCATAACCTTGTTGAAGGTCTCGCGGCGCAGGTCGCGTGCGATGGAGCAGGCGGTGCGCGAAGCCACGGCACCGGTCAGGATGGTGGCGACCAGCGACACCAGACACAGACCAAACATCGTGGTCGCCATGCGGCCCAGGTAGGCGTTCTGCACGTCGGCGGGGTCGATGCCCTGCGCCTTGTACTCGTCCTGTACATAGCTCACGGCGCGCTGGGTGACGATGGAGCCCGACATGGAGCCCATTTTGTCCGCCATTTCGTTGGCGCCCTCGACGAGCTTGCTTTGGTCTACCAGACCGCCCTCGACACCCAGGCGCAGGCTCTTCATGGTGATCTTGCCGCCGTCGGCGTCGATCTGCTTTTGCATATTCTGCGCCGCTGCGGCCTTCTGCTGCATCTCGGCGAGCTGCTCGGGCGTCATCGCTGCCATTTGCTCGGGCGTGGGCATGGCCTGAGCGGCGTCGCTGTCTTTCTCGCTGGACGTGCCGGTCATGTCTCCCATGGAGTCGGCGTCGATGCCCTGGTTGAGCGAAAGGACGACGGTCTCGGGCAGGCTCATAATGTCGGTAATTTTGCTTCCATCGGCACGCTCTTCCTCGGTGCCCTTGTACGTTCGAATGCCGTTTTTGTCAGCCTTGCTAAACACGGCCTCCGCAGCCTTGGCGTCCTTGGCGCTCATGAAGAGTTCGAGGTCGTCGAGCGATTCGGCGCGAATGGTGTCGGGCACGGGCGAGGCGATGCCGCCTTGCTGCACGCCCACGTCGACGATGTCGCTCATATAGGTAGGCAGCGCCAGATCGGCGTTGCAGCTGATTACGATAAGTACGATAGCTGTGAACAGTGCCAGGACGTGCTTTTTAAAGAGCTTGAGAATCCTCACTCGGCATCTCTCCTTTCTTGATTGCGGTCGATAATTTCGTTGGCACGTCTTAGAAGGCGCACCATCTCTTGGGTATCTGTTTCGCCGAGCTGCTCGAGGAAGGCCGCGGTGCGCTCCTCGAATTCCCGTCGTTTGATTTCGAGATCCTGGAATCCCTTGTCGGTCACCGTGACGTGTACGCGACGACGGTCGGTCTTTGAGTGCTCGCGCTCGACCCAGCCCTTGGCTTCGAGAGCGCGTAGGATATTGGCGATGCGGGCGCTCGAGACCCAGGCGCGATCGGCGAGTTCGCTCGGCGTGAGCGAACCGCCAGCGAGCATAAGGGCGCGCATGACGGCCATCTCGCCGCCGAGGGCTTTGTCCGCAAAGCGCGAAATGCGCTGATGCATGCTGCCGAACTCGGTAAGGAGCTGACGCCCAAGTTCACGGAAATCGGTATCTTCCACCGAAAACCCCTAACACTAGAAACTATTTTCGGTGAAAGATGATACCCCCGCACGCGCACCCTATACGGTAGATTTTGGGAAATGCCTAGAAAACAACCTTTAGGCGACCTCCGTACACCGTCGGTATCAGCAAAGTTAGGGGTAGATCTCTGAGCACGTCCTAAAGCCCACTCAGAGGCACTTTACCCTGCTAAAGCTGGCATAACAGCTAGAGTGAACGTCGTACAAAGGCAAGGAAAAAACTAAACAAATCGGTGAACGGTAGTTGTTCACGCTCGCATTTCCTGCGGGTTTGTAAAAAACGCCCTTATGATATAAAAAAAGAAACATATAACAGCCCAGATGGAGAGGGTCGCTATGTTATCCTTCTCAAACGGGTGAAATCTTGGGTTTTGGGTTGCAGTTCCAAGGTGGACAAACGTTTTTCCCTGCACCAACGTGTGGTGAAGAACGGAAGAAGCCGGTAGTGCAAGCCGAAAATTCAAGAATTCAATAAGCAGCGGTGTGAGAGAGCGCCGCATTACACGTAACTAGGAGCGTGGTTACACAATGCAGGAGGCATGGGAAGGCTTCAAGGAAGGCATCTGGACGGGAGAGGTTGACGTCCGAGACTTCATCCAGAAGAATTACACCCCCTACGAGGGCGACGAGTCGTTCCTCGTCGGCCCGACCGAGCGTACCAAGGAGCTGTGGGGCGAGGTTCTCGACCTGCTGCTTAAGGAGCGCGAGCAGGGTGGTGTCCTCGATATGGACACCAAGACCGTCACGGGTATCGTGAGCCACCCCGCTGGCTACATCGATAACGCCCATCGCGAGAAGGAGACCATCGTTGGCCTCCAGACTGACAAGCCGCTCAAGCGCGCGCTGCACGTCAACGGTGGTATCCGCATCGCTTGCCAGGCTGCCAGCCAGCACGGCTACAAGGTCGACGAGAACGTTGTCGAGCGCTACACCTTCGAGCGCAAGACCCACAACGCCGGCGTCTTCGATGTTTACACCCCCGAGATGCGTGCTTGCCGTTCGGCCCACATCATCACCGGTCTGCCCGATGGCTATGGCCGCGGCCGCATCATCGGCGACTACCGTCGTGTCGCCCTGTACGGTGTCGACTACCTGATTAAGGACAAGGAGGCCCAGAAGGCTTCCACCCCGACGGTCATGACCGCCGACAACATCCGCGACCGTGAGGAGCTGCAGGAGCAGATCCGCGCCCTCGGCGAGCTCAAGATGATGGCCGAGACCTATGGTTTCGATATTTCCAACCCTGCTACCAACACGCAGGAGGCCATCCAGTGGATGTACTTCGCCTACCTCGCTGCCGTTAAGGAGCAGAACGGCGCCGCTATGTCCATCGGTCGTACCTCCACGTTCATCGACATCTACGCTGAGCGCGACCTTGCCAACGGTACCTTCACCGAGGAGCAGATCCAGGAGTTCGTGGATCACTTCATCATGAAGCTCCGCATGGTCAAGTTTGCCCGTACCCCCGAGTACCAGGCCCTGTTCACCGGCGATCCGCAGTGGGTCACCGAGTCCATCGGCGGCATGGGTGTTGACGGCCGTACGCTCGTTACCAAGATGAGCTACCGCTACCTGCACACGCTCGAGAACATGGGCACCAGCCCCGAGCCCAACATGACCGTTCTGTGGTCGACCCGTCTGCCCGAGAACTTCAAGAAGTTCTGCGCCAAGACTTCCGTCGCCAGCTCCTCGATCCAGTACGAGAACGACGACCTCATGCGCGTTTACCACGGCGACGACTACGGCATCGCCTGCTGCGTGTCCTCCATGCGCATTGGCAAGGAGATGCAGTTCTTCGGCGCTCGCGCCAACCTGGCCAAGTGCCTGCTGTACGCACTCAACGGCGGTGTTGACGAGGTCTCCAAGAAGCAGGTCGGCCCCAAGTATCGCGCCGTCGAGGGCGATACGCTCGATTACGACGACGTTGTGGCCAAGTACAACGACATGATGAAGTGGCTCGCTGGCGTGTACGTTAACTCGCTGAACATCATTCACTACATGCACGACAAGTATTGCTACGAGCGCATCCAGATGGCTCTGCACGACAAGCACGTGCACCGCTGGTTCGCTACGGGTATCGCTGGCCTTTCCGTCGTGGCTGACTCCCTGTCTGCCATCAAGTACGCCAAGGTCCACCCCGTCCGTGACGAGAACGGCATCATCGTCGACTTCGAGACCGAGGGCGAGTTCCCCAAGTACGGTAACGACGACGACCGCGTCGACCAGATCGCTCACGACGTTGTGCATCAGTTCATGGAGTACATCCGCATGAACGACACCTACCGCAACTCCGTACCCACGACCTCGGTTCTGACCATCACCTCCAACGTCGTGTACGGTAAGAAGACCGGCTCCACGCCCGATGGCCGCAAGGCTGGCCAGCCGTTCGCCCCGGGTGCTAACCCCATGCACAAGCGCGATAGCCACGGCGCCATCGCTTCGCTGTCTTCGGTTTCCAAGCTCCCGTTCCGCGATGCTCAGGACGGCATCTCCAACACCTTCTCCATCATCCCGAGTGCGCTCGGCAAGGAGGACCAGGTGTTCTTTGGCGATATCGACCTTGATCAGCTGGGCGAGTAACTATTGTTAGTGCTATACTAACAATAACGATTATTGATTAGCGCGCCGGTTTCGGCCGGCGCCTATTAATCGAAGGAGACACATTATGAAGGTTTCTGAAGTTTCCGAGACTCAGGCCGATAACCTGGTCCACATGCTCGACGCTTACGCCGAGAAGGGTGGCCACCACCTGAACATCAACGTCTTCAACCGTGAGACGCTGCTCGACGCTCAGGCTCACCCCGAGAAGTACCCGCAGCTGACCATCCGCGTTTCCGGCTATGCCGTGAACTTCCACACGCTCACCAAGGAGCAGCAGGACGAGGTCATCTCCCGTACCTTCCACGACAAGTTCTAAAGGGGTTTAACTCCTGCAGGATTGCCGGGGCTGTTTGGGCTACCTCCCAAAACGTCCTCGGACATGCAAAGAGGCTCGCTGCGCACTTTGTGCGGCGAGCCTCTTTGCGTCCTGCGGAATGTTTTGGGAGGTAGCCCAAACAGCCCCGGCGGGGGTCCTGTGTAGTCATCCTTTAGGCGGAACTCTCCAAATTATTTGGATGAGTCGTCTACTTACTTGTGCTGTTACCGTCTTTCCGCTGTTGTTGGGGTATGCTTTGTTCGTATGTAAACGTATGACATGTTGATGGGGGAGGGTGCTATGGCTCGCGAGAGTGCTCGTTCTAAGGATACGGCTAAGCCTGGCATCAAGGAAGTTGCGGCGGTGGCGGGGGTTTCGCCTACTACGGTATCTCGCGTGCTTAATAATCGCGGCTATATAAGCCAAGAGACCCGCGATAAGGTCCATGCCGCGATGAAGCGCATCAACTATACGCCCAACGATATCGCCCGTGCCATGCTCAACGGTCGCCTGAATCTTATCGGTATGATCGTCCCCTATGTCAGCAGTCCGTTTCATGCCCAAGTGGTTCAAGTCATTGAGCATACCCTGGCCGAAAACGGTTTTAAGATGCTGCTGTGCAATAGCGCCAATCGACCCGAGCTTGAGCGCTCTTATATCGACATGCTTCGACGCAATATGGTTGATGGCGTCATCGTCAACTCGCTTAATATCGGTGCCGAGGCGTATGCCGAGATGGGCTTGAGTCTGGTTGGTATCGACTGCGACCTTGGCGAAGCCTCTGTTCAGATTGCGAGCGACAGCTATAGCATCGGCGAACTTGCCACGCGTCGCCTGATCGATGACGGATGTTCACGCATCCTGTGCCTGCGCAGCAATAGCCGCATGCGCATGCCTGCCAATAAGCGTACCGATGCCTACCTCGATGTTGTTGAGCAGGCCGGTTTGCCCGCGCTTGTCCGTGAGGTCGAGTTCGTTAAGCCCGACGACGAAAAGAGCGCGGTCGTTGCGAAGATCCTCGATGAGAACCCCGATATTGACGGTATCTTTGCGGGAGACGACACGATGGCGGCCATCTGTCTCAACGTTATGAAGCAGCGAGGCTTGAGCGCTCCGGGCGATATTAAGGTCGTGGGCGCGGATGGTGCCCGCCGCACTATGACGTTTATGCCTGACTTAACAACCGTACGCCAAGATATCGATCGCATCGGAGAGCTCGCGGCGCAATCCATCATTGCTCTTATTAACGGCGAAAAGCCCGAATCGAATATCAAGCTCCCCGTTGAACTCATTGAGGGTAAAACCGCGTAGTTCATCCCGTGCCAAAAGAATTCCTCAAACACCTCTGATGACCGTTCGCCGGCATATGTCAACCGTTTGCCGACGACTGGAACTGCGAAAAGACGTATTGGTGTGAAAACGTTTGACATATGAAAACGATTGACATATCTTGCAGTTGTACCGAGTTAGTATCTCGTGAGAAAGGAAGTCTCGGATGCACAAGGTGTATTACCAGCCTGAGGGAATTTGGGTAGGCGACATCATGCCGTACGGCGAGGACGGCACGTTCTATCTCTATCATCAGCGTGACACGCGAAACCCCGGACCTTTCGGAGAGCCGTTTGGCTGGGCACTCGCGACAACCAAGGACTTCGTCAATTACAAAGACTTTGGCGAGAGCCTTGAGCGTGGCGGCGACGAGGAAGTCGACCAGTATGTTTATGCCGGCACGGTGTTTAAGGTGGGCGACAAGTACCATGCGCTCTACACTGGTTGCAATCGCGATAAGGTCAAGGCACGCTTGATGAAGCAGGTTCTTCTTCACGCAACGAGTGACGACGCCGTCAAGTGGGAGAAGAACATCGCCGAGACGCTGCTTCCGCCCCAGGAGGGTTACGATGACCGCAACTGGCGCGATCCCTTTGTGCTTTGGGATGAGGAGAACGAAGAGTACATGCTCATCCTCGGCACGCGTGTGGGCGAGGACAAGCGTCTGATGACCGGTCGTCTGGTCAAGTTCACCTCCAAGGACCTGGATACCTGGGAGTTCCAGGGCGACTGGTGGAATCCGGGCCTGTACACCATGTTCGAGATGCCTGATCTCTTTAAGATGGGCGACTGGTGGTATCTGGTGTTCTCCGAGTACAGTGATGGCAACAAGACCCGTTACCGCATGTCTCGCTCCATCAACGGTCCTTGGATCACTCCTGCGGACGATTCCTTCGATGGCCGCGCGTACTATGCCGCGCGTACCGCATTTGATGGCGAGCGCCGCGTTCTCTTTGGTTGGGTTCCTACGCGTGACGAGGGCGGCGACCCCAGCTCTTACCTGTGGGGTGGCACCTTTATGCCTCTCGAGATCGTTCAGCGTGCCGACGGAACGCTCGGCACCAAGCTCCCCGACAGCATGCTTGGCGCCTTTGGCGAGGCTAAGGCAGTCGAGGCTTTTGAGCTTTCCTGCGAGTCGGGCAAGGTCGAGCAGGTGCTCGCCGCGGATGCCGGCTCCACCTACTTGCTCGATGCCGACATTGAGCTCGGCGGTAACGCTGCCGGCTTCTCGATCAAGTTCGCTGAGGACGCCGAGACCGGTCTTGCCTATGAGTTCCGCGCCAACCTGCGCGAGGGCAAGCTCGAGTTCACGCCGGCTCCCCAGTACCCGTGGTTCCAGGTCAACAACATGGGCCTCGAGCGTCCGTTGTTCTTTAAGGGCGAGGGCACTCACCATGTGCGTCTGGTCGTCGACGACGACATCGCGACCATCTTTGTCGATGATGTTGCGCTCAACGCTCGCTTCTGCAACAAGCAGGGCCAGGGTGTGGCGCTTACCGTCACCGACGGTGCGCTCAAGTGCGCAAACGCAACGATCGCGTCTCTGTAGCGGCAACGAACCGTTTTATGATTTAGAAAAGGAATGGAGAGGAACATGGACTACAAGGCAGTGTCCCAGCAAGTCGTCGACAACGTCGGCGGACTGGAGAACATCGAGGGCGCCACGCATTGCGTGACCCGTCTGCGTCTGGTGCTCAAGGATACGAGCAAATACAACAAGGCCGAGCTCGAGAACATCGATGGCGTCAAGGGCGTGCTGTACAACAGCGGCCAGCTCATGATCATCTTTGGTACCGGTACCGTCAACAAGGTTTACGATGAGTTTATGGCTCTGACGGGCGTCAAGGAGATTAGCGCTTCCGAGGTCAAGGGTGCCGAGGCGGACAAGAAAGGCAAGTTCTTCTCGGTCCTCAAGGTGTTCTCGGACATCTTTATCCCCATCATTCCTGCCTTCGTCGGTGCCGCTATCATCATCGGCCTTAAGTCGTTGATCGTTGCCAACGGCCTCTTTGGCATGGAGGGCAGTCTCGCCGATCACAGCGAGTTCCTCAAGAACCTCGCAAGCTTCTTTGCCATTATCGCCACCACGTTCGACTACCTGCCTGTCCTGGTTATGTACAGCGCGGTCAAGCGTTTTGGCGGTAACCCGATCCTGGGCATCCTCGTCGGTATCGTCATGGTTCACCCGAGTCTTATGAACCGTAACACGTTCGTTATGGACCCGACGGGTGCTGAGTACTGGAACTTCGGTCCGCTATCCATTCCCATGGTTGCTTTCCAGGGCGGTGTGTTCCCCGCAATCCTGACTGCCTGGTTTATGGCCAAGGTCGAAAAGATTGCCCAGAAGTACATCCCCGAGGTCGTTTCGTTCGTCTTTGTCCCGACCGTTACCCTGATTCTTGCTAACGTCGCCCTGTTCACCGTGTTCGGCCCGCTCGGCAACCTGATCGGTGACGTCCTCGCCGGCGTAATCGATATCCTGTACAACAGGATGGGCGTCTTTGGTGCCTTTGTCTTTGCCGCGTTCCTGCAGCCGCTCGTCGTTACCGGTACGCATCAGTTCATCCAGGGTATCGAGGCCAACCTCGTTGCCACGACCGGCTTCAACTACATCCAGGCCATCTGGTCGGTTTCCATCATCGCCCAGGGCGGCGGCGCCATCGGTATGTACCTCATTCACAAGAAGCACTCCAAAGAGCGCAACATCTGCATGTCGTCCTTTATCCCGACGCTGGTCGGAATCTCCGAGCCCGCTATCTTCGCTGCAAACATGCGCTACTCGATCATCCCGTTCATCTGCGCATGCATCGGTGCAGGCTGTGGCGGTGCCTTCGTCAAGCTCTTTGAGGTGCGCGCTATCGGTCAGGGTCTGACCGGCGTGCTTGGCCTGCTCATCGTTACGCCCGAGACCCTCGTGTAGTATGTGGCTGGCAATCTCATCGCCTTTATCGTGCCGATCGTCTTGATCTTTGCCTACAACAAGGCAAAGGGCGTGCCGACCACCGATGAAGAGGGCGCTGGCGCTGGCTTCGACGTCAGCTTCTAGTTGAGCCGTTCAGTGTAATCTGAGGATAAGTCCATTTGAGGAAGGGCGTTCGACTCGTGTGAGTCGAGCGTCCTTCCCCATAGACGAGAAAGTCAACGGCGATGTTTAATCAAAAAAATAAGGTGACACGCGCGGACTATGAGCAGTGGCGTGCCGGACAGGATGAGACGGCGGGTCGCATCGCGTCCGACCCCGATAGGCTCCTGTTCCATGTGGAGCCTGAGCTTGGCTGGCTCAACGACCCCAACGGTTTGGTTCAGATTGGTGATACGTATCACATCTATCATCAATACGATCCGTTCGATGCTGCGCATGGCGGTCCAGTGCTTTGGAACCATCTGACGACAAAGGATTTTGTGACGTACGAGAATCATGGCCCCGCGCTGTTCCCCGATTCCGATTTGGATTCGAACGGAGCGTATTCTGGTTCTGCCTTTGTACGCGATGGCAAGATTCACTATTTCTATACCGGCAACGTCAAGCATTTTGACCGCGATGATTACGACTACGTGTTGACGGGCCGTGAGCAAAACCAGATTCATATGGTTGCCGAGAATCCCGACGAATTGGGCGAGAAGTGCATAGCTGTTGGACCGGTCGATTACCCCGACGATATCGGTACGCACGTGCGCGACCCCAAGATCCTTGAGCACGACGGTATCTACTACATGGTTCTGGGTGCTCGTACGAAAGACGACCGTGGCTGCGTGCTTGTCTATACCTCGCGCAATCTTGAGGACTGGAGCTATGCGACGCGCATTGAGTTGGGCGAGAAGTTTGGCTTTATGTGGGAGTGCCCCGATCTGTTTGAGCTCGATGGCGAGCTTATTCTCGTTTGCTGTCCGCAGGGTGTGCCTGTCGATGGTTGGCGTTACCGCAATCCGCATCAGTGCGTGTGGTTCCCCATCGAGGCCGATTGGGAGGCGCCGAGCTTTAAAATCGTCGGGCAGGGCATGCCCCCAATGGTCGATGCCGGTTTTGATTTCTATGCTCCGCAGTCCTTTGAGGATACTGCAGGCCGGCGTTTGATGATCGGATGGTCGGGTTGCCCCGATGCGACGGCAGAAAACCCGACGGTGGCGCGCGGGTGGCAGTGCGCGTTGACGGTGCCGCGAGAGCTGAGCATGCGCGATGGCAAGCTCTGCCAGCAACCGGCGCACGAGATTGAGAGGATGCGCGGCGACTGCGTTCGCGCGACAGGCGGTGAAACCGTTGAGGAGCCGGGCCGCCTGTTTGATCTTGTGGTTTCCTGTGAGGGCGCCAAGATGGTCGAGCTCGAAATCCGCAAGGGTGTCTTTGTGTGCTATGCAGACGGGATGCTTACCCTCGACATGGGTGACGAAGGCTATGGGCGCGACCAGAGGTCGATCGAGCTCAGCGAGCTTCGCGACCTGCGCGTGCTTTCGGACACTACGATGGTCGAGATTTTTGCAAATGGCGGCGAGGCGGCACTTACGAGCCGTACCTATTCGCCGGCGGTTCCGGCGATGGAGCTGCACGCCGAGGGCGCGGCATCGATGAATTTCTACCGCCTCGTGCATTAACCGTGCATGGGGCACGATTGGACTTGCTGGGCGGAATGTGTTGCAGTTGCCGCAGCGAACTACCGTTTATCGCGTATAGCTACCGTTTGCGGGATAAGTAACACTCATTTATAAACCGTGTAAAATCTCAGCCAAGCACGGAGTTTTCCAGGGAGACGCTGTCCTTTGTTGTGTGCAAGGGGCGGCGTCTCTTTGGCGCTTGGACGCTGTTGTGCAACAGTGCGGCGGCGCGTGTCATGTATTGAAAAACCAACGTTGAGATGGGTCGTGATAATAATGGGCAAGTACGTAATCGTGGTTGAGTCTGGTTCGGATGTGACGCCGGAGCTTTGCGAACGCCACGGTATCGTGCGCGTGCCTATGCATGTCACGATTGGTGACGAGACCGTCGAGGACGGCTCGATCGATCCGCTCGAGATTTATTCACGCTGCAACGAGTTTGGCGTAATGCCCAAGACCAGTGGCTGCGCGCCTGCGGATTTTGCTCACGTGTACGACCGCATTCACGCTGAGCAGCCTGACGCGACCATTTTACATCTTGCGTATTCCGAGGCCACGACCTGCTCGCATCAGTCCTCCAAGATTGCAGCTAAGGGCCGCGACTACGTCTACTCCATGGATACGCGTTTTGTCTCGGTGGGCCAGTCGCTCGTTGTCGTCGAGACCGCCAAATACATCGAGGCTCATCCCGATGCCACCGTCGACGAGATCTTTGCATTTACGAATTCCGTCATGGACCGTGTGCTGCTGGGCTTTGTTCCTACCGACCTAGCCTTCCTTAGGGCGGGCGGTCGTCTGTCCAACGTGGCATTCCTTGGCGCCCACCTGCTCAAGATTAAGCCCTGCATTGAGGTAACAGGCGGTAAGTTTGTGGCGACCAAGAAGTTCCGCGGCTCTATGCTCAAATGCGCCCGCGCCTTTATTGACCACATGGTTGCGAAGGGCGAGATTGACTACTCGCACATTGGCCTGGCGTATTCGGTAGGTCTTTCCCAGGAGCTGCGCGACGACATGGAAGTCTATGCGTACGACCTGGGCTTTAAGGACGTTACCTGGACTCAGGTCGGCGGTGTCATCTCGAGCCATTGCGGCCCGACCGCCTTCGGTGCGGTGCTCACGCTTAAAGCGTAAGGCCTGGCGTCTATCGATTTCTATTGCCTCGGCGGCGGGCGGGTTGCGACAACCTTCCCGCCGCTCTTGCGTAGGGCCAAATAGAACAACCCAATTGACCGCTAAACCGTTTCGCCATCATGCATATGGGCTAGAATGACTCTGGCATTTATGTAGCTAAAACCAATGAGAGGCAAGGTAGCGGGAATGGCTGAGATGACGCTCGAGGGTGTGGACGCTCGTCCCGAGGACTCTGCGTTTGCCCTGGGCCGCGTGCATTCGATTGAGACGATGGGAACGGTCGATGGACCCGGCATCCGCTTTGTGGTGTTTGTTCAGGGCTGTCCCATGCGCTGTGCGTATTGCCACAACCCCGACACCTGGTCGGTTAACGGCGGCACCATGGTGACCGTCGAGCACCTGATGGACGAGTTCCAGAGCAACCATGAGTTTTACCGCAGCGGTGGTATTACGGTATCCGGCGGCGAGCCGCTCCTGCAGCCTGAGTTTTTGGCCGACCTGTTCCGCGCCATGCACAACAACCCCGATGGTCGCGTGCACACCTGCTTGGATAGCTGCGGCTATGCGTTCGATCCCGCGCATCCCGAGAAGTTCGATGCCGTACTCAACGAGACCGATATGGTGCTGCTCGACATTAAACACGCCGATCCCGTCGAGCATAAAAAGCTGACCGGTTGCGATCCCGCACGCATCCTGGCGTTTGGTGATGAGCTTGCGCGTCGCAAGATTAAGGTCGTTATCCGCCACGTGGTGGTGCCGGGCATTACCGATACGGTTGAGGAGTGCGAGGCGCTCGGCCGCCTCATCGCCCCGTGGCACAACGTGGTGGGCCTGGAAATGCTGCCGTATCACACGATGGGCGTCGTCAAGTATGAGCAGCTGGGGATTCCCTATAAGCTCGAGGGCGTTCCACAGATGGATACTGCGCGCATGCCCGAGCTGCGCAACGCCGTCATGACCGGCATGAAAAAGCGCCGCGCGGAACTCAAAAACGCCATCGGCTAGCGAGCCATTTTCGCTTCCCAAAGGCACTCATTGGGGACAGACTTAAATGAGTGCCCCTGGGCGCCAAGTTGATTGCCAAAGAGCCCCGTCAAGTTGCGGTGGAATAGTTCTTGTTTTTCGGCTTATGCTGCCCAAACAGGAACTATTCCACCGCAACTGCGTTTTGGGCGGAGATGCGCAACAGAATCGTGCCATTTGGATAAATACGCTTGTGGTTTCTTTAAAGACACCTTAAACGCCGCTGAATATCTTTGGAAAGAAATGCCTGCTCGGTATTATGCTGCTCGTATATAAACGGTAGCAGTCAGGAGACCACGTGCGAAGCAACGCATCGCGGGACGAGTATGTGCCGCAGCATGGCAGCAGATATGAGACGAAGGGCACGCCTTCGCGTGGCCTCGCTGACGTTCGCATCCGCGTGACGAAGATTGCCGCCGTTGGGATGCTAACGTTGGCGGTTATTATCCTCGGAATTACCGCCAAAACCTACGCGTCGGAGCGAATGGCACACTCAGATGCGTCAACGGTACAGACGCAAAACAAAAAGGTCTCTGAATCTAAAGCCACCGCAAGTCAGACCCTGTCGACAGCGAGCCTTAAGACGAGGCTTTCGAAGGCGGACTTTAACGATATTCCCTCAGGCGATACCGTGCAGACCTTCTCATTGGTTGATGACCAGATCACCGCCCTGGAGGATGAGAGCCTCGCCGCACTCCAAGATGCCCTTGATCAGGCCCGGGAATTGGGCGATGTGGGCGTGGTGTTTTACGATTTGTCGAGCGGCAAGGGCGTGACGTATAACGCTGATGTCGAGGTTTACGGTGCGAGTAGTTATAAGGCGCTCTATGTGCTCTACGTCTGTGAATCCCTGGTCGAGACAGGGCAAGTATCGCTCGATGATACTCTGGGCACCTATGGCGGCTACAGTATGGGCTGGCTGACGGTTCGCGAACTCATCGAGGCCTCGGTCGTTAATTCGGACAACGATTCGTTTATTGCGTTACGCGCGGCGTTTGACCGTGTCGGTTACGAGGATTGGATTGTCGGTCTTGGCATCGATTACGATACCGCACTCGATCCGATGAGTGATTTTCCCACTTATTGCCCGCGCACCTCGGCCAAGTTGTGGCGCGAGATGTGCGAGTATTTGAGCTGTGGCAGTGAGGCCTCCCAGTGGTTATCTGAACTGCTGTCATCAACATCGCGCTCATTTATCCGTGATGGCATTGCGGACGACCAAGCCTTGGTGCGCAACAAGGCAGGCTGGATTAGCGAGGATGGTTGCTATTCGACATGCGATGCGGGCCTTATCGACATCGATGGCCGTACCTATGTCATGAGCATCATGACATCGATGCCGTGGAGCGACCGCTCGAGCGAGGTTACGGCTGCGATTGCAAAGGCTCTGTTTGATACGCGAGCTGCGCTGGCCTAGCGTGTTCGTTTGACGAGGTCAAACAAAATGCTGGTACCATACCGTGGTTGAGAATTTCGTATAGGTTTGGGGAATGGCATGGCTACCATCGCGATTATCGGTGCACTCGAAAAAGAGATCATGCAGATTAAGGAAGAGTTGAGTAACGTTTGCATGGTACAGGAGGCGGGCTTGAACGTTGTGACCGGCGGGCTCGACGGCCTGTCGATTGTCGCCACGACTGCGGGTATGGGCACGGTAAACGCTGCCGCCGCAACACAGCACCTCATTAGCAAGTATGCTCCACAGGCAGTTGTGCTTTCGGGTATCGCGGGCGGTTTGAACCCCAAGCTCCATATCGACGACGTGGTCATCGGCAAATGCCTGCGCTATCTGGATACCGATACTGCGCTTATCGCCGAGTCTGCACCGGGGCTCGAGGAGTTTGGCTCGACGCCTGCGCTGGTCGATATTGCTGCCGATGTGCTTGCTGAGCGTGGGTTTGTTGATGCTTCGACAAATGCAGCAGCTTCGAACGAGGGCGCAAAGCAGTTCCTGGTCGGCACGATTGCCACGGGTAACCGCTTTGTGACGGGCGCCGCCATGCGCAACGACGCTATCGAGGCGACGCATGCCGATTGTGTCGGCATGGAGGGCGCGGCAATTGCCCACGTCGCAACCAAAAATGGTGTCGATTGCCTGGTGCTGCGCGCTATCAGCGATAATTGTGACGAGGCGTACGATGCGATTTGCGACCGCGAGTTCGACCTGTTCGAGTATGCCCGCACCGCGAGTGGCATTACGCTCGATATCGTTCGCCGTATCGCTGCTATCTATTAGCGCGCTTTTTTTGTAAGAACCTACGACCAAGGAGTGTCCATGGCCGATTCCATTAACTACCAGCTTGCCAAGTTCGTTGCCAGCTATGGCAAGGTTTCGCAGATTCCCGAGTCCACTTGCCCCGAGGTGAGCTTCGTCGGCCGCTCCAACGTGGGCAAGTCGTCGATCATGAACAAGCTTTTTGGCCGCAAAAACCTCGTCAAGGTTTCGAGCACACCGGGCAAGACGAGCAACATCAACTTCTTTGAGGCTGACGACGTGCACTTCGTCGACCTGCCGGGTTATGGTTTCGCCCGTCGTTCCAAGGCCGAGCGTGACCGCTGGGCAGAACTTATCGGTGACTTCTTCGACTCGGAGCGCAGCTTTAACCTGGTTGTGTCGCTGGTGGATATTCGTCACGACCCGAGTAAGCTCGACCATGACATGATCGACTACCTGCAGGGCAACGAGTTCAACTTTATCGTCTGCCTCACCAAGGCCGACAAGCTCAGCCGCACCCAGCAGGCCCGCCAGGCAGCAGCCATCAAAAAGCAGCTCAACGTCCCGGCCGAAAACGTAATCATCACAAGCTCCCAAACCGGTACCGGCATCGACGAACTCAAAAAGCGCATCGCCGAGGCTTGCCTCTAATCGGGCCGCAACCCTTCAAAAGCTCCCACCTATATCACCCCAGTGATAGTTATTGGTAAACTATCACTGGGGTGATATTTTTGTTTGGAGGTCGATATGGAGCTTTGGCACGGGTCGGAGGTTGTTGTCGAGCATCCGTCGTTGGATAAATGCAGACAATTCAATGACTATGGGTGTGGGTTTTATTGCACGCCGCATGAGGAAATGGCAATGGAGTGGGCATGTCGGACCGAGTCCGATGGTATCGCGAATCGATATGAGCTCGATATGGATGGTCTTGCGGTCTTGGACTTGGAGTCCGGGGAGTTTTCAATTCTCAATTGGCTTGCGATTTTGGCTAACAATAGGGAGTTCAATGTTTCGACACCGCTGGCGCGCGAAGGACTTCGCTATCTGCTGGATAACTGCCTAATTGATATTTCTCCCTATGACGTAATTCGAGGTTATCGCGCCGACGATTCTTACTTTTCGTTTGCAAGACAGTTCGTTAACAGCATGATCTCGCTTAGGCAACTGCAACTCATTATGCGTTTGGGCGATTTGGGCATCCAATACGCTCTTATGAGTGAGCGTGCGTTTTCAGTAATCAGATTCCGCGAATGGAGGCAGGCGTTGGGATCTGAGTATTATCCCAAGCGCTTTAAGCGAGAACAGAACGCGCGGCGCAAGTACCTGGATACTGTGAATGGATTCGACTCTGAGGGTGTCTACATTAGGGATTTAATGACAGGGAGGGTTGATTTAGATGATCCAAGAGTTGACGAATTGTGGACCGAGTAGAACATATCCCATCTATTACCTCGAGGATGCAATGAACAACCTCGGCGACTGCTTTGATTATGCCGTTAACGATTATGGAGCCGAAGGATCGGAAGTTGCTGAACTCTTTTGCCTGAGCGGCGTAGCTCGCGAGTTCGAACGCGGCAACGCATGGGTCGTATCGGGAAAATCGGGCGTTGAGCTGTTCGCGCTTATCGCTGAAAGGTCCGGCTATCAGAGCGGGTTTATACCGGATCGCACCTATCGTTTTGAGAAGACGCCAGAGTATTGGACAGGCTGGATACTGGCATATCTGCAGTGGCGTTTAGGGGAGTCTTTCGAAGACCTGCTGCATGTCGTTCCGTTTGACGCACTGCGCAGTCTGTACTATCCCTGGCACGAAGCCTCGGAGGAACGCGTGGCTCGCCTCGTCTGCGATATGGCGAAAAAAGCGTCCAGGCAAACCAAACTTGCGTTAGCAAGAAAGAAGCTTAAGAAAACCCAACAAGATCTAGCATACGAATCGGGTGTGTCACTCCGCTCAATCCAAATGTACGAGCAGCGCCAGAGAAACATCAATGAAGCTTCGGTAACAAGCGTAAGAGCCATAGCAAAAGCCCTCCACTGCAACATCGAAGATCTCCTAGAGCCAGTCTTCGAATACAAAGAAACCAGCGCCGCCTAAACCAATATATTGCCAAGGTTTGTATCTAGTAAGCGCTCCTTACCAGCAAGAGTCCCTACCAATAGATAGCGGCTTAAAGGGCCGAAATCGTATGAATGGCATTGCGACTTCCAAATGGGTGACTGCTGCTTGAAAAGCTATAGAAATAGGGGCCGATTTAACGGCCCCAAGCATCGCATAAATGGCATATACGTTTTATCAACTATTTCTTGTTTTTAACCCATTTGCAGATACGCCAAATAAGCACTCCGACGAGAATCCAAACGAGAGCGATCATAATGTCTGAGCGTGCAGGAATTGGGATCATTGAACTTCCTCAATTGATGTGAGTCTAGTTTGCATAGGTGTGGAGCGTGCTGCCTTCCATGGTCGCTTGCAACACGGCGATACCGGACGTCATCCCCATCGATTCATAGTTGAGTCGATATGTCGCCTGTTTCGAGTTCCATATAAAGGACTCGTTAGTTACCGTACAGCCGATAGTCGTATAGTTTTGTCCCCAAGCGCTGGTAATGAGCGAGTTCGCTATGTTGATCTTGAATTCGCGATAAATAAAAGGACTGTTGTAATAGATAGTCCAAGTTCCAGATGCGTTGTTGTAGTAACTGTCCCATATCAGGCTGGGTTCATTGGTTTTTTTAATTCCTATTACTGCAACGGTCCCATCCTTAAGCTTGATTTGATGAGACTGCTCGGGACCTTTCGTTAAATCAAAATCTTGGGTTGCGCCAGAAATTGCGACAGCATCGCTTTCTGCAGCATAAGCAGTCGAAGGGCTAAACGAGAAACATATCGGTAATATCAAAAGTATCGAGAGGAAAAACGAAGCTTTGAGTGTGCGTAACACTTTGACCACCTCCATACTGCGATGCCTAGTTAAATAGTAGCATAGATAAACAGTTTATTATGTAACCTAAAAAGCCCCTATCTGCCCGGCGCTCCTTCAAAGCGTGGGTCCCTGTAGACATCCTCAGCAAGGTAAACGCAGGGATGGTCGGGGTGTTCCCCTCAAAATTATTCCGCAGCGTGAAGGCCTCTCGTCTGTGGCTCCGTTGGAGCACAAGATTAAATCAGCGAATGCGATTATCCTGTCGAGGCTGCGCAGGTCCCCTTGGGGCTTCCCCTGAAAACAATCCGCAGATCGAATTGCCCCGTCGCGCGAAGCGCACGACGGGGCAATTCATGATCGAGGACGTTTTCAGGGGAAGCCCCAAGGGGACCGGTGAGAGCAATGAGGCAGGGCGCTACAGGTACTCGATTTGAGCGCCCTCGGTGTCGCACGTCAGAATATGCGTATCACACTTAGGGAACTGCTCGCGCAGCTTGACCTGCAGGAACTTTGCCACGATGGTGTCGTCGGTCACAGCCATAAGGGTCGAGCCCGATCCGCTGATCCAGATGGTCTTGGCGCCGCCGTTAAGGCAGGTGTCGCGCACGGCGTTGTAGTCGGGAATCAGACGGCGACGATAGGGTTCCTGGATGCGGTCGTCATTGGCGGCGGCAATCAGGTCGAGGTTGCCGGACTCAAGACCGCGCGTCATGCCGGCGATGCGGCCCATCTGCCATACGGCGGTGGAGAGCGGAACCTCCTGCGGCACGACCTTGCGCGCCTCGCTCGTATGCACCTCGTAGGGCGGAATCACGGTAATAAAACGCAGGCGATCGCTCACCTCGTAGCGCAGGCACTGGGGGAGCGAATCGGTCGGCGTAAAGGAGCAGACGGCGCCGCCCAGGATAGCGGGGGCGACGTTATCGGGATGGCCCTCGACCTCGGTGGCAATGCGGACGAGCTCGGCACGGTCGACGGTGTGGCCTGTCAGCGCGGCGGCGGCCATAATGCCGGCGACGACACAGGTGGAGCTGGAGCCCAGGCCGCGGGCGACGGGAACGTCAGTCTGAATGTCGATGGCGACGGGGAAGGCCGGCTCGCCCCATGCGGCCAGTGCATCGACAAAGCTAACGTAGACCAGGTTGTTCTCGTTTTGGAATTCCTCGGGGCAGCCCGAGATGGTGAGCTTGTCGGCGCGCTCGAAGGTGAAGTGCGAGTAGAGGCTGACGGCCATGCCGAGGGTGTCGTAGCCAATGCCTAGGTTCGCGCTGGTGGCGGGGACGGTGATTTTGATCATGGGAATCTCCTGGGCGGTCTGCCTGTTTAGTTCGCTGCTCGGGCAGTCCTGGCTCGCTCGGAAAGCACATTAAGTGCTTTCCGGCTCGTGCGGAACTCGCGACGAACTAAACAGGCAGACCCGCATGTCAGCTCGTCATTATCCCGGTGAGTATCTGATAAAAGAAGGTGCGCCGGCTTTCGCCGGCGCCTAGTAAGGGTTTAGTTGGTAGCCATCTTTTTTGCAGCCTGCTCTACGTAGTTGGCCATGTCGGCTACGTCGCAGATGTCTTCGAAGCGGACGGGCTTGGATTCGAGTTCGGCGAGCTGGGTCGGGGCGACCGTATTGGTGGCCTGCTCGAGCACGCGCATAGCTTCAAAGTCGTCCTCGGGAACGTCGAGGCCCAGGGCGTCGCAGCAGGCGCGCGGGAACTTGTAGGGGCTGGCGGTCGAAAGCAGCACGCGGGCCTTGGCGCCCTCGGCGGGAGCGACCTTTTCAAAGACGTGATAGCCGCAAGCGGTGTGCGGGTCGATCACGTAGCCGTTTGCATCCCAGCAGCTCTTGATGGCGGCGCGGACCTCGTCCTCGCTGGCCCAGCCGCAGCCAAAGACGCTCTGAATCTTTGCCAGCAGGTCGGCGGGAACTTCGTAGCGACCAGTCCGCGCCAGCTGCTCCATAAGGCCGGCAACGAGCTCACAGTCGCCATCGGACAGGAAGTAGAGCATGCGCTCCAGGTTAGAGCTGATGAGGATGTCCATCGAAGGCGAGATGGTCGTGAAGAACGGGCGGTTGCGGTCGTAGACGCCGGTGGTCAGGAAGTCAGCCAGCACGTTGTTCTTGTCGCTCGCGACGATGAGCTTGGCGACGGGCAGACCCATGCGCTTGGCATAGTAACCGGCCAGGATATCGCCAAAGTTGCCGGTCGGTACGCAGAACTCCACGGCGTCGCCGGCCTCGATGGCGCCGGCGCGCAACAGCTGCGCATAGGCGGCAAAGTAGTAGACGACCTGCGGTACCAGACGGCCGACGTTGATGGAGTTGGCACTCGAAAGCACCGTGCCTGCGGCCTCCAGACGCTCGGCAAGCTCCTTATCGGCAAAGATGCGCTTGACGGCGCTCTGGGCGTCGTCAAAGTTGCCGCGGATGCCGCAGACGGCGACGTTATCGCCCTCCTGAGTGGACATCTGCAGATTCTGTACGCGGCTGACTTTGCCCTCGGGATAAAAGACGGTGATGCCCGTGCCCGGGGCGTCGGCAAAGCCGGCGAGTGCTGCCTTGCCCGTGTCGCCCGACGTGGCGGTGACGATCATGATGCGCTCGGCGCCGCCGTCCTTGGCGGAGGTGCGGGCCATGAGGCGGGGGAGCATCTGCAGGGCGACGTCCTTGAAGGCGCTCGTGGGGCCGCCAAAGAGCTCCATCACATAGGTCTGAGGGGCGTCGGTGCCCGGTGCTGCGTCGAGCTTGACGAGAGGCGTGACCTCTTCACTCGCGAACGTGCCGCGGTATGCCTCGTCGACACACGCCGAAATTTCTTCGTCCGTGTAATCGTTCAGTAACATTCCCAACACATCTTGAGCGATTTCAAAGTACGATTTATATGCAAGCGAGCTGATATCGACCTGCTGGGTGCCGAGCTCGTCCGAGACAAACAAACCCCCGTCGGGAGCTATGCCGGTGCGGATTGCCACCTTACTTGAGCATGATAAAGTGCGTCCTCGTGTACTATGATAAGTTCCCATATAACAGTGCTCCTCGGATACCTTGGTCCCAATCGGTGAAACCATGGTATCAGAGCGCGCAAAATAGGTTCGCAGAGGCTTTTAGAAAGGTAACCTCCACGCCATGATAAAAATTGCCAAGTTTGGCGGCTCGTCGGTCGCCGACGCCGAACACTTCAAGAAGATCAAGGCCATCGTCGATGCCGACCCTGCCCGCCGTTTTGTGGTGGTTTCCGCCTGCGGTCGCCGCTTTAAGGGCGACACCAAGGTGACCGACCTGCTCTACTTGGTTAACGCGCACGTTAAATATCACGTGTCGTGTGAGGAGCTGCTCGAGGACATTGGCCAGCGCTATTTTGATATCGCTGACGAGCTGGAGCTCACCTATCCCATCCGCGAGGAGTTCGCAGCCTTTGCCGAGCGCGCCCGCTCGGGCGGCTACTCCACCGAGGAGCTCGTGAGCCGCGGCGAGTACTTCACCGCTCGCCTGATGTCCGAGTACCTGGGCCTGCCGTTCCTGGACGCCGCGACGGTTGTGGCGTTCCATCACGATGGTACGCTCAGCATGAACCGCACCTCCGAGCTGGTGCAGGAGTACGGCCAGCAGGGTGGCTTTGTTATGCCCGGTTTCTACGGCGCGACGCGTGAGGGCCAGATTAAGCTGCTCGATCGAGGCGGCGGCGATATCTCGGGCTCGATTCTGGCCAAGTGCCTTGGCGCCGATCTGTACGAGAACTGGACCGACGTTTCGGGCTTCTATTCTGCCGATCCGCGTATTGTTCCCGAGGCTCAGCCCATTGCGCGCGTTACCTACGAGGAGCTGCGCGAGCTTTCGTACATGGGCGCAAGCGTCCTGCACGAGGAGGCCGTTTTCCCCGTGCGCGAGGCAGGCATTCCGCTGGTCATCAAGAACACCAATGCGCCGCAGGACCCCGGCACCATCATTAGCGAGACGGCTGACGAGGGCGAGGCGGAGCCCATCATTACCGGCGTGACCGGCAAGCGCGGCTTTGTCGCCATCAACGTTGCCCGCGACCGCACCAAGCCCCGTGTCGGCTTTATGCGCCGTGCGCTTTCGGTCTTCGAGCGCTATGACGTTTCCGTCGAGCACATGCCCACCGGTGTCGACCGCTTTGGCGCCGTGGTGCAGGAGCAGGACGTTCACGACTCGCTGTACTCGCTCGTGGGCGACATTCAGCAGGAGGTCGAGCCGCTCGAGATCGAGGTTGTCGAGGGCTTGGCGCTTATCGCGACCGTCGGTCGTAACCTGCGCGGCCGTGCAGGCATCTCGGGCCATCTGTTTGGCATGCTTGGTCAGGCCGGCGTGAGCGTGCGCATGATTTCGCAGAGCTGCGACGAGATCAACATCATTATCGGTGTCGAGGAGAAGGACTTCGACCTGGCGATTCAGACCATTTACCGTGCCTTCTCCGACGAAAACGGCATTGTGAAGGTCTCCGACCTGGAGGCTCCCGCGCCGGTTGATCCCGCCCTGGCCGCGCTCAAAAAATAGCGACTGCTTGGTAGATTTTTGGGTCGTGTTTCAAAAATCTACGGTGGGGCGTTTCATTTCGGTTTCGTTTCGACGGGGCGGGTTTCGTGCCCGCCCCGTTCTTGTATACACTGGCAACAATAATTGGCCTGCTCGGCATGCGGGCAAAAGCCACAGCCTTTAAAGGGGGAAGCATGAAACAGTACACGGTTGCTATTTTGGGCGCGACGGGAGCCGTGGGCACCCAGATGCTCGAGTGCCTCAACGAGCAGGAGTTTCCGGTTGGCAAGCTCAAGCTGCTGGCAAGTGCACGCTCCGCGGGCAAAACCGTTGAGTTCCGCGGCGAGCAGGTTGTGATTGAGGAGGCTTGCCCCGAGGCCTTTGAGGGCTGCGACATCGTACTCGGTGCTGCCGGCGACGACATCGCGAAGGAGCTACTGCCCGAGGCCGTCAAGCGCGGCGCCGTCGTGGTCGACAACAGCCACGCCTTCCGCATGGATCCTGAGGTGCCGCTGGTCGTGCCCGAGATCAATGCCGACGACATCAAGTGGCATCACGGCCTTATCGCCAATCCCAACTGCGCGACCATCATCGGCCTGGTTCCCACGTGGCCGCTGCATCAGCTCGCCGGCGTGAAGCGCATGATCGTCTCGACGTATCAGGCGGCTTCGGGTGCTGGCGCTCCCGGTATGGCCGAGCTCGAGGCTCAGCTGGCCGCCCAAGGCCTTGGCGAGGAGATTCCCGAGCCGCGTGCATTTGCCGCCCAGCTCGCGAGCAACCTGATTCCGCAGATTGGCGGCGTCAAGGAAGAGGGCTTTACCTCCGAGGAGATGAAGCTGCAAAACGAGGGCCGCAAGATCATGCACCTGCCCGAGCTGCGCGTGAACTGCACCTGCGTGCGCGTGCCCGTGCTGCGCTCGCACTCCGAGAGCATTACGCTTGAGTTTGAGCGCGACATTACGGTTGACGAGGCCCGTGCTGCGCTGGCTGCCGCTCCCGGCGTCAAGCTGGTTGACGATATGGCTGCCGAGGATGCGCACGACCGCTTCCCCATGCCGATGGATACGTCCGACCAGGACCTGATTTGGGTCGGTCGCGTGCGCCGCGACATCTCGAACCCCGAGGCCGCGCGTGGCATCACCTTCTGGTGCTGCGGCGACCAAATCCGTAAGGGCGCGGCGACCAACGCCGTCCAGATCGCTAAGCTGCTCTGCGAGTAGTGTGGCCTGTCCGGCGGGGCCGGGCTTAGTTTTCAGAACACTCCGCAGACCAGTGTGGCGCCTTGTCCGCGGCTCCGAAGGAGCAGGACAAGGCGCCACACATGGTCGAGGACGTTCTGAAAACTAAGCCCGGCCCCGCCTGCGGTGACGCTGCTGCAAGCGGCCTGTGATGGGGCCGTTGTTGGTTGGGGCCGCTGGGCTGATGTGGGGGCACGTGGCCGTTGCGGGCTCTGGTCCCGGCGGCGGCCTCGGCGCTTCGCGCCTGCCGCCTTTGGGGACTGTGGGGCGCGGCCGGCAGCTACGGCGCGTTCGCGCCTGCTGCCTGGGGTGACTGCGGGGCCGTGACGGCAGCTGCGGCGCGCTGCGCCTGCCGCCTGAGGTGACTTTGGGGTTGGGGTGAATCGGGGTCTAATACTTTTCCCGAGAAGTGAACGACCTTATTTTGACCCCTGAAGCATAGGCATATTTTGACCGCTATTTCCTGCGGTTTTGCTGTGCGAATCCTGCGGTTTTGCGGTCTAAAGGTGTGGATGCTCCGGGGCTTCGTTTTTACTCGTTCACTTCCCGGGAAAAGTATTAGAGCTCAGCTGGTATGGGTACCGCTTTGGCGTCGAGCCCCCGCGTCATCTTCGCTTGATTGGGAAAAGCGGTCTCACTTAAACAATTACGAGCCTGCCCGGGCGTATCAGACAGGTTGTCTGCACAATTCGCGGTATTATGGTGCGGAGTTTTGAAAGGAGCCGCTGGTGGTCACGACGACGTTTGCCTCGCCTTTGGGCGAAATCTTGCTTGCCGCTGATGGCCGCGGTCTGACGGGACTTTGGTTTGAGGGGCAGGAGCACTTTGGCTCTACGCTTCTCCGGGAAGACTCCGAACATGTTGAAGGCGCCGATGCGGTCTCCGGTATTGGTGGCATGTCTTCGGTGAGTCCGGCAAATGGCGCGGCTTCTTCGGTGCTTGAGCGTTCCTGGGCTTGGCTGAATGCTTATTTTGCAGGGCAGGAACCTCGGTTTACGCCGCCGTTGCATATGATTGGTACGGCGTTTCAGCGCGAGGTTTGGTTTGAGCTGCTTTCTATTCCGCGTGGCGAGGTCACTACGTATGGCGAGATCGCCCAGCGTGTTGCCGCTCGACATCGTGCGCCGGGAAACGAGGCTCCCGTTGTGTCCCCGCGTGCCGTGGGGGCTGCGGTTGCACGCAATCCCATTTCGATTATCGTGCCGTGCCATCGCGTGGTTGCCGCCGACGGCTCGCTCAACGGATATGCCGGCGGGCTTGACCGCAAGGAGTGGCTGCTTCGGCTTGAGGGCGCGTACGAGGAATAACGCCAGGGCACTTTGCATGACGAAGGTGCCGCGAAGGGACGAGTCGCTGTCCTTTCGCGGCGCCTTTTGTTTAGCGGCGGGAAACCCCTATTGCTCTTGCAGGTCGTAGACGGTTGTGTTGACGATGGTCTGGGCCGTGTAGTTTTGAGCGACCCATTCGGCGATCTCGCTTGCAGCGCTCGAGCCGCCCATCTGCGTGCCGCCCATACCGCCACCCATGCCGCCGCTTGCGATGTAGTAGCGGATGAGGCCTTGGGCAACGTAGACCTTGAACTCATCGAGCGTGGGCGCGGGATCCGATCCGTTAAAGCCACCGATGGCCATGACGGGAAGCTCGCTTGCCAGCTGGTAGCTCGCGGCGTTTTGCGATCCCGTGGTCGCTGCTGCCCAGCGGTAACCGCTGGCATTTTGTGTGAGCAGCTCGACCAGGCTATCGTTGGCGGACGTGCCGCCGAGCAGGCTGGATCCGCCGTCAGGCGTAGCTCCGTTGCCACCGGGGCCGCCACCGCTCATGCTGTCACCGGGTCCTGCCGTGACAATCGAGCCAGTGTGCCCGGTCGAAATCGTGCAGGTGGTCCAAACAATCGGCCCAGCTAAGAGGGCAACGATGTCGATCGTCGCAACGCCGCGGGCGCCGTGTTTCAGAGTCAAAGGCCATGTCGTAGGCAGGCAATCCTGCATCCAAAAGCCGATGATGCAGAGTGCAAGTCCTGCCACCACGCCAATCACGCCGATGCAGACGCCCAGCCGGACAAAGCTGCCGGAGCGTAATATCAGCGCCATATCCCAGGAGCTCGTTATGGCAATCAGAAGCCCCGTGATGTTCGGCATCCAGGAATGATTACGAAGCTCAAGCAGGCTGGCGCCGCATATGGCGACCAGTACCGCGATGGCGGGGGAGAGCGCCGCGGTGTAGTAGGCGTGGAAGATGCCGGCCATAAAACTAAAGACGAGCCATGTCACGACAAGCCAGGCGCCAAAGATGACAACCTGAGCGCGGCGGATGTGTGCAACGGTGTCCAGACCGGCCTCACCCCCACGTTTGTCCAGATAAAACCTGCCAAAATAAACCTGTCCCCTTTTGGCGGGCGTGGCGGCGATAAGGCCGAGAATAATGGCAGCGAAGGCGATGGGGGCGAGCCAGGTGATCTGGTCGCCAAAGTCGCTCGTCCATAGACGGAACAGGCCAGTTTCGCCCCACATGCCGCCCTGGCAGGCGCCGTTGAGCGCCTCGGACGCTCCGGGGATGACCGAGCCGGTTTCGTTGCCGGTCAGGCGCCCCAGGCCGTTGTAGCTAAAGGTAAGTTCGATAAACGAGTCGGTTTGTGAGCCGCCAAAGTAGGGGCGCGAGCCGCTCGGCACTAGCACGGTGAGCGCTACCCACCAGCCGGCGCCGACAACCATGGCACCGAGTGCCACGACAGCGTCGAGCAGGCGGCGCGGCCAAGTCGTGGGCGAAAGCAACAACATGGCCAAGCCAAAACCGGGGAGTACCAAAAGCACCTGGAACTGCTTAGTCAAAAAGCCCAGGCCGATTAGCAGGCCGGCCACGGCATACCAGCGGGTGCGCATGCGATTGCCGTGACGGTCCGCTGGCAGCTCGAGTCCGCGCAGTACGCAGGCGGCGGCGCTCAGCATAAGCAAGATGAGCAGGGCATCGGGGTTGTTAAAGCGAAACATGAGGGCCGCGACGGGCGCGGTGATAAACACGGTGCCCGCCACGATGCCGCCGGCGTTGCCCCAAACGCGGCGCACGGTGGCGTACAGCAAATACGTGCACGTAACGCCCATGAGCGCCTGCGGCAGCAGAATCGCAAACGAGCTCAAGCCCAGCAGGCGCACCGAAAGCGCCATGAGCCAGATGGATGCGGGTGGTTTATCGACGGTGATGGCGTTGCCGGCATCCAAGCTGCCCCACAGGAAAGCCTCCCAGTTCTTGGAGCCCGCCTGCGCCGCGGCGCTGTAAAACTCGTTGGCGTAGCCCGAGGCGGTCAGGTTCCAAAAGAAGACGAATGTGGCTGCAAGCATGAGCAGTGCAACGGCGATCCAGTCGATTGGGCCGCGGGCGGGGGCGAGCGATGGAGCCGAGGACGCGCGCAGCTCGCGGCGAAGAGAGCGCGCCCCCTGCGAGACATGTGCTGATTGGCGAAGGGTGTCAAAGCTCATCAGGCATCCGCCGCCTGCTTGAGGGGATAACGATACGCGCTTGTCGGCGTAGCACCTGTCTGCCCCTCGCTCGCCTTGAGCCGCTTCATGCCGGCAAGGTCCTTGCGCACCGTGTCGACGATATGCACGGTCGTGCCAGGGTCCTCCTTCCAGCGCACGGCAAACTCGCAGGATGCGATGCCCATGCGTTCGGCCAGGACCAAAAGCTCGGTATCGAAGAACCATTCGTTGTCCTGGATGAGCGGCAGCAGTGTGTCTGCGGCCTCGGCAGATATCGCCTTAAATCCGCACTGTGCATCGTGAAAATGCACGCTCAGATAGCTCTGCAGCATGCGGTTATACGAGCGTGAGATAAACTCGCGTTTGACGCAGCGTTCCACACGCGACGCTGGCAGCAGACGTGAGCCAAAGCAAACGTCGGCGCGTCCGTCCAGAATGGGGCCGACAAGCTCGGGAATCTGCCGAATATCGGTGGAGAGATCGACATCCATATAGGCGCGCACGCGGGCCTTGGACGTGCTCCATGCGATTTTGAGCGCACGACCGCGACCCTTTTGGGGAATGCGGATGGCACGGAGTGTAAAGGGAAACTTGCAGCCGAGGATGCGGGCGAGTTCCCAAGTCTTGTCGCTGCTGGCGTTGTCGGCAATCACGATTTGCCAGGTAAACGACTTGGCATGAAGCGAAATCTGGCGTAGCTGATCCATCAGCAGCATGATTGAGGAGCCGAGTTCGGCCTGCTCGTTAAAGACGGGGATGACAAAGTCGCAGTCGACTTCGCGCGGCTCGCCGCAGTTGAGGATGGAAGAAGGGGAGGGCGTGCTTTGAGCTGCTTGCTCCGTCGCTGCCTTGGTTTGTGGTTGAGCGGTTGCGGGCGCGGGGCGGTTTTGCGTGGTCGCAGGTACGGCGCGGGCGTCCTGCGCGATGATGTCGGGCTTAGTCATGATCGTGCCTTTCTGTTCAGGCGGCTAGGCGGAAAGGGAAGTCTGCGAGGTGTCGGCGTCGGCACTCGTGTCCGCAGGCGCATCGCCCGGGGCGTCGGTTGAGCTGCCATCGGTCGAGCCATCGACAGAACCGCTCGCGTCGGGTGCGCCCGTGGGCGCCTGCCCACTCGGAGCGCTACTATCCGAGGCACCGTTGCCGTTGCCGGTGGCGCCATCCGGGCTCGGTGCCCCGCCGCCCTGCATGCCGCCCTGGCCGGCGCCCATGCCACCCTGCACGGCCTGGGCCGATCCGCCGGTCGCGGCGCTCATGATGGCACCACCTGCAAGCCCGCCAGCGAGCCCACAAACGGCGGCAAGCGTTGCGACTAGGAGCAGGTTGGCGGCGCGACTGGGCTGTTTGTCGTCGTGCTCTTTGGTGGAGACCGTCTGCTGCGGAGCGGGTTCGGCGACATATGCGCGGGTATCGGGAGCGGGCGCCGACGTGCCGGCGGGCATGGCGTGCTCTCCAGCAGACTCTCCCGCATAGAGTGGATTGACGACCGTGGCGGGCACATCGCTCGCTGCGTGTTGGGATGCCGTATTGGGCTCGGCGCTCTCGCTGCCGGTGACACCGTCGGTATTGCGGTTGAACAAGCTGCCCATAGTGTTCTCCAATCGGATAGGCGCGGAGCAGCCCGCGTTGGCGGCTCCCGCATCAAAGGGGATGGCATGGTCTCAACATGCCGTCGCGAGGCGGTATGGCTGTCCTCGTGACAAAGCTGTTCTACCGCGGCTGACGCGCAGACATGCGCTCGGCATCTGCGCCTTAAGTTTGGCTAAGCCCTATCCAGCGTTTTTAGAAACGTGCAGGTTGAGCTGCTAAGGCTGCGCTAAGGCAGCTTTCGGTGCGCTATTATCGGCAGTATCGAAATCTGTATCTCCGTGCGCCAAAGGAGCAACTATGAAGCTGATGCTTGCCGAGGACGAACCCGGTCTCTCCCGCGCCCTTACCGCGATTCTGCAACATAGCGACTACGAGGTCGACACCGCGCTCGACGGTCTGACGGCACTCGAATATCTACTTGCCAATGACTATGACGCCGCAATCCTGGACATCATGATGCCCGGTATGGACGGCATCGAGGTACTCAAGCGCACGCGTGAGGCCGGCAAACGCCTGCCCATCATCATGCTTACGGCCAAAAGCGAGGTGTCCGATAAGGTCGAGGGTCTGGATGCCGGTGCCAACGATTACCTGACCAAGCCGTTTGCCGCCAAGGAGCTGCTTGCGCGTATTCGTGCCATGACGCGCGCTGCGACGGCAATTGACGCCACGACGCTCAGCGTGGGCAACGTGCGCCTCGACACGGCATCGTGCACACTCGTTGGGCCTTTGGGCGAGGAACATCTGGCCAATCGTGAGTTTCAGCTTATGGAGCTCTTTATGCGCAACCCCGGCACGCGCATGCCTACCGAGCGTCTGATGCTCGAGGTCTGGGGCGAGGATGCACCCGAGGGTGCCAACGTGGTGTGGGTCTATATCTCCTACCTGCGCAAAAAGCTGACGGCGCTGGGTGCCAACGTGGCCATCCGCGCGTCGCGCAATCAGGGATATTCGCTTGAGGTTGTCGAAGGGGACGAGCAGGCGTGAGCGCACGCGCATGGTGGAAGCGCATGGCGGCAAAGCTCGGCATGGGCGCGGACTCGGGTAATCCGGGGCGCGCCGATGCTGCCAGTGCAATGGGACGTCGCCTGCGTCGCAAGTTTATCTTGGTTGCCATGGGTGCCGTGACCGTCGTGCTTACGCTCATTATTGCCGGCATCAACGTCGTCAACTACTCGCATGTCTGTAAAATGGCCGATGCTCGCCTGGACTATATCTTGGCAGGCAAGGATGGCATTGATGGGGAGGACGAGCCTAAGACCGGTCCCGGTCAGGATGCGGTTGCCGGCAAGGTTGCTACCGGTAACCGGGCGGCCATTCGCGATGGGCATTTTGAAGGCATGACGGCGGAATCTCCCTTCGACACGCGCTACTTTACGGTGACACTTGCCGGTGGGCAGGTGACCGATGTCAACACGGCCCGCATTGCCGCGGTGGGCGCCAAGCGTGCTGCACGCATCGCGGCAGGACTGTATTCCAAGGGTTGGACCTCGGGCTTTTCTGGTAACTACCGCTATACAGTTACGGTTCAGGGCGACGAGACAACCTATGTGTTCGTCGACTGCTCGCGCGAGCTTGCAAGCTTTCATTCGTTTTTGAGCGCGAGCGTGGCAATCAGTTGCATTGGCTGGCTGGCGGTGCTGGCAATCGTGGCGGGCGCCTCGGGTGCGGTGATTCGGCCGATGGTCGAGAGCTACAGCAAGCAAAAGCGCTTTATTACCGATGCAAGCCACGAGATCAAGACGCCGCTGGCCGTGATTGATGCCGCTAACGAGGTGCAGGAAATCGAGAGCGGCGAGAGCGAATGGACGCAGAGCATTCACGAGCAGGTTGCACGGTTGACGGCGCTCACGGAGCGTCTGGTATTTTTGGCTCGCATGGACGAGGGCTCGGCGGGCTTTACTATGACATCGATCGATCTTTCGGAGACTGTGGACAAGGCGGCGGCGCCGTTTGAATCGGTGGCGGTTTCGCGCGGAAAGCGGCTGTCGACGTCGATTGCGAGCGGTGTGCGGGCCCATGCCGATGCCGCGGCAGTGGCGCAGGTTGTTGAGCTGCTGCTGGACAACGCCACACGCTACGCAAGCGAGGGCAGCGTGATTGAGTTGAGTTTGCGTGCCGTCTCGCGCGGTGCGGGCAAAGGCTTGGCCGAGCTTGTCGTATCGAATGCTGTTGATGAGCTGCCCGAGGGTGACCTGGACCGATTGTTCGACCGCTTCTATCGTGCGGACGTGTCGCGCAGCTCCAAGACAGGCGGCTCGGGTGTGGGCCTGTCCGTGGTGCGAGCCATCGCCGAGGCCCATGGCGGGAGCGCTTCTGTCTGCGGCCGCGGCAACCAGATCACCTTCACCGTCCGCTTCTAAAACCTGCCAAAAAGGGACAAGTTTATTTTGGCAGGCTCTATCTGGGGAAACGCCGACGGGGAAGGCTGTGGGCGGAGGGTACGTCCCGGCGTGACGCTGCGCAGTGGGACGTACTTTCCTCTTGGGGCGTCTAGCGGAAACTGTATCCCAGTTTGAGGCTTCAGAACGGGACGCAATTTCCCCTAGGGGATATAAGATGCGACGGGCCACGTCAGGATAATTACCGGACGGCCTGGGAGACGGCTGGCTGGCTTAAAACCTAGCGCGTGAAATGACGCTCCACACTATTCAGCGCGCTTGATAGGATGACGAACCACAGTCTTAAGTTTCTCCGGTGCACATTTGCGCGGATCGGAGAGATAGATTTCGTGATGTAAGCGGGTGTCTGAGAAGTCGGGGACATAGCCCTGCTCGGTCGCGTATTCATACATAGCGTCTACGGTTGCCGGCTCGCTGTCATAGGGTCCGGTATGCATGCATTGAACGCAGAGACCTTCATCAACTTTAAGCAGCTCGACGGCGGAAAAGTCCAGTTTCTTTTTGGTCGTGGCTTCCGCGACTGCCCAGTCAAAGTCATCTCGGGTGACGAAATCGGGCAGGCGAATGCACGAGATAAAGTTGAAATCGTCCTTGCGTACATAATCGATGTCGCCGCTCGGGGAGTCTTGCCACCAGAAACCCTCGAGCGGCGGTACCACAAAGTCGAAATAGCCCTCGATACTCCTTGAGCCTTTCTTCGACATCTTGACGGTATAGGCGATGCCGTAAAGCAGCGGCAGGGCGTTTTGATACTCGCCACCTTCGGTATTTGGGTCGCCCTTTCCGCGAACTGCAACGTAGCTCATAGGCGGGACAGTTACGATGCTCGGCTTGCTTGCAGGCTTGTAGAGCTCCTTGCATTCCTTCTTAAAGTCGAACGCCATGTTGGCCGCCTTTCTGCGTATTGGCCTGCTTAAATAGCGGAATCATATCATAGAAACGAACAGCTGTTCGAATGATTTGGTTGACAGATAGAGATACGTGCGTTGTGTTTGGCGGTCGGCCTGACCCCGTCGATGATTTCCCTGCCTCCCCGTAGCCTCATCTATAGCTGCCGTTTCCCCATATAAAACCTGCCAAAATAAACCTGTCCCTTTTTGGTCGGTGCGAAATGGGTAATACTAAAGAGTTATCCGACCAGATGGGAATTACTCGATGGCTTATATCGAATTCAAAGACGTCATCAAGGCATACGGCGAGGGCGACGCCCGCATTCACGCGCTCGACGGCGCGAGTTTTACGGTCGAGCGCGGTGAGCTCGCCATTATCCTGGGCGCCTCGGGCGCCGGCAAGACCACGGCGCTCAACATCCTGGGCGGCATGGATACGGCGACTTCCGGCACCGTGACGGTGGACGGGCGCGACGTGAGCTCTGCCAACGAGGCGCAGCTCGTGGAATACCGCCGCGCCGACGTCGGCTTTGTCTTCCAGTTCTACAATTTGGTCCCCAACTTGACGGCGCTCGAAAACGTTGAGCTCGCGGCTCAGATCTGCCCCGATTCGCTTGATGCCGAACAGACGCTTCGTCAGGTTGGCCTGGGCGAGCGCCTGGGCAACTTTCCGGCACAGCTTTCGGGCGGCGAGCAGCAGCGCGTGTCCATTGCCCGCGCACTGGCCAAGAATCCCAAGCTGCTTTTGTGCGACGAGCCCACGGGTGCACTCGACTACAAAACCGGCAAGCAGATCTTGCAGTTGCTACAGGACACCTGCCGCAAGCAGGACATCACGGTCATTATCATCACCCACAACTCCGCGCTGGCGCCCATGGCCGATCGCCTGATCCGCTTTAAGAGCGGCCGCGTGGAGAGCGAGACGGTCCAGCAAAATCCCGTGCCTATCGAGACGATCGAGTGGTAGCGCCCATGGACCAAGATTGCCAAAACAGCCAAAACCACGATACGGAGCACGCGGGCCGCGACCGGGAGTTCGCGACCTACCGTACCGCCCAAAGCTCAAACGATATGGTGCCGACGGTTTTTCGCCGTGGCATCTACCGCACGATTCGGGGCAGTCTTAAGCGCTTCCTATCTATCGTGGTCATCACTGCGCTTGGCGTGAGCGTGATGTGCGGCCTTAAGGCGGGCTGCGAGGATTTGTGCGATTCGGTCGACGCCTATTTTGACCAGCAGAATGTCTATGACATTAACGTGCAGTCGACCTATGGCCTTACGCGCGACGATCTCGCGGCTATCCAAGAGGTCGACGGCGTCGAGACGGTCGAGGGCATCTACACCGAGACCGCCTACACCGCCGTGGGCACAACGCGCGAGCGCGTGGTCGTGCAAAGTCTCTCCAAGGAGAATATCGATCAGCCGGTGCTGGTGAGCGGCGATTTGCCCGAGAGCGCCGATGAAGTCGCGGTGACTTCGAAGTTCCTGAAGGCTTCGGGCAAAAAGCTCGGCGATACGGTGAGTTTTGCCGCCAATGACGCGAGCTCGTCCAACCAAAGTGCCAAGGATCAGTTTGCCGCGGGCGATTACACCATTACGGCCGAGGTCCTCGATCCTACCGACGTGAGCTCCGACTCGACAGTCAACGCCTTTCGCGCTGCTTCGGCTGCGGACTATAAGTTCTATGTGAGCGAGGATGCCGCGACATCTTCTTCCTACTCCGCAGTCCACGTGATCGTCGAGGGAGCCAAGAGTCTTAACTCCTATTCGGATGCCTACACGACAAAGATCAACGAGGTCAAAGGCAACATCGAGAAGATCCGCGAGGAGCGTGAGAAGGCGCGCGTCCAGGAGTTGACGGTTGACACGCCGACAAGCTTGGATACGGCCGAGCGTCAGGCCGCCATGCTCTTTGGGATCGAGCAGGATAACATCAACCGTATGGCCGAGGGCAGCGAGGAGCGCGTCCAGGCTCAGGCCGAGTTGGACCAGCGCCGCGCCGCCGCCGACCAGCATTTTGCCGATGCCCGCGCCGAGCTTTCCGATCTGGGCGAATGCACCTGGTACATTCAGGACCGCGGTAACATCGCAAGCTACTCGAGCGTCGAGAGCGACAGTTCTTCGATCGAGGCCATCGCCACGGTTTTCCCATTTATCTTCTTTGTCGTCGCTGTGCTCATCAGTCTTACCACCGCCACGCGCATGGTCGAGGAGGAGCGCACGCTTATTGGCCTGTACAAGGCGCTTGGCTATTCACGCGAGCGCATCCTGTCCAAATACGTGGACTATGCGCTGTGGGCATGTCTGATCGGCGGCGTGCTCGGCAACATCATCGGATTTGTGGGCCTGCCGCTGTTCCTGTTTACGGTGTTCGACGACATGTACTCGCTGCCCCAGATGCTGCTCTCGTACGACATCGTGTCCTCAATCGTCTCGGTGGCGCTGTTTGCCGTGGGCGTGGTGGGCGCTACGATTATCGCCTGCCGCCACGAGATGGCCGAGGCCCCGGCCTCGCTCATGCGTCCCAAGGCCCCACGCGCCGGCTCTCGCATCTTGCTTGAGCGCATCGGCTTTATCTGGCGCCGCATGGGCTTTTTGAACAAGGTGGCAGCACGTAACCTGTTCCGCTACAAAAAGCGCGCTTTTATGACCATCTTCGGTATCGCCGGCTGCACGGCGCTCGTGATCTGCGGTATGGGCATTCGCGACACGTCGGTGGCGCTTTCGCCCAAACAGTACGGGCATATCACGCGCTACGACCTGCTGGCGGTCGCCAATCCCGACGATTTTTCGCAGACGTGCGCGGCATTGGATGAGCGCAGCGCGGCCAATGATTTCAACGTGACCGTGACCTCGACCCTGCCGATTATGACCGACAACGTCACCTTTACGTTTGGCGGCAAGAGCGAGACCGTGCAGCTGATCGTGGTGCCCGATGACCGCACGAGTGACTTGGGCGATTACGTGCGTCTGGAGGATGAGTCCAAAGAACCGCTGCCTTTGCGTGACGGAGACGTGTATCTGAGCAAAAGTTCACAGCTGGTGCTGGGGATTCAGCCGGGCGATACGGCTCACGTCCAGGATTCGTCGCTCAATGTTGCCAAGGTCAAAGTCAGCGACATTTCGCTTAACTATCTGGGCAACACGCTTTACATGACGCAGGGCACCTATGAGCGTGCGTTCGGTCGAAGCGTACGCCTTAACGGCGTCTTTGTGCTGCTTAAGGGTTCGTCGGCCGACCAGATTGCGTTTAGCAAGAATCTTAAGAGTGACGGTTGGCTTACGATTTCGAGCACGGCCGAGCATTGGGAAAACTATGAGGCGAACTTTACGATTATCAATTCGGTCGTGGTGCTCGTGACCTTTATGGCGGCGTGCCTGTCGTTTGTGGTGGTGTTTACGCTGTCCAACACGAACATCTCCGAGCGCGAACGCGAGCTGGCGACCATTAAGGTGCTGGGCTTCCGCCGTGGCGAGGTGCACCATTACGTGAACAAGGAGACGTTGATCCTCACGGCGATTGGCGCCGCGCTGGGCGTGCCGCTGGGCGGCTTGCTGGCCGAGAGTTTTACGTACATTTTGCAGATGCCGTCGCTGTACTTTGACGTCGAAGTCGAGCCGCTGAGCTACGTGCTTGCCGTGGTGCTTTCCTTTGGCTTTACGTTTATCGTCAACCTCGCTACCAATCGTACCCTCAACAAGATCGACATGGTCGGCGCCCTCAAGAGCGCAGAGTAGCCTGTTCTGGGATTCAAACTGTAGCGAGCTGTGACGTGTCACAGCCGCTTTATTGCATAAACTGCCCCGCCGATTGCATATTTCGGCGGGGCGGTTGCTTTTTGCCTGCAGGTACCCCAGGGGGCGGCGTGCAAATTCTGGAGTTTTCAGCATCCCGGAGTCCGCGGGCGCGGGATCGGACGCACAAAACAGCGCTGGAAGCCCTGATTCTGAGCCCCAACGCCTCAAGAGCTGGCCATTTTTTACAGAACGCGACCCATAGCGCCCGCCTTTCGCCCAAAATCCAGTATGCAGGCACCCTCGGCTGCTGAAAACTCCCAAAAATGCACGCCGCATCCTACCCTAGGCACCCGTAGCTACTCTGCGGGTGCGTGGCCTGATAGTAAGTTGCGGTAGGGTTGGGGCAGATTCTAACTAGAAATGGTGGTCGCTACCGGTTATTCTCGGCATACTCGGCTCATTCGATTACGGTCGCCACATGAAAGGAACCACTATGGATCTTGCGATGGCACAGCGCCTCGTCGATCGCCGCAAAGCTGCCGGTCTTTCCCAGGAGGCTCTTGCTGCCCAGTTGGGCGTAAGCCGCCAAGCTGTCAGCAAATGGGAACGCAGCGAATCCTCGCCCGATACCGATAACCTTATTGCACTCGCCGCGCTGTATGGCGTGTCACTGGATGAGTTGCTATATGGGGAAGCGGCTAGCGATGTCGACACCTCGGCCGACGATGACGTTGACGCAAATAATTACGACGAGACTGAAGGCACCGAGTCTTCTACCGAGCACGTGGATCCTGACGGCAAGCCACCTGTCGACATTTCCCTTGCACGCGGCATTCACGTTGTCGACCCCAACAAAGGTGAAGAGGTTCATGTTGGTTGGAGCGGCATCCACGTGGCTAACGAGCGCAAGGGTGAAGAGGTCCATGTGGGGCCGGGCGGATTGCATATCGATACGCTAGAGGACGATGGACACAGCGTACATACCAATGCCGACGGCACCGTCACCATCGACGGCGAGACGTTTTCCAGCTGGAAAGAGGCACACGACAAGCTCGACCATCATGGCAAGCATTTCCACACCAAGATCGGTCGCGCATGGAACGAGTTTCCCTTTCCTGCACTTGTCGTCCTCGCCTATCTCGCGCTCGGCATCATCTGCGGCACGTGGGGTATGGGGCTCTTTCTGGTCTTTCTGATTCCCGTCTACGAGGCGATGGGCGACTTTATCGACCGACATCATCTCTCCAAGCTGATCGGCGTCGTCTATGCAACAGCCGCCATTGCCTGGTTCCTCTATATGTGGCTTTGTTTGGCACAGCCCCATCCCGCATGGGTCATCCTCATCACGATTCCCTTCATAGAGGCACTCATGTGCTGGTGCCGAAAGCAATGGAAGCGCCGCAAACAAGTCTAAGCCGTTCCAACCCGTCAACAATGCTTGGCCAACGCCGCTCGCCCCTTCCAAGTTGCGGTGAAATACGGACCGTTGAGGACCTTGGAGCGTCTAACGGTCCCGATTTCACCGCAACTCACGAATGGACAGGGCAATTCCAACACGGGAACTGGCATTTAACTCGCCGCATGCCAAGAAAATGGCCGATTTACTACGATGAACTCGATGAGGCCGACCACACCCATCTTTTTCAAAAATCGGCAAGCTTTCTACCTGCGGTTTTACTTTCACCCTTTTCGGCATGGTCGAAGGCATTCGAATCATCGTAGTAATTAGGCGCATTTTGTAGCAAACGGTTCATTCAGGTTCGAACTCGAAGACCGATGGTCCCCTCATCCACGGCTGTGAGCGAAAATACCAAATAGAATAAAAATCGAATGGCTAAGTCTGTTTGGTGAACGGAGGCAATATGGGCGAGGTAACTGAAAGCGACTGGAAGCTGTTTAAAGAGCTGCTCCCAAAATGGCAAGAAAGCTATATGGAAATGCTCATCGGCCAGTACATCGAGATACTGAACGGTGGCAGTGAAGCGTCCAGTAGATTTTGGGCGTTAGAAGAGCGTATCAATAGGGACAAGCTGTCCTCAGGAGTGCTTGTGAACGATATTCGCCGCAGCACCATGCGTTATGAGTTAGCCAACTTGCTTTCCGATAACGTTATCACGCTCGACGACCTTGACGGTTTCACCGAAGACATTAAGGGCTACGCACGACGTTGCATCGGTCGGCAAGAACGCTGAACGACATGCGCATCCACAGTCGCTGTACTGCATAAACCGCCCCGCCGGATGCATATTTCGGCTGGGTGGTTGCTTTTTGCCCACGGGTACCCCAGGGGGCGGCGTGCAAATTCCGGAGTATTCAGCATCCCGGAGTCCGCGGGCGCGGGAATGGGTGCACAAAACCGCGTTGAAAGCCTTGATTATGGGCCCTCGGCACCTCAAGGATCGCTCATTTTTACAGTATGCGGCTCATGGCGCCTGCTTTTCGCCCAAAATCCAGTATGCAGGCACCCACGGCTGCTGAAAACTCCCAAAAATGCACGCTGCACCCACCCTAGGCACCCGCAGCAAGAAGACGAATAGCCTCGGCCTTCCTAGTTACCGCAGGAGGCCCCAGGGCTTACCTCCCAAATCTTTCCGCAGGACGGAAGGACCCCGCCGCGCGAAGCGCGCAGCGGGGTCCTGACATGTCCGAGGACGATTTGGGAGGTAAGCCCTGGAGCCTCCGATGAGAGCAGTTCCAGCCGAGGCTATTCGTCGCCGAAGCTGATGCCCAGCGCCTTGGCCTCCCGTACCAGGTCACTCTGGGGGTCGACAAACTTGAGCTTGCCGGCGACATCCTCGAGCGGCATGTGGCACATTTTGCCGTCGCGCAGGGCAATCATGTAGCCAAACTCGCCGCGCAGGCAGCCGAGCGCTGCCTCGACGCCGCACTGAGTCGCAAAGATGCGGTCCTGGGCGTCGGGCTGACCGCCGCGCTGCGTGTGGCCGGGGATGGCGACGCGGGTCTCGCGACCGGTCTTGGCCTCGATCTCCTTGGCGATGTCGTACACGATTGACGGGCTCGTGCGCTCGGCGAGCTTCTTCTTGTACTCCTTCTTGGACAGCGCCGCGTCCTCCTTGGAGATAGCGCCCTCGGCGACGGCCACGATGGTAAAGCGGCTGCCGGTCTCCATGCGATGCTCGATGGTCTTGATGACGTTATCCATGTCGTAGGGGATCTCGGGAATCAAGATGACATCTGCGCCGCCCGCGACGCCGGCATACAGCGGGATCCAGCCAACCTTGTGGCCCATGATCTCGATAACGAACACGCGCCCATGGCTCGAGGCGGTGGTGTGAATGTCGTCGATGCACTTGGTAGCGACGTCGATGGCGCTCGTAAAGCCAAACGTCAACTCGGTGCCCCAGGTGTCGTTATCGATGGTCTTGGGCAGGGCGATAACGTTGAGGCCCTCTTCGCGCAGGCGGTTGGCGGTCTTGGTGGAGCCGTTGCCGCCCAGCATAAACAGGCAGTCGAGCTGCAGCTTATGATAGGTGTGGACCATCGCCGGCACCTTCTCGACGCCGTCGGCCTCGGGAGTGTCCAGGCGCTTGAACGGTGTACGGCTCGTGCCCAGGATGGTGCCGCCGCGGGTGAGGATGCCGCTAAAATCGGCGGGAGTCATGACACGGAATCTGCTGTAGATAAGGCCCTGGTAGCCGTCCTCAAAACCATAGATCTCGATAGGCTCTTCGCTGTTGGTCATAAGCGTTTTGACAATGCCGCGCATGGTGGCGTTGAGTGCCTGGCAGTCGCCGCCACTGGTAAGAAGACCGATCCTAAGCATGATGAATCCTTCCGGGCAAGTTATAACATGCGCATAAGTTTACCCCCGCACACTGTTGATACGGGGTAAAACGTGTTAGCTCAAGCGTATGGAAATGTAAATAACGTCAGGCGAGCGTAAGGCCGACGGGCCTGGCTCCTTACAGTGCGAAGGCGTCGACGTCGCCCCAGTGGCGGCGCAGCGTAATAGCGGCGGCGGGCTCGGTGTTGTCAAAGACGACCGACCATTGCGTATTGCTGGTGATGTCTTCCGGATTGGGTTCTTGCGCTGCGGCGCGCAGGGCTTCCCAGACAATCGTTTCGTCCTGGGCACCGACATGGGCGTCAAGGACATCGGCGATTGCGACGGCGCGCTCTTTGCCATGGCCCAGCTCGCCATTCTTTTGGTTGGGCAGCACTTCGTCGCCATAGCAGGCGTAGAAGTTCGTAACCTGGCGTACGGGAGTCGCTTTGAAAGCACGGTCCGGATCGCGCGGATCCCACTCTACTACGTGCGCGTCACCGGCGGCGTCATTGATAAAGAAGTGGTAATCGCGTCCTGCCATGGCGTGCATGTCGTAGGCGGAAAGCAGGTCGACAGCTTCTTGCGTGGTGGCGGCACGGTCGAGCACCAGACGGATGGCGAGCGAGGTATTGATGACGGGACGTTGCGTGTCCTGGTCACAGGGCTTGGAATCCAGAGTGAGTACGGCAATGGACACGCCGCATTCGTTAACACCGTCGAGCTGGGCAAACGGGCCCATCAGCGCCGCGGCGCGTCCGGCGACGGAGTCAAGCGGAGTGTTATCGCCCAGGTTGTTAAGGGCGGCAAGCCCGATGGAAGCATAGCCGCCGCGTGGGTGATTGCGCACCAGCAGCGCCGAGGTGTCGTCCTTAAAGTCGTAATTGCGACCGGTGCGCACGCGGCCTTCGGCATCTACGGCGACAAAAGCGCTGCAGGCAAACTGGGGCGCCTGGACATGTGCCGGCACACCGGGCAGCACCTGCGCCACCACGGCATCGATGTAGGCCTGGTCGTCGCGCACGCCAGCGGCGATGATGCGATCGAGATCGTAGTCGTAGGCGATGTCGATTGCGTACAGGTCATAGCCATCCGCGTAGCCGGTCAAGCGTTTGAGCGACGCGGCGGACTTGATTTGCTTGTGATAAACGATACCGGTGGCAGCGGCAAGGCCGACGGCGACTCCCGCGACACCGCAGGTGATGGCAATGTTACGTGGCTTCATGACGGCTCCTCTCGTCCTGTTAGCGCAATTGTCGCAAAAGGAGCGCGGGCATGATGGCTCAACTTGGTGAGTGGCGCGGAATTAAGCACGGAATGAAGAGTGCGGCGCTGGCGTGGCGGGGTATGCTGGAGGGGACCATCAACCCAGCGAAAGGGGAGAGCATGACGGATCAGGAAACGCCCGAGCGCGCGCATGTGACGGCCGATGATATCGAGGCCGCCAACGACCTTATCGACTTTATCGAGGCATGCCCCAGCATGTTCCATACGGCGGCGACCATTATGGCCGAGCTCGACGAGGCGGGCTTTACCTACCTGCCCGAGAATGCGGCGTGGGACATCGAACCGGGCGGGCGTTATTACACGCAGCGCAACACCTCGAGCGTTGTTGCCTTTAAGGTGGGCGAGGACCTGGCCGCGACGTGGGGCGAGGACGGCGTTGCCGGTGACTATCATTTTCAGCTCACGGCGTCGCACAGCGATTCGCCGACGTTTAAGGTCAAGGCCGTGCCTGAGCTTGACGGCGCGGGCGAGACGCTGCGCCTGAACACCGAGGCCTACGGCGGCATGATTGACTACACCTGGTTCGATCGTCCGCTGGCACTCGCGGGCCGCGTGCTGGTGCGCGAAGGCGACCGTATTGAGAGCCGTCTGCTTTCCATCGAGCGTGAGGTCGCTATTATCCCGAGCCTTGCCATCCATATGAACCGCGGCGTTAACGAGGGCTTTGCTCCCAACCGAGCCGTCGACCTGTGCCCACTCATCAGCACCGGCGAACTCAAGCAGGGAGATTTTGACGCCCTGATCGCCGACGAGTTGGACGTTGAGCCCGAGCAAATTTTGGGCCGCGATCTGTTCCTGGTCAATCGTCAGGATGCGCGCATTTGGGGCTGGGCTGACGAGTTTATCTCGACGCCCAAGCTCGACGACCTGGCCTGCGCCTACACCTCGCTGCAGGCATTTTTGGGCGCCGAGAACGCGCACGATGTCTCGGTCTTCTGCTGCTTCGATAACGAGGAGGTTGGCTCCGAGACCAAGCAGGGCGCCATGTCGACGTTCTTGGCCGATGCATTGCGTCGCATTAACGGCTCGCTGGGCTTTGACGACGAGTCGTACCATCGCGCACTTGCCGCCTCGATGCTCGTGAGCTGCGACAATGCACATGCTGTGCACCCCAACCACGCCGAGAAGTGCGACGCTCGCAATCAGGTTGTGCTCAACGGCGGCATCGTCATCAAGGAAGCCGCCAATCAGCACTACTGCACCGATGCCTTTAGCCGCGCAGTGTTCCAGGCCATCTGCGATGACGCTGACGTGCCCACGCAGGCCTTCGCCAACAAGAGCGACATGGCCGGCGGCTCCACGCTCGGCAATCTGTCCAATATGCAGGCGAGCATGCATGCCGTGGACGTGGGCCTGCCGCAGCTGGCCATGCACTCGAGCTACGAGACCGGCGGCGTGCGCGACGTGATGTACGCCATCCGCGCCCTCACGGCCTTCTACGAGCGCAACCTAACCATCAACGGCGCCGAAAGCGTGGAGCTCTAAAAACCTGCCAAAAAGGGACAGGTTTATTTTGCCAGGTTTTATCTGGGCAAATGCAAAGGATGAAACCGAACTAGATTGGTGATGCGTAGCCGCCGAGGTGCAATGTGCCTCGGCGGCTTTTTGTGCACGGAGCACGGCTAATACTAATTTATTGCTATACATGCTTTACGTATCTACCATAGTGTTTTATGATAATTCTGAAGTATTAAGGAGGGGCCATGACCACAACAGCCGCTCAGATCAACGTACGTCTTGATGCCGATCTTAAAAGGAGCGGCGACGCTGCTCTCTCCAGGGCCGGTATGACGCCGAGCCAAGCGGTGCGAGCGCTCTGGCAGCTTGCAGCGTCGCTGGCCGATCGCCCCGGTGCGCTCGAGGATATCCTGCTGCCCAGTCGTGCCCGGGCGGAACAGCGCGAGCGCGAAAAGGCCGCCAAACGTAAACTCGAGCTCATGGATCAGGGATCGAAGCTGTTCGCTGCCGCTTGCCGTGAGTCGGGAATCGATATGGTCAGGGCTCAGCCATCGGACGACGAAGAGCTCAAACGGAATGCATATGCGGATCGCTATGGCGAGGAGATGAGCTGGCTCTATGAGTGAGGCTCTAAAGCGCATCTTGGTTGACACCAACGTGTGGCTCGATTACTTCATTCCCTCACGACGTGGTCGTTCGGCGGCGATTGAGTTTTTACGCGATGCATGCACGGCGCAGGTGGATTTGCTGTATGCGGCGACATCGTCCAAAGACCTGTTCTATTTGATTTCAAGCGAACATAAGGCATGGTATCAGCGAGAGCATGGCTCACTATCCCAAGATGCCGCCGTGGCGGCGACATCACTTGCATGGGATTGCCTCGACGTGTTGTCGCAACTTGCCACGCCGGTACCCTGCGACCTGAGTGACATATGGATGGCGAGCAAGCAGCGTAATCTCCATAGCGATTACGAAGACGATTTAATCATTGCGGCAGCGATACGCTCCCAAGCAGATTTACTGGTCACCAACGATGTCAAACTCTGTTCACACGCGCCTGTCGCAGCAATGAGCGTAGAAGACGCAAAGAATTACTTAGCAACGCTCTAACAATTTGAAGACCCCACAGGTTGAGCAAAAGTCAGCGAGAGCCTGCCGTTTGAGCCAAGGTGCCGTGAAATGAAAAGGCGCTGACCTTCTGGTCGCGCCTTTGAAATTGAACGGCAGATTGGCCAAACGGCGGGCTCGCAGCGTCGACCGGTCCGCCGTTCGTTAGAACGGCGGAACCCATGGGGCTCGCAGCGTCGAGGGGTTCCGGCGTTTGGCAAAACGCCGGAACAATCTAGTGCTCAATCCAGCAGCGCAGGGTCTCGCCGGCCTGCAGGTGACGCAGATTCTCCGCGGCGATGTCGATGACGTTGTTGAGCGTGGCGGCCAGGTGGAACCAGCCCGAGACGTGCGGCGTGATGAGCATGTTGGGCGCATCCCACAGCGGGCTTGCGGCAGGCAGTGGCTCGGGGTCGGTGACGTCGACCGCGGCACCGGCGAGATGTCCCGACTCCAGAGCGACAACCAAGTCGTCGGCGACCACAAGATCGCCGCGGCCGCCGTTGGCAAAGAAGGCGCCCGGCTTCATCGCGGCGAAGAACTTGGCATTCGCCAGACCGCGGGTCTCGGGCGTGCTCGGCATAAAGGATGCGACGACATCGGCCTCGGCCAGGCGCTCAGACAGGGCGTCCATGCCGTCCATATCCTCAAACACAATGGGGTAGACGAGCGGATGGCGCTTGATGCCGCGGACGTGTGCGCCCATGCTGCGGCAGAGCGTGGCAAAGTGGCCGCCAATGTCGCCCGCGCCCAGCACCAGCACGTTGGCGTTTTTGAGCGAGGTGACCGGCCCCAAATCCTCCCAGCGATGCTCGCGCTGCAAGTCGTGATAGCCGGGCAGGCGCTTCATCATAGACAGCACCATGGCAAACATGTGCTCGCTCACGGCCTGACCGTAGGCGCCGATCGAGCAAGACAGCTTGGCTTCAGCCGGCACGGTGCCGGCGGCCAAGTAATCGTCATAGCCGGCGGTCTGCAATTGCAACAGCTGGAGATGCTCGCATGCGGTAAGCAAGGCAGGGTCAATGTTGCCCAAGATCACGTCGGCGTTGGCGACCTGCTCACGCGTGATGGCGTCGGAGCTCGTGTAGATAAAGTCCTCGCCCGGAGCGCTCGACTCAAGAATTGCGCGATGGCGGTCGTTGACGGGCAACAAAACCAAGATGTTCACAAGCAGTCCTCTCCGCTCGACCTGCCAAAAAGGGACAGGTTTATTTTGGCAGGTTTTATCAGGCAAAACGTTCAAATAAAACGCCGGGCTACGCGATGGTTAGCATATCCATCGCGTAGCCCGGCGTATCTACAGCTACCAGCTCAGCAGCTCGTAGCCATTCTCGGTCACTACGAGCTGTACCTCGCACTGAGCCGAATCGCTACCGTCCTTGGTGCGAACGCACCAGCCATCGCCCTTGCTGATCTTGATGTCGGGCGCTCCGGCGTTGACCATGGGCTCGATGGTAAAGACCATGCCCGGAGCCATGATGGTGTCCACATCGGGTGCCTCGGTGGTAAAGCCCACAAACGGGTCCTCGTGGAACTCCTTACCGATGCCGTGCCCGCCGTACTCGCGCACCACGCTAAAGCCGGCGTCCTCGACGGTCTTTTGCACGGCCTCGGCCATAACGGACAACGGTAGCCATGGCTTGACGGCCGCCAGACCCGCCTCCACGCTGGCGCGGGTGACGTCGACCAGGCGCTGGCGCTCGGCAGAGACCTCGCCGATGCAGAACATGCGGCTCGAGTCGCTAAAGTAGCCGTCTAGGATCGTGGAGCAGTCCACGTTGATAATGTCGCCCTCGTGCAGCACGTCCGTATCGCAGGGGATACCGTGACAGACCACATCATTGATCGAGGTGCACACACTCTTGGGGTAGCCCTCGTAGTTGAGGTCGGCCGGCGTGCCGCCGTGCTCGACGGTGTAGTCGTAGATCATCTGGTCGATCTGGTTGGTGGTCATGCCCGCGGCGATGTGCTCGCCTACGTAATCGAGCACGCCCACGTTGATGGCGGCCGAGCGCTTGATGCCCTCGATATCGGCGGGCGTCTTGTAGAGCGTGCGGGGCAGAACCTCCCAGCCCTCTTCCCACAAGCGCTCGAGGCGCTCATCAAAGGTGCTATGGCATTTCTTATATTTTTTGCCGCTGCCGCACCAGCAAGCGTCGTTGCGGCCGGGCACGGGTCCTTTGTCAAACATGGCTAACTTCCTTTCATCCGCAGCTAGTATAGCCCACCCACGCGTCTATAAAAGTTGCGGTGATATAGTTCCGATTTAAGCGGTTTAACAGCACAAATAGGAACTATATCACCGCAACTGATGGGGCGGGATGGCGGGCACTGGCTGCTGCGTGGTTTTGCTAGTAGCTCACCTGGCAGGGGATGCCGAGGGCTTGGACGCGTGCGGCAATCGTGTCGAGCACCTCAGGCACCGCTTTAGCAAGGCCGGCGACCGGTGTCTCGCGCGCCACCGTGTAGATAGTCGCCTCCTGCGGGCGAATGCGTTCGAGCGCCGCGAGCCAAGGGCCGACGTACTCCTCGCCGGTGTTATCGAGAGACTTGCCTCGGTACTCGCCGCTCAAAAACATCGTCTGGATAATGACGTGGCCGTTAAAGCTCGCGAACGTTTCGATCTGGTGCTCTACATCGTAGGGGCCAACGGGCTGGTCGAGCAGCTGGATAAAAGCCGGGTCGACCGTATCGAGCTTGAGGATGTTGTCGTCGACCATCATGAGCGCATCGTGTACCTGGGGACGGTCGGCGCGCGTGCCGTTGGAAAGCACGGCAATCTTGGTGTTTGGGGCCAGCTGGTCGCGCAGCGCGATGGCACCGGCGATGGCCTGCGGAAACTCAGGTGCGGCGGTTGGTTCGCCGTTGCCGGCAAACGTGATTACATCGGGCAGCTCACCCTCGATTGCCATCTCGTGCAGCTTGGCCTCGAGTGCATCGAGCACCACGGCAGCCGTGTTATACGGCTCGTGGCAGGGGTGCTCGGCGTTGAGACCGTTCTCGCAGTAAATGCAGTCGAACGTGCAGATTTTGCCGCTGGCCGGCATCATGTTGACGCCGAGCGAAAGGCCCAGGCGACGGCTGCGAACGGGCCCAAAGATGGGGCTGGCATTTAAAAACGTAGACATAGGCATATGCTCCTTGGGACAGTTGAGCTTAAGCATAGCATCGGCCTTCATGTGGGTTGCGGGTTTGGGCGCTGTTGTTTAGGCAGAAACCTTGCAATCGGGCGAGTTTTCGAAACCCTGTCATGAAAGGGTGCGAGCTGGGTACAGTAGACGCATTCATGTACACACAAAATGACGCCATCTGACCAAGCCGCACCCCGGCACGGCCTGGTGGTGTTGACGATGGGAACACAGTATGGATTTTACGGTCGAGAATGCGGGCACTACGATCGCCTGCCGCGAGTATGCCGGCCCGGTTGTATCGTCCGACGCACCCGCCTTGGTTTGCGTGCACGGTGCCTGCGTCGACGGCGTCTTTTTTGACGCCATCGCCCGCGAGCTCGCCTGTGACTATCGCGTCATTACCTACGACCGGCGCGGTTGCGGCGAGAGCGGCGACGCTGCAGACGGACGCTACGACCTCGCCGTCCAGGCCGCGGACCTGCAGGCCGTTATCGAGCATATTGGCACTCCGGCAAACGTGCTCGCGCACAGTGCCGGTACGCTGGTGACGCTGGAGCTTCTCCGTGCAAACCCCACCATAATCTCGCGTGCGATTCTGCATGAACCCGCCGTGACGGATGAGGGTGCCGGTCTGGGCGCGGCCCCGGTTTTGCTCGAGATGATCGCCGCGGGAAAGGTCTCCAGGGCATTACGGGCCTTCCTGGGCGCCATCGGCGATTCGGACCCTGAGGCCCCCAAGTTAACCGAGGCAGAAGCCAAGCATGCCCTGCGCAACGGCCGCAGCTTCATGGCAAACGAATACGGGATTACTATGACCTGCGTTCCCGATTGGGATAGCGTCCGTGCGTCGAAAACGGTGGCCGCCGTGCTCCTGGGCGAGCTCTCGATTGGCACGCCTCGCGAGGCGGGCACGAGGGTGGGGGCTGAGCTTTTGGACTGTCCGCTCGTAATGGTTCCCGGCGCGCACAACGGCCTGCGCGATCGTCCGGGAGCGGCTGCCCAGACTGTCCGTGGCATCCTGGGGCTCTAGCACCCGCAATAGCCAAAGCAGACTTCACCCGCAAACGTTTCGGCCGTGTTAACAAATGTGCTCAAAACCTCACGTCTGCGGCTTCAATCGCGCCGTCTGCCAACTCATAAAAATGTAACAGCATTCACGTGCTTACCTGCATCGACAAGGTGTTACCCTTGTAACATTTGGAACCCACCGCTACCATGCGAAACTATCGAAAGGGCCCCATATGCTCAATAATCACGAGGTCAATCTAACCGACGAGGAAGCTGCCGCCGAGGTCGCCCGTGTCGCGAAGACCTACCCCGTGGTACGTTTGCTGTCGGCCGATCAGATTAAGAGCGAGCCTAACTGCCTGCTCGCCGGCGATCGCTGCCCTTGTCTGCGTCAGTCGAGTCTTGAGGCCTTGGCAGACTCCGATGAGGTGTCGGAGCAACTGCTCAACGATGGCGTTGAGTACCGCGCTCGCCTGCGCCCTCTGAAGGTCGAGGGCGAGCCTCATGTCCTGCTGATGGTGCGTCCGATCGATGGGCAAGAGGCCGCAAAAGAGGACCTTGTCTACACCGACGTGCTGACGAGCGTGCACAATCGCCGATATTACGAGGAAAAGCTCCGTAGCGCCCGCATGAATGCCGGTGTTGCGATGATCGACCTTGATGATTTTAGGGTCTTCAACGATACGTGTGGCCGTCATGCCGGCGACCTTGCGCTCGGTGCCGTGGCGACAGCCATGCGCAGCGGAATCCGTTCGACTGACGAGCTTGTGCGCTATGGCTGCGACAAGTTTGTGGTTGTCATGCCCAATATTCCCTCCGATGACTTCACCCGTCGCCTGCATCAGGTGTCCGATGCCGTTCGTTCCACGATTATTCCGGGCCATGAGTACGTGAGCTTGACGGCATGTGTTGGTGGCGTTCGTATTCATGGCGAGACGGTCGATGAGGGCGTTGGCCGCGCTGTCCAGTTACTGAGCCGCGCTAAGGCAAAAGCCGGTACGGTCGTGACCGATGCCGATTCCATCGAGGCCTTCCAAAGCGAAAAGCCTTTGGTACTTATTGTCGATGACTCCGAGATGAACCGAGTCATTCGCAGCGAGATGCTCAAGGACGAGTATTGCATCCTCGAGGCCGACAACGGTCGTACGGCGCTCGACATGGTCGACCGCTATGGTGATGAGTTGTCGCTCGTGCTGCTGGATATTGTCATGCCGGGCATAAGCGGCTTTGAGGTGCTGGCCGGTCTGTCGCGCCGATCGGTTAGTGACAATCTGCCTGTCATCATGATTTCGAGCGAAGATTCCGATGATATGGTTCTGCGCGCGTACGAGCTAGGCGCCTCGGACTATATCAACCGCCCGTTTGACTCCCGTGTCGTGCGCCGCCGTGTAAGCAACACCATCCGCCTATACGCCAAGCAGCGCCGCCTGACGAACCTGCTGTCCCAGCAGTACAACGAGCGTGTCAAGAACAGTCGCATGCTCATCGACATCATGGCTGGCGTCATGGAGCTTCGCAACGGCGAGAGCGGCAGGCACGTTACGAACATCGAAAAGCTGACCGAGCTGCTGCTTGGCTGTCTGGTCCAGCGTAGCGGCGCGATCTCCCTCGACAATGAGGAGCGCTCCACGATTGCCCTGGCTTCGGCGCTGCACGATATCGGCAAGATGTCGATTGACGATGCGATTCTCAACAAACCCGGGCGCCTTACGCCCGAGGAGTTCGAGATTATGAAGACGCATACCACAATCGGCGCCGACATGCTGCTTGAGCTGGGTAGCCATCACGCCGGCAATGCGCTTATGGAATATGCATACCAGATTGCGCGTTGGCATCACGAGCGCTGGGACGGCAAGGGTTATCCCGATGGCCTTAAGGGCGACGAAATTCCCATTGCCGCACAGGTGGTTTCGGTGGCCGACGTGTACGATGCTCTGACGAGCGTGCGCGTGTACAAGGACGCTATCCCGCACAAGGAGGCAATTCAGATGATCCTGGACGGTAAGTGCGGCACCTTTAACCCGCTGCTGCTCGATTGTCTGCTCGAGGTGCAAGATCAAATTGCCGAGACGTTGGCACGCCCCGCTGACGTCGTCGCGTTTCCCACGATTTAGTTTGACCAAAGGAGTTTTTAATCCATGATTTCCATGCGTGAGGCGTATGAGAAGATCGGCGCCAATTATGATGACGCGTGTGCTCGGCTGATGGGCGAGGAAATGCTCGCCCGCTTTGCCCTCAAGTTTTTGGATGACGAGAGCATGGACAAGCTGGAGGCCGCCATGGCGGCGGGAGACGCCGAAGGTGCGTTTATGGCAGCGCACACGCTCAAGGGCGTGAGCCAGAACCTTGGATTCGATAATCTGTACGAGCCGGCGGTCGTGGTAACCGAAGCACTGCGTGGTGCCGATGCCGTTGACGGCGCTCGCGAGGGGATGCATGCGCTGCAGCAGCAATATGCGGCTACGATGTCGGCCCTGCGCGAGGCGGCTGAGTAAGGGCTTGCGAGCCTTGGGCTGTGTGCCTGTCGCGTATAGGCAAAAGGGCGCCCCGTCGGACCATGTGGCCGGCGGGGTGCCCTTATCTGTTATGCGGTTCGCGAACTAGCGGGTCTGCTTTACCTTGGCCGCCGCCTCGACAAACGACTTCCACAGGTTAAAGTCGGTCTCGAGCGTCTGCCAGGTGTACTCGGGATGCCATTGCACACCCAGACAGAACGGCTGGCCTTCGACTTCGATGCACTCGGGAACACCGTCGGTTGCCTTGGCGACCAAGCGCGTGCTCTTACCCAGACGATCGACGCAGCAGTGATGTGCGGAGTTGGTCTGGATCAGCCTGTGCCCGCCAACCGCGCGCTCCAGCAGCGAGCCCGGCACGACCTCGACAGGATGCACGGGGTCGTTGAGCACGTGGGTATGGCGCCACTGCGTGCGGCCCTCGCGCGCGCCCAGGCTCGGCACGTCCATGCACAGGGTGCCGCCGGTGGCGACGTTGAGCAGTTGCGTGCCGCGGCAGGTGGTAAAGAGCGGCTTTTTGGCACGGAGCACCTCGCTGACCAGCTTAAACTCAAAACTATCGCGGATCTCGCAGCAGAGGGTGGGGTCGTAGGGTCGATCATCGCCCCAACGTTTGGGATTGACATCGGGGCCGCCGGGAATGGCGATGCCGTCGGCGATATCGACGTAATGACGGATGACCTCAATGTCCTCGGTGATGGACATCTGCAGCGGCAGACCGCCGGCGGCAAGAATGGCGTCGACAAATACGCTCGCAATCTCCTCGTTGGGGGAGAGCGTCTCGCTCAAATAGGGCTTCGCTTCTTCCCAGCGTGGTGCTACCAGGATAAGCGGGCGGTCAGCGGGATCGACGTCGACGTGCGGAGTGTAGGACGATGAGGTGCGGGTTCCGATCATGGGTGCGGCTTTCGAATCCGGGTGGACATGGCACAGGGGTGGCGCGGGACAAACGTTACTGATGAATTTGCCCGCGTGGCAATTGGGCTAGTGGCCCTTAATGGAGTTGAGGAAGTCCTGGGCGCGCTTGGTCTGGGGGTGGTCGAAGAACTCGTCGGGTGTGCCGGTTTCCACGATCTGGCCGTCGGCCATAAACACGACGCGGTCGGCCACGCGGCGGGCGAAGTTCATCTCGTGCGTGATGACGATCATCGTCATGCCCTGCTGGGCCAGACGGACCATGACCTCGAGCACCTCGTTGATCATTTCGGGATCGAGGGCGCTTGTGGGCTCGTCAAAAAGCATGGCCTTGGGTTGCATGGCAAGCGAACGTGCGATGGCTACACGCTGTTGCTGGCCGCCCGAGAGCTGTGCGGGCACCTTATCGGCCTGCTCGGCAACGCCCACGCGGCCCAGCAGGTCCATGGCGCGCTCACGAGCTTCCTCCTTGGAGACGCCCAGCACATCGACCGGTCCCAGCATGACGTTCTGCAGTACGGTCATATGTGCAAACAGGTTGAACTGCTGAAACACCATGCCCAGCTCGGCACGCATGCGGGCAAGGTCCTTGCCTTCCTGCGGCAGGGGCTCGCCCTCGATGAGGATCTCGCCCGAGTCGATGGTTTCCAGGCGGTTGATGGTGCGGCACATGGTCGACTTGCCCGAGCCCGAGGGGCCGATCACAACGACGACCTCGCCGCGATCGACCGACAGATTGATGTCGTTGAGAACGTGCAGGTCGCCATAGTGCTTATCGACGTGCTTGAGCTCAATCAGCGGCTGATTGCCGGTAGAAGAAGTGCTCTGTGCCATGGTGCTTGGCTCCTTATGACTCGAAATGGTAAAGCGTTAGCGGATGATGGTTGCGCCGGTCTTGTGCGAAACATAGACAGCGGCTTTGTTGATCGCGACGTTGATGAGGATATAGATGACCGCGATTACCAGGTAGACCGACACGAGAGCGTCGTAGTTGGTAATGAGCACGCGGGCGTTTTGCATGAGGTCGGGGTAGCTCACCACATAGGCGACGGTGGTGTCTTTGACTACGACCACGAGCTGCGAAATCAACGACGGGATGATAAATCGAATAGCCTGCGGCAACACGATTTTAAAGGTGATTTTGGCCTTGGAGAGACCGAGCGCCTGGGCTGCCTCGACCTGACCGCGCGGCACGGCGTTGACGCCGGCACGGAAGATCTCGGCAAGTACGCCAGCTGCAGCGAGCGCGACGGGAAGCGTGAGCATCCAAAACGACGGCAGCGCGATCTTGTACTGAGGCAGCACCAAAAAGAAGAAGTAGATGAACAGCAGGCTCGGTACGCCGCGGAAGAAATCGGTGAGCACGCGGCAGACCAGCTGCAGCGGCTTAATGTCGCTGGTACGGCCGAGCATAAGGGCTAAGCCCAGCACCAGCGCGATGGCGCCAGCGGTGAGTGCGACTTTAACGGTGCCCTCAAAGCCGGCAAGCAGGAACTTCCAGGTGGTGAGGTGCGTAAAGAAATACCAATAGTGAACCGAAAGCTGGCCGGTCACATAAAAGCGCTGCAACACGAGGACGACAAGCGCGGCGACGGCAACAAGCGAGATGGCGGTGCCGATGCGAATCTTGGCGCGCATCTTGGGGCCGGGAGCCTCGTAGAGCGCATCGCGCATGGTAAGCGCAGGGGAGGAATGCTTGCTCATCGGAGGATCCTCACCTTCTTATCGATATAGTTGCCAATGTGGCTCACCACAAAGGCCGTGCCCAGGTAGCCGAGCGCCGAGATAAAGAACGCGGCGACGCCGCCAAGTGAGCGCGTGTTGATGTAGCTCACCACGCCGGTGAGCTCTTGCGGCTTAAGCGGCACCTGGCTGCCGAGCGCGGTGGTGAGCATGACGGCGATAAAGAGGTTGGTCATGGGCAGCACGCTCGAGCGCAGTGCCTGCGGAATCACGATCTTGGCGAGGATACGGCTGAAGCTCATGCCGAGCGAACGTGCGGCTTCGACCTGACCGACGCCGACGGTGTTGATGCCGCTCATAAAGTTCTCGGAGCCAAAGGCCGAGCCCAAAAGAACCGTGGCGACGATAACGCAGGTGCGGTAGGGTAGGACGACCTTGAGCGGCGGCAGCGCATAGACGACGATGATGAGCAGTGCGATGCCGGGGATGTTACGGAAGACCTGGACATACAGGTCGCCAAAGACGCGCAGCGGCTTGAGCGGCGACACGCGCATCACGGTGACGGCGACGGCCAGCACCATGGCGATGGCAAACGACTCAAGCGTCATGCCCCAGGTTGCTAGCAGCGCGTCGATATAGTTCTGGCCATAGAGCGACCAGAGCTCGGAGAGACTCATGCGGACCTCCCGCCGATAAGGAAAGGGGCTCCCGTGTGTACGGAAGCCCCGACGACTCAGTGAGGAAACAGTTTACCGCAATAAAGCGCATCATGCGTTTCCGTATGGTTTCGTTGCGGCCGTTACCAGGCTCGCTGCCTAGGCGCCGATCTCGGGCAGCTCGGGAACATTGGTGTCGCCCGTACGGTCGCCGATGCAGATCTGCCACAGCTCGGTCCAGGTGCCGTCGTCCTCGATCTTCTTAAGGAAGTCGTTAACGAAGGCGACGCCGTCGGAATCGAGCGGCAGACCGATGCCATAGGGCTCCTTGCTGCCGAAGGGCTTGCCGGCAATCTTGTACTTGCCGGGCTCGCGGACCAGGGCGCTCTGCTGCATGTTGTTGTCGATGACGTAGGCGTCAACACGACCCTGCTGGAGTGCCTGGCGGGCCTCCTCGTCGGTCTTGAACTCCTGCTGGCTGGCCTTGGGGGCGAACTCCTCCAGGATGGCGGGGCCGTTGGAGCCGGACTGGACGGCGACGTTCTTGTCGGCCAGGTCGTCGACGCTCTTGATGTCGTCGTTGTCGGCGAGCACCAGGATGGCCTGCTGCGTGTAGTAGTAGGGACCGGCAAAGGAGACGAGCTTCTTGCGCTCGTCGGTAATGGTGTAAGTGGCAAAGACAGCGTCGACCTGGCCGTTCTGCAGAACGGACTCGCGCGTGTCCGAGGTCACCTGGGTGATCTCGACCTTGTTCTCGCCCAGAATGTAGTTGGACAGGAGCTGTGCGATACCGGCATCGAAGCCGCGGGTCTGACCGTCTTTCTCGTTGAGGAGGGAGAAGAGCGTGGAGGTCTGAACGCCACCGATCTTAAAGACGCCGGCGTCCTTGACGGCCGTGGCCCAGGTGCTGGCGGCGATGGCGTCGTCATCAGCCTTGGGGCCGTCGTTGACGAGCTTGTCGAATGCCTTGGCATCGAGCGTGGTGGAAGCCTCGGTATCCTCGGAGCCCTTGGAGGAGCCGGTGGTGGAACCCTTGTCGGCCTCGGCGCTGGTGTCAGAGCAGCCGGCAAGACCAAGGCCGGCGACGGTTGCGAAGGTGGCGGCAACGAAGCCGCGGCGGTCGAGAACGACCTGCTGGGAGAGGTTCTTGCTCATGGGAGAACACCTTTCTCAATAAAATCCCTAGCGGTTGAGTAGAGTTATACCCTATCCCGCTCAAATGGGTCAACACGAAATAACTCAGAAACATACTAACCTTATGGGTTATTCTACCTACCAAAAAGGGACAGGTTTATTTTGGTAGGTTTTATCTGGGCAAACGTCGATTATCGCTGTTGAGACGCCGTCTTACGGGCGAGGCGTGCGTTTGCGGCGGTCGCTATAATGGCGGCAACGCGACACATATATATACGTGAGGAGATCGTTGCATGAACGGCTATACATTCTTCGCGCCGACCAGGGTGCTGTTTGGCGCGGGCAAGCTGAGCGAGCTGGGTGCACAGAAACTCCCCGGCACCAAGGCGCTCATCGTCACGACCGGCGGCAACTCGGTCAAGCGCTTTGGCTATCTGGAGCGCGTGGAGGCCGAGCTCGACCGCGCCGGCGTGGCACACGAGCTGTTCGACCGCATTGAGCCCAACCCGCTGCGCGAAACCGTCAACGCAGGTGGCTGGATGGCGTGCACCCATGGCTGCGACTTTGTGCTGGCACTCGGCGGCGGCTCGGTCATGGACGGCAGCAAGGGCATCTGCGCGGTGGCGGCAAACCCGCACGCGGATGCCGAGGGGGCCGAGTGCCCTGGTGACATTTGGGACTTCGTTGTCGGTGGCACCGCGCTCGGGCTGCCCATTCCTAACGATCCGCTGCCGCTGGTGTGCGTGACTACCACGGCCGGCACCGGCTCGGAGGCCGATGCGGGCGGCGTAATCTCCTGCGAAGAGAACGACGAGAAGCTGCGCCTGGGCGACCCGCGCCTGTTCCCGGTGCTTTCGGTCGTCGACCCCGAGCTGATGGTGAGCGTTCCGGCGCGCTTGACGGCTTATCAGGGATTCGACGCCCTGTTCCACAACGTCGAGTGCTATATCGCCAATACCAATACGCCCATGGGCGACATGGTTTGCCGCGAGGGTATTCGACGCGCTGCGGCTTCGCTGGCTGCGTGCGTGAACAGCGGCGACGACCTGGATGCGCGTGCCGAGCTCGCTTTTGCCAACACGCTCGGCGGCTATGCCATGGTGTGCTCGGGCTGCGCGGGATGCCATGGCCTTGAGCATGGCATGAGTGCACATCATCACGACCTGCCGCACGGCGCCGGCCTCATTATGATCGCGCGCGCCTACCACACGTGGATGATCGATCACGGTGCTGCGCCCGAGCGTTATATCGACATGGCACGCCTGATGGGCAATGTTGAGGCAAGCGACCCGCACGATTTTGTGGTTGAGCTCACCCGCCTGATGGAGGCCTGCCACGTGGCCGATCTTGCCATGAGCGAGTGGGGGATTACTGCCGAAGAGCTGCCGGCGATCGCGCACAATGCCCCCACGACCAACGATGCCCTATTCGGCCACGATCCCATCGCCCTGACCGAGCCCGATGTCGTCGAGATCCTCAAGCGAAGCTACCGCTAGCCGTATTATCTCGATTTGTAACAGCTGCAGGCGTTTATGCCGAGTAACTGTTACAGATTGAGATTTTCTCTTCAGGGGAATTCGAATGTCTCGATCTGTAACAGTTGGACGAGGATTTGGCCCCTAATTGTTACAGATTGAGATAAACATCAGGGGCTTAAACGGTTCGTCTCGATCTGTAACATCTGGACGTTAATTTGGTCTCTAGGTGTTACAGATCAAGATAGTTGCGTCGCGAAAATAAAAACCTCCGCAATGGCGTTTGCCGTTGCGGAGGTTTTTCTACTCGTTTAGTAGTCTTACGGCCTCTGCGACCATGTTTTCGACCGTCATGCCGTTCTGTGCGAGCAGCTCGTTGGGGTCGTAGCGGTCGGGGAAGCCCTTGGCGATGCCGAAGGTGCGCGTGCGCAACGGCGTGCATGCCAGATAACATGCTACGCGCTCGCCCCAGCCGCCGTCCAAGATGCCGTCCTCGAGGGTGACGACAACGCGATACTCGGCGGCAAGGCTGTCGAGGAACTCGCGGTCGAGCTCGGTTGCGAAGCGCGGGTTGACGAGCGTGGCTTCGATACCGTACTCGGCGGCCAAGCGGTTTGCCACACGCTCGCCTAGCTCAAAGAAATCGCCGAGCGCGAGCACGGCAACGTCGCGGCCCTGGCGCACCACGTTGTAGCGAACGGCGCTGTAGTCGGTGTCCTCGGCGGGCGCCAAATCGGGGCGGCTAACCAGGCCAATGCCCGGTACGCGGATCGCCACGGGATGCTCGCGGTGGTCGAGCGACCAGCTCAGCATGGACAGGTATTCCTCCATGCAGGCCGGCGCCAAGTAGCGCATGTTGGGAAGAGCGCCCAGCATGGAAATATCAAAGAACGAGAGGTGCGTCTCGGATGTGGTGCCAAAGATCGACGCGCCAAACACCAAGATGGTTGCGGGGGCATCGTTGAGGCACAGGTCGTGCCACAGCTCGTCGTAGGCGCGCTGCAAAAACGTGCCGTACACACCAAAGACTGGCTTGGCGCCCGAGCGCGCAAGCGCGGTGGCAAAGGTCACAGCGTGCTCCTCGGCAATGCCCACGTCGACAAACTGCTTGCCGGCCGCAGCGCGAAGCTCGGGTGTAAAGCCCATGATGTAGGGCGTGGCGGCCGTGATGCCCACGACCTGCGAATCGCGCTCGATGGCGGTGCTGAGCGCCTCGCCCGTAATATCGGCATAGGTGCGCGGTGCGGGCTCGCTCGGATGGCCCGGGCAGAGCTTGCGCCCAGTCGCCATGTCAAACGGACCCACGTGGTGCCAGCGTTCCGGGTCGCTCTGGGCTGGCTCAAAGCCCTTGCCCTTGGCGGTGGAGACGTGCAGCACGATGGGGTGATCGATATTGCGCAGTTCCTGCAACGCGTCGACGAGGGCCAACACATCGTTACCGGCGTCCAGATAGCGGTAGTCGAGCCCCATCGCGCGGAAGACGTTGCGCTCACAGGCACCGTTGCTGGCGCGCAGCTCGGCCAGATTGCGATACAGGCCGCCATGGTTCTCGGCAATGGACTGGTCGTTATCGTTGACGATGATGATCAGGTTGCTATCGAGTTCGGCGGCATTGTTAAAGCCCTCAAACGCCAGGCCGCCCGAAAGCGAGCCGTCGCCAATGATGGTGATGACGTTATACGTGTCGCCCGCCAGGTCGCGCGCGTGGGCAAGGCCACAGCCCAGGCTCACCGACGTGGAGGTGTGGCCCATGGCGAACAGGTCGTGCTCGGACTCGTTGGGATTGGCAAAGCCAGAAGCCTCACCATAACGTTCCGGATTGATATAGGTGTACGCGCGCCCGGTCAGCGCCTTGTGGGCGTAGGTCTGGTGCGACACGTCAAAGACAATTTTGTCGGTGGGGGAGTTAAACACGCGATGGAGCGCGACCGTGAGCTCAACGACGCCCAAGTTGGGGGCAACGTGCCCGCCGACGGCGGCGGAGCTTTCGAGGATGGCGTGGCGAATCTCGCCGCAGAGCAGCGGAAGCTCGGCGCGGTCGAGAGCCTTGACGTCCTCGGGCGTTGTCGTTTGCGTAAGCAGCATCGTTGTGGGTTACTCCATGCGAATCGTGCGCCGGCGCTCCCTCGGCCGGCACAATTGCACAAGACAGTCTCGCACATTTTGGCGTTTGATATGTGACGGCGGCGCGGTAATTCGCCAACTGGTGGGGCAAAACGTTTTGTCCGATGCCATACTGATAGATTCGATGATGATTTTTTCAATACGTGCAGGCCGTGGCTTGCCGCCGTGAGCCGCTGGAAGGAGGCAGCATGTCCGATGCCGTTCGTGCCGAGAAAATCGCGCACGAGGTCGACGATGCCGCCCGCCAGCTCGCCCAGGCGGGCCGCTTGGACCTGACGCGCGAGTTTATCCAGCATGGCGACGTGACGGTCTATGCACATGTGACTTCGGTAGCGCGGACGAGCCTGTCCTTTGCCGAGCGCCTGGGCCGCGTCGGTGTTTCGATCGACCGTGCCTCGCTGCTGCGCGGAGCCTTGTTACACGATTACTTTCTCTACGATTGGCACGATCCCGACCCAAGCCATCGGCTGCATGGCTTTCGCCACCCGTTTTTTGCCCTAGCGCGCGCGGAGGAAGATTTTGAGCTGACGTCGCGCGAACGGAATATTATCGTGCGGCATATGTTTCCGCTGGTGCCGGTGCCGCCGACGTGTCGTGAGGCTTGGATTGTGTGCCTGGCGGATAAATGGTGTGCTCTGCGCGAGACGGTCGCCGGCCGCCTGCCGCGCAAAGACGACGCGAACGATTTGAGCGAGGGCTCGAGCGACGGCTCGAGCAAAGATTCGAGTGAAAAGAGGAGAGGGTAGACGGTGGGGACCGCGATCGACATGGCATTTGACGGCGCGACGCTTGCCGCCTGTCCGCTTTCGGCACTGGTGCTCTCGTTCGCCTTCTACGGGTTTTGCGGCTGGGCATGGGAATCGACGGTCTGCGCCATGCTCAACCACGGACGCTTTGCCAACAGCGGCTTTTTGCTGGGACCGTGTTGCCCCATCTATGGCGCGGGCGGCATTGCCTGCTGGCTGCTGTTGCGCGGAATTCCTGACGCGTCGAGCCAGTTTGTCGCTGCAGCACTCGTATGCAGCGTGATTGAGTACAGCGTAGGCGTGCTGTTGGAAAAAACAACGGGCGCTCGCTTTTGGGATTACTCGCACCTGCCGTTTAACTTGCACGGACGCATCTGCCTGTACTGGGCATGCGCGTTTGGCCTGGGTGCGCTGTGCATTTGCCGTTTAGTGGAGCCGGCATTGCTGGGGCTGCTTGGTCATCTGCCGGTGCTGATTGTGCGGCTGTCCGCCTTTATCGTCGCGGTCGCGATGATGGTCGACGCGTTGTGCTCGCTGGCGAGCTGGCGGCGTCTGTCCGATCAGCTGGAGCGCGTCCGGGCCGACCTTGCCGACCGCATCAATGAGTCGCTTGCCGATGCCTCGGACTCAATGCTCGAACGTATTCCCGATTCTACGATTGACTCGGTGGCACAGACGCACATCCGTAGCCGTGCCGTTAACGCGTGGCTGGCCGAGCTGGGTGACGCCGCGCTCGATGCCCTGCGCGAGAAGGCTTCGATGCCGACGTTTATCGCGGATGGTGCTCGCGGCCTGGCGCTTGCCGCCCGCCGCGTGGCCGATGCCGCGCCGAACATGCCGCGTCCGTCGCTCAGTCGTCGCCTTGCCGGCAAGCGCATGAGCCGTCCGGTGCCAAGCGTGTCGCTCAGCCGCCGCGACCTACGCTTCTTTAACGCCTTCCCGCGTCTGCGCATCAATCGCTACGAAGGCGTCATTCGAGCAACTAATCTCCGCGACCGAGCCCGCGAGCTGTTCCGCCACTAGCCGGGACGGGCGCGCTCACGGCTTCCTTGCTCGCGTATTTCCCGTTCGTTTCGCGTCCGTTGCCGCGCCGTTTCCAAGATTGCGGCGCCGTTTCCATTCGACAACGCCGCGTTTAACAACGCCGTATCTGGTCTACACCAGTTGCCCCTCGGCCGCATTATGGGCGCCGACAACGTTCATGCGACCAAGGGAGAGCGAATGTACGATACGGGATCGACAACGTTTATGCTCATCTGCACCATGCTCGTGTTTTTAATGACACCGGGTCTGGCGTTTTTCTATGGCGGCCTGTCCAGGCGCAAAAATGTCATCAACACCATGCTCATGTGCTTTGGCGCCATTGGTCTGGTTGGTGTGCTGTGGATTGTTGCCGGCTGGTCTCTGGCCTATGGCGGCGACGGTTCGAGTCCGTTTATTGGAGGCCTTGACCAGCTGCTGTGCCTGCCGGTGCTCAACCAGGTGCTGCAGGCGGCCGAGGGCAATGCCGCGGACGGTGTCGTCTACCCTCAGATCATCAACATCGCCTTCCAGATGGCATTTGCCATGATCACGGCTGCTATCGTCACGGGCAGCCTGGCCGGCCGCGTTAAGTTCGGTGCCACGACGGCCTTCCTGGGCATTTGGCTGCTCGTGGTCTATGCGCCGCTTGCTCACATGGTTTGGGGCGGCGAGGGCTCCTTTATCGGCGATATCATCGGCGCGCTCGACTTTGCCGGCGGCGACGTGGTGCACATCTCGTCTGGTCTTACGGGCCTGATTCTCTGCTTAATGCTCGGCCGTCGTCGCGGCTTTGGCATGGTGAGCTACCGTCCGCATAACGTGCCGTTTGTGGCGCTGGGAGCCGGTCTGCTTTGGTTTGGCTGGTTTGGCTTTAACGGCGGCAGCGAGTTCAAGGCCGACGCCGTGGCGGCACTTGCCATCCTCAATACCGTGACGGCCAGCGCGGCGGGCATGGTCTCGTGGCTTGCCGTCGAGCGCGTGCACACCGGTCGACCCACGCTGGTGGGCGCCAGCACCGGTCTGGTTGCGGGCCTTGTGGTGGTCACGCCGGGCGCGGGCTTTGTCGAGCCGTGGGCGGCGCTGGTCATGGGCCTGATCGTATTTCCCGTCTGCTACCTGGCCATCAGCCATCTAAAGACCAAATTTGGCTACGACGATGCGCTCGACGCGTTTGGCTGCCACGGCATCGGTGGCATCCTGGGCGGCGTGCTCACGGGGCTGTTCTGCGTGCCGGAGCTCTCGTGGACCGGTAAGGGCGGCCTGTTCTACACGGGCGATGTCTCGCTGCTCATCTCGCAGATTTTGGGCATTGTGGTGACGGTCGCTATTGTACTGGTGCTCGACTTGGTGATCGCCGCGGTGGTCAAGGCGCTGTTCCACGGCAGCCTGCGCGTGGACGAGGCCGACGAGGCGCTGGGCCTGGACGCGAGTCAACACGGCGAGAGCGCGTATCCCTCGTTCTCGGGACTTGACTAGCGGCTTCCCCAGGCTCCGCACCTTGCCGTTCAATCGTCGCGCGGCTTTCCCAGGCACCCGACCTTGCCCCTCAAACCGTCGCTTGCGTACCGAAGTACGCGGCGCTCCTCTTTCGGGGCAATCTCGGGCACCTGGAAAACCCGCGTCATTGAATGGCAATTCATTTCTTTGATAAAGAGAGGAATTCACTATGAAGAAAATTACGGCGATCGTTCGTGCCGAGAAGCTTGAGGTTCTTAAGGACGCGCTGTTTGCTGCTGATGTTCGTGGCATGACCATCAACCAGGTGCAGGGCTGCGGCGCGCAGCATGGCTGGAAGGAATACGTGCGCGGCAACGAGTTGCTTGTCAACACGATTCCTAAGGTGCAGTTCACGCTCATTTGCGCCGACGAGCACGTCGACGGCATTGTCGACATCATCTGCAGCGCCGCCCGCACCGGCGCCGTCGGAGACGGCAAGATTTGGGTCGAGCCGGTCGAAGAAGTTATCCGCATCCGTACTGGCGAACACGGCCCTTCTGCGGTGTAGAATCGACCGCCTGCCATCCGCAACGTTAAAATACTGCAATGAGGCACAAGACTTGCGTTGCGGATGGACAGATTATGGGGCGTAATAAATATCCCGAGGAGACGGTCGCGAAGATTCTCGACGCGGCGCTGGAGCTATTCTGCGCACAGGGTTATGAGGGGACGAGCATTCAAGATATCGTCGACCGCCTCGATGGCATGACCAAGGGCGCTGTCTATCATCACTTTAAGAGCAAAGAAGAGATTTTCAACGCCGCATTTGATCGGGCAATGGCTCCGATTGTTGAGCAGCGTCGCTCAACGCTTGGTATCGGCAATATGACCGGAGCCCAAAAACTCAAGCGACTGTACGCGCCCGAGTCCGTCGTTCCACAAATTGAGCTATGGGCACGCATGCATCCTGCGGCGGATCCGGTAAAAAGCTCGCGTCTACTGGCGATGCAGTACCAGGGCTCGTTTGACGAGTCGGCCGATGGCTGCCTCTTGCCAGTGATCGAGGAGGGCATCGCCGACGGCTCCATTGCGTGCGAATGCCCGCGCGAAGCGGCGGAGGCCGTATCGCTGTTGGCGAATCTTTGGCTGCTGCCATTGTTCCGTCCGCTCGAGCCCAAGGAGCGAATGCTCGCTCGCGCACAATGTTTGGCGCAGATGGCGGCCGCGGTGGGGCTCGATTTGGGTAATGAAGTGCTTCAGACAACGGCGCAGATTTGGGACGTATGGGACTGCGCCGGGTGGTAATATAGATACCAACGGTATGTAATTGATTTGCGAGGGTAGCCACGGCTGCCCTTTTCAAGTCGAAAAATACATACTGGCGGTATGTATAGGGGGCGGACTTATGGCTGGCCTGAGAGACGTCAGTGCCTCGTTGGAATCAAAAACAGTGCGGTCAATTAGACTCACGGAGCTTCTTGTTGCACAGCTGTGCGCGTATTCGATGTTGTCGGCACTGTGCTTTGCGTGCCCGCTCTACTTGTTCGATTGCAGCGGCTCGTCAACGTTATATGGCACCGTCGCGGCGATAGCGTTCGTGCCGGGCGTGCTTGCGACTCCGGCTGGCGGAATCTTGGCGGATCGTGGGAGACATCGCGGGGTTCTTGTGGTGCTCGGCATTGTTCTGATGGCTGCATCGCTGTTGTTTATCCCCATGAAGCGGTCGCTGCCTCTTGCCGTTGTCGTGGTGGCAATACTTTGCGTCCAATATGGCATCCAATCGCTGCTGAAACCGATGCTTCAAATTGAGACGGTGCGCATGACGGGCCAAGAAAAGGTTGAGCGTGCCACTGCGTTGGTCTCGCAGATAATCATGATGAGCAATATCTTGGGGCCTGTAGTCGGGACGGCAGTCTATGGGTGCTTTGGTATCGATACTCTATGCGAAACCGCGGCGTTGACGTTTACGATTTCAGCCCTGCTGTTCGGGGGCGCACTCAAGCAAAATGCCTCATCTGAAACGATGGGAGACGGCGCGACTCGTACGACACGCCGAAACGATTTTCGGGAGTTGATTCGGTACCTGTCTCAAAACTCATCATTGCTCGTTGTGTTTTTGACTGCGGCTATTTTGAACCTTGCGTTAGTTGGGTTAACGATTGGTGCTCCCGTTATTGTTGCAAAGCATCTCGGAATGCAGTCATCCTTCGTTGGGATTATTGAGGTGGCTATGGGCTTAGGTGGTCTTGTCGGCAGTGGTTTGGTCGGTATTTGGCCGCATCGTTTTTCCTTCAAGGGCATATGTCGATATGTTGCGATGATCTGTTTTGGAGTCGTGCCGATTATTGTCACGCTACTGAGCGGTCCTGATGAATTAGCGTTTGCCGCGCTTGCGGCCGGCTCGGCATGGGTCATGGCGTGGGCAAGCATTACATCGGTCGAAATCGTTTCATTTGTTCAGCGGTCAGCGCCAAAGGAATTCTGCGGAAAAGTGCTGGCACTCGTTTATATGACGCTTTCCTGTGCAACGCCTATTGGCCAATTGGTTTACGGGCTCGCATATGATCGATGGACACCGGCGATTGTATTCGCAGGCATGTTGGCGGTGCTGACGTTGACGACGGCGCTGTTTTATCGGCTGAAAAGTCGCTTGTGGCGATTGTCTTAGCGCGCTGGGGCACCGTGAATTTGTGGAGGCGGTGGTACGCCGCGCCGGGACGGCATTGTTTAGGCATGCCTCTCCTTCGTCTACAATATCGTGCAGACGAAGGAGAGGCATGCCCATGATCAAGATGTTTGCGAGTGACTTAGACGGAACGCTGCTGAACGCCCTGCATGAGGCGGATGGGACCATCCGCCGTGCCATTCGCGATCTGACCGAAGCTGGCCTGCATGTGGTTCCCGCGACCGGACGCTCGACGCTGCCGATCGGCGAGCATGGCTTTACGGGCCTGGCGCTTGACGCCTGCTGCTCCAATGGATCCATCGTGCGCGACAGTCATGGCGAGGTGCTCAAAACCTGGACCATTGACCCGCAGATCACCGAGGAACTGCTCAAGGAGTTTCCGGACATTTGCTTTGATTGCTCCACGCCCGATGGCATGTTCTCGAGCGGCTCGTTCGAGATGCATCAGGCGGGCTTTAAAAAGGACAGCCCTATCAAGCGTATCGTGATGCGTGGCATGCGTGCACGTGGCGGGTATCACGAGGAGCAATATTTCGACCAGTCGATCGGTGACATCCTGCGCCACGATGTGTGCAAGATCAACTGCCGCGTGACCTCGCCCGAGCTGGAGCGTGACCTTAAAGCATATTTGGCCGAGCGATCGGACCGCGTGGTCAACGCGCCGTTCGATCCGGTGATGTTCGAGATCACGGACGTGGCGTGCAACAAGGGCGAGAGCGTGGCCTGGCTGGCGGGCTACTACGGTATTGCCGAGGATGAGGTCGCGGTCTACGGCGACGGCGGCAACGATATCGCCATGCTCAATCGTTTTCGTCACAGCTACGCGACCAAAAACGCAAGCGATGCAGCCAAGGCCGCCGCGAGCGCGACCATCGGCAGCTGCATGGTCCACGCCGTCCCCAAACACATGCTCGCCACCATGCGCAAGCAAAACTCCCGCACCGTCATCGAATAATGTGACAAAAGGACAGCCCCTTTGTCACAGGGGTCTGTGTGCTTGGAATACGAACATATATTCGTATATATAACTAAGCTCTGGTAGAATCGGTATCGTTGACGGCAGTTCCATGTGCCGGGCAACGCCCTCCATCTGATGGGAGGTGATGCCCATGACCGATCTGATTGATTTTGTGAGACTTCTGACCGCTTTGGTCTCGTTCTTCACAGCGCTCGTCGGGCTTTCCGAGGCACTCAAGCAACGTTCGAAGCAACGTAAAAGGGGTCGCCGCCGCTAAGGCGTTGACCCCTTAATCCAAGCAACGGCGCTGCCCAGCTTTCCAGAACTTGGGCTGCCGTCGACACTATTCTACCCACGAATGACATTTTGGACAATCGGTAATGCCGCTCTAAAAGCCTGGCACAACCGGCACAACCTAGGCGGTCGCTGGATGTGACAAAGAGGCTGCCCCTTCGTCACATCCCAAATATTGCCTTTACGTGTTGATACACACGGTGTGCAATAATACTCGCACTGTGCAATAGCGCACAGGCTGAGTAACAAGGAGGACGCTTGTCCCAGCTCGAGAAATGCGATCGCCGGTCCCTTCGCTCGCAGCGTGCCCTTCGCCAGGCGCTTGCCAGCGAGCTTGCCGAAAGCGGCGACCTTTCGCGCATTAACGTCGCGTCGCTCACCGAGCGTGCCGGCCTTACGCGCCGCACGTTCTATTCGCACTACCGCGATATCCCCGACTTTATCAATCAAATCGAGGACGGCTTGCTGGCCGAGATCCGTGAGCGCATTGAGCTCATCACTGCAGCTCAGCTGCCCGACCTCTATCACAACATCGATGAGCTCGAGCCGGCGCCCGGTTCGGTTGAGCTGCTGCGTTATCTTGCGGCCAACCGCGACTTAATCGGTGCGCTGCTGGGTCCGGGCGGCGACCAGGCCTTCATTAAAAGGATCATCGACACCGCTCGTGAGGCCGTGGTGCCGCGTGCGCAGACGGGCATTTTGGGCCTGGCGCTGGGCACGTTCTTTGACTACTACGTCACCTACGTCGTGAGCGCCGAGGTCGGCATGATTCAGCGCTGGTTTGAGCGTGGGCTCACCGAATCGCCCGAGGCCATGGCGCGCATTATGACGGTGCTCGCTTTTGTGCGCCCTGGTGACCTGTATGGCCAACCCATCGATATCAACGTGCCGGAATACGGCATGAAGCTATTGAACCTGCAGCTCGAGGACGCGGCCGACACCGCCGCAGCCGTCGAGTCCAACAACTAAGAGGAGAGACAATGAGCAAACTCGTCGAGGGCATTAAGGACCGTATGGTCGCTGCCGCGCGTGAGGCTGCACCCGCCGTGGTGGATGCCGCGCAGAAGGCCGCGACCGCAGCTGCCGAGAAAGTTGCCGAGGCAGTTGCCGATGCCAAGAACGCGGCAGGGGAGACGTCCGTCGCTAGCGAGCCCGCCACCGCCGCTGAGCCCGTAGCCGCCGGCCAGGCCCCCGAAGGCGCGATCTTCAACCCCGAGAACGCTCGCGGCAGCCTGCACCTGGGCATTGACGTGGGCTCCACCACCGTTAAGCTCGCCGTGCTCAACGACGACAACCAGATTGTCTACGCCAAGTACCAGCGCCACCACACCGACGTCCGCGCCTGCGCCCGCGACCTGTTCGAGGGTGCTGCGACCGTGCTGCCGACGGCCCAGATGACCTGCGCCATTACCGGCTCGGGCGGCCTGCTGCTGTCCCAGTGGCTCGACCTGGAGTTTGTCCAGGAGGTCATCGCCAGCAAGCGCGCTGTCGAGACTCTTATCCCGGCCACCGACGTTGCCATCGAGCTGGGCGGCGAGGACGCCAAGATCATCTATTTCGACAACGGCATCGAGCAGCGCATGAACGGCACCTGCGCCGGCGGCACGGGCGCGTTCATCGACCAGATGGCAACCCTGCTGCACACCGACGCGAGCGGCCTCAACGAGCTCGCGGCCAACGCCACCACCATCTATCCCATCGCCAGCCGCTGCGGCGTTTTTGCCAAGACCGACGTGCAGCCGCTGCTCAACGAGGGCGCCCGCCCCGAGGACGTGGCTGCCTCCATCTTCCAGGCCGTCGTGACCCAGACCATCTCGGGCCTGGCATGCGGCCGTCCCATCCGCGGCAACGTCGCCTTCCTGGGCGGCCCGCTGCAGTACCTCTCCGAGCTGCGCCACCGCTTCTACCTCACGCTCAACCTGGACGAGGAGCACCGCATTGTGCCCCAAAACGCTCACCTGTTTGTGGCGAGCGGCGCCGCCATGGCGCACGAGTCCAACAAGCTCAGCACGTTCCCGCAGCTCATCGAGGCCATCGATGCCCTGGGTGACACACAAGGTGCCGAGGTCGAGCGTCTGGATCCGCTCTTTGCCAACGACGAGGACTTTGCCGAGTTCAAGACCCGCCACGACCAGGAAGTCGTCCCCAAGGGCAAGCTCGACGGCTACACCGGCCGCGTGTTCATCGGCATCGACGCCGGCTCCACCACCATGAAGGCCGCGCTCGTGGGCGAGGACGGTCAGCTGCTGCACACCTGGTACGGCAACAACAACGGCGACATCCTGGGCACGGCCAAGGTCATCATGGCCGATTTCTACAACCACATCCCCGCCGGCTGCACCATCGGCCACGTGACTACCACGGGCTACGGCGAGGCACTGCTCATCGAGGCCCTCAAGGCCGATTCCGGCGAGATCGAGACCGTTGCGCACCTGCGCGGCGCCAAGGCATTCCTGCCCGGCGTCGAGTTTATTCTGGACATTGGCGGCCAGGACATGAAGTGCCTGCGCGTCAAGGACGGCGTTATCGAGCACATCATGCTCAACGAGGCTTGCTCGTCGGGCTGCGGCAGCTTTATCGAGAGTTTCGCCGTGTCTATGAACATGGACGTGCGCGCGTTCGCCAACGCTGCCATCCATGCCAAGGCCCCGGTCGACCTGGGCAGCCGCTGCACGGTCTTTATGAACTCGCGCGTCAAGCAGGCGCAAAAGGAAGGCGCCACGGTGGGCGACATCGCGGCCGGCCTGTCCTATTCCGTCATCAAGAATGCCCTGTTCAAGGTTATTAAGCTGCGCGATCCCAAGGAGATCGGCAGCCAGGTGATCGTTCAGGGCGGCACCTTTATGTCCGACGCCACACTGCGCGCATTTGAGCAGCTTACCGGCGTTCATGCCGTGCGTCCCGACATTGCCGGCTGCATGGGCGCCTACGGTGCGGCCCTGCTCGCCCGCGATCGCGCCGGCGCCGACGGCACTTCGACCATCCTCTCGGCCGAGGACATCGCGCACCTTACCGTGACGCAAAAGCATGTCCGCTGCGGCCGTTGCTCCAACAACTGCCAGCTTACCGTCAACGACTTTGGCGGCGGCAGGCGCTTCATTACCGGTAACCGCTGCGAGAAGGGCGCCGGCCACAAAAAGCAAAAGACCGAGGCTCCCAACCTCTTCAAAAAGAAAAACGAGCTGCTCTTTAACCGCGAGGTCCTGAGTCCCGACGAGGCCCCCCGCGGCACTGTGGGTATCCCGCGCGCGCTCAACATGTACGAGAACTACCCCTTCTGGCACGCGTTCTTTACGCGCCTGGGCTTTAGCGTGCAGCTGTCCGACCAGTCGAGCAAAAAGACCTACCAGGCGGGCATCGAGTCCATGCCGTCCGAGAGCGTGTGCTATCCGGCCAAGATGAGCCACGGCCACGTGATGAACCTCATCGACCGCGATGTCGACTTCATCTGGATGCCGTGCGTGCGCTGGGAGCGCAAGGAGGATCCGACCGCCGGCAACTGTTACAACTGCCCCATTGTCATGAGCTACCCCACGGCGTTGGCACTCAACATCGACGAGATCCGCGAGCAGAACATCGAGTTCCTGTACCCGTTTGTGCCGTATCACGACAAGACCGAGCTCAAGCGCCGTCTGTATCAGGTGCTCGCCGTCGACCGAGTGGCCGATGCTGAGGCCGGTCGCGGTCGCGTGCGCGGTCCCAAGATCACGCGCTCCGAGGTCGATGCCGCCGTCAACGCTGCCTTTGAGGCCGATGCGCGTTTCCACGAGGACATCCAGACCATGGGCGAGGAGGCCCTTAAGTGGGTCGAGGACCACGGCGGTCACGGCATCGTGCTCGCCGGTCGTCCCTACCACAACGACCCCGAGATCAACCACGCCCTGCCTGAGCTTATCTCGAGCTTTGGCTTTGCGGTCTTTACCGAGGATTCGCTCGCGCATCTCGTGAAGCCCGAGCGTCCGATTCGCGTCGTTGACCAGTGGATGTACCACAGCCGCCTGTACGCCGTCGCCCGTTTTGTGACGATGCGCAACGACCTGGACCTGATCCAGCTCAACTCTTTCGGCTGCGGCCTGGACGCTCTGACCACCGACCAGGTGCAGGAGATCCTGGAGGCCAGCGGCAAGATCTACACCGTGCTCAAGATCGACGAGGTGTCCAATCTGGGTGCCGTGCGCATCCGTATCCGCTCGCTCATGGCCGCGCTTAAGGACCAGGAGGCCGAGCGCTTGGCCGAGGCCACGGCTGCGGGCGAGGCCTACGAGCAGGGCGATGCCGCGCCGGTGACACCCTCCACGGATGCCCCCGCGTTCGCGAGCCGCAAGTACACGTTTGAGGCTCAGCGTGAGAGCGCTTCGACCGCGTGGCCCAAGGTGCCCTTCACCGAGCAGATGCGCGAGGAGGGCTACACCATCCTGTGCCCGCAGATGGCGCCGATCCACTTTGACCTGGTCAAAGAGGTGTTCCGCGGTGCTGGCTACAACTTGGAGCTGCTGCCCTCGACTGACCACGATGCCGTCGAGGCCGGCTTGCGCTACGTGAACAACGACATCTGCTATCCGTCGATCCTGGTGACGGGCCAGATCATGGAGGCCATCGAGAGCGGTCGGTACGACCTGTCCAAGACGGCCGTGGTTATCAGCCAGACCGGCGGCGGCTGCCGTGCCACCAACTACATCGCGCTCATCCGCAAGGCACTGCGCGAGAGCGGCCACCCCGAGATTCCGGTAATCTCGCTTTCGGCCGTGGCGCTCGGCGAGGACAACCCCGGCTTTAAGATTACGCCGGCGCTGCTTAAGCAGGCAGTCTACGCGGTGCTCTTTGGTGACGTGATGATGCAGATGCTCTACCGCTGCCGCCCGTACGAGGCCACGCCCGGTGCTGCCAACGCACTCTACGAGGAGTACATGGCGCGCGCCCGCAAGCTGGCGCCTAAGTTCAACCGCCACAACTACACCAAGCTTGCGCGTGAGGCCATCCGCGCGTTCGACAGCATGCCGCTTGTGGGCGAGGGCTCCAAGCCGCGCGTGGGCGTGGTCGGCGAGATTCTGGTCAAGTTCCACCCCACGGCCAACAACCACGTGGTCGATGTCATTGAGCGCGAGGGCTGCGAGGCTGTGGTGCCGGGCCTGCTCGACTTCTTCCTGTACTCCATGAGCAACGCCGAGCTGCAGAAGGACGAGCTGGGAAGCTCTGCCACTACGCGTGCGGGTATGCAGGCGCTTATCAAGCTCGTGGACTGGATGCGCACGCCGGTGGAGGAGATGCTCGAGAAGTCCCGCCGATTCGAGGCGCCCGAGCGCATCGGCACCATGGCGGACAAGGCCCGCACGGTGCTCTCGGTGTGCAACAACATGGGCGAAGGCTGGCTGCTCACGGCCGAGATGCTCGACCTGATCGATCACGGTGCGCCCAACATCATCTGCACGCAGCCCTTTGCGTGCCTGCCCAACCACGTGGTGGGCAAGGCCGTGATCAAGGAGCTGCGCCGTCAGCATCCCGAGAGCAACATCGTTGCGGTGGACTATGATCCTGGTGCGTCCGAGGTCAACCAGCTCAACCGTATTAAGCTCATGATCAGCGTGGCCAAGGAAAACATGCGCGCCGGTAAGGGCTTTAAGCTCGAGAAGGTGGCGCCGCTCGCGATGGATGAGGTCACCGGCCAGATGCGTGCCCACGATGGCTGCGTGAGCTGTGGGCCGGCCAGCGAGGAGGCCGTTGCATCGGTCGCCAAGCGTCTGGGGCGCGGTATTAAGAAGTAGTTGGCCTACTTCGAGCCGGATATAAGACAAACGGGTGGTAGTCGTACCGGCTACCACCCGTTTTTGCTGGACATATGTTGCGTAAATGGGCTTGCTGGTGCCTTTCGCGGACTCGGATTTCAGAAGTGCGGTGAAAAACGCGAACCTCCCGAGCACACCGCCTTTTTAGATTCCCGCGACCTGCGGTTTTGTTGTCAAAAAAGCCGATCTGGTCGGCGAAACCCGATTTTTCCCCGCACTTCCGAAAACAGCGGTTCAGCAGCGCCAAAAAACGGCCTGTAAAGCCCTGAGTTAATGAACAGGTGTAGCCGTTCGCCGCAAATTACCGTCCGTTTATAGAACCCACCCCCAGCGCGCGTCCTCCTTACGGTTGAATAAATACACATCTATGGAATTACGTAAGAGAGGACCGTTCCATGAGCTACAAGACCGTTTGCGTTGCCGGCGGCGGCGTGCTGGGAAGCCAGATTGCCTTTCAGGCTGCCTACTGCGGCTTTGATGTAACGATTTGGCTGCGCAGCGAGGGCAGCATCGGCCGCACCCAGCCCAAGATCGATCATGTGCGCGAGGAGTACATCGCGGCTATCGAGGGCATGGCGGACGGCACGGGCGAGTGGTGCGCCGGTATCGCCGATAGCGGCCAGCCCTTCGACAAGGAAGCGGCGCTCGCCGCCGTTGAGCGTGCCTACTCCACACTCAAGCTGGAGCTCGATCTTGCCAAGGCAGTGGCTGACGCCGACCTGGTTATCGAGTCTATGGCTGAGGATACCCAGGCAAAGATTGACTTCTACAAGAAGCTCGCCCCGGTCCTCCCGCAAAAGACTGTCGTCGTGACCAACTCCTCCACGCTGCTGCCGAGCACCTTTGCCAAGTACACTGGTCGTCCCGAGAAGTACCTGTCGCTGCACTTTGCCAACTCCATCTGGAAGAACAACATGACCGAGGTCATGGCCCAGAGCCAAACCGACAAGCGCTATTTCGATGAGCTCGTCGACTTTGCTAACGATATCCGTATGCTTGCCCTGCCCGTCAACAAGGAAAAGAACGGCTATCTGCTCAATTCCATGCTGGTGCCATGGCTGCTTTCGGGCCTTGACCTGTATGTCTCGGGTGTGAGTGACCCCAAGAGCATCGACCTCGCGTGGACGCGCGGCACCGGCGCTCCCAAGGGCCCGTTCCGCGTATTCGACACCGTGGGCATCCAGACGGCGTACAACATCGTTATGCAGTATCAGAAGGTCCCGGGCCTGGTGAGCCCGCTGCTCAAGAAGATGATGATGCCCTACAACTTTAAGGCCATGGCATCCGTCCTCAAGAAAATGCTCGACGAAGGCAAGCTGGGCGAAAGCTCGGGCGAGGGCTTCTTCAAGTACTAAAAAATGACCTCTCGGGGACGGAGGAAAACGGATCATTTCCGGCCGCCAACAGTGAGAAGATGGACCCAGAAATAGAAAGGAGTGGCAATGAGCCGGTTCGGGCTTTGAGGACAAGCTGCTGCGGGCCCAGGGCGATTTTTCGCTCAACGCGGGCCAGCACAGCGTGACGTATCTGCCGAGTTCTGACACGGCAACGACCGGTCGCTATCAGGTGCTGCTGTACGACAACAACTTTGGTGCGACCGAGAGCTATCCCAAGTTCGACTGGGGCCAGCTGGGCGCCGCGGTGGTGACCGACTACAGTAAGGGGACGCATTCGTTTGGGCACATCTTTACGGTGGACGAGACCGCGCGCACCTACGAGCTTGTGGGCCAGATCGCCGTGCCGTTCTCGGGCTACGTGAGCAGCGCACAGCGCGTCGGCGATTCGAATAGTATGCTCGTGGCATCGGGCCAGGCCAAGACCTTTGCCGAGTACGATCGCTATGGACTGCCCATCGCCACCTACGAGATGGAAGCCGAAAAGTACATCTACCGCGTGTACAAGTACGAGCTGTAGGGCCGCGCTTAGGTTTGACCAATGGAGTATGAAAACACGCCGTTTGCCGATGCCCCCTCCGCGAGTGGCAGCCATATGGTTTGATGTCAGAAGCAGATAGTTGTCGTCAGCCTGCTGGCGACGTTCCCCCTGACATCGGAGGTTCCAGGTATGTTTCGCGCTCCGTTAAACAACTATCGGTTGGGCTAACATGGGTCGCCGTGCTATTTCGATAACCCTTGCAGTGGTCTGCCTGGCTGTGCTCCTGGGCGCTACAGGGCTGTTTGCTATAAGCCGAGAAACGTCCTATAGTTACTATCGGGACGACAAGACGAGTCTGGAAACCCTGGCCTTTCTTGAAGAGGATAACCATCGGTGGCAACTGGTCGACAAAGACGGCAGCTGCGTTGACGGGCAGTTTAAGCGTACGGATGACCCCAACATCCTGATATTAAAGAAGGAAAACGGCGAAGAATTCGGTACGATTCACGTTGCGTATATATCGCGCCGGCGCGATCAGGGCCAGCTCTATCTATTTAGAGATAGCAAAGTGACCCGATTTTATCTGGTGAGCACCAAACCTGCGTTTACGGTGGAGTCTGGCGATGTCGATCTGGACAGTTGATTCACAGCAATAAAACAGCGAGCGGGGCGCGGGTGTGAACTGCACCCCGCTATTTGCTCGTGTCCGTATCGCACCTGCGCCTCGTCGTAACTTGCGTCCGTGCGAGCATTCATCCCGCGCTCTGCATCACTTCACATCGAACTCCACGCGATCGAGTTCGGGCACGTTGAGGTCGATGAGCTTGCGGGCGACGTGGCGGTCGTGCGTTCCGAGCGCCTCGCTCGTTGTCACATGGGCGACAGTTTGGCGCTCGACGATGCCCTCCTCGTCGCCTTCGGTGGCCGAGGTCTCGACGGCGACGGTGTAATCCTTAAAGCCCGGCAGCACCGCGGCAAGCTCGCGTGTGGTCTCGGTGACGCCGTAGCCGTCCTGCACGCCGGCCTGCGCCGAGCCAATGGAACCCGCGGTCATAACGATGCAGGGGATGGCAAAGATCACCGTGCCCACAATAATGCGGCGGCGCACTTTGCGTGACAGCTCGTTGACCTCAGCGTTTTCCTCGGCGGTCACAATGCCGTCGCCGTTGAGGTCGCGCTTGAGCGGCACACGCAAAAGAAGCAGCACGGCTTCGGCGGCCAGTGCGATAAAGACCACGTTGATGCCAAACTCGTAGAGCGCCGAGAGAAACAGCGACCCGCTTGCGATGGCGATGCCATAGCCCGCCGCGCACAGGGGCGGCATGAGCGCGGTCGCCACGGCCACGCCGGCGATGAGCGTGGCGGGTTCCTGGTCGCGCGAGTTGCCCAGGCCACCCGCAAAGCCGCCCGCGAGCGCGACGGCAAGGTCCCATATGGTGGGTGTCGAGTTGTCGATGATGGCCGCCGTGGTGGTGCCAAGGGGCGAGAGCTTAAAGTACAGCGTGGACGTGACCAGGCAAAAGACCATCTGCAGTGCGAGGCTGGCAATGGCCTCGACGGTTATCTCGCGGTCGAGCGTTGCAATACCGTATGCCATGGCAAGGACCGAGCCCATAAGCGGGCAGATGAGCATGGCGCCCACGATGGCAATGTCCGAATCGATATCGAGGCCGATGCTTGCGATGAGCATGGCGATGATGAGGATACACAGGTGAGAGCCAGTCAGACGCGCCCCGTTTACAAAACGCTTGCGGATCACGTGATAGGGCGCGCGTCCCTCGCGAATGTTGAACGCGCGCTTTAAAAAGCGACCAGCCTGCTCGGCAGCCTCACTATGGGCAGGGCGGATGCCGTGGCGCCGGTGATGGCGTTCGCGTAGTCGCTTGATCTGTTGTTTGTCGAGTTCCATGTCCACCTCGTTCCAGCGCGGTCCGCGCAACGCGCCCGTTGTCCTAACTCTACACCGTGGCGGGCGGGGTGTCTGTTGGATGCGGAATCCGATAGGGCGGATGACGCGGGAGCAAATGCAAATCACAGGCTCAATTCCATCCCGCGAGAATATGATGCACCAGTTCCTTCAAATGTGACGAAACTGTGAAGCACGAGAGCGTGAATTTCAAAAAATACGCTGGTCGCCAATGTTGCGCAACAGAATTCAAAAATCGACAGCTACCGTTTGATACGTATGGATACATCCATGTCAAAGGGAGAAAGCCATGGCAAACTACAGTCCACAACACTTTGAGCCTCGGGCCAAGGCCGTCAACGTCAAGGGCGTTGCCAACCGCGCCGTCGCAACCGTTTTGACGGCGGGCCTCATCGCTCAGCCGCTCATGTCGCCGCTGGCGGCAATCGCCGCACCGTCAACCGATAACGGCGATTCTGTTCAGGGGGGTGTTCCTATAGTTTTGTCAACTGGTAAATGCTCTCCGTGCGACCGGAT
>CALKBO010000017.1 GCA_937989875.1 uncultured Collinsella sp. | reverse complement strand
CACGGTGCTCATTTCCCAGTGATCACTCGGACCACTTCTTAGTGAACATCAACACGGCTGCATCGACAGGGCCAGGGCCGCGAGGGGCGAGGGGCCGCTGGCGGGATAGCCGGCGCGCCGGGACATGGGCCGGAGGGCCCGTTGCGCTGAGTCCGGAGCGGCTGCGCAGCGGGCTGGCGGAGCATGCCGCGGCAGGGTGGGGACGCCGGCCTCCATAGCCTCTCCACCTGCGGAAACGAGGCGACGGCCAGGTGCCGGGAGCTAGTTCCGCGTTGCGCTAGCTGCGGAAACGCGGGGTCCGTTCAGGCTGTTGCGTTGAGATTGAAAATCAACCGTCAGTTCTTTCCCTTTGACTCGGCTAAAAAGGTTTTTACCGAGTCGGGTAAAAACCTCTCCCCTATAGGAATAAAGGACGGAGAGAACGATAAGCTCAACCATCACTTTGGCATGTCCATGACCACGGAGTTTGTCCAGCCCGCAAACGGCAAGACCAACAAGAACGAGGACATGATCTTTGAGTTCTCGGGCGACGATGACGTCTGGGTGTATATCGATGGCGTGCTCGTGGGCGATCTGGGCGGCATCCACGAGAAGGCAACGCTTGATATTAACTTTGCTACCGGCGAAGTGAAAGTCGGTCATATTGATGGCGCGAATGGAACCGAGTGGGAAATCGAAAAAACCACTATCAAGGCGAAGTTCGACGCCGCCGGCGCGGACACCACCAACTTCTCCGGTGATACATTCAATTCTAGCACCAAGCACAAGCTGAGCTTCTTCTATCTGGAGCGCGGCGCGGGTGCATCGAACATGTCGCTTAAGTTCAACCTCACCACCCTGCCGTCGTCCGAGGTCGCGAAGGTCGACCAGAACGGCGAGGCAGTCCAGGGTGCCGAGTTTGCTCTGTATCAGTCAGATGCCAACTGGAACGCGCAGGATGAGGCCATCGCTCAGGGCACGACGGACGCCAATGGCCAGCTGGTACTTCTGAAGCCGGACAGGTCCGTTCTTTCGTTTGATAACCAGCACGCTGAGGGACACGATTACTTTGTACTCAAAGAGGTTGGCCTGCCCGCGGGATATCGCTCGAGTCTGACCTCATCGACCACCGCAACGCCAGGTGAGCTGCATCTGCAATACAAGAAAGCTGCGAGCGGCACGGGTGGCGTGGTGGTTGCACCGCAGACGACGGTCACCACGGCCGACGGCAAGTCATGGACGGGTAGCCGCATGTGGCTGAACGGCGGCTATCTGGCCGCTAAGGAGACCATTTCTCTTAATAAAGAAACAAAAGACAATAAGGGCAACGCCATTAGCTCGGGTACGACCTTCGCCGTCGTGCTCAAGCTCACCGGTGCGAGCGAGGACCACACAAGCGAAGACGCGTGGACGGCGGTTACGGGCAACCCGCTCAATGGCTATAAGCTGTGCTCCAAACACGGCATTGAGGGCGCGGTCGAGGCTGCCAAATCGGCGGACACGAGCGTCTTTGGCGTCAACACCAAGGGCGACTATGTGGTGACGGTCAGATCGCTGCCCGGCGATATCGAGAAGTACGCCGCCATGTTGGAAGATAAGTCTCAGTCCGAATATACCGTGGCGGTGTATCACACCACGGCATCGTCTCTGGCGGGGGCAACCATCGACAACACTTCTATGGTCCAATATCAAACGATAAACAGGCAGTTCTCTACGGTGATCCACCTCACCAACGTCCAAAACCGTCTGTTTGTGCAGAAGGTCGATGACCTGGGTGAGCCCGTGAACGGCGCGACGTTTGAGCTGTACCAGGCCAAAGACGTTACCGGCAATAGCCCCAGCACCTATGCCATTATGTCCGGCGCCGTGCCGTACGACACCGTGCAGGCAAATGGCATGACCTATCCGTATGAGATTAAGGGTGCAGCATGCTTCCCTCTCGATTCCGCAAAGCATGCGCCCCTTATCAAGGGTACGTACTATCTGCGTGAGTCTGGAAGTCCGGACGGCTATGAGCTAAATACCACCATCACCAAGGTGATCGTGGACGACTCCGGTGTGTACGTAGATGCTGGCGAGAAGAACGACGGCGTGCGCAGTATGAGCGGCCCGGGTTCGCTCATTGCCTCCCTTGCGCAGTTTGGCTCTCCCGACTCCATCGATAACACGCTTACGCACATCAAGGGCAAACTGCAGAGCGCGACTGGTGCAGATGCCAAGGGTAACCTGACGTGGGGCCAGACGAGCACTGCCCAGGGCGTGACGCCCTCGCTCGCGAACGACTTGATGCACATGCGCTATGACAAGGCGCCGCAGGGCACCAAGACCGTTCTGCGTTATGTCGAGGACAAGGGTGACCGCGACGGTCAGCTAGCGACGATCTTTGCCGATACGGGCATCAACCGTATGGCCCTCTACCAAGAGGACGACTCATCATATATTGACGATGCCTCCAAGACACGTACCAACCTGGGCACGCTCCAGCTCAACCACCTCTTTACCACGGCAACGGCCGTGCAATATGCCGACCGTCGCGTGGCGCGTCTGCAGGTGACCAAGACGGTGACGGCAGATACTGGTCTTACTGCACCCACTAAGGATGCGAATAAGAAGGATCTGACGTTTACGTTTAAATTCACCCTGCCGGAGTCCCAGAAGGGCTACGAGGCGCATGTGTTCGATGCGAGCGGCAACGCTGTGGGCAATTCCTTTAAGCTTAGGAACGGCGACACCCATTCCATCAAGGCCGGCGAGACCATTCGCGTATACGACCTTAAGAAGGGCGACAGCTATAGCGTGAGCGAGCTCACCACCAAGGGTGAGGAGTCCAGCGGCAATGTACTGGCGAGTATCGTCAACACTGTGACCGGCTCCGCCGACGAGTCGGTGCTTCCGGCTGGCTTTAGCCTCGTGAGCCGCAAGGCCGGCGGTGAGGAGCAGTCCGGAACCGGCAACACCATCACGGGCAAGATCGTCGCGCTTGAGGACGGAAAGATTCCCGCGAGCAACAAGCTAGAGTTCACCAACAACTACAGTGTCAACCCCGTAAAGAATGGCCTAAGCGCCAAGAAGATGCTCGAGGGTCGCAATTGGGCCGATGGTGATACCTTTATCGTGCAGCTTACGGCCGACGACGGCGTCCCCATGCCCAATGGCGCCAAGAGCAAGGTGTCGACGGTCGAGCTTACCAAGAATTCCCAGACGCAAACGGTTGGCGACATCACCTATAAGACGGCAACGTTTGGCGACATCACCTATACCAAGCCCGGCACGTACACCTATACCATCTCGGAGGTTATCCCCGGTTCCGATGCCGGGGCAGACGGCATAAGCTACTCCGCCGCCCGCTATAAAGCGGAGGTCGTGGTGGAGGACAACCAAGCTGGTGCTCTTGTCGTTGAGAGCGTGAAGATGACGCAGGAGCGCAACGACGCGGGCGACGACACCAAGACAGAGGTTGCCGACGCGATCTTCACCAACCGCTACGACGAGCATGAGGGGAACATCACCATCCATGCTCAAAAGAGCCTAACCGACAACGCCGGGAGTTTCCCGCTTTCCCAGAACGCCTTTAGCTTTGAGCTCAAGCGTGTGGGCGGCTATGCGGACGACAATGCAGCGTTCGATCCCGATAAGGTCGACAAGAGCATCAAGGCCCCCATGCCCCAGGGCGCCGAGGACAACACCGCCACCGTGGGCAACAACGCCGACGGCACGGTGACGTGGCCGGCGATCTCCTATACCGCCAAGGCGGATGCGGGGCGTGCCTACGTATACAAGTTTGCCGAGAAGTTGCCCGAGAAACCCGACAGGGTCGCGGGCATGACCTACGACGGGTCGGTCTATTACGCCGTGGTTCGCAACGCCAAGAATGGCGCCGGCATCCTGACCTCGATCGAGTACTACAAGGTCGCAGAAGACGGCTCGGTAAGGCAACTGGACAACAAGGCCACGCCTTCCTTTACCAATAAATATAGCGTGGAGCCCACGAGCGTGGCCCTGCAAGGTCAGAAGGCCGTGAGCGGTCGCGACTGGAACCAGGGCGAGAGCTACACCTTTAACCTTGCCGCCGCTGCGGATGATGCCAGCACGACCGGTTTGAGCAAGACCACAAAGCAGGCGGTGAAGGATGGGGCAGTTGCCATTGGCACCAACCAGGCCGTCGCCAGCGCACCCGAGTCGGGACGCGTGGCATCGTTCTCCTTTGGCACCGAAGCCGCCCCGACCGTGACGTTCAACCGCGCAGGCACCTTTAGCTTCAACATCACCGAGAAAGCTGTGCAGGATGGCCAGGCGGGCATGTCCATGGACAAGCACACCGCACATGCGACCGTTGTGGTGACCGATTTGGATAAGTCGGGCAACCACACGGGCGAGCTGCGCGTGTCGAGTGTGACCTATGCCAACACCGGTGCCTCCGATGCGGACAAGATCGTAACCGACAAGGCTGCCTTTACCAACGCATACCATGCGTCGGGCACCTTTGATGGCGTGACGGCCAGCAAGACCCTTGAGGGTCGCGCTTCTGCCGCGGGCCAGTTTACCTTTGCCGTGACGGGCCTTTGGTACAACGGCGTTCAGACGTCGGTCGACGGCGCCGAGGCTAGCCTGTCCAATAAGGCTGCGGGGGCCGGCGTGTCCGGTGCCGTGGTGGGCGCAAGCGGGCAAGAGAAGCTTTTTGCTCGTACGCTCACGGAGCAGGATCTGGGCTATACGTTTGCCTATCGCATCCGCGAGAACCAGCCTGCGGCTGCCGGCTACGCCTATGACACCGGCTACACTGGTGACGCTATCGTGCTCGTCAAGGTTCTAGCACGCAAGGACGACCCCGCTAAGCTCTACACCGTGACGACCGTGCTCAAGGGCGCGGGTGTGACGAAGCTGCTGGGCGACGGTGCCGACGCGAGTGCGCTGACGGACGAAAAGATCGTCCAGCTCAAGCAAGATTCGAATACTTACGTGCAGCAGTACGATGCAAGTGAGGCCGGCGCTACAACGCCTGCCGTCTCGTTTGTGAATCGCTATGAGGCAAGTCTCGACTATGGCGCTGCTGGCGGTCTGCAGATCGAGAAGACACTGACGTACCCCAAGGACGCGACAGCGTTCGGCTCGCCTAAGAGCACGTTCTACTATACCGTCAAACCTGCCGACAAGGCCTCTGCCAACAAGCTTGGCATTCCCGAGAGCGGCAAGGTTTACGAGACTGCAAACGTCGAGGCGGATACCCCCAAGACCGTAAGCCTGGTTCCCACGGGTGGGCTTACCTTCACGCAGAATGATGCCGGAAAGACGTTCACCTATACGGTGAGCGAGATCAAAGAAAAGACGACGGGCTATACGTACGACGAGACGACCCATACGGTCAGAATCGTCGTGGCGGATAACGGCGACGGTACGCTTAGAGTCACGACAGCGGTAAGCAAGCAGGTCGATGGCAAGGACGAGCTCGAGGACCAGTGGATCTATCCGTCTGGTGCAACGTCCACCGGTGTCGCGACGGTCAAATTCAAGAACACCTATACGGTCACCGAGGCGGCAACCTACACCCCGTCCGTGACGAAGGTGGTTGCCGGTGCCGATGCTCCGGGCAGGTTCACCTTTGCTGTGACCGCGGCTGACGATGCTACCAAGGCTGCCATCAGCGGCAATCTCATTACCGGCTCTTCGATGAGTGCGGACAACGGCTACGCCGAGCAGAAGCAAACGAAGGAGGGCCTCAAGGACGGAGAGCACGAAAAGATTGACTTCTCAAAGCTCACCTTCAACAAGCCGGGTACGTATGAGTTTGCGATAAAGGAGCTGGCCCCGAACGGCGGTTCCGGCGAATGGAACTATGACACGCACACCTATAACCTGACCGTTAAGGTAACCGATGAGGGCGGCAAGCTTGTGGCGCGTGCCGATGGCACGACTGGCTCGGAAGGCTTCATCTTTACCAATAGCTATCGAACTTCAACGAGCTACGAGCTCCAGGGCGGTCTTGAGATCGTCAAGACGCTCAATGGGCACGACCTGCATGCCGGCATGTTTGGCTTTACGGTAACGGGCGAAGACCCCGCCTCAACCGATAAACTCAACAAGCTGCTGCGCGCAGATAAGGGCAAGCTCACCGTGACAAACGATGAGCCGCAAACCGATGGCACGTCCCACACCGGTATTTTGGGCGGCCTGACCTTCGCGACGGAAGATGCAGACAAGACGTTTACCTACAAGGTGGTCGAGAACAACGGCAAGCAACGCGGTTACAGCTACGATTCGTCCTATTGGACGGTAGAGATTGCGGTTAAGAATCGCGGCAACGGCTCGCTCTATACCGAGACTACCGTCAAGCATTTTGACGCCAACAATGTCGAAGATACCGATGATGCAAAGACTTATAGCTCCAAGGACGGTACCGCTAAGGCCCAGGTGTCCTTTACCAACAGTTACGTCGCGAAGGGAACTTTTGAGGGCATTGCTGCCGAGAAGGTAATGGACTCCGGCGACAAGATTGAGGCGGGTCAGTATACGTTTGACTTGTATGCGGAGAAGGCCGACGGCTCGCTCGTATGGATGGATGAGGGTAAGACCCAGGCGGGCGAGAACGGTACCGCAAAGGTCGACTTCGGCAAGGTTAACTTTAAGCTTGGCGGCGCTCTCGGCGGATCCCATGAGCTGACGATTGACCTTGCTGGCGCTGTGAAGGATGGTGTTGCCACCAAGCAACACAATGCCGACCACACCACTACCTACAGCTTTAACCTGGTGGCAAAAGAGCGCTTGGCCAACCTGCCCGAGGGCGTGCGTCCCGTGGACACGTCCGCGACGTGCCGCGTGCTACTCGAGGTGACCGATAACAATAACGGCAAGCTTACGTCCAAGGTGACCTATCGCGACGGTACCGAGAACGGCAAGATCGTCTTCCACAACACACGCGATAAGGTCAAGACGATCGGCACGGTCGCGAAGCCTGATGTGGATATCGACGGGCAGCTGCTCTCCGTGGGCGACTCCTACGTCTACACCATTAACTGGGTCAACACCGAGGCCGATGCCAATGGCAACCTGGTTCCGGCCAAGGTGACCGTGACCGACGAGCTTCCCACTGGCGTCGTGTTCGAGGCCTTTGAGGGCAAGAATGCCGATAAGGGTTCCGCGAGTGGCCAGTTGCTCACCTGGAACCTGGGCGAGCAACCTGCGGGCAGTCACGGTTCGGTGCGCGTGCGCGTCAAGATTACCGAGGACGCCGTGAAGGGTGCTCAGGGCGCTGTCGGCACCGTTGAGAACAAGGCTACCGTAACGGTTGGCAACAAGAGCTACACTGGCACCACGACCAACTACGTGCCCAAGAAGTCCGAGAGCGACGCTCAGGATTCGAAGGGGTCGGGCGTCAAGTTGGGCGATGAGCTCACCTATACCATCGGCTACAAGAACACCGAGAAGAAGTCGGCTAAGGTGACGGTCTCCGATGCCGTTCCGGCGGGAACTGAGTTCGTGGAGTTTACGGGCGACCATGCGGATATCGCAACCAAGGACAAGGACGGTAACCTCACCTGGAAGCTGACGGACGTTCCCGCTGGCGAGGAGGGCACGGTACAGTTTAAGGTTCGTGTGACCGAGGACGCATTCAAGAGCGGCAGCGCTTCGGATGACATCTCCAACCAGGCGTCGGTGGCGGTTGGCAACAACCCTGCCGTTAAGACCAACACCACTACCGATGAGGTCTCTGACGGCCGCCTGACGCTGAGCAAGACGGTCACGGCCGCCGAAGGCATTGTCGCGCCCAACAAGGCATTCACCTTTAAGGTGCTGCTCTACCAGGCCGATGGCGCAACGCCTCTGACCGGTACCTTTGCGTATGCTGGCCGCCCCAGCGGCACCAACGGCACCTATGTAAGTGGACAGATCAAGAGCGGGGACACCATCGCGCTTAAGGCCGGCGGCTCCGTGACGATTGCCGTGCCCGTGGGTGCTCGCTACGAGGTGCAGGAGCTCGACTCCAAGGGCAACCTCATGACGAGCGAGGACGGCTTTGCGGTTGCCGATAAGGCGAACCCCCAGAAGGGTACCGTCGGACAGGCGACGCAGGTGGGCTTCACCAACGTCTACAGCGTTGAGTCCATGAAGGTGGAGAGCGCCTTTAAGGTTCAAAAGAAGATCTCCGGACGCAACTGGACTAAGGCGGATGCCTTTACCATGACGCTGACTGCCCAGGGCGAGGCACCCATGCCCAAGGGCGCCAAGGACGGCGTGTCGACGATTGAGCTGCACAAGGATGCCCAGGTCGGCAACTTCGGTGCTATCGAGTACACCAAGCCCGGTACCTATACCTATATGATTACCGAGCAGTCGGGTGACGAGGCGGCACTCACGTTCTCGAAGGCCACCTATCGTGCCACCGTCACGGTGACCGACAACGGCGCCGGTAAGCTGCTTGCCAAGACCAAGATTGCACAGCTGACCGACGATGCGGGCGACGCTGCTGAGCGCACGGTCGAGGTGGCGGTCTTTACCAACACCGCCAAGACCGGCAGCCTCACCGTCAAGAAGACGGTCGTCGGCGGCGACAGCCAGCGCGAGTTCGGCTTCACGGTCGCGCTGGCCGACGGGGACGGCGAGCCCGTCTCCGGCACCTTCGGCAAGGGCGAGCACGCCGTGACGTTCACGGACGGCAAGGCGACCTTCACGCTCAAGGACGGCGGGGAGAAGACCGTCGCCGGCCTGCCCGTGGGCGCGTGCTACACCGTGACCGAGGACACCGCCGAGGGCTACACGACCGCGGTCAACGGGGCTGATGGCTCCAAGGCCGAAGGCGCCGTGACTGAGGACGGCGCGACCGTCGCGTTCACCAACACGTACGGAACGGCCGCCGAGGGCAGGGACGTCTCCACCGCGGGGCTCTTCACCAAGACGCTCGAGGGCCGCGACTGGGCCGAGGGCGACAGCTTCCAGTTCGCGCTCGCGGGCGAGGGCGGCGCCCCCATGCCCGAGGGGTCTGCCGACGGCTCCAAGACCGTTAGCGTGACGGCCGCCGCCGGCACCAAGGCGGCGATAGGGTCGCCTTCGACTTTGGCTCCATTCGCTACACGCTCGATGACATCAAGGACGCCGGGTTCGCCGAGGTCGGCGGCAAGCGCGTGCGCGCCAAGACCTTCACCTACGAGGTGCGCGAGGTCAGGCCCGATGACGGTTCTGCCATCGCCGGTGTGGACTACGACGGCCACGCCGCCACGATGACGGTGACCGTGACCGACGACGGCTCCGGCAACCTCACGGCCACGACGCCCGCGATCGCGCAGGTGAGCGGCGGCGACTTCGTCAACACCTACACGACCGAGCTCGACTACTCGGCCCGCGCGGGCGTGCGCCTGTCCAAGACGCTCTCCGGCCGCGCCATGGAGGCGGGGCAGTTCGCCTTCACCGTGACCGCGGACGCCGAGACGGCCGCCAAGCTCGGCCTCAAGACCGGCAAGGACGCCTACGCCGTGGCCGCGGCCGATGACGGCGCGGCCGACCTGGTCGACCTCATCGGCGGTGCCGCCAAGGGCAACGTGAAGTTCACCGACGCCGACGCGGGCAAGATCTACAGCTTCACCGTCACCGAGACCAAACTCGGCGGCGAGGGCTACACCAACGACATCGCGCCGCGCGCGGTGGCCATCGCGCCCGCCTACGATGCCGCGACGGGCAAGCTCACGGTCACCACCACGGTTGCCAAGGACGGTGTCGAGGTCGCCCGCAGCGAGGTCTCCACGGCAGATGACGCCACGGCGACGCCCGCGCCCGTGACGGTCGCGTTCCAGAACTCCTACGAGGCCACCGGCGTGCTCGGCGGCGAGGGCAACGTGGCAATTAACGCCACCAAGACGCTGACGGGCCGCGCCGCGGCGGCGGGCGAGTTCTCGTTCTCCGTCCGCGATGCCCGGGGCGACGTGGTCGCGACCGCGTCCAACCGGGCCTCCGGCGACGGCGAGGCCGCAGGACTTGCGTTCTCGCCCATCTCCTACACCACCGACGCTCTCGAGCGGATGGTGGCGGACGGCATCGCCACCAGGGCTGCCGACGGCTCCTGGATCATTCCCTATACCGTATCCGAGGACGGCACGGACCGGCTGCCCGCGGGCGTGACGGCGACCGCCTCGAGTTTCGACATCACGGTCAAGGCGACCGATAACGGCAAGGGCGGGCTGGACACTGCCGTGGTCTATCCCGAGGGCTCCGACGGCACGCTGTCGTTCGTGAATGCCTATAGCGCCGACGAGGCGACAGTTGACCTCGCGGGTACCAAGACGCTGGCGCTCAGCCAGGCCGGACTCGGCCTCACGCAGGGAGACATCGCGGGCAAGTACACCTTTGAGATTGAGCCGCTGGATGGCGCGCCCACACCGGTCGGCGCCTCCGGCAAGACGGTGACCGAGGCGACCAACGACGCCGCAGGCAACGTCGCGCTGGGCCGCGTCACGTTCAAGCAGCCGAGCGACCTCGATGACGTCGAGATCGACGGCGACGGCCTGCGCACCAAGACGTTCGCCTACCGGGTGAGCGAGTCCGGCTCGGTCGACGGCGTGGTCAACGACGCGACGGCGACAAGGACCTTCGCGGTCAGGGTGGTCGAGGACACCAACTCGGGCACGCTCGCCGCGGAGGTCCTGCCCGCAGAGGGCACGCCCGAGGGCAAGGGCGCGTTCGAGTTCACCAACACCTACGTCGTGAACCCGACGCCGAGCTCCGTCACCGACCAGATCAAGGTGAACAAGAAGCTCAAGGGCCGTGACCTGGCCGAGGGCGAGTTCGAGTTCCAGCTGGTCGAGCTTGCCGCCGGCGGCAGTGAGAGCGTCGCGGCAACGGGCAAGAACGCCGCCGACGGCACGGTCGCTCTCAGCCCCGTCACCTACACCGCGCCCGGCACGCACAGCTACGAGCTGCGCGAGGCCGCCGGCACGGCGGGCGGCGTGACGTACGACAGGGCGACGTACCGCGTGCGCACGACGGTCACCGATGCCGGAAACGGCACGCTCGCCGTCAGGCACGAGCTGGCGGATGCCGAGGGCAATCCCACGGGCGGCGACTCGGTGACGTTCACCAACGGCTACGAGGCCGCGCCCGTCACCCTCAAGCTGGGCGCCGCCAAGGTGCTCAAGGGCGCCGAGCTCAAGGCGGGCCAGTTCAGCTTTGAGCTCAAGAGCCGGGACGGCAAGGTCATGTCGACCGCCAGGAACGCCGCGGACGGCAGCGTCACGTTCGATGCGCTGACGTTCAAGCGGGCCGGCACCTACACCTTCACGGTGAGCGAGGTCGACGACGGCCAGGCGCACGTGACCTACGACAAGGCCGTGCACAAGATCGTCGTCACGGTGAGCGACGAGGCGGCAGACGGCACCAAGACGGGCTACCTGTCGGCGAAGGTCTCCTACGAGGGCGACGCCAACATTCCGCCGGTCTTCACCAACAGCTACGCCGAGAATCCCGGGACCCCCGGCACCCCCGAGAACCCCGGCACGCCGGGCGGCGGCTCAGACGGCGGTTCAGATAACGGCTCCGGCAGCGGCTCTAGCGGCGACGGCTCCAAGGGCGGCATGCCCGACACCGGCGACCGCAGCCTGCCGGTCGAGGCGCTCGCGGCCATGGCCGGCATCGGCGCGCTGACCGCAGTGGGCGGCGCGGTCCTGTACCGCAGGCGCCGTTAGCGATATGCACGAGTGGGGCGAATCCATCCGATGGGTTCGCCCCACTTGCCCTGTTGGGCGGGAGCAGGTAAGATATACCGAGCGCCTAGCGCGTTCGATGGGTTCGGATGACGACATGTTCCGAATCTGGTCAGGTCCGGAAGGAAGCAGCCATAAGGAGCCTCTGTCGGGCATCCGAATCCATCGAGTGCGCAGGCGCTTTTTGGTGCCGCGGCTACCCGCGAGTGCCGGCAGGGCGCTTGGTGTCTCGCTGGTCCTCGGCTTTGCCTGCGGGATCGCTCGACTACCAAGCGCCCTGCCGGCACTCGCGGGTAGCCGACCAAAACCGCCTGAAGGGTCACATTTATCTGAAGAATTGAATCCCGTGCTTTTTGCTGCTCGTTGGCGTTGTCTGGAGCGCGGTGGCTACGTGGTTCAAGAGATGGTGGCATTACCATTTGTTTTTACAAGTAAAGAGGCCCGTTTCCCTTGGTTGGGGAAACGGGCCTCTTTTTGTCTCTGGACTTGTGGATTGGTGAAGGCAGAATGCTCTGTCGGCTATTTTGAGTTCTTGATGCGGCGTGTGGCTGTGGCGGTTATTCCGAGTCCCATGGCGGCGATTCCTGCGAGTGCGATTGCGCTCGGCGCTGTGTCGCCTGTGTTTGCGAGCTTGCCGGCGGTAGTATTTGCTTGCTTGCCGCTGCTCGAGTTCGCCTGCTTGGTGGAGCTTGGCGGGGTGTCTTTACCGGTCGCGGGCGAGCTGGTGGGCTGTGTCGTCTCGGTCGGTTGCGCCGAGCCGGAGGGAGGTGTTGTCTCGGTGGGTTTTGTTATCTCGGGCGAGGTGGCCTTGTCTGCCGCGGCCTTTGCCTCTTCGTATGCCTTGCAGGCGTCGTCATAGGCCGCTTGCGCCTTTTCCAAATCGCTAAGGAGCGCATCTCGCTTGGCTATGTCCTCATCGATGTGGGCTTTAGCTTCCTGCGCCTCACTTTCGGAATCCTGAACCTGTCTTTCCTGGCTTTCGAGCCGGCGTCGGTAGGAGTGAAGATCATCTTCACAAGATTTCTCTCGCCTTTCTGCCGACATGATCTCACGTCGCAACTGCTTAATATGCTCTTTAGTAGCTGTGCTGGGCTCCTCGTCGCCGAGTGCTTCAAGTGCCTTATCTAATTCTGCCTGAAGGCCGCTTGTCCGGCTGTGGGCCTCATCGTATTTGGCTTGGGCTGCATCGACGTTCGCTTGCATGGCGGGAAGGCGTTCCCTCCGTTTGGCGGCTTCCGCCGCCACCATGTCGTAGATCTCTTGAAAAGCGGCAATGTCATCATCGATTGCCGCAAGTTTCTCGGGACTTGCGGCAACTTTTGCGGCCTCGAGGTTTTTGAGCGCTTCCTGCATGGCTGCATACGCTTTTTCTTTTGCGGCGGCCGCATCTTCTGCCTGCGGGGCGCCCGAATTGCCGCTGGTGGCGCTCGTCAGCGAAACGGCCGCACCGGTGGGGGAACTGGTTTCTGCCGCGATCGCCGTTACGGGGGCGATTCCCGCGACAAGTGCCGCGGAAAGGGCGATGCCCACAGTTGCTCGTCTTGCTCTTCTTGCGAGAATGTCGTTCATCTCGGCACCTCATTTCAAGGGTCGGCGACTAACTTGGTAGCACTAATGTAAGTATATCAGGCGGTTTGCCCGCCATTGATCGGGCGTGCGCGTATATCCCTTGATTAACAGCCATTAAATCTATCCCTTAAGGAACGCGGCTTGCTAGTGTTGTCTGGGCATTGATGGCTGCGTGGTTCAAGAGACGGCGGCATTACCATTTGTTTTTTCAAGTAAAGAGGCCCGTTTCCCTGAGTTGGGGAAACGGGCCTCTTTTGTCTCTGGGTTTGTGGATTGGCGAAGGTAGTATGCTCTGGCGGCTATTTTGAGTTCTTGAGGCGGCGTGTGACTGTGGCGGTTATTCCGAGGCCTGCGGCGGCGACTGCTGCGAGTGCGATTGCGCTTGGCGCTGTGTCGCCCGTGTTCGCGAGCTTGCCGGTGGTCGTATCTGCTTGCTTGCCGCTGCTCGTGTTCGCCTGCTTGGTGGAGCTTGGCGGGGTGTCTTTACCGGTCGCGGGCGAGCTGGTGGGCTGTGTCGTCTCGGTCGGTTGCGCCGAGCCGGAGGGAGGTGTTGTCTCGGTCGGTTGCGTTATCTCGGGCGAGGGGGCCTTGTCTGCCGCGGCCTTTGCCTCTTCGTATGCCTTGCAGGCGTCGTCATAAGCCGTTTGCGCTTTTTTCAAATTGTCGAGGAGCGCATCTCGCTTGGCTATGCGTTCGTTGGCGCTGGCTTTATAACCCTCTGCTCTATTTTCATAGATACCAATCCAGTATTTCTGACTTTCGAGGCGGTCTCGGCGGTGGTCAAGCGTACTTTCGCAAATTTCTTTTTGCGTTTCTGCTTCTATGATCGCCTCTCGCAACTGCCTAATAGTTTCGTCAGAAGCCATGTTGCGCATTGCCTTATCAAATTCTGCATAAAGCTCGCTTACCCGGTTGCTAGCCTTGTCGTATTCGGCTTGGGCTGCATCGAAGTTTGCTTGCATGGTGGGAAGGAGTTCCTTATCATCGGCGGCATGCGCCAGCATAATGTCGTGGAGCTCTTGATTACTGGCAATCATATTATTGATTCCCGCAATTATCTCGGGACTTGCGGTGGCTTTTGCGACTTCGAGGTTTGCGAGCGCTTTCTGCATGGCTGCATACGCTTTGTCTTTTTCGGCGGCCGCGTCTTCCGACTGCAAGGCAACTGTACCGGTGGGGGCGCTGATTTCTGCCGCGATCGCCGTTGCGGGGGCGATTCCCGCGACAAGTGCCGCGGAAAGGGCGATGCCCATAGTTGTTCGTCTTGCTCTTCTTGCGAGAATGTCGTTCATCTCGGCACCTCATTTCAAGGTTCGGCGACTAACTTGGTAGCACTAATGCAAGTATACCAAGTGGTCGACCCGACACTGGCTGGGTGTGCGTGTGCCTCTCCGCTTCTTTGGAAACCGAATCCCATTAGAAATGGCGAGTTGTTTACTCGTCTTTTGGGCTCACCGTACTATCATGATTCGAATTGAGTGTGAATGATGATAGGGAGCGCCTTTTTATGATTGAGCTGCTCAGGCGTTTTGGTGGCAAGTTTCGCCGCTATATGGTGATTGGCCCTGCGTGCAAGCTGATCGAAGTGATCTTTGACCTGCTTACACCGCTCGTGATTGCCCAGATGATCGATAAGGGTATTGGCGCACACGATGTCAACGCCGTTATCCACTACGGCATGGTACTTGGCGCCATGGCTGTGATCGGCATCTCGTTTACGCTTGTCTGCCAAAAGATGGCGGCGCTGACCTCGCAGGGCATGGGCACCGACATTCGCGGTGCGCTCTACGAGCACATCAACAAACTGAGCTATGCCGAACTCGACCGCTTTGGCACGCCGTCGCTTATCACCCGCATCACCAACGATGTCAACCAGGTGCAGCTTGCCGTGGCGCTGGGCGTGCGCATGCTCATCCGCTGGCCCTTCCTGGCGGTGGGCTCCATGTGCGCGGCCCTTGCCATCGACCTTAAGCTCGGCATCATCTTTTTGATCTGCACGCCCGCCATCGGCCTGGTGTTTTGGTTTGTCATGGCGCGCTGCATTCCGTACTACAAGCAACTGCAGACAAAGCTCGACCGCATCGCGCTCATTTGCCGCGAGGGGCTTTCGGGCGCCCGCGTGGTTCGCGCCTTTGTACGCGAAGATCACGAGCGCGAGCGCTTTGCCCAAGCTGCCGATGACCAGGCCAATACTGCCATCGCGGTGGGCAAGCTCTCGTCGATTCTCAACCCCGTAACGTTTTTGGTGATGAACCTGGGCGTGTGCGCCATCCTGTGGGTGGGCGGCATCCAGGTCAACGTGGGCGAGCTCACACAGGGCCAGGTCATGGCGTTTGTGAACTACATGACGCAGACCCTGACCTCCATCGTGTACGTCGCCAACCTGGTCGTGGTCTTTACCAAGGCGAGCGCGAGTGCTTCGCGTATCAACGAGGTGCTCAATTGCGTGCCGAGCATCACTGACGAGGACAACGAGCCGGTTGCGCTGCCCGAGCCGAGCGAACTGGCGGGTGGCGCTGTTCCGGTCCCCGCGTTGAGCTTGAGCCATGCGACCTTCTCCTTTGGCGCGGGCGCGGCAAATGCCGTCAACGATGTGACCCTGGGGCTCCCGCTGGGCAAGACGCTTGGCATTATCGGCGGTACGGGTAGCGGCAAGTCCACGCTCGTCTCGCTTATCCCGCGCCTGTACGATGCGAGCACCGGCAGCGTGAGTGTGATGGGCGCCGACGTGCGCACCTGGCCGCTCGACCAGCTGCGCCGTGTGGTCGCGACCGTTCCACAGCGTGCGTCGCTGGTGAGCGGCACCATCCGCAGCAACCTGACCTGGCGTGACGAGTCGGCGACCGACGAGGAGCTCTGGGCAGCGCTCGATATGGCGCAGGCGAGCGAGTTCGTGCGCAACAAGCCGCAGGGGCTCGACGCCCCGGTCGAGGCGGGCGGCAAGAGCTTTAGCGGTGGCCAGCGCCAGCGTCTGACCATCGCGCGCGCCCTAGTGGGCTCGCCACAGGTCCTGATCATGGACGATTCTGCCTCGGCGCTCGACTTTAAGACCGACGCGGCGCTTCGCCATGCCATCCGCGAGCGCAGCGTGCGCGGTGCCGCCGAGGGCGGGCTGCCGCTCACGACCGTCATCGTGAGCCAACGTGTCTCGACCGTGCGCGACGCCGATATGATCTGCGTACTTGACCACGGCTCGGTTGCGGGCCTGGGCACGCATGACGAGCTGTACGCGACCTGCCAGCTCTATCGCGAGATTTGCCAGTCGCAGCTGCGCCGCGAGGAGCTCGAGGGCCAGCAGGGGAGTGCAGCGCTCGCGCCCACTCCGGCGCCCGCGTCCACCCTAAGCCCCGCGTCCGCCCCGACTGCCCCGGCATCCATTTGCGCAAAGGAGGGCTGCTAAATGAATCCGTACACTTCCTCCGGTTCGGTCGCCACGATGACGGCCAACGTGTCCGGTAACGATAACCTCAACGACCTGGGCGACGGCCCACGCCAGCCCGGCGACCCCGAGCGCTATCCCGTGGGCGCGGTGACCCGCCGCCTGATGGGCTACGTCCGTCCGCACCGTATTTCGTTTACGGCGTCGTTCGTGAGCGCCGCCATCTCGGTGATTCTGCAGCTCTACACGCCTATCCTTATCGGCGAGGGCATCGACCTGATCGTTGCCGCGGGCCAGGTGGATTTCGATGCACTGCTGCCGCTCGTTACCAAACTCGCGCTCGTCGTGGTAGGTGCCGCGGCCTTCCAGTGGCTGCAGGGCTATTGCGTCAACCGCCTGTCCTACGAAACGGTGCGCGACATGCGCGTGGAGGCGAGCGATAAGCTCAGCCGCATGCCGCTCAGCTTTATCGACAGCCATGCCCACGGCGACCTTATGAGCCGCGTGGTCAACGACGTCGACCAGGTGGGCGACGGTCTGCTGCAGGGCTTCACGCAGCTCTTCACCGGTGTTATTACCATCGTGGGCACGCTCGCGTTTATGCTTTCCATCAACCTGACCATGACGCTTGTGGTGGTACTCGTCACGCCGCTTTCCATTTTTGCAGCCGGCGCCATCGCCAAGCTTTCCAACAAAAGCTTTACGGCACAGCAGCGTATTCAAGGGCAGCTCGGTGGTCATATCGAGGAGTACGTAGGCGAGCAAAAGCTTGTCGACGCCTTTGCCTATGGCCCCAACGCCCAGCAGCGCTTCGATGCCCTCAATGCCGAGCTCTACACCGCGGGCGAGCGCGCGCAGTTTATGGGTTCGCTCTCCAACCCCGGTACGCGTTTTATCAATAACATCATCTATGCCGTGGTCGCTGTGATCGGCTGCGTGGGCGTGATCACGGGCGTGCCCGCGGCGCTTACGGTGGGCGGCGTGCAGATCTTCCTGTCCTATGCCAACCAGTACACCAAGCCGTTCAACGAGGTCACCAACGTCATTACGCAGATCCAGACCGCGTACGCCTCGGCGCGCCGCATGTTTGCGCTGCTCGATGCCCGCGAGCAGGAGCCCGATGCGGCGGATGCCGTGGAACTTGCCACCCCGCAGGGTGAGGTCGCCTTTGAGCACGTGGACTTTAGTTATGTGCCCGATCGCAAGCTGCTGCAGGATATCTGCATCGAGGCCAAACCCGGCATGCGCTTTGCCCTGGTCGGCCCCACGGGCTGCGGCAAGACAACGCTCATCAACCTGCTGCTGCGTTTTTACGATATTGATGCCGGACGCATCATGGTCGATGGCCGGTCTTCGCGTGACTACACGCGCGCGAGCCTGCGCCGCGCCTTTGGCATGGTGCTGCAGGATACGTGGCTGTTCGAGGGCACGGTGGCGGAAAACATCGCCTACGGCTGTCCCGACGCCACGCGCGAGCAGGTTATCGAAGCTGCCAAGCGCGCGCATGCGCACAAGTTTATCGTGCAGCTGCCAGGCGGCTACGATACGGTCATCGGCGAGGACGGCGGCACGTTTAGCCAGGGTCAAAAACAGCTACTGTGCATTGCGCGCGTTATGCTCACCGATCCGGCGATTCTGCTGCTGGACGAGGCAACGTCGAGCATCGATACGCGTACCGAGCTGCAGGTGCAGGCGGCATTCGACGAGCTCATGGCCGGTCGCACAAGCTTTGTCGTGGCGCACCGCCTGAGCACCATCCGCAACGCCGACTGCATTCTGGTGATGCGCGACGGCCAGATTATCGAGCGCGGCACGCACGACGAGCTGCTAGCGGCAGGCGGCTTCTACGCCGAACTCTACCGCAGCCAGTTTGCCCAGTAGGGGCTACCGATTAGCGGCAGATGGTTTACATCTGCGTTGTTAGTACTAAGATAGTCATCTAATAAATTGCATTAGTGGCTTTAGTTTTGGGGGAAACGAGGCAACGTGACTATGACGTGCTCTTTGGTGGTTAACAGCAAGAGCGGTAATACCAGGATGGTTTCGGGCGCGATCAAGCGCGCTCTGCAGGCTGCGGGCGTTGAATTTGTCCATGCCGCGGCGTTGAGCGACGATGCGGATGCAGATCAGGTTGCGCTCGAGGCGCAGGGCGCCTGCGCGGCCGACACGGTGCTCGTCGGTTTTTGGTGCGACAAGGGCGCGTGCACGCCTTCGGTCGCGACGTTGCTCTCCGCCTTGCACGGCAAGCGCGTCTTCCTGTTTGGCACCTGCGGTTTTGGCGCCGACCAGAGCTATTATCAGCAGATTATCGACCGCGTAACTTCCAATTTGGCTGGGGATGCCGAGCTTGCGGGCTGGGCGATGTGCCAGGGCAAGATGGGCCCCGCGGTCAAGCAGCGCTACGAGGCCATGCTCGAGCAAGATCCCGACAACGCCCGATTTAAGATGCTGCTCGACAACTGGGTCGCCGCAAAGGATCACCCCACCAAGGAAGATCTGGACAACATGGCTGCAGCCGCCAAAAAGGCCGTGCTGGGGGAGTAGCTCCCATCGCTGACGGCGGTCGGTCCATCTTTCTAAATGAAACGTCCTCCCGGGCGTCGGGGCACGAAGTTCCCTGCTCTACAGTCCTGCGCAAGACGAAGGCCACATTAAGTGGCCTTCTTTGCGTGCGGAACTCGCGATGAACTTCGTGCCCCGCCGTCCGGGAGGACGCCTCTTTATTGATGGGAGGCCTGATAGGTCGATGGTTCCGTGCCCGGATGCGTCCAAAGTGGGACGGGCTTTCCGGATGGGCAGGCTTTCGAAAAATGCGTCCCGGAATTTGCCTTTGGAATGGGACGTAGTTTCCTGTTGAGGTGCTTTGCGGAAAGTGCATCCCACTCTGGGCGGTCGAAGTGGGACACACTTTCCCAAAGGCGCTCCAACGGGAAATTGCGTCCCATTATTCGGTCAAGAAACGGGATGCATTTTCCCAATGAGAGCAAAACCGGAAAATGCATCCCACAATCAGCCCTCAAAGTGGGACGCCGTTTCCCAATGAGGCTCAAGCGGAAAATGCATCCCGGAATTTGCGCTCAAAGTGGGATGCGGTTTCCGGTTGAGGGTCTAAGGGGAAAGTGCGTCCCAGAATCGACGCTTGAAATGGGATGCAGTTTCCCGATGAGGCACTCGACGGAAAATACATCCCAGAAATGGCCTTTGAGCTGGGATAAGATTTCCGCGGCATCTCGGATTCTCAAAAATGAGACACGCCGTTGGCGAAAATGAGACACGTGATATCGGGCATCGGACGTATCATTTGCAAAAATGAGTCCACTCCACTCGAATAAAGCGAGGTCCCTCATGTACGTTCCACGCCCCCGTATCCGTAGGCTGTCGAAAATCCCGCTTGTTGGGACGGCGGCGCTTGCTGCGTTGATCGCCACGAGCGTCGCCTGCTTCACGGCCACGCCCCAGGTTGCCCAGGCGGCAGATGCGCCCGCAATCACCGATATGACCGAGCAGGATTATCAAGCCCTGGGTCTGGGCACGAGCGAGGACATTCCGGCCGATACCGTTGGCCCCTATTCCACTGATACCCCCACGACGTTTGCCACGCGCAGCGAGGTCTATATGGCAGCTAACGGTAGCCATGGCAATCGCTACACTCTGCGCGACAAGCTCGAGAACGTCGAGCGCGGTGACATTGGCGGCAGCAGCAAACTCACCGATGGCTATGGAAGTGTGTGGGGCGCCGCAAAGTTCTGGCAAAACGTCAACAACTTCGATACGAACAGCGATCTCTACAAGCATAGCGACTACGGTGGCGGCACCTGGTCGTACCTAAGCAACAATGAGTCCTCAACAGTACTCGCCAACGACAACAACGGTTTCTCGGGCATTCACGCCACGAGTGTTGAGTTCTGCAGCGACGCCAGCACGGGCAAAAAGAGCCGCGTTGCCGAGCTCCGTGCCTACGGCGACAGTTCCTCCACGACGATTGACGGCAAGTCATACGCCGGAAAGGTTGAGCTGGTCCTCTACTCGTTTAGCAACGGGCGTACGCGCGCTCTCGACACACACCTGCCGGTGACGGTCAACACTAATATGATGTACGAAGGCCGTTTTAAGTACCTGGATGCCGGTTACCTGCAAGAGCACGACGCCGTCTTTGATGTCGAGGCGGGCGATGTCGATGGCGACGGCGTCGACGAGCTTTTTGTCTACGCGGGCTGCTATGTCGACGAGAACGGCGTGCGCAAGGCTGTAGTCGACATGTATGACTTGGAGGGCGGCAACTGGAAGCAAAGCGTCGTCAAGATCGATGCCGGTAACGCCGCGGACTACACCACGCACAACAAGGGCGGGAACGACTCCTGGACGCAGCTTCAGTCAGCTCCTGTCGTTTCGCTAGCGGCCGGCGACCTCGATCGCGATTTTTGCGATGACCTCGCCATCGTGGTCTCGGCACCCTACGGCAAGAAGAATATTGATAAGTCGACGCATTGCGAGCTGTTTTCGTGGGATGCATCCAAGGGTGCGCTCGTCCATGTCGATGCTCTGGGCGACGCGGGCGCAATCTCCCTCTCCGCGAACGGCAAGACCATGGTCGCTGCGAATGCGACGTTCGGCACGTTTGCCGCCTACGATGAAGAAGGAAAGAAGACGGGTGAAACCGTCACGGGCCTTATTCTTGCGGGCTATGACTGGCAACGCAGCGCTTTTGATTACGGCGCTTCTGACGGCAGCAAGGGGCTGTACGGCGCGCTGTACCGCTACGCGTATTTTGACTCGGAGTCTGGCGAGTTCAAGCTTTCCGATTGCAAGGAATACAGAGACGGGCTCCTCGCCTCCTATGGGCTGATGCATGTGCCCAACAGCGCATGGAAGGATAGCGCTCAGGATAAGCGCTATCCGTGCACCTTGGCGCCTATTGCCCTTGCCACTGCCAACCTTGACGGCCTGTCCGAGCAGCTGGCGGTCGACGAGGTGCTCGTGGGTGGCGATGTGTTCCGCGACTTTGCCTGCAACACGGCACAGAGCGGGGCTCAGGGCTTGGGGTCCATGGTCGGAACCATGAGCATGAGCGGTCAGCAATACAACAGCAGCAACAAGCATGACCACAAGGGTATAGAGCAGGTGTGGATCAGCGACGTCAAGGCGGGCAGCGTCTCGGGTTCGGACCGCTATAACGAGAGCTTTATCGCCGTGGTGGGCAAGCACCGCGACGAGGACCTGCGCAAGAACGATGACTACTATTGGATGACCGCCTCGCATTTTTCGCTCGACGAGAACGGAAAGGTGCGCCGCGGCGAGGAGCAGGTGATTAGCGAGAGCAACCGTCGCGGCACTACCTACGGCACATTTATCTCGCTCGCGCTGCCCGATGTCGACAACGACAGCGTCAAGATCACGTACAAGGACCGCTACAAGGTCTATACCAACCCGCGCGTGCTTGCCGTGCTGCAGGATGCGCCCTATGTTGAGGATCTGGAGCAGGCATACGGCTATCTGGTGTTGGGCGGCACGTCATACGGAGAGGAAAAGGGCACGGGGACATCCCAGGGCTATACCATTGGCGCCGAGTTGGGCGTTGCCGTCGAGGTGCAGACCGGTCCGCCCCTGGTCGCGATGAATGCTTCAGTCGATTTTGCCGCCGAGGGATGCTATGACTACCGGAGCGAGCGCACGGTCAGCGCAAGCGTAAGCTATGAGTCGCATGCCGGCGAGAGTGACAAGGCCGTGCTCTACACGATTCCGATGGTCTATTACGAGTATGAGATCGAAAATGAGGAAACTGGTGGCAAGGGCGTGATGGCGGCGCCCGTGTCGCTCGGCGCGCAGACCTCGGTCGTTAATGTCGAGGCCTATGACCGCATTGCCAAACAGCACAATATGACGCCGCTCAGCTACTTTTTGACCAACCGGTCGGGAGAACCCGGAACCTATCAAACAACGCTCAACGGCGAGACTCCCGTTGGGGATTCCTTTGGCCTGGGCAAGCCTGGCGTAACGCGCGCCTACACGCACGATGGGTTTAACGGCGCCGCCGCGCAGTCGGGGGCGAGCATTGAGCAGACCATCGAAGTCGAGGAGGGCAAGGAGCAGGAGCTCGAGCTCGGCTTGACGCTGAACGGCAGCGTTGTCATGGGCGCGAAGCTCGCAAAGCACGAGTTGTTTGGCGGCCTGTGCTTTGGTGCCAACGCCGGCTTTACTACGGGTAACTCCTCGAGTGAATCGACCGAATACGGCGGCACCGTCGACAACCTGCCCGAGGCCGCGCAGGGCAAGTACGGTTTTGTGTGGCGTCTGGGCGTCAACGCGGTGGATGTCGACAAGTTCGAGGCAGACTCGGGCGACAAGCTCGGCACCAAGGACACCGACCAGTTCTGGATCGTGGGCTATGACGTTAAGGACGTCGAGATGCCCGACACGCCGGCCGTGACGGGCTTTACGGCAAACGCCGTCGATTCGACCAGCGTTACGTTTAGCTGGGACGATGTACTCGCAAACAAGAGTGGCTTTAGCTACGGCGTGGGCATGCTGCAGAGCAATGCGGCGGATGCGGTCGTCAATAGCTGGAAGATTGCCGACAACACGCAGACCTCGCTCAAGTGGGATGGGCTGCAGCCCAATACGGAGTATCGATTCGCCATCGCCGCCGTTAAGAATGGATCCACGACCGAAACAGGTATTCGCTCGGCAATCATCACGGTCAAGACCATGCCCGATGGCATGACGATGACCGTGAGCGGACCTGCGGCGGATGCTGCGGAGGGGTCGGATCTTGGATACGACTCTTCGGTTGAGCGCACGGCGGGAAGCCACCTGACGCTCTCGGCGATTGGCCATGTGAAGCAACTCGGTGCCGACGATAGCGAAACAGGGCTGGCACCGACCTATATGTGGTACCGCAAGGGCCGCGGCGAGACAGAGTTTAAGCTCGTGGGTGCCGATGGCAACCTCGCGGCTGGAACGGCCTCAAAGCTCGAGATTGACCTGACCGCAGACGATGACGGTGCGCAGTATTACTGCCACGTGGGATACAACGACGTGGGCCTCGACACCGGCACGACGCTCGTGAATATCGAGGCCGAGGAGACGGCGCCCACAACGGTGAACGCCACCCCGATCCGCACGCGCCGCCTGTTCTCACAGGCAAGTGCGGGCGCCAAGAAGTTCCTGGACCATACGCTGGTAAACACCGCCGGCCCAACCGATTCCGAAGGCTCAAAGGACCCCGAGACTCCTGAGACCCCGACGAACCCGGACAAGCCCAAGTCCGACAACGGAGCTAAGATCGACACCAAGGTCAAGACTACGACCACAGCGAAGAACCTCGCAAACACCGGCGACCAAACATTCGCCCTAGTCGCCACCGCAGCAGCAGCGGGAGCAACGCTCGTAGTGATAGCCCTCATCATGCTGATCAAGCGCCGCAAGACCCACTAGTAGCCAGTCGAACATATCGACAACCCAAAAACCCGGGTAGCCAAAAAACAGGCCACCCGGGTTTTCTGTTGAGTGGAGGCTTCGCAAGCGGAAACTGCATCCCACAATTAGCGCCCGGAACGGGACACATTTTCCGTCAAGCCCTCATCCGGAAAATCCATCCCAGTTTGAGCGCCCAGACCGGGACGCACTTTCCCAAAGGGTCCTCAACCGGAAAATACATCCCGGAATCCAGCTGAATAGTGGGACACACTTTCCCAATCGGGTCCCAAGTGGAAACTGCATCCCATTCCAGACAAGAATTCCGGGACACACTTTCCGCAAACAAAGAAGGCCACATAACGTGGCCTTCAACTTATATATGTTCGGCGATACACCCAAGACAAGCCGCGCTCCAACAACAGGGCGTCTGTCCGGGCGGAGGCATATAAGGTTCATCGCGAGTTCCGCACGCAAAGGGGGCCACTTAATGTGGCCCCCGTCTTGCGCAGGACTGTCCGAGCAGGGAACCTTATATGCCTCCGCCCGGACAGACGTTTCAGTTATGAGTGACCCGCTACTTGATCTTGGTCGTACCCGGCGCCAAGTTGGGGTCGGTCTCGTTGGCCTCGGTCTGGAAGTGCTCGGTGTACACGTTCTTGCCGTCGCGGAACATCTCGTAGTACTGCATCTTGGCGTAATCCTCGCGCGCCTTGGTAGCGGCTGCTGCGGCGGCGTCGTCACCGGTGACGTTGGAGGAGAGCGCCCAGCGCAGGCTGGCGTCCTCGTAGCCCACGGAGTTGATGGCGGGCAGCGACTCGCGCAGCGTCATATGCGCCTTCTGATAGTCGGAAAGCGGGGCGCCGATCAGCTGCATCAGCTGCGTGGACAGGTAGTTGGTGGACAGGTCGTCGACCTCACTCGTCTGGTCGCAGCCGGCAACGTCGTAGTTGGCCCATATGATGTAGTCGGTCTGCCACAGACGCTCCTGATGCGTGGCGTCGTCCTCACCGGTAAACCACTTGTCGTTGAACTTGGACGGGAAGAACGGCTGGTGATCGCCCCAGAACACCACGACCACCTTGCGGTCGAGCTTGCTCAAGGCGTTAAAGAAGTAGCGCAGCGCCTGGTCGGACTGCTCGATGCACGAGACGTACTCGTCGACATCGGAGAGCGTGCCGTCCTCGACGGTCTTGGCGTCCAGATCGGTCGTGTCGATATTCAGGTGCATCTGCTTATCGACCGGCAGCAGGCCCGTATCGTAGCCCGAGTGGTTCTGCATGGTCACGTCGAAGATAAACTGCGGATCGGCGTTCTGGTCGAGCAGCTCAAGAATCTTGTCGTAGGTAGCCTGGTCGGTCACCATGCCGCGCAGGGTGTCGGCTCCCTGGAAATTGTTGATGGACAGGAACTGGTCAAAGCCAAAGTCCTTGTACACGTTCTCGCGGTTCCAGTTGGTGGCGTGGTTGGGGTGCATGGCCGTGGTGGAATATCCGAGCGACTTGAACTGCTCTGCCAGGTTCCCGGTCGTTTCCATGTTGTAGATGGTGTAGGGGTACACGCCCGAGCCCAGGTTGGCCATGGAGTTGCCGGTCATAAACTCAAACTCGGTATTGGCGGTACCGCCGCCGTAGGCGCTCACGTAGAGCTTGCCGCGGCTGAGGCAGTTGGACAGGTTCTTAAAGTACTGCGGGCCCTCGTAGCCGGCGCGCATGTTCTGGTAGATCGACAGATCCGAGAAGGTCTCGTTCATGATGGCGATGACCGTGGGCTTCTCGCTGTCGAACTGCTCCTTTGCGGCGGCGCGCTCATCGCTCTTAGCCGCGTCGGATTTGTCATAGGCCTTGGCGTACTTTTTGAGCGTGGCCTTGGCATCGTCGACGGAGTAGTCGGCGGGTTTGGGCGGCTTGATGGACTGCGCCGCACTAATAAAGGCGGGCAGGTAGCCCTCGCGCCAGTAGCTCTCGAGCGGGCGCCAGGTGTAGACGGTGATGCCGAGGGTGTTGTAGTAGTCGATGAGCGTGACATGCGCGGTTACGCCGCCCAGGCACAGCACTGCCACGAGCAGGTTGGTGAGCAGCATGCGCTTGGCGTTGGCGGCACCCTTCTGACGGTGCGGTGCCACCAGGCCGGCGTACTCGCACAGCAGCATGGCGATGGCGGTAAAGCCCATGGACAGCACACAGAACAGCGAGATGGAGAAGGTGTAGCCGGTGCCGGCGACCGCGGCGGCGGTGGAGATGGCCGAAAGGTCGCCCGGCTGGATGGGCATGGATTTAAACGTGATGACGAAGAACTCGGCAATGCCCAGGACAAAGAGGGCAAAGGCCAGGACCGCGGGAGCTGCGCCGTGGCGCTGGAACAGGAAGAACAAGCCGATCATGAGCACGGTGATGATGGCCCACTCGAGCAGGATGCACAGGGGGTAGACCCAGGTAAAGTCGTGGTTGGACGAGACCTCCATGCCCAGCAGCGCAAAGACGCCGGCGAGCAGCAGGCACAGGACGGCGGCGACGAGTGGTTTGCCCACAAAGGCGCCGCGCAGGCGGGCGAGCTTGCCGGTGGGGGCGGGGGCGTCGGGCTTGGCGAACGCAAAGACGCGCGGGGCGATGCGATCGCGGGCGATGCTGGCCCAGGCGCATCCGGTGAGGATGGCGTTGGTCAGGATGAGCATCACAAAGGCGAGCGGCTCGTTTTGGGCGACGAGGCCAATAGCGCCCCAGACGGTCAAAAAGAGCTGGAACAGGCCAAAGGCGACGCTCCAGGCGAAGGCGCCCTTGGCAACGGTGCCCGACTGAGCGCGAATGGCCTTGGCCTCGCGCAAGACAAGGTAGACGGTCGCCGCAAGACCGACGAGCGAGATGGCGGCAGCGAACATGCTGAGACTCCTCACAAACTAAAACCTACGAAAGCGGGGGTTTACCCGATTGTTACCTAAATATGCGCTGCATTTGCGGGCTGCGCACAACAACCAGCCATATTAACGCGCACGTGTGGCGGTGTGGCGCAATGTAGTGGCGACCTGCGCGATAATGGACGGGAATTACACGGAAACGTAAAGGCTTCTTAAAGAATTAGCGAGGATGAGGCGATGAACGAGCAGGTTTGCACCAAGGCTGTGGATACGTGCGGCTATCCGGTCGAGACTACGGGCAATGCAGTGCTGGACACGTTGGAGCACCGTTCCTCCACGCGCGCCTTCGCGCGTGATGACGACGACCGTCCCGTGGCGGTGACCGACGAGCAGCGTGCGGCGATTTTGCATGCGGCGAGTCGCGCGCCGTCGGCGGGCGCCATGATGATGTATTCCATCGTGAGCATCCGCGAGCAGGCAACGCTCGACCGCCTGGCCGACCTGTGCGACCACCAGCCCATGATCGCCAAGGCGCCCTGGGCACTAATATTTGTGGTCGACTATGCCAAGTGGATCGATCTGTTTGAGCATGTGGGTTGCTTTGAGCCCGAGTTTGTCGAGCGCACGGGTAAAGCGCCCCGCCGCGCGCCGGGTCTGGGCGACTTTGCCATCGCGGCGCAGGATGCCGTGATCGCCGCCCAAAACGCCGTGGTCGCCGCCGAGGCCCTGGGGCTGGGGAGCTGCTACATCGGCGATGTTATCGAGAATGCCGAGGAAGTTGCCGAGCTGCTCGATCTGCCGCCCTATACCATGCCGCTGTCGATGCTCATCATCGGCACGCCCCGTAAGGAGCGCCCGGCAATCGCGCACCCCGTGGTGAACCTGGTGCACGAGGAGCGCTACTGCCGCGCCGATGCTGCGACCATGGACGCGCAGGTGGCCGAGATGGACGCGATGTTTCGCCCGCATGCCCGCGAGGTGGGCGAGCGCGTGGTGGATATCTACACCCGCAAACACACTAGTCCCTTTATGGCCGAGATGAGCCGCTCCATGGAGTGGTGGTTCAAAAACTGGCTCGGAAAATGACAGATGAGGCAAAGGGACAGTCCCTTTGTTACATTCCATATCGCCGTGGTGGCCTAAAGGCCGTATAAATGTTTATCTAGCTGGGAAAACGGTGACGTGCAAGTGCAGGCCGATTACCTATAATTCCTTCGAACATTAAAGTTGGGAGGAAACCGGCTTATGGAACAAAAGGCCAAGGAGGCAGCCTCGCACGCTGCGATTCCTGTGAGCATCTCGGCGATGCTCGTCACGCTGGGCGTGGTGTACGGCGATATCGGCACCAGTCCTATGTATGTAACCAAGGCGCTCGTTGCCGGCAACGGCGGCATCGGAAGCGTCACGGAGGAGTTCGTGCTCGGCGCGCTCTCCCTTGTCGTGTGGACGGTCACGTTGCTGACCACCATCAAGTATGTGCTCATCTCGCTGCGCGCCGATAACCATGGTGAGGGCGGCATCTTTGCCCTGTACAGCCTGGTCAAGCGCTGCGGCAAGTGGCTTATCATCCCCGCCATGCTGGGTGGCGCCGCGCTGCTCGCCGACGGCATCCTGACGCCGGCCGTTACCGTTACCACGGCCATCGAGGGCCTGCGCACCATCCCGGCGGTCCATGCCGTGCTGGGCGATGACCAGGGCCGCGTCGTCGCCATTACGCTCGCCATCATCATCGTGCTCTTCTTGGTACAGCGCATCGGTACGGCCAAGATCGGTCACGCCTTTGGCCCCATCATGACGCTGTGGTTCCTGTTCCTGGGCGGCACGGGTCTGTTCTTTGTCTTCCAGCACCCCGCCGTGCTGCTGTGCCTCAACCCGGTGCGCGGCATCGCCTTTTTGCTGAGCCCCAACAACCACGCGGGCATCATGATTCTGGGCAGCTGCTTCCTCGCCACCACCGGTGCCGAGGCGCTCTACTCCGACATGGGCCACGTCGGCCGCGGCAACATCTACGCTACCTGGCCGTTCGTTAAGTGCTGCCTGCTGCTTTCCTATATGGGCCAGGGCGCTTGGCTTATGAACAACGCTGCCAACCCCGAGCTCATGGGCATTGCCGACCTCAACCCGTTCTACCAGATGCTCGCCCCGGGCCTGCGCCCGTTTGCCGTCGGCCTTTCCACCGTCGCGGCCATCATTGCCTCGCAGGCGCTCATCACCGGCGCATTCTCGCTGGTGTCCGAGGCCAGCCGTCTGGATCTCATGCCGCACATGCAGGTCTTCTACCCTGCCGAGACCAAGGGCCAGCTCTACATCCCCATGGTCAACAACGTCATGCTTGTCGGCTGCGTCATCGTGGTGCTGCTGTTCCAGAACTCGGCGCATATGGAAGCCGCCTACGGCCTTGCCATTACGCTGACTATGATGTGCACCACGCTGCTGCTCTTCTTCTACCTGCACGAGGAGCGCAAGCTCAAGGTTGCTCCGTGGATCTTCGCGGCCTTCTTCCTTTTGCTTGAAGGCTTCTTCTTCGTGAGCTCGCTCACCAAGTTCTTCCACGGCGGCTACTTCACCATCCTTATGGCTGCACTCATCATGGGCATTATGGTGTGCTGGTACAACGGCACGGCGGTCGAGCAGCGCCAGTTTACGCTGCTGCCGCTGCGCAGCTACCTGCCGCAGCTCAAGCGCCTGCGCGACGACGACCGTTACGAGCGCATGAGCGACAACGTCGTGTACCTGACCAAGGACACCCATACCGACTACATCGACCGCGATATCGTCTATTCGATCTTGGACAAGCATCCCAAGCGCGCCCGCGCCTGGTGGTTTGTGAATGTCGAGACCATGGACGAACCGCACACCTTTGCCTATTCGGTCGAGACGTTCGGCACCGACTACGTGTTCCGCGTGCATCTGTACCTGGGCTACAAGATTAACCAGCGCGTCAATGCCTATCTGCGTCAGGTCGTTCAGGACCTGGCTGCCACCGGCGAGCTGCCGGCGCAGACGCATGACTACTCGGTCTACAAGGATCCGGGCAACATCGGTACGTTCAAGTTCGTCCTGATTCGTAAGCTTCTGGCGCCCGAAAGCGATGTGGAGCCGAGCGAGCGTACGGCCATCACGCTCAAGTACATCATCCGCCGTGCCGCCGGCACGCCCGCACGCTGGTACGGCCTGGAGAACTCCAACGTGAGCTTTGAGTACGTGCCGCTGTTCACCAAGTTCAAGGCCGTGAACAAGATGCAACGCCTGGCTCCCAACGAGCGGCCGTAGACGTCGGCGGCTACACGGAGTTGGTTTTTGATGGATAAGCATGAGGCCGGGGAGGTAAACATGGATACAAAGGCGCTCGATGGCCGTGAGGCGGTGGTCGAAATGGTGCGTGAGGCGCGTGTCGACGCCGCCGAAGATCGGTTCCTTACGAACCGTGCCAACATGGATATGGCCGACCGCGTGATCTCGATCGTGGCACTGGTATTTGGAGCGGTGTGCGTGTGTGCCCTGCTCGCGCACGTGCTGTTTGTCTAGCGACCGCCGGTTGCAAAGGCTATACACTTGGAACCGCCACAAGGGGAAACCATCACAAAGGTGCCTGTCCCCTTTGTGGTGGTTTTTGTTTTTGAGAGAGGGGCGGGGCGCTGATGGACGTCCGTACGGACGGCGATATTGCCGATAGCTTTTGGTGGCGGCGCACAACGCTGACGCGCCGCACTCCTCTGTATGACGCCTGCGTATCGGTGGGGCTGCTGGTCGCGGCGACGATTGTGGGCGCGCTGCTCGACCATCCGGGTCTCGCGCCGAGCATCATGATCGTCTATGTGTTCGCCGTTCAGCTGTGCGCATTCTTTACCTGGAGTCGCCTGTATTGCTTGCTGAGCTCGGCTGCCGCCGTGGCGCTCTACAACTTCTTGTTTGTCGACCCGCGCTACTCGCTGTCGCTTATCGATCGCGGCTATCCCGGCATGTTCTTCATCATGTTCGTGGTCTCGCTTGTGTCGAGCTCGATTGCGTTGGCCCTGCGCCGCGCCTTGGCGCAGGCTGCCGCCAGCGACCGTCGCACGCATATGGTGCTCGAGACCAACCGCATGCTACAGCGGTGCGCCGATCAGCAGCAGATCGTTCACGCCATGGCCACGCAGCTGGCGCGTCTTTCGGGCTGTCCGGTCGTGTGGTACAGCGCCGACGCCGAGGGCGATGACCTGCTGCCGCGTTCGACATACACGGCCGTGGGCGATGCCGCACCGGTGCACGAACTGGCGCCGCAGATGCCGCCGCGGCTCTCGGCGTCCGCCTATGTGGGAACGCCGCTCGACGCCACGTTTGGCGGCTCGGCGTTTTATGGCATCTACCTGACGGTTCGCACAGGCGACGGCTTCGCGCGCTCGGGCGACCCCGCCTCGGTGGTGGGCGTGCTGGCTATCGTTGCCGAGCCCGACGTGCTGACGCACGAGGAGCGAACACTTGCCGATGCCATCGTGAGCGAAGGCGAGCTGGCGCTCGACCGCGCCCGCGCCATGGAGGCCCGCGAGGAAGCGGCGGTGCTCGCCAAAAACGAACAGCTGCGCGCCAACCTGCTGCGCTCCATCTCGCACGATCTGCGCACGCCGCTTACCAGTATTTCGGGTAATGCCGACGTGCTGCTCGACCAGGGCTCGACCGGCACTGCAGTGCTCGATGCCCAGACGCGCCGCGGCCTGCTTCTATCCATTCGCTCGGATGCGCTGTGGCTCAACGCCACCGTCGAGAATCTGCTTGCCATCACCAAGCTCGAGGGTGGCGGTATGCGCCTGTCGACCACGCTCGAGCTCATGGACGATATCGTCGAGGAGGCGCTGCGTCACGTAAATCCGGCCGTGCGCGAGCACGACCTTAAGGTGGTGGCGTGCGATGAGCCGGCGCTCGTCAATGTCGATGCGCGCCTGATGGTGCAGCTGGTGGTCAATCTGGTGAACAACGCCATCACCTATACGCCCGCGGGCTCGCATATCATGATTTCGATTAGCGTCGACGATGGACGCGTGGCGTGCTCGGTGGCCGATGATGGTCCGGGCATCGCACCCGAGGATCGCGAGCGGATCTTCGAGTCGTTCTATACCGCCAACCATGGTCTGGCCGACAGCCACCGCAGCGTTGGCCTGGGTCTTTCGCTCTGCCGCTCCATTGCGTTGGCACATGGCGGTAGCATAGAGGTTGCCGCGGCGGACCCGCACGGTTCGGTCTTTACGATTGAACTTCCCGCCGCCGACGTTTCGTTTGATAAGGAGTAGCGCTGTGTCGAACTCTGCCGTAAAACCGCTCATCTTGGTCGTTGAGGACGATCCCGCCGTTCGCAATCTTATTGTTGCCGCGCTCGAGGCGCACGGCTTGCGCCATATGGCTGTGGAGACCGCCCATGCCGCTATCGCCGCCGCCTCGTCGCAGGCGCCGAGCATTGTGCTGCTCGATCTGGGCCTGCCCGATATGGACGGCGTCAAGGTGGTGGAGTCGGTGCGCGCATGGTCGGGCATGCCGATTATCGTGGTCTCGGCGCGCAGCGAGGATGCGGACAAGATTCGCGCACTCGATGCCGGTGCCGACGACTACCTGACCAAGCCGTTTTCGGTCGAGGAGCTGCTCGCGCGCATTCGCACGACGCTCAGGCGCCTTTCGTATGCGCAGACGGGCGGCGTTGTCTCCGAGGGCTCGTTCGATACCGGTGAGCTGCATATCGATTTTGATGCCGGCATCGCCACGATGGATGGCGAGGAACTGCATCTGACGCCGATCGAGTATAAGCTCCTGTGCCTGCTGGCACACAACGCCGACAAGGTACTGACGCACCAGTTTATCCTGCACGAGATTTGGGGCACGGCAACTAAGAGCGACCTGGCGAGCCTGCGCGTCTTTATGGGCACGCTGCGCAAGAAGATTGAGTCCGACCCCGCGCATCCGCGCTATATCCAGACGCACGTGGGTATCGGTTACCGATTGGTCACCCAGGGATAGGTCGGCGTCCGCCATCCCAATATGAGTTGCGGTGAAATGCGGTCTAAATTTACCTAATTCCAGGCAAAACAGTCCGTATTCCACCGCAACTTTGTTATTTGCCCTTGGGCTTGCTGGCGTAGAACTTCTTCTTTTTGGACTTGCCGGCAGGGGAGGGTTTGCCGGCAAAGTTTGATTTGCCGTTGCCGGCCTGCGTGGGCGCGGGCGCTGCTGCACGAGGCTTGCGCGCCTCGGGGTTGCGCAGCTCCTCGGTTCGCTCGGCAATCTCCTCGGCGCTAAAGCCGACCTCGGCCATGGCGTCCTCGATGGGCAGTCGGCGCACGATATAGCAGTGGTGCACCTTCTGGTTGCGCGCGAAGTCCTCGGGGATGGTCTGCGCCGTAATGTCCTCCAGCACGACGCCCGCACGCGCGAGCTTGCGCGTTTCGGGGCGGAAGCCGCGCAGGTTGCAGCTAAAGATGGCATGTCCGCCCTGTGCGAGCAGGCGCGACACGCCGGCCAAAAGCTCAACATGGTCGCGCTGGACATCCCAGGTACGGCGGCCCATCTTTGACGAGTTCGAGAACGTGGGCGGGTCGACAAAGATCAGGTCCCAGCGGTTGCGCGTCTGGCGCTGGTCGCGAATCCAGGCGAGCACGTCGTCGCGCACAAAATGATGCTGCGGACCAACAAAGCCGTTCTGGCGCATATTGCGCTCGGCCCAGTCCAGGTAGGTGTTGGAAAGGTCGACTGTCACGGTTTCCTCGACGCCGCCGTCGGCCGCATAGCAGGTGGCGGTGCCGGTGTAGGCGAACAGGTTGAGGAAGCGGCGCGCCTGTTTGGCGTGCTCGCGCACCAGGTTGCGGGTGACGCGATGATCCAGGAAGATGCCCACATCCAGGTAGTCGTCAAAGTTGACGGCAAAGGTGAGCCCGCCTTCTTCGATGAGCGGCAGACGCCGGCGCGCGATGTTGGCGCGCTCGCCCGATCCGCCCTTGCCGGCGCCCTGCTTGCCGTACTGCGAGCCGCCGCGCGAACGCATGCGGGCCTTGGCGTGCACATGCTCGGCCGGAACATCAAGGATGCGCGGCGCGATGGCCAAGATGTCGAGCATGCGGGCCTGGGCCAGCGCGGGGTCGATGGTCTTGGGCGCGGCGTATTCGGCGATGACGAGCCAGCGGCCCGGCGTCTGCGGGCAACCCTCGTACAGGTCGATGGCAGCGGAGTAGTCGGGCAGGTCGGCATCGTAGACGCGATAGCAGCTCACGCCCTCGCGCTTGGCCCACTTGCGGCGCAGACGGGCATTCTTGCGCAGGCGGTTGGCGAACTGCTCGGACTCCGGGATGAGCACGGGCAGCGGCTTGCCGTCGCCCAAGTCGAGCGTGGCGGCAGGTTCGGGCATGGAGGAAGCGGCGGCTTCGTCGTTGGCTTCGTTGGCATCCGCAACCTCGGCCTCGGCATCCGCGCTGGTCGCAGCCTCAAACGCTGCAGCGGCGTGGTCGAGTGAGGGCCAAACCTCAAGAGCCGCCTCCTCGTTATTGGGCATGACGGCGATCGAGCGCTCGGGCTCGGCGTGGAGCGCGCGGGCCAGCAAGCCGTCGCGGGTGAGAGCGGCGACCGGCGCCGAAGCGAGCTCGGGGGCGCGGCGCAGCTCGCCGATGAGCGTCATGGCATCGTGCATGAGCGAAAGCGGGGTCTCGGTCGTGTCCGCGACCAGGGCGGCACCGGCGACGGCGCCCGCATGGTCCAGCACGGTGGCGGGCTTGGCGGCACAAAAGTCGACAAAACGCTTGTAGCCGGCGCACTTGACCATGCGCTCGGCAGTCTTGCGGGCGGCGGGGTCGATGTCTACGGCCACGATGCGCGCCTGGCGCTCGCGCGCTGCCGCCTCGCGCTCGCGCGCCTCGGCAAGCAGCTGCTCCCACAGGACAGCGTCGTGCAGCTGCCAGCCCTCAAAGCCCCAGCGCTCGCGTGCGGCGCCCGGGGCGCGGTCGGTCAGAATGTTCACGGCCTCCAGCAGCAGACCGCCGCCGGCGCACGAGGCATCGATCAGCGTGGGAAGGGCTTCGTTTTCGTAATCGTCGGCCGTCAGCTCGCGCTCGCATAGTGCGGTCCAGCCGACTGCGCCAGCACCAGGGCGGCGTAGTCGGGGCGCAACACGTGTGCGCCCTCGCCGGCACGAGTCGCAGCGGGCGGCAGACGCTTGAACAGCGGGTCGCCCGAAAGGTCCAGGCTGATGCTCGCGCGGCGCTGACGCAGCGAAAGCAACAGGTGAACATCGGGGTCGGCGGCATCGACGTCGGCGCGACGGCCCGTGGTCTCGGCCAGACGGTCGCACAGCGCGTCTTTGGCGCGCAGGGCCGAGAAGCGCGTGTTGCGCAGCTGCTCGGTCACGCCGCGGGCGGTGATGGCGATGGTGGCGCCGGGGCGGATGATGGTCTCCCAGGCGATGTCGTAAACGCTATCGTACAGTTCATCGGCATCCTGCGCCTCAAAGCGCCCGAGTACCACGAACACACGGCTCGCCAGGCGCGACCACAGACAGGCGCGGTAGCCTTCTTCGAGCTCGCCCTCAAATGTAGCGCGGCCCTTCAGCCGGCGAACATGCGAAAGCCCGAGGCGTTTAAGCTCATCGGCGAGTGCGGACTCAAAGCCCTCGGGGCAGCTTGCGTAAAATTCCATGGGTGACCTCTCTGGTTGCGTCGCTCCATTATATGATGGATACTTCGTTTACTCTCGCCCCCGAAAGGAACCCATATGATTGATGCGTGCCCCGATTCCGCCGTGCTCTTTTTTGACGTGGACGGCACGCTGACGTCGTTCGATCCCGACAACATGACCGACAAGGACTTTTCGGCGGTTCACCCCTCGCAGGCGGTCGTCGAGGCGTTTCATCGTCTGCGCGACGCGGGGCACCAGGCATTTATCTGCACGGGTCGTCCCTTGTGGCTGATTGCCGATGGCCTGCGCGCGCTGAACCCGGCGGGTGTCGTTGCCATGGCGGGAGCGACGCTCGAGGTCGAGGGCCGCGTGGTACACGAGGACTGCTTTGATGAGGACGTTATCGAGGAGCTGGCACGCCGTATGGCCGCGGCAGGGATTGAGGCCTTTTTCGAGACCAACGTGGCTACTTTTGCCCTGGAACCCGCGGGTGTTGAGCAGTCGTCTCTGATCGGCACTTCTGTGGTGCACAGCACCGAGGAAATGCGCGTCGACGGCCGTCTGCGCGTGGGCAAGGTGGGCATCGTCGCGAGCGACCTGGCTCGCGTAGCCAACGATGATGGCTTTATCGATCGCGAGTTTGAGCTGTGCAACACCGGTGGTCAGAATCGCGAGCTGAGCCCCAAGGGCATCGACAAGGGCGTGGGCGTGGCGCGAGCGCTGGAATACCTGGGTCGCACCGGCAACGCGCGCACCTTTGGCTTCGGCGATTCGGGTAACGACCTGGGCATGCTCGCTGCGGTCGAGACGGCCGTGGCCATGGGCAACGCCATGCCTGAGGTCAAGGCGGTCGCCGACTACGTGACCGACGATGTCGCACACGACGGCACCGTCACAGCGATGCAGCATTTCGGCCTCATCTAATGAATCCCACGTTCTGACGTTTGCCCAAACTGCGACTCTTTGCTTTTGCATGCTCAATCGATTTATCAATCCAAACACTGAGGTGTTTATACCGTTCGCCGAGAAGATAAAAAACCGCAGCTCACGCCTTGATAAACGTAGGTAAAGTGTTTAGCAGTTTATCGGCCGTATGCTAGCGAAAGGAATCAGGCAGATGGCAATCAAGGTGTTCGCTGACGGTGCAAACCTCGAGGGCATGCTCGACATGTACGAGAACGGCAACGTTCAGGGTTTCACGACCAACCCGTCCCTTATGAAGAAGGGCGGCGTGACGGATTACCGCGCGTTTGCCAAGGAGGTCCTGGCCCACATCACCGATGTGTCCGTCTCGTTTGAGGTCTTTGCCGACGACGTCGAGACCATGGAGGTCGAGGCCCGCGAGATCGCTACCTGGGCCGAGAACGTCTACGTCAAGATTCCGTGCGTGACTACCAAGGGCGAGTCCACCGCCGAGCTGGTCCGCAAGCTTTCCGCCGACGGCATCAAGGTCAACGTCACTACTATCTTTACGCCTACGCAGGTCGATGAGATGGTCGAGGCCGTTGACACCGAGACGCCGTCCATCATCTCGCTCTTTGCCGGCCGCATCGCCGACACCGGCGTCGATCCCATTCCGTTTATGACGGAGTCGGTCAAGAAGGCCGCCGCAAAGCCCAACTGCGAGGTCCTGTGGGCGTCCACGCGCGAGCTCATCGACATTTACCAGGCCGAGGCCTGCGGTTGCCAGATCATTACGGTGCCCAACAGCATCCTGGCCAAGCGCAAGAACATTGGTCGCGACCCGTACGAGGTCTCGCTCGATACCGTGCGCGGTTTTGCCAAGGATATCGCCGCTTTGGGTTTCCATATCCTGCCGTAGCGCGAACGCCGACTGTACCGTGGGCTGTTCGCCCCGGCCTTTCCTTTCCCTATCGCTCACGCGCTTCGCGAGGATCGCGCTAGGCAAAGGAAAGGCCGGGGCTGCCGACACGAGCTTGCCAGCAAATTGGCGCTTGGCTTCCATATCCTGCCGTGGGCAAAGGTACCCCCGCCTGCGCCGTGCAAAATCGAGAGTATTCAGCAACGTAAAGGTCTTTATCAGTTAACCGAAGCATGGAACGGCCCCCGTTTTGGCTCTGACGACGCTAAAACGGGGGCTGTTTTTTGCTTTTTCGTCTCTGAGGGGCACCCGGAACGGTGGAATTTGCAGAATACTCGCGATTTTGCACATCGCTACAGGGGGTACCTTTGCTTTGGCGGTTTACTTGCCCTGCACCATGGTGAGCGAGATCTTCTTGCGGTCGCGATCGACCTTTTCGACCCACACCTTGACCGTGTCACCGACGCGCACCACGTCGCTGGGGTGCTTGACAAAGCGGTTGGCCAGTTTGGAGATGTGCACGAGGCCGTCCTGGTGCACGCCCACGTCGACGAAGGCGCCAAAGTCGACGACGTTGCGCACCGTGCCCTTGAGCTCCATGCCGGGTTCCAGGTCGTCGATGGAAAGCGCTGAGCGGCTAAAGACCACCTCGGGTGCGTCGTCGCGCGGGTCGCGGCCGGGCTTCTTGAGCTCGTTGACGATGTCGATGAGCGTGAGGGTGCCGCAGTTCAGGTCGCTTGCCAGCGCCGAGATGCTGCCCAGGCGGCGCTCGATGTCGGGCACGCCGCCGCGGCTGAGCTCGCTGGCTTTAACGCCGGCGCGTTCCAGGACGGACGTGGCCACCTCGTAGCTCTCGGGGTGGACGCTCGTCGCGTCGAGCGGGTTCTTGCCGCCGCTGATGCGCAGGAAGCCCGCGGCGTTGAGGTATGCCTTGGGTCCTAGTTTGGGGACCTTCTTAAGCTGGCGGCGATCGGTAAAGGCACCGTTTTCCTCGCGGTAGGCCACGATGTTTTTGGCCACGCTCGGCGTGATGCCCGATACGTATCCCAGCAGGCTTGCGCTCGCGGTATTCACGTCGACGCCCACGCGGTTGACGACGTCCTCCACCACGTGGCCCAGAGTGCGCGAGAGCTCGGCCTGGTCAAGGTCGTGCTGGTACTGGCCCACGCCGATAGACTGGGGCGGAATCTTGACGAGCTCTGCCAACGGGTCCTGCAGGCGACGGCCCAGGCTCATGGCGCCACGCACGGTGACGTCCAGGTCGGGATATTCCTGGCTGGCGAGCTCGGAGGCGGAGTACACCGACGCGCCGGCCTCGTTGACGATGGTGTATCGCAGCCCAGGCGCCTGCTCGGCGATGAACTCCGAGACGACTTCCTCGGTCTCGCGGCTGGCGGTGCCGTTGCCGATGACGATGGTGTTGACGCTGTCCTTTTTGACGAGGCGGGCGAGCTCGCGCTTGGTGCCGGCGACGTCGTGGCGCGGCTTGGTGGGGTAGACCACGCCGTGGTCGAGCAGCTTGCCGGTCTCGTCCATGACGGCGACCTTGCAGCCGGTGCGGTAGCCCGGATCGAGCGCGAGCACGCGGGCGCCGCGCACGGGGCGCGCCGAGAGCAGGCCCTCGAGATTCTTGGCAAAGACATTGATGGCCTCGGTCTGAGCGCGAACGGTGAGTTTGGCGCGGGCTTCGCGCTCCAGCGAGGGGGCCATGAGGCGCTTGTAACCGTCGGCGATGGCGGCATCGAAGATGGGCGCGAAGACGCCCTGACGGCGGGGCCAACGGCTGCCGAGGCGTGCCGTGGCGGCAGCACCGTCGACGTTCACGCGCACGCGGAGCTTGCCCTCGCGCTCACCGCGGTCGATAGCCAGCACGCGGTGGTTGGGTATACGGCGCAGCGGCTCATCATAGCTGTAGTAGGGCTCGTAGGGGGTCTTCTCGGCGGGGTCGGTGGCCTCGACGACGATGTCGGCGGTGTTTTGCGTAAAGGCGCGCAGGTCGGCGACGTTCTCGGGGTCCTCGGCCACCGTCTCGGCCACGATGTCCGCCGCCCCGGCGAGCGCCTTTTCGGGCGTGTCGAAGCCGGCGTCCTCGTTGACGTAGGCCGCGGCGGCATCGAGCGCGCTGCCCTTGGCCGAGGCCTGCATGATAATCATGTTGGCAAGCGGCTCCAGGCCTGCCTCGCGGGCCTTCTGCGCGCGAGTCATGCGCTTTTTGCGGTAGGGCTTGTAGAGGTCCTCGACACGCTGGAGCTGCGTGGCCTCGCGAATCTGCTGCTCGAGCTCGGGCGTGAGTTTGCCCTGGGCGTCGATGAGCAGGATGACGTCCTCTTTGCGCTGCTCAAGATTGCGCAGGTAAGACAGGCGCTCGTCGAGGGCGCGCAGGGCGACGTCGTCCATGCCGCCCGTGGCTTCTTTGCGGTAGCGCGAGATAAAGGGGATGGTGTTGCCCTCGTCGATGAGCTTGACGGCCGCCTCGATGTTGGCGGCCTTAAGGTTGAGCTCGCGGGCGAGCTGGGCGATAAGATCCATGGGACTCCTTGCGTTTAAGGTGCGTTTGCAACACAGGGCTACCAAGGATACCACCCGTCCCAAAAGGCTGTTTTGGGGCCGCGCCACGAAACAGCCTATCTACTACGTTTGAACCGTATGGGTCGACCATCCCCCGGTTTTCCGAGAATACGCAAGCCGTCTACCTGCGGTTTTTATTTCGCGAAATTTGGCATGGTTAAGGGCGATCGGTTAAACGTAGTAGATAGGCGCGTTTCGTGGCGAACGGATCAAGCCGAGGTGCAAAATAGCCCCCGCTTCTGAAAAATCGTCGGCAAGGTAGCAAAAGGCCCCGCGGGCAGGAGGCTGCACGCGGGGCAAAGAAGAGGGGCTTGTTGGTGGCGGACCGAAGGGGCTCGGCATGGGATTTCTGCCGCGGTCGCTCTTAAGGCATTACAGCTCGACGAGCTGGCCGGTCTCGGCGGCCTCCTTGATAGCGTTGAGAAGCGTGAGCGTCTTGACGTTATCGGCGGGGGTTACGACGGGCTCGACCTCGCGGCGGACAACCTTCACAAAGTGCTTGAGCTGCATCTTGTGCGGCAGTGCCGGGTCGACGGCCGGAATCTCCATCTGCAGCGGCTTGTGCCAGTTGGAGGCGCCGTCGTAGGAGAACTGGTGCAGGCGGGGCAGCGACAGGGCACCCTTAGTGCCGCCGATAAAGTAGGCGTCGGCGTCGAAGGGGCGGTACTGCGGATCCTCGCGAGCGGTTGCCTCCCAGTTCCAGGGGCTGGCGGTGGCGTCGGAGATGGTCATGCTTGCGAGCGCGCCATCGGCAAAACGGACGTTGACCACGGCGGAGTCCTCGGTCTCAAAACCGCGGGCGGCGCTGGACTGCATACCCTGGACGGCAACGGGCTCGCCCAGCAGGTAGCGGAGCAGGTCGACGTCGTGAACCAGGTTGACCAGGATCGGGCCGGCACCCTTCTTACGGCGCCACTCGACGTCGAAGTACTCGTCATTCTTATAGATCATGTAGTGGAAGCTCGACACGGTGAGCTTGCCCAGCTCGCCGGACTCGATGATCTCCTTGGCCTTGTTGACGAAGGGGTTGTGGCGACGGTGCTGACCTACGAGCACGGGCACGCCGGCGGTCTCGGCCTCGGCGGCGAAGGCCTGGGCATCCTCGAGATCGTTGGAGATCGGCTTTTCGACCAGCGGCACGATGTTGCGCTTCACGGCCTCGCGGGCAACGCCCAGGTGCAGGTCGTTGGGGGTGGCGATAATGACGGCCTCGGGCTTGACCTCGTCCATCATCTGAGCGGGATCGGTGTAAAACGGCACGCCGGCGGCCTCGGCCGTGGCGCGGGCGCCCTCAAAGGCGTCGGCGATGGCGACGAGCTCGGCCTCGGGCTCCTCGGTGACAAAGCGGATGTGGTTGCGGCCCATGGCGCCGGCGCCGATAACGGCAATGCGGACGGGGTTGAGCTCAGACATTTCGACTCCTTAATACTGGTGACCGGTGGAATGCGACAAAGGGACTGTCCCTTTGTCGCATCGGTAAAACTAGGCGGACTTCTTCTTGCTGTCGGAGACCATCATGTAGACGGTGAGCACGACGGCGATGGCGGCGATCACAATGGCACCGTAGAAGGACTGCTGGTAGGCGGCGCTGCCGGCCTCGGCGTGATACAGCACGGCGGTGATGGGCTGGCTGATCCAGGTGGAAGCGGCATAACCCAAAAACATGATGCCGTAGTTGACGCCGATGTTGCTGGTACCAAAGGCGCCACCGGTGAGCGGCGGGTAGATGACGAGCAGGGCGCCAAAGCTAAAGCCGAGCAGGGCGAGCGCAACAAAGAACATGGCCTGTGTAAAGCTCGTCGACATGATGACGAGGGCGACGATGGTGACGACAAGGCTGATGAGCAGCGACTTGTAGGCGCCGAGCTTGTCGATGATCTGGCCAAAGGACAGGCGGCCGACCAGGTTGGCGCAGGTGTTGACGGAGACCACCACACCGCCGAGGGCGACGGCCGCGGCGCTCGTGGGGTCGGCGAAGAGCTGAACGGCGGCGATGGAGGCAACCTTGCCCACGAGCAGGGTGCCCGCGGTGGCGGCAAAGGCGAAGGTGACGATGAGGACCCAGAAGCGCGGGGTCTTGACCATCTCGCCCGGGGTGAGGTCGCCGAAGGTGCCGGCGTGCGCACCGCCCTTGGGGGCCTCGAAGCCCTCGGGCAGCCAACCGGCCTCGGGGGCCTTCAGGAACAGGGCGGAGGCGGCGATCGTCACAAAGAAGATGACTCCGAGCGCCTTAAGGGCGCCAAAGATGCCCAGGCTCGGGATGAGCAGCGAGGCGAGCACCGGGGACAGCACGGCGGGACCGGCGGTTGAAGCGGCCAGGGTGATGCCGGAGGCGAGACCCTTCTTGTCGATGAACCACTTTTGGCCGGTGGTGAGCGCGGGGTTGTAGCCCAGGCCGTTGCCGATGGCGGCGACAAGCGAGAACCACAGGTAGAATTGCCACGGCTCGGTGACGGTGCCGGACATGAACCAGCCCACGCCGTAGCACACGGCGGCGGCGATCACGACGTTGCGGGGGCCGATCTTATCGGAGATGCGGCCGGCGAAGATGCCCGTCACGGCCATGATGGTCTGAAAGACCGGGAAAGCCCAGGTAAGAGCGCTGGACCACTCGGGGTAGACGGCGAGCAGGTTCTTGCTCACGACGGAATACAGCGCGATGGAGCTGATAAAGAACATGGTGACGCACGCGGCGGAAAGCACGACGGCGCGACCCTTGTTGGAGTTGGTGGAAGCCATTGGACTCTTTCTAATCGATACGGGGGAGGAGCGGTCGTGTCCGCGGGTCCTCCCTGTCAGGTTGGTTTACTGGTCGGTTGGCTTGGCGACGCCTGACTCATCGGACCAGAGCTCGACACCCCTGTTCTTAAGGTAGTTGTCGGCATAGGCGCGACGGCCGCCGGGCTTGGCGGTGAGGTCGCCCATCATGTTGGAGAAGCCACCGTCGACTTTGATGGCGTCGCCGGTGGTAAAGTCCGAGCGTTTGGACGCCAGGAACATGACGGCGTTGGCGATATCGCTGACCTCGCCGATGCGACGCGTGGCGATCAGGCGGCTGCGGCTCTTTTCGACCTCGGGGTCGGCGTAAAAGCTTGCCGACATCGGGGTCTTAACGAAGCAGGGCTCGACGCAGTTGGAGCGCACGCCGTAGGGGCCCCACTCGGCAGCCAGCATCTTGGACATCATGTTGACGCCGGCCTTGGTAGAGCTGTACACGCCCGAGAACGTCTCGGGGGAGTGGCTGGCGACGGTCGAGATATGCACTAGGCGGCCCTGACCGGCCTTGATCATCTCGCGACCAAAGCGCTGCGAGGTGATGAAGTAGCCGGTGAGGTTGACGTTGAGCACCTGCTCCCAGTCGCTCAGCGGCAGGTCCTCCATGGCGGCGAAGCGCAGGATGCCGGCGGTGTTGACGAGAACGTCGACGCGGCCGAAGTCGGCGATGGTGGCATCGACGGCGGCCTGAACCTCGGCCTCGTCGGTGGCGTTCATCTTGTAACCCTCGGCGTGGATGCCAAACTCGGCGGCGAGGTCGGCGGCTGCGGCCTTGACCTTCTCTTCGTCCAGGTCGAGCAGAACGACGTTGGCGCCATTGCGGGCGAACTCGCGGCAAATCTCGACGCCCATACCGCCGAGCGCGCCAGTCACGGCGCAGACATCGCCCTCGAGCTTAAGCCAGTTGCTCATAGGAACTTCCCTTCTTGTCTTCTTGTGCCTCCCTGTGGGTCGCTCCCATTAACCGACCCACGTGGTTTTCGCTGGTTATCGTATGCTTTGCATTTGCGCAGGTGAATTGCATATTTGTTAGAATGGCGTTAACCGTAGGTTTATAGCTTGCAAGACGATGCGCCTTTAATTGAGTGTGTGACCTGCCAAAACAACCCCCTTCGGCAGTTCATTGCCATGCGTCTGGAAACAGGAGATTGACGTGTACGATCGACGACTCGAGGCCATATCGGCCGCCGCGGAGCTGGGAAGCTTCTCGCGCGCGGCGGCAAAATTGCGCGTGTCGACTCCGGCGCTCGTCAAGCAGGTGTCGGGCTTCGAGGCCGAGTTCGGCATCACACTGTTCGAACGCTCGCACTCGGGCGTCAAGGTGACGCCGGCCGGCGCACTGCTGGTGGACGACGCGCGCTCGATCATGCGGCAGTCCGAGGACGCGCTGCGCCGCGCCCGACGCGCGGCGGGCGAGGGCGGTGCCGTGCGTCTGGGTGTGTCGATGATGTGCCCGGGGCGCCAAACGCTGTCGATGTGGTCGGGCATTCACGATCTGGAACCGTCGCTGCGATTTGAGATCGTGCCGGTAAGCGACCTCTACGACGAGCGCGAGACCGTCATGCGCAGCTTGGGCCGCGAGGTCGATGTGGTGCAGTCGAGCTTTTCGACCCCACGCTGGGGCGACGCATGCCAAAGGCTCCGCATCGTCAACGTGCCGTTTTATATCGACGTGCCGCGCACGAGCCCGCTTGCGCGCAAGACGCGTATCACGGTTGCTGACCTGGAGGGCATGCGCCTGCGCGTGCTCCGTCACGGCAACGACGCTATGGACAGTCTGCGTATCGATCTTTTGGCAGACGGCGGCGTAGACGTGATCGACGTGGACAGCTTTGACTTTGCGCTCTTTAACGAAGCCGAGGAAAAGGGCGACGCGGTGCTCACCTGCGGCGCATGGTCGGGGGTACACCCGGCCTTTGTGGGCATGCCGTTTCTATGCGGGCGAGAGGTGCCGGTCTTTCTGCACTACCCGCTCGAGCCCACCCTCCAAGTCCAAAAATTCGTCAACGCCATGGCCCAACTCCTCAACTAGCTCATTTGGGACGGGTTTAGCGGTCCTCGCGTTGCGGGTCGGCTGTCTCGGCTGCCTTTACGCGGTTCTTATCGACGTACATGTTTTTGTCGGCCTGAGAAAAGAGCTCACGCATCGTAGGCGGTTCATCAAAATCACTGGAAAGCGCATAGCCCACCGCGTAGCTGATGGGCATATCGGGGTGGACTTCGGAATACTCGTTCACGTTCGCGCGAACCCGAGCGAGACGGGACTCCACGGCAGCTCGATCGGTATCTCGCAGCACCGCGATAAACTCATCGCCGCCGTCGCGGCCCACAAAGCACGTCTCGGACGCCACACTTCCCAGTTGCCGGGCAAAAGAACGGATGTATTCGTCGCCCTTCTCGTGGCCGAAGCTGTTATTGACCGTATGCAGATTGTTAAGGTCGAAGACGCACACCGCAACGGGCGCCTCCGCGGAGACAGGCTGCTCCTGCCCCAAGACCTCCTCGCACTTGTTCTTGTTGGGCAGTCCTGTGGCTTCGTCGAGATAGACTTTGTTCTGCAGTTCGCGATTGAGCGCGGCAGTTCGCACCGCGCGAACAAGTTCGACCGCAAAGGTCGCCACCAAGCCCATGATGTCGATGATCACCAGGCCCTCGAGATAGTTGAGCGCCGACGCCTTCTCCTGAGAGTAGTCCTCTGCGAGTCGCGTAGCATCGTCGCAAATGCCAAAGAACTCCTCGCTCATGGAGATGATGTCGGTGTTCTCATAGCCGACTTCGCGCACGCGGCTGATCTCGGCGCAAAGCTCATCATAATAATTTGCAAGCTCGGTCATTTTTACCTGATACTCATCGTCGTCGAGACGGACGAGGTTGAGGTCGTCACTTCCGTAACGCAAACCGTTGATGTATGAATCCACGGCTTTGAGCAGGTCATCTTGAGGCTGGCCCGCATCCTCGAGCTTAACGATTCGCTGCGTGGTACCGCGCACCAGACCGGCGTAGTTGACCACACGCGCCGTGCCCTGGATATCGGAGACGAGCAGCATAACATTGATGAAGAAGAAGATGAGAACTGCCGTGAGCACCATCATGAGCAGGCGCACCGCCTGGCCGGCCTTCTTGGCGACAGAAGTATTCACAAGTTCACTCCCCTAAATGACAAAAGAACAGGTAGCACGCAGTGTGCTGAAATTCATGGGTGGTTAACTCTACCATATGGGCCAGCAGCCTCAAACTGCAGCAGACGCTCGTCCAAATTGGCGTGACGCTTGCCTTGTTGTTCTTGACCTGGCCGCGCTATCGGACATGCTTCTGGTCTTGGATCACCATGGGAAAGCTCATCCCGTTTTGTGCGTCTAGAGTGGGATGCGGTTTCCCAAAGGTGCCGTTAGGGGAAACCACATCCCGGTTTATGCCCTTGAAATGGGATGTCGTTTCCCGGAGGGGGCCCAGCGGGAAACGGCATCCCATTCTGGGCCCGAAAAGTGGGATACGGTTTCCGGCCGGCATGAAAAAAGCCTCCGCAGCTCGTGTGGCTGCGGAGGCTTTATTCGTTGCGGTGCATTGTGTTTGGGTCGTTGAGATGAGTCGATTTGCCCCGAAAGAGGAGGGCATTGATCTTAGGGTCATGCCCGACGAATGAGCGGCAAATCGGCCATCTCGGCGAGCCGAACTACTCCAGCTCAAACGCTCCGGTATAGAGCTGGTAGTAATACCCGCGCTTGGCAATCAGCTCGTCGTGGTTGCCGCGCTCGATGATGCGGCCGTGGTCCAGACAGATGATCGCGTCGGAGTTGCGCACGGTGGACAGGCGGTGCGCGATGACAAACGTCGTGCGGCCTTCCATGAGCTTGTCCATGCCGGCCTGCACGATAGCCTCGGTGCGGGTGTCGATGGAGCTCGTGGCCTCGTCCAGAATCATCGCCGGCGGATCGGCGACGGCGGCGCGTGCGATCGAAATCAGCTGGCGCTGGCCCTGCGACAGCTGTGCGCCGTTGCCGGTGAGCATGGTGTCGTAGCCGTCGGGCAGGCGGGTGATAAAGTCGTCCGCGCCCGCGAGCTTAGCCGCCTTGATGCACTCCTCGTCGGTGGCATCCAGATTGCCGTAGCGGATGTTATCCATCACGGTGCCGGTGAACAGGTTCACGTCCTGCAGCACCACGCCCAGCGAGCGGCGCAGATCTGCCTTGCGGATCTTGTTGACGTTGATGCCGTCGTAGCGGATCTTGCCGTCGGCGATGTCATAGAAGCGGTTAATGAGGTTGGTGATGGTCGTCTTGCCGGCACCGGTGGCGCCGACAAACGCGACCTTCTGGCCCGGCTTGGCAAACACGGACACGCCGTGCAGCACCTCGTGGTCGGGCGTGTAGCCAAAGTCGACGTTGTCCATGACCAGGTCGCCGCGCAGCGGTACGTACTCGATCTCGCCGGTTGCGCGGTGCGGATGTTTCCACGCCCACATGCCAGTGTGGTGGTCGGCCTCCTCGAGCTGCCAGGTGTCGGGGTTCACCTGCGCGTTGACGAGCGTCACGTAGCCTTCGTCGGCCTCGGGCTCCTCGTCGATGAGCTCAAAGATGCGGTCGGCGCCGGCGAGGCCCATGACCACGGCGTTGATCTGCTGCGAGATCTGACCGATCTGTCCGCAGAACTGTTTGGTCATGTTGAGGAACGGCACCACGACGGCGATGGACAGCGCCATGCCCGAGATGCTCAGGTTGGGCACGCCCAGCGCCAGGAAAATGCCGCCTGCCAGTGCGACCAGCACGTAGAGCAGGTTGCCTAGGTTCATAAGGATGGGCATGAGGATGTTGGCGTACATGTTGGCCTTCTGCGAGACCTCGAAGAGCTTTTCGTTGCGCTCGTCAAAATCGGCCTCGGCGGCAGACTCGTGGCAGAACGCCTTGACGACCTTCTGGCCGTTCATGACTTCCTCGATATGGCCCTCGACCACGCCGAGCTCGGTCTGCTGCGCAATAAAGAAGCGCGCGGAGTTGGAGCCGAGCAGCTTGGTCATAAAGGTCATAAAGGCGACGCCGGCCACAATGACCAGGCACATCCACACGCTGTAGTACAGCATGATAAAGAACACCGTGACGATGACGATGGTCGTCATGAGCAGGTTGGGCAGCGACTGGCTGATCATCTGGCGCAGCGTGTCGATGTCGTTGGTGTAGTGGCTCATGATGTCGCCGCGCTGGTGCGTGTCGAAGTAGCGAATCGGCAGGTCCTGCATACGGTTGAACATCTTCTCGCGCAGCTTCTCGAGCGAGCCCTGCGTGACGATGGCCATGGCGCGGTTCCAGAACAGCGAGGACAGGATGCCGACGCCGTAGATGCAGGCGAGGGTGGTCACGAGCTGTGCGATCTTGGGCTGTGCAGCTTCCCAATCGCCCGACTGCCACGATTCGCTAATAATCTGCAGGGCGCTCTGAAGGAAGGTCGCGCCGATGGAGTTGATGATGGCGCAGAGCACCACGCCGACGACGACGAGGGGCAAAAGCACGGGGTAGAAGCCAAAGAGCGTCTTGATGAGGCGCGACATGGTGCCACCCTTGCGGTTGAGCGCGCGCTCGGCGGTCGTTGCCTTACTCATGTGCCTCGCCTCCTTCCTGGGTCTGAGCTTGTGTTGCGGATGCCTCGGTGTCGGCTTCGACGGCCTCTTCGCCCTCGGCAGACATCTTGTTCTGCGAGGTGAAGGTCTCGCGGTAGATCTCGCTCGTCTTGAGCAGCTCGTCGTGGTTACCGATCTGCGCGATACGGCCGCCCTCCATGACGATGATGCGGTCTGCGTCCTGCACGGAGCTAATGCGCTGGGCGATGATGAGCTTGGTCGTGTTGGGCAGATAGCTTGCCAGCCCTGCGCGAATCTTGGCGTCGGTCTTGGTGTCAACGGCGCTGGTGGAGTCGTCCAGGATCAAGATCTTGGGGCGACGCAGCAGGGCGCGCGCAATGCACAGGCGCTGCTTCTGACCGCCCGAGACATTGGAGCCGCCCTGTTCGATCCAGGTGTCATAGCCCTTGGGGAAGCCGTCGACAAACTCGTCGGCGCAGGCCAGATGTGCCGCCTCGCGGACCTCCTCGTCGGTGGCGTTCGGGTCGCCCCAGCGCAGATTCTCGGCGATGGTACCGCTAAACAGCACGTTTTTCTGTAGCACCATGGCCACTTGGTGGCGCAAGGCGTCCAAGTCGTAGTCGCGCACGTCCATGCCGCCCACGCGCACGGTGCCCTCGGTGGCGTCGTACAGGCGGGCGATGAGGTTTACAAGCGTGGACTTGGCCGAGCCGGTGCCGCCGATGATGCCGATGGTCTCGCCGCTCTTAATGTGCAGGTCGATATCGTCGAGCGCCTGGCGCTTCGCATGCGCGGAATACTTAAAGCTCACGTGGTCAAAGTCGATGGAGCCGTCGACAACCTCGAGCACGGGCTCGGCGGGATCAGCGATCGTGGGTTCGGCGGCAAGCACCTCGGTAATGCGGTGTGCCGATTCGTCGGCCATGGTCACCATGACAAAGATCATCGACAGCTGCATCAGGCTCATGAGGATCTGGAAGCCATAGGTAAAGATCGAGGAGAGCTGGCCCACGTCGAACAGCGTGCCCTGGCTCGTGATGATGAGCTTGGAGCCCAGGTAGATGATGACGACAAACGCGCCGTTGACGCAGATGTTCATCATGGGGTTGTTAAAGGCGAGCAGCTTCTCGGCGCGGGTGAAGTCCATCTGGACGTCGCGTGCGGCGGTCGCGAACTTCTCCTTCTCAAAGTCTTCGCGCACATAGCTCTTAACTACGCGCATGCCGGTGACGTTTTCCTCGACGGACTCGTTAAGGGCGTCGTACTTGTGGAACACGCGCGAGAAGATGGGGCGCACCTTAAAGATGATAAAGAACAGCCCAAAGCCCAGCAGCGGAATGATGACCAGGTAGACCATAGCGACGCTGCCGCCCATGATAAATGCCATGGTAAAGGCGAAGATCAATACCAGCGGCGCGCGCACGGCGATACGGATGATCATCATAAAGGCCTGCTGCACGTTGTTGATATCGGTGGTCAGGCGCGTGACGAGCGAGGAGCTCGAGAACTCATCGATGTTGGCAAAGCTGAACGTCTGGATCTTGTAGAACAGGTCGTGACGCAGGTTCTTAGCGAAGCCGCAACTCGCATGGCTGCAGGTGACGCCGGCAGCGGCGCCAAAAGCAAGCGACGTCAGCGCGATGAGCACCAAAAAGCCCGCGGTGGGAAGCATCTCGGCTACGGTGGCGCCGTCTTTGATGGCGTCGATCAGGTTGGCGGTGATAAATGGAATCAGCATCTCGCAGAGTACCTCGCCAAGCACGAGCAATGGCGTGGCAACAGTGACTTTCATATAGTCGCGGATGCTGCCCATGAGGGTTTTAATCATCCAGTTCCTCCCAGGTTACACGGATTTTCTCGAGCATTTCGGCGAGCTGCTCGCGCTCGTCGTGGTTGAGGGCACCAAAGGCCTGCTCTCTAAAGCGAATGCGGGCTGCCTGGTCGATGCGGGCGTTTTCCCGGCCGGTTTCGGTCAGGCGAATGGTGAGCTGCCGTCGATCCTTGGGGTTACGGCTGCGCTCGATGAGGCCGTTGAGCTCGAGCTTGGACAGGATCTCGGAAAGCGACCCCGGCTTGAGGTCAAAGTGCATGCCGAGTTCCTGCTGCGACATCTCGCCGCCGGGTTGCTTGGCCAGCAGGCAGATGATGGGCGCCTTGCCGGACACGCCTCCGCCATGAAAATGCATGTAATGGCCGCAAAAGCCCAGGCCATTGAGGATGCGCTTGGCAAGCTTGTCTTCTGAGCTAACCGCTTCGGGTGCATCCGCCGGCTGTGACGGGTCGCCGTCGGGCTCGTGCGAACAAAGGTTAAGAGGTTCATCGCACATGAATGAGTGCTGCTCCTTTCTTTAGTTAGGTAGTGGAATTGTTTTGTGCCTAACCAATCTAGGAGCATGAGAAATGAATGTCAAGGTACCAAAGTAGTTGTTGCGCGGTTTTACCAAACCGCGCAACGGCTCGACGCTGCAAACCCGCCAGAGCGGCAATCTGCCTTTCAATTTCGGCGGCATGACCAGAAGGTCAATACCGCCTCGTTTCAAGGCACCTTGCTCACTCTGGCGGGTTTTCGCTGACTTCGCCAAAACATCGGCGTTGCCCGACCAGTCGTTTTGGCACTTAGGGACGTTCCTTATGTGCCGGCACTTGGGGACACTCCTTGGGCTAATTGCCGGGATAGTCGTTGGGGACGTTCTTGTTTGACTAGTCATTTAAGAACGTCCCCAACGACTACCTCGTTTTCGTAACCTTTTCGCAACAATGCGCTCTTCGCGACCGTAGCGCCCGCTCACAACGTCCCCTGCGCTACACTTAGTCGCACTGTGGCGCTGCTGCGCCGTGCCCGAACCAAGGGAGACCCTCATGAAGAACACTCAGCTGCTGCTGATCAACGATATGTGCGGCTACGGCAAGGTCGCGCTTTCCGCCATGCTGCCGGTGCTGTCGCATATGGGCTATCGCATCCACAATCTGCCGACGGCGTTGGTGTCCGATACACTCAACTATCCCAAGTTCTACATCCACGACACCACCGAGTACGTGCGCCAGAGCCTCGCCATCTGGGAGGAGCTCGGCTTTGAGTTCGACGCCATCTCCACCGGCTTTATCGTGACCGAGGAAGAGACGCGCATCATTTCGGACTTCTGCCACCGTCGCGCGCAAAAGGGTACCAAGGTGTTCGTCGACCCCATCATGGGCGACAACGGCAAGCTCTACGCCGGCGTGCCCGAGTCCACGATCGGTCTCATGCGCAGCCTGCTCGAGTGCGCCGACTATGCGGTGCCAAACTACACCGAGGCGTGCCTGCTCACCGATACGCCCATTGCCGAGCAAATCACGCCCGATGAGGGCCGCACTCTTGTGGATGCCGTGCGTGCCCTGGGCGCCAAGTCGGTGGTCATTACGAGCGCTGTGGTCGACGGTGCGAATGTCGTCATCGGTTACGACCATGTGGCGGGGGAGTACTTCACGATTCCCTTCGACCTGATCCCGGTCTATTTCCCGGGCACGGGCGACACGTTCTCGGCGGTGCTCGTCGGCCGCGTTATGGCAGGTTGGAGTCTGCAGCGCGCGACGTCCGATGCCATGCGCGTGGTGGCTGAGCTTATCGAGCGCAATGCCGACCAGGAGGATAAGTCCGCCGGCCTTCCCATCGAGGCCTGCCTGGATGTGATTGACCATGAGTAATGCTGATGAGGGCGGCGTCAAGCCTGCGGGCGGGGGCAAGCCGCTCGGCGCGCCGCGTGGCAAGCGTCCGCGTATCCGCGTGAGCTGCGTGGACCAGCTGGGTGCGTGCCGCTGCCACCATGGTCACAAGCCGGGCGACGTCTTCGACTTTGACCGCGACCGCGGCAAGATGTGTGCCATGGCCTGCCATGTGGGCTTTCCCTATATCGATATCCTGCGCTATGGCGGAACCGTGCCCGGCAACGAGCCTGGTACGGCAAAGTTCTGCTGTCCCGAGGTCGATACGCTGAACGTCTGGCTTGCCGAGATCGTCGACGAGTAGTCGAGCGCAATGTGACAAAGGGACAGTTCTTTTGTCACATTCGCCGGTGGTGCCCCTTCTATTATGCTTGTAATCTCAAATCTCTGCATTTCATCCGATTTTAGGTTCTAAAAATTTTGCGTTTCATCGATAATCAAGCGTATAAAACTTTGTATTTCATTTGATGACACTGAGGGGAGAGCCTATGCTGCGCAGGAAAATAGCTGCAGAGCTGGAGCGCTGGCTGAAGTCTGCCGAGCAAAAGGCCTTATTCATTACGGGTTCTCGCCAGATTGGCAAAAGCTATTCGATTCGCGCATTTGGCAAAGCCAACCATGCAACCTACATCGAGCTTAACCTCATGGAAAATCGCCAGGCAAAAGATGCTCTTCTCGAGGCGCGGGATGCCGATGATTTCATCAGCAGGGTGACGCTTCTTTCGGGAAAGTCGATTGCACCAGGCAAAACGCTCGTGTTTATCGATGAGGTCCAAGAGGCCCCCGACATCATGACGATGGCAAAGTTCCTTGTTGAGGACGGGAGGTGCCGCTGGGCGTTTTCGGGGTCAATGCTCGGGACTCAGTTCAAGGGCGTCAGGTCCTATCCCGTGGGGTATGTCCACGAGCTTAGGATGTTCCCGCTCGATTTTGAGGAGTTTTGCTGGGCAACCGGGGTGAGCGAGGGGGCTCTCCAAACGATACGTGACGCGTGTATCAGCGAGAGGCCCATTCCTGATTACATTCATGACGCGATGATGGCAAACTTCAGGACCTATACCGTTGTCGGCGGAATGCCGGAGGTCGTGCAGCGTTTCCTTGACACGCAAGGCGACCTTGCCTCTGTTCGTCAGCTGCAGTCAGAGCTCAACGAACAGTACCGGCGGGATATCTCCAAGTATGCAAGCGGGCGAGCCCTGCAGGTGCAGAGCATCTACGATCAGCTCCCTATTATGCTCGAGGGCGAAAACAAGCGCTTCGTGCTCAATTCCATTGACCCCAAGGCTCACTACGAGAAGTATCAGCGAGATTTTGTATGGCTTGTCGATGCCGGCGTTGCTCTCAAAGCCGATATCGTAACCGAGCCAAAATCGCCCCTGCTCAAGACGGCACGGCCATCGCAGTTCAAGCTATATCAATCGGATACGGGCATGTTGATGGCGCGCTACCCCGTTGGAGTCGCCCAAGCGGCGTATCTTGATAGCAAGGAGCCCAATCTGGGCGGCATTTACGAAAACGTGGTGGCCCAGCAGCTGGCTGCCCAAAATCGCCAGCTTTACTACTATCAGACAAAAAAGCGCGGTGAAGTGGACTTTGTGGTCGATGGACCGGATGGGACGGCTGTTCCGATCGAGGTTAAATCGGGCTCCTATTACCACGCGCACGCTGCGCTCGGTCATGTGCTTGATACGGCTGAATATGGCGTAAGGCTCGGGATTGTTTTCTCGAGAGGCAACGTTGAGCGCAACGGAGCGGTTCTCTATTTGCCGCTATATGCGACCTGGGCCCTTTCGGATGTTTTGGGCGACTCCTGCGCCGAAGGGATAAAGCTGGAGGTCAAGCCGGTCTAGGGCCAGTCCCGGATGTGGCAAAGGGGTAGTCCCTTTGTCACATCCATGAGCGTGGATTTTCTTCCGTATAGAGCGCACTTGAACGCTCAAAGTGGGAGAAAATCTACGCTCGATTTATGCCGTGGGCGCGGTTCGTGCGCCCACGAACCTACAGCTGCTCGAGCATAGCGGTGCAACCGGCGAGTACATCGCGGTAGGTGGCGTCGAAATTGCCGGTGTACCAGGGGTCGGCCACGTCGCCGGGGCGATCGGTCCAATCGAGCAGGCGCGAGATCTTGCCATCGGGGTCCTTGCCAAAGATACGGTGCAGGCCGCAGGCGTTCTCGTCGTCCATATAGACAATGTGGTCCCAGTCGCCATACTCCGCGCGACGCACCTGACGCGCGCGATGTGCGACGACGGGAATCCCGACCTCGCGTAGTTTGGCAATGGTGCCGTGGTGTGGCGGGTTGCCGATCTCCTCGGTCGAGGTCGCAGCGGAATCAATGACAAACTCGCCCGCGCGCCCGGCGCGCCGCACTAGCTCGGTAAACACGGGCTCAGCCATCGTCGAGCGACAGATATTTCCATAGCAGATAAACAGTACACGTTGCATATGCGGTTTCCTTTCGATCGCCATCATCGAGCTCGAGTATCGCATCTACGCCTGCGCCATCGCCCTCTTGCGTTCCCAGCGAGCCAACTTAATCGTCACCAGTGTGAGTGCCCAGGCCACAAGCGAGAACGCGGCGCCCACTGCGCCCACGTACGCAATGCCAACGCTGCTTACCACGGCGCCGCCCACTGCGGTGCCAAACGAAATGCCGACGTTAAACGCCATGGGCTCAACCGAACTTGCGAGTACCATCGACTTGGGATGGCGGCTGCGTGCCACGTCCATAAAGTGCGTGATGCACGACACCGAGAACAGGTACATGAGCATCGCCAGGCTAAAGACAAAGACAAGTGCGAGCGGCATGGCAGCGCCCACGGCAAACAGCCCAAACAATGCCGCTGCCTGCAGCACAAACGTAACCAGCAGTGCCTTCATGCCAAAGCGCGCGTCAATCCATCCGCCCAGGATGTTCGAAACCAGGCAGAACACGCCGTAGGCCATGAGCGTGGTGCTGGCTTCGACCGTGCCCATACCCAACACCTGCTCCAGATAGGGCGTCACGTAGCCGTAGAACACATAGACCGACCCCACGCCAAACAAAAAGATGAGCATGCCGGTGATGATGCTCGGCTCGCGTAGCAGACCCGCCTGCTCGCGAAAAGTGGCGGGCTCGTCGGTTTGCCCAGCGCGCGGCATAAACGCCACGAGCGCTCCGCAGATCAGAACGGCAAAGGCCAGCGTGCCGTACATGGCCACGTGCCAATCGAGCGTGTCGGCCACAAACTTGCCGATCGAAGTGACAAAGACCATTGCCACGGAAAACGCACCATATACCACCGAGATGGCAAGCGAAGTTTGCTGCGGAGACAGAAGCTCGGGGATGTACGTCACGCCCACGGCGAGCAGTGCGCCCGAGACGGAGCCCAGGATGATGCGCGAGATGAACAGCACCTGGAAGTTGGGCGCCAACGCCATGACCAGGTTGCCGAGCACAAAGACGATGCTGTAGCACACGAGCAGCTGGTAGCGGCGGAATCGCCCCGTGCTGAGCGCGAGCACCGGCGTCGCGATAGCGTAGACGAGCGCAAACACGCTGATGAGCTGGCCCGCAGTGGCAAGTGATATGCCGAGTTCCGTTGCCAAGTCGCTTTCGATGCCGATGACCACGAACTCGGAGCAGCCGAGCGAGAATCCCAACAGCACGAGCAGCGCCAGGCAGAGCTTGGTGCGCGCGGGGGAGAGCGCGGCGGCGGTTGGCTTACTTTTAGGCGTGGTTGCGGCGGTCAAGGTTGTCACTCCAATGTCGCATGAATAAGCGGGATTCAATCCCTGCAACTCTAACAGAATGTGACAAAGGGGCAGTCCCTTTGTCACATTCGCGGCGTGGCTGCCGCCCAAACCGTCACAACATTCGATGAAAATCTCGAAAACGAGGAAAAGCGTCGAATGTTGTGATGGTTTTCCTATCTGTGCCGGCGAGCCGCCGTGCCGTCTGGGGGTATAAGGCTAGCAAGCGTTTATTTGCGAGGCCTAAGGGGCGCCCCGTATGGATATCGATAACTTTGAATGGTGGTATAGCGAGGGCGAGGCTCCGGACGAGGAGTGGGACGAGCCCGCGTCGCGTGACGTGTCGAGCGACGAGGACGAGACCGGCAACGATGCCGCTGTCGAGCCTGATGCCGCCTCCGATGCCGCCGAGCCCCTGACCTTTGAGCAGGCTTGGGCCCAAGCCGAGGCCGATGAGGCTAAGGCCGATGCCACGGCCACACTCGGTGAGCCGGCGGACATGTCCATCTCGCCGGCAAAGATCCCGCAGCCGCGTCACACCATCGACCCCGACAGCACGGCATCCTTCAGCATTCTCGACGTGCCCGCGCAAGGCGCCCAGGCGCCTGCGCCCACACATCGCCCCGACCTGGCTCGTGAGGAAGACGCGGGCCGCCGTTCTCCGCTCGGCCCCATCCTCATCGCCTTCATGGCCGGCGTTATCGCCTGCTCGGCAATCGGTAGCGTTTGGAGCCATGTCGAGCAGCAGCGTCAAGACGCCGCCAAGGTCGAGATGTCTGTCGAGCAATCGCTCAGCCGCACGCGCTCGGTACATGTGTCGGTCGAGGTCAAGGACGGCGCGATGTGGGACACCGCGCGTGGCGACAGCCAAATGCTCATCCACATCGTGGGGCGTACGCTCAAAGGGCAGACGATTGACGAGTATCAATACGTCAATTCCGCTGGTGACGGCATCGAGCTCAAGCCCGGCGACTACGAGCTCACCGTCGACGAACCGCCCGTCGCCACCGACGGCACGCGCTTCCGCGCCTCAAAGCGCATGGTTCCCGTGAGCTTTAACTCGCAGGCGCCCGATACGGTCGATAGCACTCCGCAGGGCGGGTTTGACCTTTACGCTATTGCTCAATAACTGCGCCTGTCGCTCAACCCCGCCGCCAAGAGTGGGACAATAGCCCTCGACACTATTGTTTACTTTTGGAGGAAGTAGCATGTCTACCGTCACTACCATCAAGCGCGGCGGCCTCACCGCGGCCATCGATTCCATGGGCGCCCAGCTCACGAGCCTTGCCCTCAACGGCAACGAGTATCTGTGGCAGGGCGACCCGGCCTTTTGGGGCAAGCACGCGCCCATCCTGTTCCCCATTGTGGGCTCGCTGCGCAACAACACGGCGACGTCTGCGGCTGGCACCTGCGAGATGCCGCGCCACGGCCTCGCGCGCATCGTCGAGCACAAGCTGGTCGAGGTTTCGGAGGACGGCTCCTCGGTAACGTACGAGATCACCGACACGCCCGAGTCGCTCAAGGCCTTTCCGTTCCACTTTAAGCTCAACATGACCTATGCCCTGACTGGTGACGCCACACTTACCCAGACCTTTGCCGTCACCAATACCGGCGACGTGGACCTGCCGTTCTCGGTGGGCGGCCACCCCGCATTTAACGTACCTGCTCCCGGTGCCGAGGACGAGGCGTTCGAGGATTACGAGCTGGCATTTACCGAGGCTTGGACCAACGAGGCCCCCATCATCACGCCCGATGGCCTCATGACGTTCGAGGGTAGCTACAAGGCTCCCGATAACTCGGACGTACTGCCCATCACGCACCGCAGCTTCGATAACGACGCCATCATGTTCACCGATACCCCGGGCTCCACGCTCACGCTGCGCGGCCGCAAGTCGGGCCACGGCGTCAAGATCGACTTTGAGGGCTTTAAGTACATCGGCGTGTGGTCTGCCGCCAACGACGCCCCGTTTGTGGCGCTCGAGCCCTGGACCGGTCATACCACCACGGACACCGAGGACGACGTCTTTGAGCACAAGGTCAACACCATCACCTTGGCTCCCGGCGAGACGGACAAGCGCAGCTTTAGCGTTACCTTGCTCTAGAGGTTCCGCCGCTCGGTCGATGCTGCGCGCCGTCCAGAGCGATAATTTGTCATTCAAAAGGCAAGGCATGACCAGAAGGTTTATGCCTTGCCTTTTTCATGCCTAGTCGTTGGGGACGTTCTTGTTTGACTAGTCGTTTAAGAACGTCCCCAACGACTATCAATCGTTTTCAGTTCGTAAACTTGTATATATGCATTTATATATGCATTTGCTGGAGGTAGCGCTGAGCGGTATCCTGTTAAGTCGTCAGCATACGATTCAACAGGGAAGGCAGATTATGCATTCTCCCCATCAACGCGACGCGCATCCACAGCCGGTGTGCAGCCGTCGTATCTTCTTAGGCAGTGCGTTTGCTGCGAGCGCTTCCGTCGTCGCCGGCGCACTTGCCGGTTGCCAGCGCCCATCCACGCTGGAAGTGGTCCAGCCCACGACGGGCGGCGGTCGCGACGACCTGTCCGATTCCGTGATCGGCAAGGACAAGATCCGCATCGGCATGGAGGCGGCCTACGCCCCGTACAACTGGCAGGTCTCCGAAGCCAGCAAGTACACTATCCCCATCGACAACGTGCAGGGCGCCTATGCCGATGGTTACGACGTGCAGATCGCCAAGATCGTCTGCAAGGCCCTCGGTGGCGAGCCCGTTGCCGTCAAGCAGAGCTTCTCGGGTCTTATCGATTCGCTCAACAACGGCCAGATCGACCTCATCATTGCCGGCATGAGCGCCACGCCCGAGCGCGAGGAGTCCGTCGGCTTTTCCGACCCGTACTTCATTGGCTACTTTGGCCTGTTCGTAAAAGAGGGCTCGCCCTACCAAAATGCGACCAAGCTCAGCGACTTTAGCGGCGCAACGGTCCTCGGCCAAAAGGACACCATGCTCGACACCGTCATCGACGAGATCCCGGGCGTTGTCCACAAGAACCCGGTCGATTCGGTCCCCACGGTGTTTTCGAACCTGCTGCAAGGCACCTGCGACGCCGTGACCTACAATACCGAGAACGAGAAGGGCTATATGGCCCAAAACCCGGGTATCGTGCCGATTCGATTTGCCGAGGGCGAGGGCTTTAAGCAGGAAGTCACGGCAAACGTCGGCTGCCGCAAGGGCTCGGACAAGCTGCTTAAGCTCATCGACAAGACACTCAAGGGCATTAGCCAAGAGGAGCGCGACCAAATGTGGGACGCGTGCCTCGACCGTCAGCCGGCATAGGGAGGCAGCATGAAAACCATTAATCGTCTGGCCTCCTTTATCAAGGCCGACCACCGTTATGTATACCTGGGCACGAGCGTCATCGCGGCGCTCGGCCTGGCGTTTAGCCAGCGCAACCCCACGCCGATGAGTTTCTTGGCCCCCACCGGTATCTTCCAGGATTGCCTTTGGGCGATTCTTTGGGCCTGGCTCGTCGTGTCGGCGGCGGCGTTGGTCACCAAGCTCATGCACTGGAACGACTATCGCGAAAAGTCGCCGTTTGCTTCCGAGCGCTTCCGTCGCGGCGCGCGCCTGGGCAGTTATGTCGTCGTTGCTATTGCGGCGATCTTCTTTGTCGACCGTTGCGTCATGTCGTTTATCGATCTGGTGCAGGTGAGCATTGTCTCGGACTCCAACCCCAGCGACTTTTTGTCGAGCCTGGTCTACATGACCTACAAGAGCGGGGACTTCTTCATTCGCGGTATCGAGATCACCATCGCGCTTGCCACCTTCGGCACTGTCATCGCATTCTTCCTGGCACTGCTCTTTGTGTTCCTGCGTATTCAGACGTTCGACCGCGTGGATAACGACCTGGTGCGCTTCTTTAAGAGTATCGGCCGCGGCTTTGCGACCGTCTACTCCACCATCGTGCGCGGCACGCCCATGATGGTCCAGGGTCTGCTCATCTATTACGCGGGCTTCACCGTTTTGCGCGGCATGGGCTTCGAGACCGCTCAGGCCAACCAGATTTGGAGCACCTTCACCGCCGGCCTCGTTACCATCTCGCTCAACTCCACCGCCTACATGATGGAGGTCCTGCGCGGCGGCATCGAGTCCATCGATCCCGGCCAGGCCGAGGCAGCACGCTCGCTGGGCCTGTCGCAGTGGCAAGCCATGCGCAAAGTCGTGTTCCCCCAGGGCATTAAAAACGCGATTCCGGCGCTCACCAACGAGCTCATCATCAACATCAAGGATTCGTCGGTGCTTTCGGTCATCGGCGTGTTTGACCTCATGTACGCCACCACCACCGTCGCCGGCGTGTACTACCGCCAGATGGAGGTCTACTGCGTGGCGCTCGTGGTCTACCTGATCCTGACGCTCGTGGCGAGCCGCCTGCTCGAGGCCTTTGGCAAAAAGCTTGGCGCCGAGGCTCCGGTCACGCTGCCCAGCTCCAACTAGGCTCAAGACGAGGAGAATCATCATGGCAGATACCGCCACTACCGGCACCGCGGCCGCCGCACAGACCAATGAGCCGCTCATCCGCGTCGAGGGCCTGCGCAAGAGCTTCGGCTCGCTCGAGGTACTCAAGGGCATCGACCTGTCCGTTAACCCCGGCGAGGTCGTCACTATTATCGGAGCCTCGGGTTCGGGTAAGTCGACCTTCCTGCGCTGCCTCAACCTGCTCGAGACCCCGGACGCGGGCCACATCTGGTTCCACGGCCAGGACCTCACGGCCGAGCGCTGCAACATCAACAAGCTGCGTGAGGACATCGGCATGGTGTTCCAGGGCTTTAACCTGTTCAACAACATGGACGTGCTCGACAACTGCACGCTCGCGCCCGTCACGCTCAAAAAGATGAGCAAGGCCGAGGCCGAGAAGGTCGCGATGGAGCATCTGACGAGCGTGGGGCTCGAGAAGTTCGCGCACGCCGCCGTGGGTCGCCTGTCCGGTGGTCAAAAACAGCGCGTGGCCATCGCTCGTGCCCTATGTATGAATCCGCAGATCATGCTGTTCGACGAGCCGACCTCCGCACTCGACCCCGAGATCGTGGGCGAGGTGCTCGAGGTCATGCGCAAGCTCGCTGCCGACGGCATGACCATGGTCGTCGTCACGCACGAGATGGCCTTTGCCCGCACGGTGTCCGACCGCGTGGTCTTCATGGACAAGGGCGTGGTGCTCGAGGATGCCGCGCCGGCCGAGCTCTTTGGCAACCCCAAACACCAGCGTACCCGCGAGTTCCTCTCGCGTTATCTCGAGGACAAATAACCGACCGCAAACGCGTACGTGGCAGGGCCGCTCCGGTGGGGCGGCCCTCGTCATCACAATCGAAAGGATGTCATGGCCGAGGTTTGGCGCTTCTTTGCGCATGAGGATGATTTTGCCGATTTGGACAAGGCCGGCGCATGCGAGCGCCTGGGCCGTGTGCTGTCGTTTCCGACCATTTCGAGTATGGATGCCGAGGCGGTGGACTGGCAGGCGTTTGCCGACCTGCGCGCCTATATGCAGCAGGCCTGGCCGCGCGTGTTTGCGGCGGGCGAGGTCGAGCTCATCGACCATTCGCTGCTCGTGACGCTTGCCGGCATCGACCCCGCCCTCAAGCCGGTCATGCTCATGGGCCACATGGACGTGGTTCCCGTGGTGCCGGGCACCGAGACAGACTGGACGCACAATCCCTTTAGCGGGCACGTGGACGACACCTATATTTGGGGTCGCGGCGCCATCGATATGAAAGACCAGGTTGCGGGTATCCTGGAGGCCGTTGAGTATGCGTTGGCGCACGGCTGGCAACACGAACGAACCCTGCTGCTGGCCTTTGGCCAGGATGAGGAGACTACGCAGTACGGCGCGGGTGCCATTGGTCGCGCGCTCGAGGAGCGCGGCGTTGAGCTTGAGTACCTGATCGACGAGGGTGACTATCGTATCGTTCCGGCTGCCGAGTACGGCACAGGTGAGGGTTGGCTTATGCATGCCGATCTTGCCGAGAAGGGCTATGCCGATATCGTACTCAAGACGAGAAGCGAAGGCGGGCATTCTTCCAACCCTTACGGTGGCACGTCGCTCGAAGTGCTCAGCCGCGCCATTGCCGCGATCTGCGATATCGAGTGGCCGGCGCGTGTGACCGATTTGCTTGCCGCGCAGCTCGTCGAGCTGGGGCTTTATACCGCAGACGAGATTGCTGCCAGCAAGGATGCCATCGTGCGCGACTGCCTCGCCAGCAAAAAGCTGTACCCGCTTGTGACCACCACCTGCGCGCCCACGCAAATCGAAGGCGGCAGTACCGGTGCCAACGTAATGCCGCAGGATATGTGGGCCAATATCAACTTCCGCATGCTCGAGGGTACGAGCGTGGCCGATGTTGTGGCCTGCTGCCGCAAGGCCGTTGCCGCCGCTGGGCTCGCTGGCCGAGTCGAGATCGAGCTGGGCCCCGGCAGCTCCGAGCCCTCGCCATCCCCGCGCGTGGGCGGTCCGGGGCTCGAGGCCGTCCGCGCCATCGCCGCCCGCTATTTCCGTGATCCCAAGGGGACGGAGGAAAACGGATCGTCTGCGGTGGGCCAAGAGCCGATGAGCATCGTGCCCTCGACCGTGATTGGTGCAACCGATGCCGCCAACTACCAGCGCATTTGCCACGAGTGTATCCGTTTCTCCGCCTTCGTGGTCGACGATGACGAATGCGACCGCGGCGTCCACGGCACCAACGAGCGCATCACCCGTCGCGCCTACCTCCAAGGCATCCGCTTCCTCATCGCCCTGCTCCACACGCTCTAGAATGTGACAAAGGGACTGAGCCGGCAACTGGCAACCGGTTTCATCGGTAATGAGATAAAAACTGTCATAGAAAAAGACTAAGATATCTTAAGAGACATATGCTGGGGTTGGTATTCCATGAACGACTGCGGGCATGTGCCAGACTGCCTCGGCCCCCGGGGAGCGCCCGGGCAGGTCGCCGTGTGACTGGGGAGGAAATTATGCAGGAGCTCAGAGAGACGACGTCTCTACTCGTGAATAATGTTATCGGGGAGGGGTCCCAGCAGGGAACATCCTGGTAGACACCGGCCGCGCGAGCGGTGGTCCGTCATGTCTTATGGCCGTCGTCGCGGGCTGTGCCCGGTCTCGCCATATGCGATTGTTCTGGCCCTCGCCGTCGCGCTGACGGTGGGTTTCTTCCTGCCGACCCGTGCGGAAGCAGCGTTTTCGGACCACACGGTCACGACGACTTCGCCCTCGGGGACGACGATCAACCTGTTTGATTACTGGGTGAATCCCGATGACCATCTGTCGGTTTCCGGCAACGGCGGCATCAACGCAAACCACCTGTTCCAGTTCAAGGATCAAGGAGCCAGCGAGGATCTTAACAAGTATACGGGTGGCTCCCAGGTCCGCACCGGCATCGTGAACAACGTTCTTGCCGGTGGTTACCCGAGACTCACCGACCGCTGGGAGGGAGAATCCCTCGGCTACCTGTTTGATTCCTCCGTCCATACGGGCAAGATATCCCATATGGGTGTGACGGGTTTGTTGCGGGTCAAGGGCGGCTACTACGAGTATGACAGCTCGCAGAACTACGCGGCGTACAACGCCAATAAGAATGCATTTGATGTCTACAATGCTGCCGGCGTTAAGCAAGCGGGGTCTGGGCCTCAGACAGTAGGCCAGTTCTTCCCCTTCGATGCGGCCGATAAGGTATTCAAGGAGGAGAACGGCCGCCTCGTCCGGAACGGCATTACGTCGTCGAACAACGGCGACTCGAATTATAACGATGGCAAACCCCTCAACCATTATTTCGGCCTCTCCATGTCATCGCGCTTCGTGCAGCCGACGGATGGCAAAACGAACGCTGGCGATCCCATGACCTTTGAGTTCGCCGGCGACGACGACGTCTGGGTGTTCATTGACGATGTCCTCGTGGGCGACATTGGCGGCATCCACACCAGTGCTAAGCTGACCATTGACTTCCAAACGGGCCAGATTAAGGTTAACGATTCCCCAAACGGCACGCTGTTAAGAAAGTTCCAGGAAGCGGGGCGGGGCACTTCGGGCTTCACTGGCAACACCTTCGCTAACGATACCAGCCACACGCTCAAGTTCTTCTACTTGGAGCGTGGCGCCACCGACTCCAACATGAAGCTCAAGTACAACCTCGTGACGGTTCCCGAGTCCGACATTATCAAGTTCGACCAGGATGGCGGTCTGGTGGAGGGCGCTCAGTTCGAGCTGTACAAGACAGACAAGAGCTTCGCTGACACGACTACTAATTCGGAAAAACTACTTGGCTCCGGCACCACGGACGCGAATGGACAACTGACGCTCACGAATAAAGTGGACAACGGCGTTATCAACTTCGATGACCTTTATAGTAAAGACCATAATTGCCGGTACTACCTCCTGAAGGAAACAAAGGTGCCCGAAGGTCACCGCTCGAGCCTCACGGCAACGGACGGTAGCATGCAGTTCGAGTACGTGCCCGCGAGCGACGAGAACGGCGCGGGCGGCGTCATCATCAACCGCGGCGGTATGGACGCGGACAGCTCCGTTTGGCAGAGCGGTGCGTTCGCCGGCTCGAAGGAGACCATCACCGCGCCGTCGACCGTGTACCAGGCGGACGATGACTCGATGAAGCCAGGCAATACTGTTGATATGAAGCGCGGCACCCTGTTCGCAGTAGTTTTCAAGCGCGATAAAAGCAAGAACGCCTGGCACGCCGTGTCGGGCGACCCGACGAAGGGGTATACCCTCGCCGGCGCCCAGGGCATGGCCGGCGCCATCGAGGCGGCGAAGAAGGACCTGTACGCCTTCACGCTCAACACTAGCGGCCAGTACCAGGTAGAGATTCCGTATCTGCCCGGTGACATCTCCAAGTACTACTACTTGCTGAGCGGTGATGCCCGCAAGAATGCCGAGTACGCGGTGGCCATCTACTACACAACGGCGAGCTCCATCGCCGACGCGAATACGGACAACACGGTCCATGTGTTCAGTGATGACCTCCCCGGTGACCAGGTGAACTTTAAGCGGCAGTTCGCCACGAGCCTGCTCGTCACGAACATCCAGAACCGCCTGTTCGTGCAGAAGACCGATACCGAGGGCAACCCCGTAGACGGCGCGAAGTTCGGCTTGTACACGGACGGTCAGGTGACAACAGACGCGAACGGCAAAGTCGTGCTCAACGGCGACCAGATCCCCTACGACACCTTGACGACGGGGCAGGTCAGCAACCCGATCCAGCTCGAAGGGGCGGGCATATTCCCGTGTACGAGCGACGGCAACAAGCCGCTCGTGAAGGGCGCCTACTTCCTAAAGGAGGTCTCGGCGCCCAAGGGCTTCCTGCTTAACGACACGCTCACCAAGGTGATTGTGGACGATTACGGCGTCCATGCCGATGCTGGTACGGCCGATGACGGCGTCTCGACGTTCGTGGGGCCGGGCACGCTTATGAAGAGTCTGGGCCAGTTTGGCGCAGAGGGCAACATCGACAACACACACACGTGGATCAAGGGTATGCGGCAGACATCGGATGGCGTGACCGATGGCGGTAATCTTTCGTGGAGCGATGTCGATTCCGCCGGTGCCGGCGACACGGTACACCTCAAGTACGGCGCCAACGGACGTATCTACCAGTATGGGCCCACCAAGGCGGGCGAACCCTACCGCCTGGAGACCGAGACGGGCTGGATACGTATGGGCATCACGCAGGATGAACCTGGTGTCACTAATGCGAAGGGCGCCCGCGCCGATCTGGGCGACATGAACCTGAATGCCCTGTTCACGGGCGCCACCTGCGTGCGCGTGGCGAACGAACGCGAGGCGAGCCTCGAGGTGACGAAGAAGGTTGACGTGCCCGATGGCCTGACGGGCAATAAGGACGCGGGGTTCACCTTCAATTTCACCGTGCCCGCGGGGAAGACGTACAAGGCCGCGGTGTTCGAGAAGGCGGGGACTGCGGGCGAGCGGCGGGTCGGCAACGTGTTCAACCTGACGAACGGCTATTCGCAAACCATCAAGGCCGACGAGACGATTCGCGTGTACGGTCTTAGCGAGGGCGACGAGTACACGGTGCAGGAGCTGACCGGCGCAGACCAGATGCCCGCGGGCTATAAGCTGACCGGCCGCAAGCAGGGTGCCACGGATCTGAAGGACGCAGGCGATAGCGTCACCGGTAAGATCGCGAAGCAAAATACCGACGGCACGTTGGCCGAAGCCAACAAGCTGGTGTTTACCAACACTTACACGGCGGAAGCCAGCGACAAACTGACCCCACAGGTAACGAAGAAGATCTCCGGCACCGAGAGGACGGACAAGAAGTTCTCGTTCACGCTGGCTGCCACGTCGAAGACGAAGGATAAGATTGACGCCGGCGATCTGGAGGATGACGGTCTAAAGGGTGACACACCCTCGGAGTCCAAGACCACGAAGGGGGAGATTACCGGCAAGGACGGTCAGCCCCTCAACTTCTCCGACATGACATTCAACAAGGCAGGCGACTACACGTTTACGCTCACCGAGGCCCACGGGGAAGATGACGATCCTAATACGACTGGTGTGCAGAACGCTGGTTGGACGATGGACGATTCCACCTACACCGTCACGGTGAAGGTTGAGGACAAGAATGCCAAGCTGACTGTCACAGGCGTGGCGGTGGAAAAGGACGGCGATGACAAGAGCGAGACGCTTGAGGTCAAGAAAGGCAAGGTGAACCTCGCCACCTTTACCAACAGCTATGCTGCGAAGGGTTCCGTGACCCTGGCGGCGAAGAAGCACTTTACGGGCGGTGCGCTCGCGGGGAACGATTTCTCGTTTGCTCTGTACAAGGGTGACAAGGCGGAAGGCACGCCCCTTGAGACCGTCACGAACGACGAGAACGGCAACATTACCTTCCAGCTCATCAACTACACCGAGGCCGGTGACTACGACTACACCATCAAGGAGGTGAAGGGCGCCGACCCGACCGTCGTCTACGACGGTCAGGAAGTGAAGGTCAAGGTCAGCGTCACCGATAACAAGAACGGCACGCTGGGCGCAACCGCCACCTACGGCGGCGATGAGGCCGTTCCGACCTTCACCAACTCGAAGCCGACGACGGACGTTACCGTCGAGGCAACGAAGACCCTCACGGGCAAGGCGCTGACGGACGGCGCGTTCGCCTTCGGCCTGTACGACCAGGCCGGCAACGAGGTCGCCAAGAGCGCCAACGACCGGGACGGCAAGGTCAAGCTGACCGTCAAGGGCCTGAACCTGGGCGAGTACGACTACACGCTCAAGGAGGTCGCTGGCGGCGATTCGACCATCACCTACGATTCCACGGAGGTGAGGGTTCACGTCTCGGTGAAGGCGGAGGGCGACAAGGCGAAGGCGACCGTCACCTACGACGGCAAGAACGATATCCCGACCTTCAAGAACACGTATCAGCCCGCCGAGACCTCGGTGACGCTCGCGGCGAAGAAGGCCTATGTGAAGTCCGACAGCACGCCGGCTGCGCTCAAGGGCGGCGAGTTCGCCTTCGACCTGTACGAGGGCGATCTGACGGCCGAGCAGCTGAAGGGCAAGCAACCCATCCGGAGCGCCAAGAACGGCGAGGACGGCACCGTCACCTTCCCGGCCATCAACTACACCAAGGCCGGCGAGTACAAGTACACCATCGTGGAGAAGAAGGGCGACCTGTCTCACGTGACCTTCGACGACGCGGTGCACCATGCCGCGGTGAAGGTCATGGACAAAGCTGGCAAGCTGGACGCCGCCGTTGCCTACGATGGTGACAAGGCCGATGCCCCCACCTTCACGAACACCTACACCGCAAAGGGATCCGTGGAGCTGACGGCGACCAAGGTCGTTGCGGTCGCGCCGGGCTTCACGCACGACACCAAGCTGAAGGGCGGCGAATACACGTTCGAGCTGAAGGACGCCGACGGCAAGGTGCTCGACACCGCGAAGAACGAGGCCGATGGCACGGTGAAGTTCACGCGCGACTTCGAGCTCGCCGACCTGGGCGGCGCCGCGAGCAAGGACTTCGCCTACACCATCGCGGAGAAGACGGGCGCGGAGCCGGGCATGGTCTATGACAATCATGCCCTCACCTATACGGTGACGGTCACAGACGGCGGGAACGGAGCACTGAATGCGAAGGCGATCGTGACGAGCGCATCCGGCTCGGATACCTTCACCAACACCTACCAGCCGGCCGCGACCGGTCTGGCCCTCGGTGCGCAGAAGAGCTATGTGAAGAAGGACGACAACACGCCGATCGTCCCCAAGGACGGCGAGTTCACCTTCGATGTGTACGAGGGCAAAATGACTGCTGAGCAGCTTGCCGGGGCCAAGCCCGTCCGGACCGCGACCAACGGCGCGGACGGAAGTGTTAACTTCGACGCCTTCTCCTACGCGAAGCCGGGCACGTACGAGTACACTATCGTGGAGCGGAAGGGTGATCTGGCCTACGTGACCTACGACGACGCGGTGCATCATGCCGTGGTGACGGTTGTGGACAATGCCGGCACGCTGCAGGCGAGCGTCGCCTACGACGGCGCGGACGCCACGAAGCCCACCTTCACCAACACCTACAAGGCGAAGGCGACGAACTCCGGCGCGATCGCCCTCACCAAGAGCGTTGACGTGCACGACGGCAGCTATCAGCTAAAGGCGGGAGACTTCGCCTTCGAGCTGGTGGGGTCTGACGGTACGGTGCTCCAGACCCAGAAGAACGACGCCAAGGGCAAGGTTTACTTTAACGAGCTGACCTTCGACCATGCGGGCACCTTTCCCTTCACGGTCCGTGAGGTGCAGCCGACGGACGGCGCGCCGGGCGTGCCGGGCGTGACCTACACCGGCAAGACGTACACCCTGACCTACGTGGTGAAGGACAACAACGACGGCAAGCTGGTGGTAGAGAGCTCTACGGTGAAACCGAGCGAGGGCACCGAGAACGGCGTCACCCCCAATACCATGACGTTTGCGAACAGCTACCAGCCGGGTCAGACCTCCTACCAGATCTCTGGCACCAAGGTGCTTGAGAATGCCGACCCGGCCACCACGCGGACGCCCGCCGATGGCGAGTTCACATTCGCGCTGATTGACGTGGCCACCGGGCAGGAGATCGACCGGACCACGAACGTGGGTAAAGCGTTTACCTTCAAGGCCATCTCGTACACCGCAACTGGTTCGCATGCGTACCAGGTGAAGGAGGTTGCGGGCCAAGATGGCACCATCACTTACAGCGATGCGGTGCTGGACGTAACGGTGAACGTGACCGATGACGGCAGCGGCCAGCTGACCGCGACGGCGAACAAGACGGCTGCGGATCTGACCTTCACCAACACCTACACGCCGACGGCAACGACGGCGACGATTACCGGAACGAAGGCTCTGACCGGCCGCGACCTGGCCGAGGGTGAGTTCTTCTTCGACCTGAAGGACGCCGACGGTAACGTGGTGCAGACGGTGCAGAACGGCGCCGACGGCACGTTCGGCTTCGCGCCGCTGCAGCTGGACAAGGTGGGGACGTACGTCTACACCGTGTCCGAGCGGGCAGGGGCGACGGCGAACGGCGTCACCTACGACACGACGGTCTTTACCGCGACGGTGACGGTGACGGAGAATGCGGAGACGCACGCACTGGAGGCGCAGGTTGCCTACAGCAAGGGCGGCAAGGCTGCGGATGCGGTGGCGTTCAGCAACAGTTACGCGCCGGCCGCGACTGAGGTGAAGCTGGGGGCCTCCAAGGTGCTGAGCGGCGAGGACCTGAAGGAAGGGCAGTTCTCCTTCCAGCTGAAGGATGCCGACGGCAAGGTGCTGCAGACCGCAAAGAACGCGGCGGACGGCACGGTGGGCTTCGAGGCGATCTCGTACGACAAGCCCGGAACGTACGCCTACAGCATCTCCGAGGTGGACGACGGTCAGAAGAACGTGACGTACGACGCGGCCGAGCACCGGGTAACGGTGACGGTGACGGACGACGGTGCGGGCCATCTGGTGGCGACGGTAACCTATGACGGCGCCGTGGCGCCGGTGTTCAAGAACACGTACACGCCGCCGACCACCCCGCCGACGGAGCCGCCCACCAATCCGCCGAGCAAGTCACCGGTGCCGAAGGAGGAGAAGCCGGGTCTGCCGTATACGGGCGATACCAGCTTGTCGCCGATGGCCCTGGGTGGCATCGCGGGCGGCGCGGTGGTGCTGATCGCCGCAGGCGTTATCCTGCGGCGCCGGAACCGGTAGCTACGGCGGCCGAGAAGGGCTTTGATTGAGGGCGGGTGGTCGCAGGGCGCGGCCGCTCGCCCTTTTTGGTGAAAGGCTATGTTAACCCGCCGTTTGCACGTCCGGCTCCAGATGGAACTCGTACTCCGGCTCCATCATCTTCTTCCGGATCTTTTCGTAGCGCCCGTCGTCGAGCTGCTCGCGCATGAGCGACGTCCTGTCCCCGACGCGTGCGGCCTCGCGCAGCCATCTGAACCACATCAGGCAGCTGTGGAGCCTGCGGGTCGATACGCCCTTGAACCTCTCGAGGAAGTGGCCGAGCGAACCCTGCGCTTCAGCATCCTCTGGACCGTGTCCCGCTCGTACCCGGTGAGCCTGCCGTGGGTCCTCGGGACCGCCCTCGCGGCGCCCTTCCCGCCCTTTCCGGACATGGCGTCCTCCGATCTCCCGGGGCCGGCCGATCCGGCCCTCAGGGTATCGGATTCCCAAATTTATCCGTATATGTGCGGATGAATGCGGGAGGCGTTCGGATGAAGTTGTATTCAAGGAAAGAGACTGACCCTTTGTCGCATTCCGTGCGGGTTATATGCAGGTATGCCTGCGCACGCTATCATGTATGGGCTAGACCGCAACTATGTACCTCATACGCGAAGGGATGCGCATGTATCTGAAGATCGACATGTTCTAGCTGGGCTTACCCCCGCAGTGGCGCCGCGCGCCCCATCAACTCTGCCGATTTTCGCCTTCACGCACATAAAGGAGTCCCGCCATGCGCGACAAGCTCGAAAAGATCATTAAGGCCTACGAGGAGCTCGAGAAGAAGCTTTCCGACCCGGCCGTCGCCTCCGATATCAAGGAGTTCACGCGTCTCAACAAGGAGTACGCGCACCAGTCCGACCTCATCGCCGCCTCGCGCGAGTACATCGGTGCGCTCGATGACATCGAGGCTGCCAAGGAAATGCTGCACGATACCACCGATGCCGATGAGAAGGAGATGCTCCAGATGGACATCTCCGAAAACGAGGCCAAGCTCCCCCAGCTCGAGGAAGACATCAAGTACATGCTCATCCCGAGCGACCCCAACGACGACAAGAACACCATCGTCGAGATCCGCTCCGCCGCCGGTGGCGACGAGGCGGCTATCTTCGCCGGCGATCTGTACAAGATGTACCAGCGCTTTTGCGAGTCGCGCGGCTGGAAGACTACCGTGCTCGATTCCAGCCCCAGCGAGGCCGGTGGCTTTAAGTCCATCGAGTTCAAGGTCGAGGGCGACCGCGTCTACTCCGTCATGAAGTTCGAGTCCGGCGTGCACCGCGTCCAGCGTGTTCCCAAGACTGAGTCCCAGGGCCGTATCCAGACCTCCACGGCTACCGTCGCCGTACTTCCCGAGGCCGAGGAGATCGACGTCCAGATCAACCAGTCCGACCTGCGCATCGACACCTACTGCGCCTCCGGCCCTGGCGGTCAGTGCGTTAACACTACCTACTCCGCCGTGCGCATCACCCACCTGCCCACCAACACCGTGGTGCAGTCACAGGAGCAGCGTTCCCAGATCCAGAACCGCGAGGTCTGCATGCAGATGCTGCGTGCCCGTCTGTACGAGATGGAGCTCGAGAAGCAGCAGGCAGAACTCGGTGCCGAGCGCCAGAGCCAGATCGGCCACGGCAACCGTTCCGAGAAGATCCGTACTTACAACCAGCCCCAGGACCGCGTGACCGATCACCGTATCGGCTTCAACTCCACCTACAACGGCGTTCTTCTGGGCGATCAGCTCGGCACCGTCATCGAGGCGCTCGCCGCCGCCGAGCGAGCCGAGAAGCTGGCACAGGCCGTGTAGTGGGTTACGCGGTTTTGCCAAACCGCGTAACGGCTTGACGCTGCGCGGGCCGCATTTGGACAATCTGACGTTCAACTTCAAGGGCGCGACCAGAAGGTCAGCGCCCTTTCGTTTCACGTCACCTTGTCTCAAATGCGGCCCGCTCGCTGTCCGTCCTCTACCTGCGGCGCTGCCTTGCTCCGGATGCGGTATGCTCAACCTGCGGGGTTTCCATGGCAGTCATTGGGGACGTTCTTAAATGACTAGGTTGGGCACATTGCTTTGAGATGTTATTTAATCGGCTTTGATGGGCATTAAGCCGGCTACCTGCTCAAAGAAATTAGCGGCATTCATCTGCTATCGAAAATAATGCTCAAAAAATCGTCCAAGAAGTCGCGTGTCATTTTTTGATGCGTCGCGCGTCAAGTGATTTGGCAAGTTCTTGGTTAGATATTGGTCAGTTTTGGGTCAACCTTGCCAAAAGCTTGACGAATGCAGATTTAGACGTCGACGAATGAACACTCTAGGCGGGCTCCAAGCAAAATTCTGGGCTGATTCTCGATAATCGCTTCCAATTGTCTCTTGCCGCGTGCCACCCTCGCGTACAATCTGCTCCGACATTCGCGCGCCGTCCGGCGCTTAAGAGGGGAGGGCCCATGGCAAACGAGATCTGGACCATCAAGCGTTGTCTCGAGTGGACCAAGGAGTACCTGGCCGAGCGCGGCGAGGAGCACCCCCGTCTTTCTGCCGAGTGGCTGCTGTGCGCCGCCACAGGCCTGGCGCGTATTGACCTATATATGCGTATGGACGAGACGCTTAACGCGGCCCAGCTCGAGACCATGCATGCGGCCGTCGTTCGTCGCGCCAAAGGCGAGCCGCTACAGTACATCACCGGCAGCACGCAGTTTCGCATGATTGACGTCGCGTGCGCCCCCGGTGTGCTCATTCCGCGCCCCGAAACCGAGATGCTCGTCGAGGAAGTCCTCAATTATCTGGATGCCGAGGTGCTGAGCCCCGAGGCTGCTGCCCGTCAGCGTGTTGAGCTGCCTTGGAACGATGAGGTCGAGGAGGCACGCAAGGCCGAGGCTGCGCTGGCAGACGAACGGGCGACCGCCGAGCGCCGTGCCGCTAACCTGACGGCTGCCGATGAGGCGGCGCTAGGCGGCGACGTACTGGGCAGCCGTGCCTATGCCGAGGAACTGGCCGATCGCGAGGCCGAGGAAGCCGCCGCGCAGGCAGCAGAAGCCGAAGCCGCGGAAGCCGCCGAGTCCGAGCTCGACGAATACGGCATCGCCATCGAGGGTGCCGGCCAGGAGACGGCTTTAGCTCAGGATGCCGCTGCGCCTGCCCCAACCGAGCCCTGCACTGCCCGCGTTCTCGAGGTCGGCTGCGGCACGGGCTGCATTTCGCTCTCCCTTGCCTGGGAGCGCCGCGGCCACGTCACCTGCACTGCTACCGATATCGAGCCGCGCGCCATCGACCTTGCTACCAAAAACCGCGACGCCCTCGGCCTCACGGCAGATGAGGTTGCCTTTAGCCTCACCAACCTGGTGAGTTCCATTCCCCGCGAAGAGTGGGGCACCTTTGATGTGCTCGTCTCCAACCCACCTTACATCCCGACTGGCGTCATGCGCTCGCTGCCGCACGAGGTCAAGGACTTTGAGCCCGACCTGGCGCTCGAGGGCGGCGCCGACGGCCTCGATATCTTCCGCCGCCTGCTCAATGCGGCGCCTTACATGCTGCGCGCCGGCGGCCTGTTTGCCTGCGAGCTCTACGAGGGCGCCCTCGATGCCGCGGCCGAGCTCTGTCGTCAAGCGGGTCTGTCGGACGTGCGCATCGTCCACGACCTCACCGATCGTCCCCGTATCGTCCGAGCCATCGTCACCGAGCCCAAGCAGCGCCAGTAATATTTATTAACTGGTTAACAAAAATTATAAAGTAGTTTATAATTAGGACGGCTGAAAGAGGTCGGCCCATGCAACCTCCTACCTTTCGGGAAATCATTGCCCTACTCAAGCACGATGGATTCGTGAAGGTCGCGCAAGTCGGTAGTCATGCTAAGTATGTTTCTGGCGATCGTGTTGTCACCGTGAACGGCTCTGGTGGTGATCGACCAAAGAAGGGCACGTGGGCAAGTATTCGTCGCCAAGCTGGATGGTAGTTGGAGGCAAAATGAGGCAGCGATTTACCTATGACTGCGTTCTCATAAAAGAAGACGACGGTTACTGCGCCAGCTTCCCGCAGCTTCCCGGCGCCTTTGCCGATGGCGATACGCGCGAAGAAGCGATTACCCATGCCACCGAGGCGCTGATGGCGTTTTTGGCCGACGACCTCAACAACGGTTTGACTCCGGCAGGGTACGAACGCTCGGCCGAGGTCGTGGCCCTTTCAGTCGAAATCGACCACGAGGACGCTCGGGAAGCGGCGTGCCGAACATTTAAAGATGCAGCGCTGGACCTCAAAGTCTCCGCTCCGCGGATTACCGCGCTGGTCAAAGCCGGAAAGCTCGATGTTGAACTCGTCGACGGCCGTCGGATGATAACGATAGACAGCATCGAGCGCTACGCCGCCCAAAGACGCCACGCCGGCAGGCCAAAGAAGTTCGTCGCAGTCCAATAACCCCCTCACTTTCACCGACTACTAGAGCCGCTCACCAAACCAACATGCGCTCTGGGCAAATAGGCTGAATGTTTCGTGCGAGAATGCCCCTCAGTAAACAAACTTTCACCAGAGCGTAAGGGGCTGGCATACACATGCAGACGGTCTATCGGGTATACGAGGGAACGCGCGAGCCGCATCGGCTCGCCGTCGAGCGTACGGCCGAGGTGCTCGGCTGTGGCGGCCTGGCGCTGATCCCGACCGAGACGGTCTACGGTGTCGCCGTGGCGGTCAACGCCTTCTCGGACGCCGTGCCCCAAGATACAGGCGAATTCCCATCGTGGCCGCGCGATCCGCAGGCTGCCGTCAATGGCGCCGCGGTCCCTGCGCTCGGTACCGGCTACCGCCGTATCTTCACTCTCAAGCAACGTGAACTCACCCAAACGGTCGCCTGGCTGGTCGATGGCGTCGAGGCACTCGACCGCTATGGCGTGGATATCCCGGAAGATGCCCGCGTACTTGCGCGACGATGCTGGCCGGGAGCCCTGACTATCGTGGTCAAGGCGGCTCCCTGCGTGCCGACCTTTATGCGTGCTGCCGACGACACCGTGGCCCTGCGCGCTTCGGCCTCTCCCGTGGTCCAAGCGCTCATCCGCGCCTGCGGCAGTTCCCTCGCCTGCACGAGCGCCAACACACACGGCGCGCCCTCGCCGGCAAGCTTTGTCGCCGTCGAAGGTCGCATCTTGGAGGGGGTCGATGTTGCCGTCGACGCCGGCGAGACCCCGTGTCGCGACGCCTCGACCATCGTGTCGTTCCAGCACGGCGGGCTCCAGATCCTGCGCCAAGGCGCACTTCCCGCATCAGAGATCGAACGGGTCCTGTCCGACCCGATGCAATAGAAAGGTGTAAGCGATGTCGTTGAATCTGGGCAGCCTGGGCATGGAAGATGCCTCGTTTAACTTTGGCGGTTCCTACATCATGGCGCTCGACTGCGGCACCACCTCGGTACTTGCGACCATCGTCGACGAGTACGGCTGCATCGTCGCGCAGGCACGTCGTAGCGTCAAAACCAGCTTCCCGCGTCCCGGTTGGATAGAGCAAGACCCCATGGAGGTGCTTGCCAGCCAGATCGGCGTGATGATGGAGGTCCAGTTTAAGAGCGGCATCCATTCTGACCGCATCGCCGCCATCGGTATCTCCAACCAGCGCGAGACCACGGTGGTGTGGGACCGCATAAGCGGCCAACCCATCTATAACGCCATCGTGTGGCAATGCCGTCGCACCGCACCTCTGATCGACGAGCTGGTCGAGCGGGGCGCAGAAGAGCTGGTGCGCTCCCGCACGGGACTCACGCTCGATCCGTATTTCTCGGCTTCCAAGGTGCAGTGGATCCTCGACAACGTCGACGGTGCGCGTGAGAGCGCGGCGGCGGGCGACCTCATGTTCGGCACCATCGACACCTGGCTCATCTACAACCTTACCGGCAGCCAGGTCTTTGCCACCGACTACACCAATGCCAGCCGCACGGCGCTCTTTAATATCCATACGCTCGATTGGGACGACGACCTGCTGGCGCTCTTTGACGTTCCACGTTCCATGATGCCCGAGGTTCGTTGGAGCTCGGGCGACTACGGCCGCGTCGCGAGCGACATCATGACCAACATGCCGCCCATCATGGGCGTGGCGGGCGATCAGCAGGCGTCGCTGTTCGGCCACTGCTGCTTCCATCCCGGCCAGACCAAAAACACCTATGGCACGGGTTGCTTTATGCTCATGAACACCGGCGACGAGGTCGTCGAATCCAAGAACGGTCTGGTCTCCACGATCGGTATCGCCGCGGACGGCAAGATCAGCTATGCGCTCGAGGGTTCTATCTTTGCCGCCGGCTCAACCATGAACTGGCTGCGCAACAACATGGGCATCATCTCGAGTGTGAGCGAGTCCGCGCAACTCGCCGCTTCGATCAACGACAATGAGGGCTGCTACTTCGTTCCCGCCTTTGCGGGTCTGGGCGCTCCCTGGTGGGACCCGCATGCCCGCGGTATCGTGTGCGGTCTGACCGGCGCCTCGAGCCGTGCGACCATCGTACGTGCCGCCTGCGAATCCATGGCATATCAGAGCTACGACGTGCTGCGCGCCATGGAGCAGGACGTGGGACTTTCGATTGAGCGCCTGTCTGTCGATGGCGGTGCCTCGCGCAACGAGTTCATCATGCAATTCCAGGCCGATCTGCTGGATATCCCCGTGTTGCAGTGCGAGACGGTGGAGACCACGGCGATCGGTGCCGCGTACTTGGCGGGCCTTGCCGTCGGCTATTGGGAGGACCTGGAGGAGCTGGAGCAAAACGCTCAGATCGTTAAGACCTTCCTTCCCCATATGTCCGCCGAGCGCCGTGAGAGCAATCTCGCTGGTTGGCGTGATGCCGTCAAGCGTTCGCTCAACACCGCTCAGTAGGGTTGCGACGAGCTGCTCGATACAACAAACCGTTAAACTTATGCACGGCGCGCGGCAACAACATCGCCATGCGCCTTGTCAGCAAGGCCATCTTCCGGCCGCAACGAAAGGGGCAATCAACCCATGACCGTCACCTACGATACGTCCCGTGTGACCCTTGTCGATCACCCGCTCGTCCAGCATAAGCTGTCGATTCTGCGCGACAAAAACACCGGCACCAACCAGTTCCGCCAGCTCGTGCGCGAACTCGCACTTTTTGACGGCTACGAGGCCATGCGCGACCTGCCCATGGAAGACGTCGAAGTCGAGACCCCCATCACCACCGCAACGTTTAAGCAGCTCGCCGGCAAAAAGCTCGCCATCGTTCCCATTCTGCGTGCGGGCCTTGGCATGGTCGATGGCATCCTCGACTTGGTACCCTCCGCTCGCGTGGGCCACATCGGTATGGAGCGCGACGAGGTTACCCACGAGCCGCATGAGTATTACTGCAAGATGCCCAAGGATATCGACCAGCGCATCTGCCTGGTCGTCGACCCCATGCTCGCCACGGGCGGTTCGGCCGAGATGGCCATCAGCTACCTGCGCGAGCGCGGCGTCAAGGACATCCGCATGCTGTGCATCGTCGCGGCCCCCGAGGGCCTCAAGTCGCTGACTGAGAAGGACCCCGATGTGCATATCTATACCTGCGCCATCGACGACCATCTCAACGAAGCTGCCTACATCGTTCCCGGCCTGGGCGACGCCGGCGACCGCATCTACGGCACGCTGTAATCTCTGGGCCATACCGGCTAACGTCGAAAATACGAAGAAATGGTGCGCGCGGGCGAGCAAAAGACGACCGCGCGCACTCCTGTTAACGGACGTTTTGCCCTGCAGGGTTCGAGAAAAACGTATTACCGTACCTGCGGCATAAAGAAGGTCTTAAGAAAACGAACAGGTGCGTATTAACCGATGCTTTTTCGGTTGTACTTTAGCGATTGGCTCGTACAATAGTCACCAATGTTTGGCGGGAACTGTCCTGTGAGGCGATAAAAAAGGAAAGTGAGGACGCCAGTGTTTCAGATAGCCGATCTGCTCGCTATCGTTGCAGGTGCCATCGCGGGCGCGATTGCCTTCCTTCCCTTTGTCTTTACGCTCAAGCCGGTTCTTGACGATAAGCAGAATGCGGACATGCTCAAGGGTATGGTGAGTCTCGCGGTCTCGGCAATCGCGTTGCTTGTCTTTACCTTGGTTGTGTTTGTGTTGTTCGGAGAGGCATTTCGCATGTTCCTCCTGGGCGAGGCGATCGGCTTCGTGGCCTTTATGGCCGCCTGCGCGGTTCGCGTCGCCAAGGCGCTGCGAGATCCTCATGAGGTCGAAAGGTAAGTCGTGGAAATTTTTGAAAAGCTGCCTGATGAGATTAATCATCTGGTCAGCGAGTTCAGCTCCACCCCTGTCGTGGGCGATCTGAGCTGCGGCATCACGCAGTACTCGTTTTGGCTGATCGTCTCCACGATCGTGCTCCTGATCGTCCTGGCCGTGTTCAAGAAGAAGCAGACCCTGGTTCCCAAGGGCTTCTTCGTCAACGGTTTCGAGTACATCATCGAGTACGTCGAGAACGATATCGGCAAGGGCGTCGTGGGTGAGAACTGGAAGAAGCACTTCCCGTTCCTGTGCTCGCTTTTCCTGTTCATTCTGATCAACAACATGATCGGCCTGATCCCGGGAATGAAGCCCGGCACCGGCGCAATCGGCTCCACCGCCGCGCTCGCCATCTTCGCCTTCGTGTACTTCATCTACTACGGATGCAAGGCTCACGGCGTGATCGGCTACATCAAGAGCCTCGCCCCGCAGGGCGTGAGCTTCCCGATGAACGTGCTCGTGTGGGTCGTCGAGCTCTTCTCGACCTTCCTGCGCCTCATCACGCTCGCCGTTCGTCTGTTCTGCAACATGTTCGCAGGACACGTGGTCATGGGCTCGTTCGCCATCATGGCGAGCATGTTCATGCAGCCGCTGCTTCAGCAGGTTTCCGCGGCCCACGCCGTCGGCGCCCTGCCTTCGCTGGCCTGGCTTGCCATCCTCATCCTGATCTATGCGATCGAGCTTGTGGTCGGCGCCATCCAGGCTTACGTCTTCACGGTCCTTACCGCCGTGTATGTCTCCGAGGCAGAGGAGGTCGCGGAGGAGGAGTAGTCTTCCGTTCGCGCCTTAAAGGTAAGGTAATTCGTTAAACCGCCGGTGCCCGTACCCATGGAGCCCGGCAGTTATAAAAAGGTTATCCTGCGTGAAATAAGACACGCACGACAAAGGAGGAATCGTGGGAGTTATCGGTTACGGTCTCGGTGTTATCGGCGCTGGTCTTGCTATCGGCCTGTCTGCTCTGGGTGCTACGGGTGCTATGGCCCGTCAGCCTGAGGTCCAGGGCCGCGTGTTCACCGTCTTCATCATGGGCTCCGCCTTCGGCGAGGCTCTGGCTCTGATCGGCTTCGTTGTCGCGCTGATCGTTAAATAGCACGGAGCGTCAAGTATGAATCTTTCATCCCAGAAGAGCGCGATCGCACTCTCCGCGTCCGCGGCCGCGCTGCTCATGCCGGTTTCCGCGTTCGCTGAGGACGGCGCTGCCGGTGCGGACATCCTCATCCCTAAGATGGCGGAGTTCATCCCGGCGCTTATCGCCTTCCTGATCATCTGGATCGTGCTGGCTAAGGTCGCCCTGCCGGGCATCATGAAAACCATGGAGGAGCGTGGCAAGAAGATCGAGGAGAGCCTCGACGAGGCCGAGAAGACCAAGCAGGAGGCTATCGCCAAGCGCTCTGAGTCCGACTCGATCGTCACCGACGCCCGTCGTCAGGCTGCCGACATTGTTCTCGAGGCCCGTAAGGACGCCGAGTCCGAGCGCGCCCGTATCATCGAGGCTGCTCACGAGGAGGCCGAGGAGATCATCGCCAAGGCTCATACGACCGTCGAGGACGAGCGCAAGTCCATCTACGCCGGTGCCGCGAGCTCCATCGCCGACCTGTCCGTTGCCGTCGCCACCAAGATCGTGGGCGAGGCACTCGAGGACGAGGCCGAGCAGAAGAAGCTCATCGAGCGCTACATCCAGGAAGCAGGTAGCCTGAATGCCGACTAGCCGCTATCAGGACAAGGTGCTCGAGACCTACGCGCGCTCCCTTCTGGAAGCCGCTAAGGCCGAGAACCATGTGTTCGAGGACCTCGAGATGATCGAGCGCCTGGCTTCTGCCAGCCCCGAGATCATCGCCGTGCTCGACACCATGTCCAAGCGCGACCAGCTCGACCTTCTTCCCAAGGTGGCAGCTGCCTTTAAGTATGTTGCCGAGGAAGACGAGGATGTAGTGGGCGTGACCGTCACCACGGCGATCCCGCTCGACGACGAGCTGCGTCAAACCATCACTAAGAAATGCGAGCAGGACTTCGGCCGCAAGGTATTCCTTATCGAGCAGGTTGACCCGTCTATCGTGGGCGGCCTGGTGCTCGAGGCCCGCGGCGAGCGTCGTGACATTTCCGTCAAGACGCAGCTGCGCATCGCGCAGGAGACCCTCGCAAATTCTGCTAATTCGTACGGAGGTGAAGCCTAATGTCCGAAACCCTCAATGCCCAGGATATCGCCAAGAAACTGCAGGAGCAGCTCACGAGCCTCTCCGCGACGGTCGATACGCATGAGGTTTCAACGGTCGACGAGGTAGGCGACGGCATCGCGCGCGTCTCCGGCCTCAAGAGCGCCATGGCAGGCGAGCTTCTGGAGTTCAAGAGCTCCGATACCGGTGAGACCGTCTTCGGCCTTGCCCAGAACCTTGACCGTGACGAGGTCGGCGCCGTTCTGTTCGGTGCCGTCGACTCCATCAAGGAAGGCGACGAGTGCCGCACCACTGGCCGCATTATGGATATCCCCGTGAGCCGTGCCATGCTCGGCCGCGTCGTCAATCCGCTCGGCCAGCCCATCGACGGCCTGGGCGACATCGTCGCCACGCACCGTCGCCCCATCGAGTTCAAGGCCCCCGGCGTCATCGACCGTACCCCGGTGTGTGAGCCGGTTCAGACCGGTCTGCTCGCTATTGACTCCATGGTGCCTATTGGCCGCGGTCAGCGTGAGCTCATCATCGGCGACCGTAAGACCGGTAAGACCGCCATCGCCATCGACGCTATCCTCAACCAGCGCGGCAAGGGCATGGTCTGCATCTATGTCGCCATCGGCCAGAAGGCCTCCACGGTTGCCAACATCCGCGAGACCCTCGCTCAGCACGGTGCGCTCGACTACACCATCATCGTTTCGGCCACCGCTGCCGATTCCGCCCCTATGCAGTACATCGCGCCTATGGCCGGTGCCGCTATCGGCGAGTTCTTCATGTACAACGGCGAGGACGGCAAGCCCGCCAGCGAGACCAACCCCGGTGGCCACGTGCTCGTCATCTACGATGACCTGTCCAAGCAGGCTGTGGCCTACCGTCAGATGTCGCTGACGCTGCATCGTCCGCCCGGACGCGAGGCCTATCCTGGCGACATCTTCTACCTGCACTCTCGTCTGCTCGAGCGTGCCGTCAAGATGTCCAAGAAGAACGGTTACGGCTCCATGACGGCACTGCCGATCATCGAGACCCAGGACGGTGACGTCTCGGCCTACATTCCGACCAACGTCATTTCCATTACCGACGGTCAGATCTACCTGCAGTCCGAGCTCTTCTTCCAGGGCCAGCGCCCGGCAGTTGACGTGGGCATTTCCGTGTCCCGCGTCGGTGGCGACGCGCAGACCAAGGCTATGAAGCAGGTCGCCGGCAACCTCCGTCTGGACCTCGCTTCGTACCAGGAGCTCGCCGGCTTTACGCAGTTCGGCTCCGACCTCGACGAGGCCACGCAAAAGCAGCTGACCCATGGTGCTCGCATGACCGAGCTCCTGAAGCAGCCGCGTTACAAGCCGTTTGAGGTTGGCGAGCAGATCGTTACGCTGTTCGCTGGCAACGAGGGCTTCCTGGATGACCTGGAGATTGCCGACGTGCTGCCTTTCCGTGCCGAGCTCATCGAGTACATGGACAATGGCTTTGGCTCGCTGCTCGACAAGGTTCGCGCCAAGAAGATCGATGATGACACCAAGGCTGAGCTCTTGCGCGTCATCGGCGACTTCAAGCAGCAGTTCATGGCCAAGCACCATTCGGATGTTTCTGGATCAGAGGAGAACTAAGCCCCATGGCCAACCTTCGCGACATTAAGAAGCGAATCTCCTCGGTTACCACGACCAAGCAGATCACGCGCACGATGGAGATGGTCTCTACGGCCAAGATCCGTCGTGCTCTCGATCGCTCCAAGCAGGCCGAGCCCTATAAGGAGGCGCTGACCGACGTCATGTTGACGGTCGCCGGCGACGCCTCCTGTTCGGGCACCGATCCCATACTGCAGAAGCATGAGAGCGTCAAGCATGGCCTGATTGTCGTTATTGCCTCGGACCGCGGCCTTGCCGGCGGTTTCAATACGACGGTGGAGCGCACGGCCGAAAAGCTCGCCGCTTCTTGGGCGAACGACGGCATCGAGTGCGAGATCATCGCGTGTGGGCGCAAACCGGCCACGTATTTCCGTGACCGAGAAAACGTCGTCATGCACTTTGAGGGCAACTCCTCTGAGCCCGATTTCAATCAGGCCCGCATGATCTCCTCTCATATCTGCGATGCGTATCGTGCCGGTGAGCTTGACCGTGTCGAGCTTGTCTACCACCACGCCAAGAACCGCGTGGATCAGGAGCTTCGCGTCGAGCATCTGTTGCCGCTCGACCCCGAGATGATCGCTATGGCCCACGGTCCGCGTAAGAACGAGACCGACGCCCCTAAGCGCATCTCGTCCACGTTCGAGTTCGTGCCCTCTCCCGAGCATGTTCTCGGCAAGCTTGTGCCGTCTTATATCCTGACGGTCATCTACCAGGCCCTGATCGATTCGGCGGCTGCCGAGCAGGGTGCACGCCGCAAGGCCATGCACTCCGCGACGGAAAACGCCACCGCGATCATCTCGACCCTTACCCGCACGTATAGTCGCGTGCGCCAGGCTTCGATCACGACCGAGATTAACGAGATCGTCGGCGGAGCCTCAGCATTGGAGGAACAGTAATGGCTAATAACACCGTAAAGCTTGCGGTCGAGGAAGCCACCAAGAAGACGACTGCCGGTGATGGTCGCATCGTGCGAATCATCGGCCCTGTCGTCGACGTCAAGTTTGACGGCGCGGTGCCCCCGATCTACAACGCGCTCACGGTCGAGGCCGAGACCCCGATCGGTCACCTGAGCACGATCCTCGAGGTCGAGAGCCAGCTTCCGGGCGGCGTCGTCCGCACGGTCGCCATGTCCTCGACCGACGGCCTGCAGCGCGGCCTCATCGCCACCGATACCGGTGAGCCCATGAAGATGCCCGTTGGTCCCAAGACGCTCGGCCGCATTTGGAACGTCATGGGCAAGCCCGTCGACGGCAAGCCCATGCCCGAGGTGGAGGAGTTCTACCCCATCCACCATGCAGCGCCCCGTTTCGACGAGCTCACCACCAAGACCGAGATCTTCGAGACCGGCATCAAGGCTGTCGACCTGCTCGAGCCCTACATCCGTGGCGGCAAGACGGGCCTGTTCGGCGGCGCCGGCGTCGGCAAGACCGTTCTGATTCAGGAGCTCATCAACAACCTCGCCCAGGAGCACGGCGGCACCTCGGTGTTCACCGGCGTCGGCGAGCGTACCCGCGAGGGCACCGACCTGTTCCTCGAGATGAGCGAGTCTGGCGTTATCGACAAGACCTGCTTGGTCTATGGTCAGATGAACGAGCCGCCCGGAGCGCGTCTGCGCATCGGTCTGGCCGGCCTTACCACCGCTGAGTATTTCCGTGATCGTGGCCAGGACGTTCTGCTGTTCATCGACAACATCTTCCGCTTCTCCCAGGCAGGTTCCGAGGTTTCCGCACTGCTGGGCCGTATGCCGTCCGCCGTTGGTTACCAGCCCACGCTGGCAACCGAGATGGGCGACCTCCAGGAGCGCATTACCTCGACCAAGACGGGCTCCATTACCTCCGTCCAGGCTGTCTACGTCCCCGCAGACGACCTGACCGACCCGGCGCCTGCCACGACGTTTACGCACCTCGATGCCACCACGGTTCTTTCGCGTAGTATTTCGTCGCTCGGCCTGTTCCCGGCTATCGACCCGCTCGCGTCTTCCTCCGACGCTCTCGATCCCTCGATCGTCGGCGAGGAGCACTACCGTGTCGCCGTCAAGGTCCAGGAGCTCCTGCAGGAGTACTCCGACCTTCAGGACATCATCGCCATCCTGGGTATGGACGAGCTGTCCGAGGAGCAGCGTCTTACGGTCAACCGTGCCCGTAAGATCCAGCAGTTCCTCTCGCAGTCCTTCCACGTCGCCGAGAAGTTCACCGGCAACCCCGGTGTCTACGTCCGCGTCGAGGATACCGTCCGCTCCTTCGCTGAGATTGTCGACGGCAAGGCCGATGACCTGCCCGAGCAGGCTTTCCGCTATGCTTCCACGATTGAGGACGTGCGCGAGCGCGCCCGCAAGATGGGGGAGAAGTAGGTTATGCGTATCCGCATCGTGTGCCCCGTGAGCTGCGCCTATGAGGGCGACGCTGCGTTTGTGTCGATTCCGTCCACGGATGGCGAGTTTGGCGTTCTGCCTGCTCACTCCAGCGAGATCTGCACGATCGACCGCGGTTACGTTCGCGTTTCCGATAAGGCCATGGGCACTGTCGACCACACGTTTGCCGTGGCCGGCGGCTATGCCCAGGTTGCGGACGATGTCGTGACCGTTCTCGCCGAGCGCGCTTGCGATTTGGCGACCGTCGATGCCGACAAGCTTAAAGCTGATATTCAAGGTTTTGAAGAGAAGCTGGGTAATTTGTCGGAGGATGATGCACGCCGCGCCTACCTCTATAATGAAATCGCATGGTGTAAGCTCAAGCTTGCCCAATAGTCAAACGATTTAGCGTTCGACCATTTGCGAACACATCATGCCCGGGATGGCCCAGCCATCCCGGGCATGCTTTTTGAAAGGGTAGACCTTGGATATTATCCGCGTTGAGGGTGGCCACGCCATCGGAGGCTCTGTGCCCGTTTCGGGCGCCAAGAACTCCGCGCTCAAACTCATGGCGGCAACGCTTCTGGCGCCGGGCAAGACGACGCTGCAGAACGTGCCCGATATTTCCGATGTCCACGTGATGGGCAAGGTGCTCAAGGGTATGGGCGCCACAATCGATGTCCTTGACGAGCACACGCTCGAGATTGATACCTCTCAGGTCGATTCTTGGGAGGCCCCCTACGAGCTCGTTGCCAAGATGCGTGCTTCCACCGCCGTGATGGGACCCCTGCTGGGTCGCTTCCATCGCGCCAAGATCGCCATGCCGGGCGGCTGCAACCTGGGTGCTCGCAAGATCGATATGCACATTCTTGGTCTTGAGGCCCTGGGCGTTGAGTTCGATACCGCCCACGGCTACATCAACGCTAATGCGCCCCAAGGTCTGCGCGGTACCACCGTCACGCTCGAGTTCGCCAGCGTCGGTGCGACCGAGAACCTCATCATGGCATCCGTGCGCGCGCAGGGCACCACGGTTATCGACAATGCCGCCCGCGAGCCCGAGATCGTCGATCTCGCCAACATGCTCAACGAGATGGGCGCCAAGATTGTCGGCGCGGGTACGCCCGTCGTGACCATCGAGGGCGTGGAAGAGCTGCATCCCGTTACCCATCGCGTGGTGGGCGACCGCATCGAGGCCGGTACCTTTATCGTTGCCGGTGCGTTGATGGCCGACGATCGCGGTGTCGATGTCACGGGCTTTTGCCCCATTCACTTGGGCATGGTGCTCAAGAAGATGGAGCTCATGGGTATCGACTGCGAGCGCGTCGAGGATGGCGTCCATGTAAACCGTGCCGAGCGTATCAAGCCGGTCGACATCCAGACGCTTCCGTTCCCCGGCTTCCCGACGGACATGCAGGCGCAGATTATGGTGCTCTCCGCCCTTGCCGACGGCAGTTCCGTTATTACCGAGAACATCTTCGAGAATCGCTTTATGTTTGCCTCTGAGCTGGTGCGCATGGGTGCCGACATTCGTATCGAGAGCCATCATGCCATGATTCATGGCGTCAAGGGCTTCTCGGGTGCACAGGTTACCTCGCCCGATCTGCGTGGCGGAGCGGCCCTCGTCGTAGCGGGCTTGATCGCCGACGGGACGACCGAGGTTTCGGCCATCCATCACATCAAGCGCGGCTACGAGCAGTTTGTCGAAAAGCTGCAGGCGCTCGGCGCGCATGTCGAGCATGCTTCCGTCCCCGATCCCGTCATCTACTAATACAGGTTGCCTATGTTTAATAAAAAGCCCCTCGCGGATACCACCGCCCGAAGACCCTCAACTGGTGCGCAGGCCAAGATCTACAGTCGCGATAACGTGGCTCGCTATTCCGAGCGCGCTCGTCAACGTCGTCGTAGCCACACGATTCGTCACGTCGCGCTCATTGTCGTGCTTGGTGTGCTGCTGAGTGCCACTACCGCTGCCGGCCTGTGGTTTGCTACCATTATGGGCAAGCTCGGCGATTCTAATGTCATTACCGACAATCTGCGTCGGGTTCTGGTTGACACCGATGAGGCAAAGGATCCGTTCTACGTGCTGCTTCTTGGCACCGACGGCCGTCCGGGCGAGGATACGTATCGTGCCGACTCGATTATCCTGGCACGCATCGACCCCACGCAAAAACAGGCGACGCTCATTTCCGTTCCGCGCGACACCAAGGTCGAGTACAAGGGCGAGACCATGAAGATCAACGCCTGCCATACCGTTGGCGGCGCCGAGGCCATGGTCGAGGCGGTCAACGAGCTGTGCGGTGTTCAGATTTCCCACTATGCCGAGGTCAGCTTCGACGGTATGCAGGCGCTGATTGATTCGGTTGGCGGTATCGACATTAACGCAACCGATGATGTTGACGACCCCGAGCACCTGGATATTAAGATTACCGCTGGCCAGCAGCATATGGACGGTGCCACCGCCCTTACCTATGCCCGCTGCCGCTACACCTATGCCGACGGCGATTACACGCGCATGCGCCACCAGCGTCAGGTGCTTGGCGCCCTTGCCAACCAGATTCTCAATAACTTCGATGCCACAAAGATCTTTGGCCTGGTTAATTCGCTGTCCGATATGCTCGTAACCGATATGAGCGTTCAGGATATCGTGGCTACGGTCAACGCCATGCGCGGTATGGATGTCGACGGTATCTACTCGGCCAACCTGCCCTCGTACGCCGACGACAGCACCATGATCGACGGTGTGAGCTACGTCTTTGTCTACGAGGACGAGCTCAAGGAAATGATGGAGCGCGTCGATGCCGGCAAGGATCCCAAGGGTCCCAACACCATGGGTCTTTCCGACGGTTCCAGCTCTACGATCGGTGACCTGAACAACGACACGTCTGACGACTACGCAAACGGTACCGCAACCTCATCGGTCAGCTCTGACGATTCCGATGACTCAAGCGATTCAAACGATTCGGACTACTACGAAGAGCCCACCGGCGACGGCAACGGCTACGAAGCCAACTACTAGAGTTACGCGGTTTTACCAAACCGCGTAACCGCTTGACGCTGCAAACCCGCCAGAGCGGCAATCTGCCTTTCAACTTCGGCGGCATGATCAAAAGATCAATGCCGCCTTGTTTCAAGGCACCTTGCTCGCTCTGGCGGGTTTTCGCTGTCCGCGCCAAAACATCGGCGTTGCCGGAACACTTGGCACTTGGGGACGTTCCTTTTGTGCCGGCAGTTTGGGACACTCCTTGCGTTAAGAGGTTGGCGTGCGTCAGCCTGTTCTCATTGCAGCAAAAAAATCGCCCCGTTCTCGGTTGAGGACGGGGCGATTCGTCTTTTGGACTTGTGCAGCCAGGCTTATGCAAAGCGGGCGACGAGCTCCTGGAGCACGTCGGTCATCTTGACGAGCGAACTGACCGGGACGAACTCGTTGACGCCGTGGTAGCAATAGCCGCCGGTGGAAAGGTTGGGGCAGGGCAGACCGCGGAACGACAGCTGAGCGCCGTCGGTGCCGCCACGAATCGGCAGCACTTGGGGATCAACGCCGCAGGCAAGGTAGGCTTCCTTGGCAACATCAATAAGCTCGGGATAGTCACGAACGATCTCGGCCATATTTCGATACTGCTGCTTAATCTCGACCGTCACGCGCTCCTCACCCAGACGCTGGTTGAGCATCGAGGCGGCGGCATCAATAAGGTCGAGTTTCTGCTGGAACTTGGCGGCGTCATGGTCGCGGACGATATAGCGCGCTGTGGCGTGATCGACGGTCGCAGATACACCCTCAAGGTGATAAAAGCCCTCGTAGCCTTCCGTATACTCCGGGCGCTGCACGTAGGGGAGCAACGCGTTGAAGTCGCAGAACAGATTGCCTGCGTTGATCATACGGCCCTTGGCGTCGCCCGGGTGGATGGACTGGCCCTCAAAGCGGACGGTCGCCTCGGCGGCGTTAAAGCACTCCCACTCCAGCTCGCCGATGGGGCCGCCGTCGACCGTGTAGGCGTACTTGCAGCCAAAGGTATCGATATCCAACAGCTCGGCTCCGTGGCCGATCTCCTCGTCAGGGCAGAAGCAAATGCCGAGTGCGGGATGGGGCAGAGAAGGGTCCTGAGCGATACGCGCGACAAGCGACATGATCTCGGCGACGCCTGCCTTGTCATCCGCGCCCAGCAGCGTGGTGCCATCGCTGCAGACCAGGTCCTCACCCGCGAGGTCATTCAGGACGGGAAGCTTGGCGGTACTCATGGCAACGGGCTTACCGTCAACCGTGCCGCAGACCAGGTCGCCACCTTCGTAGTGTACGATGTGCGGCTTCACGCCGGCGCCCGGTGCAACTTCGGTGGTGTCGAGATGGGCGATCAGGCCCAGGGCGGGCCTGTCCTCAGCGCCCGCACTTGCGGGGATATGCGCGCAGACATAGGCGTGCTCGGTCACGTGGGCATCTTCCGCACCAAGCTCGCGCAGCTCTTCAGCCAGCACGTTGGCAAGGTCAAACTGAACGGCGCTCGAGGGTACCTGGTCGCAGTTTGCATCCTCGGACTGCGTGTTGATCTGGACGTAGCGCAAAAAGCGTTCGAGGACATCGGGGCTCGTGGTGGTGTTTTCCATAAAGACCGCTCCAATCTTGGTCGTCGTGTGCAACAAGAACTCTAGCACGGTATGCCACGGCATACCACGACGCTTGGATGGGGTAGAATCAGCCATTGAATGCAGAAGGGACGGAAGATCATGGATACGACAAATAGCTCGCGCGAACTACATCTGACGGTGGCGAACGAAGACTACTTGGAGTGCATGGTTCGCATTGAAAGCGAAGAGGGGGAAACCAACGGCGTGCGATCGGTCGACATCGCGCAGCGCCTTGGCGTCTCCAAGGCATCGGTCAATAAAGCGGTTTCGGCGCTCAAGGCATCCGAGCTTGTCGAGCAATCGCACTACGGCAAGGTAGTCCTGACCGATCGCGGCCGCGAGGTTGGTACGGCTATCTGGTACCGTCATCGCCTCATCCGCACGTTTTTGGTTCAGGAGCTCGGTGTCGAATTTGAGCGAGCCGATTCCGAGGCCTGCATGATGGAGCATGCGCTTTCCGAGGACACGATGAACCGCTGGCTCGCCTATCTCGAAAAGCAGGGAATCAGCGTCGAGGAATAGCGGGATATATATGGATACGAGTTATTACAACCGCTTTGGTGCCGAGGAACTTACGCGCCGCTTGTCGAGCGAGACCTTGTTGGCGCAGGGTCCCATGGGCAGTGTTCTGTTGAGTGAGTACGATGCCGCCGACATTCCACCGGCGTTTTGGAATCTGGCAGAGCCGCAGACCGTTTCTCGTATCCATCGCTTGTATGTCGCCGCCGGCGCGCAGGTGCTCATTACCAACACCTTTCAGGCATCGAGCTATGCCCTCAAGCACGACCAGATTGCGCCGTCCGTGGCGGAGGTCAATCGCGGGGCCGTCGACGATGCCCGCCAGGCGCACCCTCAGCTGCTGGTGGGCTCGATGGGCCCGATCGGTATTGAGTGGTTTGCCGAGGACTCTGCCGAGTATCGTGAAATCCGAGGCATTGCGCGCGAACAGGCGCACGCCTTGCTCAACGCCGGCGTTGACGGTCTGCTGATCGAGACGGTGACGTCTATCCGTAATTTGCAGCCCATGCTTGCCGGCGCCCTAGATGCCGCCGACGGCATGCCTGTTCTGGTGAGTTTTGTCGTTGACGATAAAGGCGACCTGTTGGGCGATGGCCTCAACATCGAGGCAGCCGTTTTGTACGCCGAAAAACACGGCGCAAACTCGGTTGGTGTTAATTGCTGTTCGCTTGCGGCCGCGAACGCGGCGGTGCCCAGGATGGTTGCATCGGCGACTACTCCCGTCACGGTGCGTCCCAACGTGGGCGATCCGGTTCAGACTCAGGATGGCCCCGTATGGCACGAGAATCCCGAAGCTTTCGCGCGCGCATGCATCGAATGGAGACATGCCGGTGCCGCAATGGTGGGCAGTTGCTGTGGAACCACGGCAATCACTACGGCCGCGATGGCCGAGGCGCTCGATATATAAAGGGCAAAACCGCTCCATACTGGGCGGTTTTTTTATTGCTTGCATGTCCTCGGCAGCATTTGCCCAAATGGTGAATGCTGGTGCCGGCAGGTTGCCGAGTGCATGTTGCGGGTATACCCCATGCGTACCATGATCCAAACACTGTGAGGTGTCTGCGCGTGTGCGCGATAATTCATTTTGGAACTGACGGTTGGCGCGCTCGCGTCGATGAGGACTTCACTGCCGATAACGTTGCCCGTATCGCCGATGCCGTCGGCGAGTTGTGGCAAAAGACCAATCCGGGCAAAACGGTATATATAGGGTTCGACACCCGGCCCCTGGCGCGCGAGTTCGCTGAGCTTGCGGCGGGCGCGCTAGCAGCGCACGGGCTAGACGCCGTGCTCGCTTCGCGGCCTGTCCCGACCCCTGCCCTTACGTGGGCGGCGGCTTATGACGGTGAGGCGTGCGGCGCGCTCATGGTGACGGGGTCCCATCATCCGCAGGGTTATCTGTGCCTCAAGATTCGCATGGGTGACGGCTCGACCGCCAACCAGGATGTCATCGAAGAGCTCGAAGAGACTATGGCTCCCGAGCCAATGGGGATCGAGGGGCAATATCGCACCGCGGATATCATTCCTGACTATATGCAGGCGGTGGCATCGTTTGTCGATGCCGAAGCCATCCGCGCCGCGCACTTGCGCGTGGTTGTCGATCCCATGGGCGGCGCAGCCCAGGGCTATCTAGCCGACTTGCTGCGCGAGCTTGGCGTTGAGGTGCACGAGATTCACGCCGGGCAGGCGTCTGACCAAGAAGATATCTGCCCCGACCCCGTTGAGCCTTGGGTGGACGCTTGCGAGCGCACGGTTATCGAGGACGGAGCTTGCGCTGGCCTGGTGACCGACGGCGACGCCGACCGCATCGGCGCGGTTGACGAGCGCGGCAGATATATACATCCGCATCAGATCATGGCGCTCGTTTTGGGCGACTTGGTTCAATTTCGTAATTTGGAGGGGCGCGTCGTCGTCAATCTTTCGTGCTCGACGCTCGTGCGTCGCATTGCCGAGGCGCTTGGCTGCCGCGTGACCGTCAAACCGGTCGGTTTCAAATATATAGCGGCGGAGATGAAGAAGGGCGGCGTCCTCATAGGCGGCGAAGAAGCCGGTGGTATCGGCATTGCCGCGCATATGCCCGAGCGCGATGGAATCCTCGCCTGTCTGATTCTGTGTGAGCTTATGGCAAAGACGGACGCGCCTTTGGGCGTTCTGGTCGACCAACTCGAGGACAGTTTTGGTAAGACGAGTTACGGTCGACGCGATTTACGCCTTGAGGCCGAAGATGCCGAAACGTTACGAACCCTGCTGCCGGGCGTAAACCCCAAGTCGATTTGTGGCAAGGTGCCGCAAAACGTTAGCCATATGGATGGCTTGCGTTTGGCATTCGAGGATGACACGTGGCTGCTGGTCCGTCCTAGCGGGACCGAACCGGTGGTGCGCGTCTACGCCGAGGGGTTCTCGGTGGAAGAACGTGATGAGTTGCTCGATGCTGGCTGTGCTTTAGCTAGGGGGACGTATCCGCTTTAACCATGAGACTGCCTTATATAAAGAGATGCTCGGCGAGCGGTAGGTAACGGCTGGCAAACGTTAGTCGGATCCCAAGATGTGTAGGAAATGTGTACGTCCAGATTCCCGCCCCCGGGACCCCTCCGGTCTGGCAATATATCTCCTTGCCGCGC
>CALKBO010000016.1 GCA_937989875.1 uncultured Collinsella sp. | reverse complement strand
AGTCCCTTGCGGCGTAGTTCTTATTTAAGCCGTCCAAGTTTTGGGGCGCAGTTCACAAGGCCCGGCGGGGCTTTTTGATCCTTAGGCCCGCGCATGTCTTGTAGATACCGACGGACTCTGCCCATCATAGGCTTTTGCGCGGGTAGAATGCATGGATAACTTGAGGCTCACGCGCGACGGAAAGGAATCGTTGCATGGATCAGGACAAGACAACCGTGATGGGCGGCTACGGTTCCGCGCAGGCTGGCGATAGCGCCGATGCGACCCGCGTTGTTCCCAACCCCGGTTATACCGACCCCGCCGCGACGCAGCCTTCGGCCGAGCCCACCCGGGTTATGGGCTATGGCGACACGGCGCAGGATTCTTACGCTGCATCTTCGCAAGGCCCCTATGGCAACGCAGCTCCGGATCCGTTTGATTACGCGCCGCAGGATTCTTATGCTGCCTCGACGCCGAATCCCTATGATGGCCTGCCGCAGAATCCCATTCCGCAGCCTCAGCAGACGACGTATATGCCTCGCACGGCGCAGCCTCGCTACGAGTCGCACGAGCCGTATCGCGAGTGCCCCAAGTCGATTCCGCAATATGGCGAGGACGAGGAGAAGAAGCCGTCGCGTTCGTCGAGCGTGATCAAGAAGATCCTCATCGTGCTGGCGATTTTCTTTGCGCTGTCGGTTGTGTTTGCCATCGTGTCGGGCATGCTCAACAAGCGAGGGAGTTCAACGGCCGATACCACTGCCGAACAAACCGAGTTCGCCTCGTCTAGCACCGTCGATCTGAGCGATATCCCGGGGCAGTACTGGTCCAACGCCAAGAAGATCCTCAAGTCGCGCGGCGCCGATCTTTCGAATGCCGTGGTCCTGACTGATGATGGCTCAACGCCCGTCATCGATGCCAACTGGGTCGTGACGTCTGCCAACTATAACGACAACGGTAACCTCGAGATTCAGCTCACGCGCAAGGACGGCTCGTCGGGCAACGCGTCCGGCGACCAGGGCGGCGCGGACAGCTCGAGTTCCAATACGCTGGAGGACTTGAGCAACAAGGCGCAGGAGTTGGGAGACAAGGCGCAAGAGCTGGGCGATACGGCGCAAAACCTGGGCGATACCGCGCAGAACTTGGGCGGCGTGGCGATGGATGCCTGGAATGTCTTACAAAACGGCATCTCGGGCGCGCAGGGAAACTAGCGGACGAGCGGAGCGGGGCTACAGCTGCTCGGCCGGACGCTCGGGCGAGCTAAAGCCCGAATCAAACGTGACGACGCATGAGAAGTCGGGCCGGCGCTCGTGCACGATGCGCGTGACGAGCTCCAGCAGCTCCTCGTCGGATATGTCAAAGCCGTCGGGACGCACCAGGTCAAACGAAACGAACCCGTCGTGCTCGTGCAGGTCGTGGATGGAGAGCACGGGATCGATCTGCATGACGCCGCGCTTGACCCAGCCGCGCAGGTCGTCGCCAGTGGTGGCGATGGGGTCGCAATGCAGCGTGATATCGATGCCCATCTGGCGCTTGATGTCGTGCTCGATGGTGTCCAGAATCTCGTGGTGCTCAAATGCGTCGCCCTCGCCGGGCATCTCCACGTGGGCGCTGGCAAACTGACGACCGGGGCCGTAGTCGTGCACCATCAGGTCGTGTGTGCCCAAGACCTGCGGATAGGACATGATCTTGTCGCGGATTGCTTGGACGAGCTTGGGGTCGGGCGCTTGCCCCAACAGCGGGCTGATGGCGTCGCGCACCAGGCCCATGCCGCTGATGCAGATGAAGATGCCCACGCCCAGGCCTGCCCAGCCGTCGAGATCAAAGCCGGTCGCTTGCGAAATAAGCGCCGCCGCCAAGACCGAGCCCGAGGTGATGACGTCATTTTTGGAATCCTGCGCTGTGGCGATGAGCGTCTCGGAATCGATGCGGTTACCCAGTGCGCGGTTGAACGCGGCCATCCAGAATTTGACGAGCATGGACGTAGCCAGTGCCGCAAGGGAAATAAACGTGTAAGCGGTGGGCGAGGGCTTGATGATCTTGGTGATCGACTCGAGGATTAGGTTGATGCCGACGGCACAAACCAAGACGGCGACAAACAGACCGGCCAGGTACTCGTAGCGGCCGTGGCCGTAAGGGTGGCCCTCGTCTGCCGGGCGGCTGGCAAGGCGGAACCCGAGCAGACTCACGATGTTGCTCGAGGCATCGGAGAGGTTGTTGAAAGCGTCGGCGATGAGGGAGACGGAACCGGCGAGCAGGCCCGCGATGCCCTTGGCCAGGCACAGGGTGATGTTGAGGCCAATGCAGATGAGGCTTGCGGCAAAACCCGCGTTGGTGCGGCAAGATGCATCGACCGGCTCGTCCTCGCTGCCGGGAACAAGCGTATGTACCAGCCGATTTACAAATAGCATAGCGGTCGTCCTCACAATCATGTTTAAGGGGATAGTGTAGCTCGCGCGGGGGCGCCGTGCACCGATGCTCAGAAAATGCAGCAATAGTCTGCCGGTGCTAACGAACGAGCCTTCTCGTCTGCCTGGGTGGTCCATTTTGGGCCACATGGGTATGGGCATGTGCCTGCTTGCTCGACATACTTAATGTCGACAGCCCCTGTGCAAAGGAGGACGTTTCCATGGACGAGATGTTTGCCATTAAATGTCAAAACTGCGGCGGCCCTATGTACTCGCACCAGGCTAAGCGCAGCTTTGAGTGCGCCTATTGCGGCACGGTGGTTCCGTGGCAGGCGGACGCCGGAGAGCCCAAGAGCGCTTTGGGTATTCGCCATACGCCGTTGACGGTGGTGGATGGACTGCTCAAACTCACGCATGTGTCGCAACTCGAGCGCCCGCAGGACCCGGACTGGTATTTCTTCAATGCGCACTGGCGCAATCAGTCGGTCCTGGAACATCTGCTGTGGGAGGATCGCGGCACGGCGCAGGAGTTCCAAGAGGCCACGCATGTGAGCATTCCTTGCCCCTTCTGCGGAGCGTCCTTTGAGGGCGAGTCAACGCAGCGTGTGTTTGAGTGCCCGTCCTGCGGCAATAAGATTGGCATTGCGGACCTGCTCAAGCCGGGGACGTTTAGCAAGCGCCTGACCATGGGCGTTGGTGCGGAGTATGTGCCCGAGCAGGGTATTCCCTGCGAAATCTCGCCGCAGCAGGCACGTGCCAACGCGCTGCAGCTGGTGCGCCAGTATCCGGATGCCTTTGCCGGGCACGACGTGGAAGACGCGATCCAAAACGACATGATGCTCTTCTATTTCCCCATGGCGCTGGCGGACTTGCGCATGATGGCGAGCTTCCCGGGCAAGGGCCTGAGCAAGGAGGCCTTGGTGTACTACGAGGTGCTCGACTGGGCATACCCCAGGGCAAACTACCTGGACGTTCGCCTCATGGGCATTTTGGAGCCGTGGGACTTTGCCAAGGTCGGTCCGTTCGATCCCGCCATGCAGGAAGGTGACTTTCGCGTTGTCTCAGTCGATGCGTCTACCAAGGACCAGGTGGTCATTGATAAGTTGGCGCTCGACGTTGCGGGCAACGACGCCGAGGCTGTACTGGGGCTCAATAAAAAGAGCATTCGCATGTGGGCGCGCAAGGCCCGCAAACATAAGGACGGCCTGGTGATGGTGCCGGTCTACTTTGTCGATCGTCCTGCCTCGGATAGTCGCGATGGCGAACAGGTGCGCATCGCCGTGAACGGCCAGACGGGCCGCGCGGCTGCGGTGGTGTTTAGTGACAAGCGCGAGACGCATATCGTGGCACCGCTCAATCCCAACGTGATGCTGTCGAGCGAAAGCACCGTGCACGCCACGCCCATCGAGGTCAAATACGTTAAATCGCCGTTCCTATACCAGATCGTACGCCGTGGAGGCTGCGAGCAACCGCGCCAGGTTGCAGCCGCCGTCGAGGGTTCCTACCGAGAGGAGAAGCCCAAACGCAAGGGATTGTTCGCTGCAATCTTTGGGAAGTAGGGGAGTAGTGTCGGTCGGCGCTGCGATGCGATAGCTAGAGGAACGGGGCAGCTCGCAGGAGTGCGGACTGTCGTCTGATTGTTTGAGGGTGCCAGATGTAAATAAACAGTGGAGCGGCTGCAAAAGAGCCTTCTCACTGGGTAAAATCAGGTTGTGCCGCGGAACCCGCTCCTCAGCGCTTAAACTTCGGAGACGCGGGCAACGCAGGTATTATCGTCTAGGGCCGGCTGCAACCGGCCCTTTTCTGTGACAGCCAATGGACCCACATCAGACGAAGGCCGCGTCTTTGCCTGTCAGGTCATGCTCGCCAGCCACGGCTAGAATGTCGTTGCCGGCGTCCATGACCGGTATTGTTTCGTAGCGTGCGTCGCAACCGCGAGTGCGCCTGCGACGGCTGCGGTGGCTTCGGTCGCAACGTGCTGCTACCCTTGCGCTTCGCCATTAGACGCTTCATTGATGGCGCGGTACTCGGCACTCAGCTCGCGCGCCAGCTCTTCCTTGCTTGGAAGATACGGCAGGTATTTGGCGGCAAACACTTGGTCGTTGTCTTCGGGCAGCGTGTACTCGACGATCGAATCGCTTTTGTCCGCGCAGAGCACGATGCCTATGGGCGGATTGTCGCCTTCGTTCATGAGTTCGCGCGTGTAGTAGTTCACATACATTTGCATCTGGCCTAGGTCCTGATGCGTAAGGTCATCGGTCTTAAGGTCGATGAGCACGAAGCAGCGCATCAGATAGTTGTAAAACACAAGGTCAATATAGAAATGGCGTCCATCAAAGGTGATGCGCTTTTGGCGCGCCTCGAAAGCGAAACCACGGCCAAGCTCCAGCAGGAACTTCTGAAGATGCGTGATGAGCGCCTGCTCTAGATCGCTCTCGCGAAACGCAGTATCGTCCGAGAAACCTAAAAACTCCAGTACATATGGGTCGCGGATGATATCCTCGGGGCGACGAGCCGGGGCGCTCTTTTGGATTTCCTGGGTGACGGCCTCCTTGTCCTTGCTGGCAAGTAGGCGCTCGCGGAACATGGTATTGATCTGGCGTTCGAGCTGACGCGTGCTCCAACGAGAATCGGCGCATTCGTTCATGTACCAGATGCGAGCGTCAGGGTCGGAAATGCGCATCAACCTGCGGTAATGAGTCCAGCTCAATTCGCTACGCAGTGCGTCGCGAATTGGAAACGCAAGAAAGAACTGACGCATATTGCGAAGGTTTGCGATGCCAAAGCCTCTTCCGAAATCCGCGGTAAGCCTTCTGGAGAGGCCTGCAATCAATGCCTCTCCATATGCTGCGCGCCCCTCTCCGCCCTGTTCATCAACAATACTCTTGCCGATCTCCCAATATGCCTCAACCATCGCAAAGTTAACGGCGGTATAGGCCTTGTCGCGAGCGGCGTTGAGAATCGAGGAGACCTGCTTGTAAAAACCTTCGGGCACGATTGCCGATTCTCCACGGTTTACCAGTTCGCCCATCACTGTCGCCCCACTTTCCTCTTGTGGAATGCATCTTTATCGCATTTAGTTTAAAGCCTCGCGCGGACACGAATTGCTTTGCTGTCTGGCACCTTCGCATGGGAGCCTTGCGGTGACTAAAATGTGGCCATAGAGACAGTTTTAGCGAACCCCACGGGAGTGACGCGTATGGACAACAACACGCTGCTGTTCCAGGACAAAGGTTCGGGTAGGTTTAAAGACGTCAAGATCTACCCTAACCGCATCGAGGTGCTCAAGAAGGGCACTTTTGGTGGCAAGCACACCGAGATTGTTTATCTTAAGGACATTACGGGGGTCAGCAGGATCAAGGGCCGCGACGTTTTCCTACGTAACAGGCTGTTGACTGCCTGTGTCTTTAGTCTGAGCAGCCGCTCCCAAGCTCAGGAGTTCGTGAATGCGCTGAACATGGTGATGTAGCCGATAACGGTGTTCGGGCTAAGGTAAAAATCGGGGCGCAGAACGGTATTCTGCGCCCCCCCAATTGAGTCGATGTGTCTAAAAGGCGGGCTTGCCTATTCGCTGTCGTCCCCAACGTTTTCGCGGTCATTGGCAAGCATCGCCGCGCCGGCGACCGTTGTCGCCATGGCGGCAGCGGCGAGCCCGGCGGCAATGCCGGAGCCGTCGCCCGTGTCGGCGAGTTTTCCGCCCGAGCCCTTGCCCTTGTTGCCCTTACCATTCTTATCAGCGCTGCCTGCGCTGGAACCCGTGCCGCTGCCGGTGCCGCCTGCACTGTCCGAGGCCGCTACGGTAAAGTTTGCGGCTCCGTCGCTGGCGAGCGTGTAGTTCTGCGCCGCGTCGCCCAACAGACCTTTCGCACGCACCCAATACGTCCCCGCGGCAAATGCCTCGCCCTCGGCCATTGCCGTGCCCGGAGCGCCGTCCGCGTCGTGCACAAACTCGAGCTGGGCGGTGCAGGCGTCGGTTTCGAGCTTGCCCTCGAGTGATGCCGCAATCTTGGCGCGCACGTCTTCGCCGGCCTTAAGGCCTTCGAGTCCCTCAAAATGGGGCGTCAGCGCGAGCGGATCGATATCGATGGGCACGAAGCCCTGCAGTCCTGTAGCGGTCTCGTTGCCCAGGGCGTCGACATCCACGTATTCGATGGCAAACGCGCTGCCAGAAGCGGCCACGTTGAGTACGTTGCTGCTGTTAACGAGGCGGAAACGGCCCTCGCCAACGGTCTTGCCATCCTGGAATGAGGCATCGCTCAGCGAGTCGCCGTACGTCATGCGCATGCGGGTCGGGAGATAGTACGGGAGATAGTACGAAGCCGTCTGCTTGTGCTCCGTATCGTAATTGCGCTGGTAGATGCTCCGGGCCAGCGCCGCATCAACAAAGTCGGATGCGATGATGCCAATGTGCTTGAGGTAATCTGACTTTGTATCCTCGATGCCGCTGGGATTGATGTACGGGCTCTTATACAGATGCTCGTTGACTACTCGTGCCGAGGTAAAAGGATTGCCTCCGTGCGACAAGCCCGTGCAGCTGGTGTAGTTGATAGACCAGCAACGCTCCAGGACTTTCTCCTTGGCCCCGTTATCGTCCTCGACATCTACCTCGTTGCGCGTGCGCCCGGTCGTTTCCTTCAGCGCATTATCGACCCAGCTGAGCTTGTCGGTTCCCGTGAGTTTGTACTTGTCCTGGGCGTATACCTTGGTGCAATAGGGCTCTTTGTCGCCTGTTTCCCCCGCGGCTTCAAAGCCCTGCGCGTCTTGGACGAGGCACATGGAACTGCTGTCGGTGTGCGCTGCGATTTTGTTATCCCATTCGGTGAGGTCGAGTCCCCACGTGTGGCCGCTTACGCTGTCGCCGTCGAGTCCAAATCGACGTAGCAGGACGATCTTTCCGCGCACCTCGCCCAGTGTGGGAACGCGGCTCGACGTATAGAACAGTTTGGGGTTGTCGTCCAAAACCTTGGCGAAAGCCGTCGTAACACTTTCGTCGGTAGCCTCGTCGTTGCCTCGTGATACAAGCATGATGAGCGCTTCTGTCGGGTTTTCGTTCAAAAACGTTTTGAAGTAGCCTATGACATCGGAAAGATGCAAAAAGTACGCGTCTTTTTTGAGCAGGTAGTACATCCCATGGTCGATGCCAGGGTTGTCGCCCTTTCCGAGACGGATATCAAAATAGCGAATGCCTTCGAGCAGCTGCGTGGGAATGTAATCCTGCTGGCATTTTACTTGCGAGGATTGGGGCTCAGTGTCGTTGTCCACGCTGCAGGTGCCCGAATCGTGCGTACCCGGGATGCTCAGCTCGTCGAGGAACTTGTTGTCGTCGACGTATTTCATCCAACATGGTCCGTCGACGTAGCTGCTATACGTGATCCAGTCGAGGCTGCTAACCGTGGCATCGTTCTTTTTCATGTCGTAACCGACAAGCTCGAGCTCCCACGGAATGCTCTTACTCTTATTCTTATGGCAAATCTTATTGTTGTCCTGGTCTTCGCCGTTCGATTCTATTGCCAGGTACTTAATGTCTTTTTTCTCGGTTTCTTTCTCGACCGTGCGGTCTCGGATGATATAGGTTCCGTTTGATTGCCGCTCGAACGCAAAAGCGCGGCTGGGCTTGTTGTCATACTCGCCGCTCCATACGTGGATGACCTTTCCGTCTTTGTCCGAGTCGCCATCGACCGACCAAATGCTGTAGCCCGTCTTTTTATGCTCTTCGAAATTGAGCAAGGTGCGGATAGCATACCAGTTTGTATCGTCATTCTTGGTCGTTACGTTCTCAAGGATGAGCTTGCTGGACGTGCCGTCATTAAACAGATGGCAGACGTTGCCGATGACGTTGCCGTCTTCGTTGACGCTCGCGGTGCGAAAATAGCCCGCGGGGCGAAGGCGAATGACGAAATTGTTGAGGCTGACCGACGCTGTGGCAGCGTCGTCTGCAAATGCCGCTCGTGGGCCAATGCCCAATGCCGCGGTTTCGGGCAGGCTTGCAAGTGGCGACAACGCCGCGAGTCCAAGGCCCAACGTAAATGCTCGGCGGCTGATGGCGTGGTGTTCGGTCATAACTTCTCCATTCGTAGAGTGCGGTTATGCGATAGTTTTGGTCACTATACTGCTCAGATGTTTAAAGATGCTGGTTTAATTGTCTGCGCGGCGCAATAAATCGGCGGGCGGACGTGTTGGGGTGTTTGTCGTTTTCGTACTGTTGCTACATTTGGAGCGGTTCCGGCGTCCGGCATCCTCGCGTTCGTTGGCTACCGGCATAAGAAAGGGAGGGTCGGTTTACCGGCCCTCCCTGGGTACGAAGCGCTGGGGTACCGCCGCTTGTTAGCACTGCGCCCGTGTTTCCCGCTGCGCTCGCCAGTTACTTAGCGCTTGATCTCGATATCGTCGAGCTTGACGTCCATGGCCTCGGTCTTGGCCTCGGCGATGTCGTCGGCAAATTCCAGAGACTTCATCATGGTCTCGACGGCGTCCTTGTGCTCCTCGACGTTGTCGATGCGCACATACACGCTGCCACCGTCAACGTCGGTGAAGTACTCGGTCGTCACGCCGCCCGAGTGTGTGTAGGAAGCGTTGCGCCAGGTCTTGCCGTTGTACTTGACGGGGTCATTCTCGGTCCACTCAAAGCTGGCATTCCACTTTGCCTCGTAGTCGAACAGCTCGTCGGCGTTCTTGTCAGAGTCGAAGACGGGAATGAAGCGATCACTGGCGTGCTCGCTCTCGGTGAACTTAAACTGGGCCCTGTCGGCGGTGTCGCCGGCAACGTCGGTAATCTCGACGCCCTCGGGAACCTCGACCTTAAACCAAATGAAGTCGGTCCTCATATCCACGGCTGGCTTTTCTGCCCCGCCGCCACCGCCACTTCCGGTAGCGTCGCCGCTGCCACCGCAGCCCACCAGGGCAACTGCGGCAAAGAGACTGATGCAGAGGGTGAGAATCGCAAAGGCCTTCTTTTTCATGGTCGTGTCCTCCTCGATCTGTAACCGCCCATGGATTACCTGTCTTTACTGTACGCGTGGACGGCTCGCTAGGGTGGGCCATGTGTCCCATTCTGGGGGCTGGAATTGCGCCGACAAGTGGCAATATGTGCGGTCGCAAAAGAGGGGAGGGCCGATGCTGTCGGCCCTCCCCGGGTTGGGCGCCCGTTGTTTTAATGGGGCGCATGTGCGCGGGTGCGCGTAGGCGCGTGCGGGTGTCCCGTTACTTGATCTCGATGCTCGAAATCTCGACTTCGCGTGCCTCGGAAACTGCCTCTTCCATGTTATCGGGGAACTCGATGGAGTTGAGGAGTGCCTCGGCTTCTTTCTTGTGCTGGTCGAAGTTCGAGATGAGGACGTAGACGCTTCCCGGCTCAACATCGGTAAAAAGCATGGTTGAGATGCCGCTGTTGTCCTCGTATGTTCCGACGAGCCACGTCCTGCCGTTATACTCGACGGACCCGCCATCCTTCCACGGGAACGTATCCCCCTTCTTTTCCGCCTGGTCGGCGTGGGATTCCTCGGCCGTCAGCGCTTTTTTCCAAACGGGGATAAAGCGATCGGCCGAGGCGTTCTCGTCTTCGGGGAAGGTGAGCTGGACCCTGTCGGCATTCTTGCCGGCAGAGTCGCTTACGCCGACGCCCTCGGGCATCTCGACCTTAAACCAGATGTAGTCGGTCTTCTTGGCGACGGGGGCCTTTTCCTTGCTCTCGCTCTTGGGGGCGCTGCCGCCGCCCGATGCGCTCCCGCCGCAGCCCACAAGGGCGAGCGCGGCAAAGAGGGCGATGCAAAGGGAAAGGATTGATAGGGTCTTTTTCATCATGGTGGCGTCCTCCTTGTCTGCTGATGACATCACGGCGCCGCATGCTGTTGGGGTACTGATTGCGCTGGCGGCGGATGTCTCTGTGTACTGTGCGACTTATGCCTCCGTTCATCGCTTGTGGCCGTTGCGCGGCCGTTCCCCAACGGGTTCCTTACTGGCCGTTCCCCAACGGGTTCCTTACTTATAGATATGCCCCAGCTTGTGCTGCTCGGGAGTCTCGAAAGGTGGGCCATGTGTCCCATGTTTGCGTTGGCGATGGCCTATCGTGTGCCATAGAAATCCGCGATGGCCAGGTGCGCTGACGCTCGCGTACTTATGGGCTAGACTTAGCACCATTACGTGATCGATGCGGTCGGCCGGCGTCGGCCGCCCGACCGATATATATGACTTGAAGGTGCGTGTGCGTATGAGCCAAGAGATGATGGATAAAACCTGTCGCGGTTTTGCCGAGGCGCTGGCCGCGCGCGAGCCAGTTCCCGGTGGTGGCAGCGCGAGCGCTTTTGTGGGCGCGCTGGGCGCCTCGCTGTGCGGAATGGTTGCCCGCTACGGTGCGACCAATCCCGCGCTTGCTGATCGTGCGGATGACCTGACGCGTGCGTTTGCCCAGGCAGACGAGTTGGCGCAGGAGCTTGTGGGTCTGGTCGCCGAGGACGTTCGTGCGTACGGCCAGGTGTCCGCTGCGTACGGTATTCCGCGTGAGGACCCGGCCCGACCGGCTGCGATTCAGGATGCGCTGCATGTGGCCGCTATGCCGCCGTATCGCATTATGGATGCCTGCGGGCGCGCACTGGCGCTGCTCGAGGACATGGCCGACAAGGGTTCGCGTCAGCTGCTGTCCGATGTGGCGTGCGGCGCCGTATTCTGCCGCGCCGCCATGCAGGGCGCGAGCTTGACGCTCTTTGCGAACACCACGTCTATGAAGGATCGTGCACGCGCCGAGGAGCTCGAGACGGCGTGTGATGAGTTGCTCGACACATGGTTGCCGCGCGCCGATGCGCTGGCGCGCCGCGCCTCCGACGCTGCAAGAAAGAGGGGATAGCCATGGCTGAGCTACTGAAGGGTGCTCCCGTCGCCCGCGCTTTGACTGAGGAGCTCGCTGCCCGCTGCGCTGCGCTGCGCGAACGCGGTGTTGTTCCGACGCTTGCTATCGTGCGTGTGGGTGAACGCGAGGACGACCTATCCTACGAGCGCGGCGCCCTTAAACGCTGCGAAAAGGTTGGCATCGAGGCGCGTCGCGTGTTGCTTCCTGCCGGTGTTTCGCAAGACGAGCTGTTGACGGCCATCGAGGACATCAATGCCGACTCGGCTGTTCATGGCTGTCTGATGTTTCGCCCGCTGCCCGCCGGCCTTGACGAGAACGCCGTCGCCGCAGCGCTCGATCCCGCCAAGGACGTTGACTCCATGACGCCGGCTTCGCTGCTCACCACGCTTTCGGGGCGCGGCGAGGGTTTTGCCCCCTGCACAGCTGAAGCCGTGCTTGCTTTGCTGGATCATTACGGCGTTGAGCTGGACGGCGCCAAAGTTGCCGTGGTCGGACGCTCACTGGTAATTGGCCGCCCCGTTGCCGCCATGCTTACGGCGCGCAACGCAACCGTGACGACGTGCCATACGCATACGCGCGATCTTGCCGCCGAGTGCTGTGCTGCCGACATTGTGGTTGCCGCCGTTGGACGCGCGCGCACGATTGGCGCAGATGCGGTCCGCGAGGACCAGACGATTATCGATGTTGGCATTAATTGGGACGAAGCCGCTGGCAAGCTGGTCGGCGACGTCGATTTTGATGCCGCGGAGCCGGTTGTTGGCGCAATCACCCCCGTGCCGGGTGGCGTGGGCGCCGTGACGACAGCAATTCTCGCCAAGCACGTGATCGAGGCGGCTGAGCGCGCGGTAAAATAGGCGTTTGGAGGCTGTTTAGGGGGTTGGTTAGATACCCCGTGGTCAAAAAATGCCAAATATGAGTACTGTTGCCAAGTTAGTCACATATGTTTGAGATCATTTTGGCTCTTTAGCGATAAGTAATATCGTTAAAGAGCCAATTTTATTGGACGTATGGGGAATTACTAGACTCAGTTTTTGGACAGGTGAGGATTCCCGGCGCCCGGAACAGTGCAATTTGCTGCCACTAAATTTGTGACAGTACTCATATTTGGCATTTTTTGACCACGGCGGCTGCCGAGGCCGTGGTTTCGCCCTTTCTGCGCCGAAGCGATACACTGTTGCCGTTTGATTTTTTCGCTCAAGGAGGATGCGCATGCCGTGCACAACGATTCTGGTCGGTAAAAACGCAAGCTACGACGGGTCGACCCTGGTCGCGCGTAACGAGGACTCGTCCAACGGGGTATTTGAGCCCAAGCGCATGCGCGTAGTGCATCCCGACGAGCAGCCGCGTGTCTACACGAGCGTCCTGAGCCACCTGACCGTTGAGCTGCCCGATAACCCCATGCGCTATACGAGCGTCCCCGATGTTGTCCCGGGCCACGGTATCTGGGCCGAGGCCGGTTTCAACGAGCTCAATGTTGGCATGTCCGCAACCGAGACGCTTACCACCAACGAGCGCGTCCGCGGCGCCGATCCGCTCGTGGACTACGTGCCCGCCAAGGGCAACGAGGGTGAGGACGGCTATGTGCCGGCGCAGCCCGGTGGCCTGGGCGAGGAGGACATGGTGACCCTGGTGCTGCCGTATGCCAAGTCCGCCCGCGACGGCGTGCGTATCTTGGGCGACCTGCTCGAGCGCTACGGCACTTACGAGAACAACGGCATCGCCTTTAGCGACGTGGACGAGATCTGGTGGCTCGAGACCATCGGCGGTCACCACTGGATCGCCAAGCGCGTGCCTGACGACGCCTATGTGACCATGCCCAACCAGCTGGGCATCGACAGCTTTGACCTGGATGACGCCGAGGGCGCCCAGGCCGACCATATGTGCTCCGCCGACCTGCGCGTCTGGATGGCCGAGTGGCATCTGGACCTGACGCTGGGCGTCGAGAGCGACGGCCCGGCTGCCGTCTTTAACCCGCGCGAGGCCTTTGGCTCGCACAGCGACAGCGACCATGTCTACAACACGCCGCGCGCCTGGTACATGCAGCGCTGCCTCAACCCCAGCGACGTGTGGGATGGCCCCGACGCCGACTACACGCCCGAGAGCAACGATATCCCCTGGAGCCGCGTGCCCGAGCGCAAGGTGACCATCGAGGACATCAAGTACGTGCTCTCGAGCCACTACCAGGGCACGGAGTACGACTGCTACGGCAGCAAGGGCACGCCCGCTACGCGTGGTGCCTATCGCCCCATCGGCATCAACCGCAACAGCCAGCTTGCCGTGTTGCAGCTGCGCCCCTATGCGCAGCCGGCCTACCGCGCCGTGCAGTGGATGGCCTTTGGTTCCAACTCGTTTAACGCGCTGGTTCCGCTGTACGCCAACGTCGAGACTATGCCCGAGTACTATGCCGACACGCAGGCTCGCGTGACGTCCGAAAACTTCTACTGAGCCAACCGCCTGATCGGCGCGCTGGCTGACGTCCGCTTCCATGAGTGCGGCCGCGCGGTCGAGGATTATCAGGAGAAGATCGGTGGCATGGGCCACAAGCAGATCCATGACGTCGACGCTGCCGTAGCCGCTCTGCCCGAGGTCGAGGTGCCTGCCGAGCTTGCACGTGCCAACGAGGCCTTTGCCGAGCGTGTTCGCGTGGAGACCGATGCCCTGCTGGGCGAGGTGCTTTACACCACGAGCTGCGCCATGAAGAACTCTTTCGCGATGAATGACAACGTGAGGTAGGGATTTCCCGTCGATCGAATAGCGCTAAAACGCTTTGTCGCTTTCGCTCAATCTTGGGTACAAGAACGCCAATGCAGTTGTTTGTGATTGGAGATAACCATGGTTATGAAACTCGATCAGCTTGTTAACGGCGCCATTAACGTGGGCTTTGGCGCTGCCGCCGTTGCTGTCGAAGGCGGCAAGAAGGTCCTCGACGACCTTAACACCAAGGGCGAGCAGGTCCGCAAGGACACCGCCACCCCCGATATCGCCCGCAGTGTGTCCGACATGTTCGAGCAGGCCGGCGGTACCATCTCCGATCTGACCGAGCGCTTGGGCATGCAGGGCGAGACCGCGGCCCAGCGCGTGCTTGACGAGCTCATCCTTGCCCGGGTCCGCGTCATGACCGCCCCCGAGCGCACGGCCTTCCTGGCCCATGTGCGCGACATCGTCGATTCGGTCGAGGACAACGTGACCTCGGTGCCCGTCGAGTCCGTTGAGCCCGACGATGCGAAGGATACCGAAGAGGCCGAGTAGCAGCGCAGATGGCAGATTCCACCACCGATTACAACAATCTAGATCCTTTGGGTGACGAGGCGGCGGTTGTCGATGAGGTCGATGCCGCCGTCTCGGGCGCTCGCAAAAAGCCGCGCGCTGTCGATATGGTGCCCGAAGAGCCCGACGCGATGGCGCCGGACGAGGAATACCAGCTCACGCCGGCGGGTCGTCGCGAACGCATCGGGCAGATTGTTCGCTTGGTCAAAAAGTACCGTGTGTGGGATAACCTCACGCCGGTTCGCTTGCGCCGCCTGCTCGAGGAGCTCGGCCCCATGTTCGTCAAGATGGGGCAGATTCTGGCCAACCGGTCCGAGATTCTGCCGCAGCGCTTTTGCGATGAGCTGCGCCGTCTGCGTTCCGACGTGGAGCCGGTGCCGTACAAGGTAGTGCTTCGCTGCTTGGAAGAGGAATACGGCCTGCGCCTGGGGGAGATGTTCGACGCGATCGACCCCAATCCGCTTGGTAGCGCATCGCTCGCGCAGGTGCACCGCGCGCGCCTGGTGACCGGCGAGGACGTGGCCGTTAAGGTGCAGCGCCCCGGTGCGCAGCAGGTTATGGCACAGGACATCGATATCATCCGCTCGGTGGTGCGCATTGTTTCCAAGTTCGTCAACACCGATCAATTCGTTGACCTGCACGGCGTAGTCGAGGAGTTGTGGACCTCGTTTCGCGAGGAGACCAACTTTTTGGCCGAGGCCAAAAACCTCAACGACTTCTACGAGTTCCATAAGAGCGTTCATGGCGTGACGTGCCCTAAATCCTATCTGGACCTGTGCACCGAGCACGTGGTGGTTATGGACTACGTCGACGGCATTTCGATCGCCGATCCTGAACGCTTGGTGGCCGAGGGCTATGACTTGGAAAAGATCGGTGCCGCAATCGTCGAGGACTACTCGACGCAGGTGCTCGATGACGGCTTTTTCCATGCCGACCCGCATGCGGGAAACATCATCCTCAAGGACGGCATCGTTTACTTTATCGACTTGGGCATGGTCGGACGCATGTCGAGCCACGACCGCGGTATCGTCAAGGATATGATCTTTGCCGTGGCCGAGGGCGACGTGCCAAAGCTCAAGGATTCGCTCATGCGCTTCGCCGTGACGCGTGGCGACTCGGCTGAGCTCGATCATTCGGCCTTTTTGTCCGATCTTGACTTTATCGTGGCTGACTTTGCGGGCCTTGACCTGAAGGATCTGGATATCGGCGAGTTTTTGACCTCGCTGCTAAACTTGGCGCGCAAAAACGACGTTGAGCTGCCGAGCGTGGTGACAATGTTCGCGCGCGGCATGGTGACGCTCGAGGGTCTGCTGACCGAGTACATGCCCAACGTCAACATGATCCAGATCATTCAGGCTCATATCAAAAACGAGAAGAGCATCTATGCCCGCATGCGCGAGATGAGCCGCGACTTTGCCGCGAGCAGCTATCGCGCGGCAAAAGGCTCGCTCGAGGCGGCCGAGTATCTGGGCTTGGCTTCGCGTATGCTCACGCGCGGCCAGCTTAAGGTGAACACGCAGATCATGAGCAGCGATAAGGCGCTGCGACAGCTGGGCGGAATCATCGACCGCATGTCGATGGCGATTGTGATCGCCGGTCTGTTTATCGGTTCGTCGGTGGTGTACTATGCACGCATCGAGCCGGTTGTGTTTGGTATCCCAGTCATTGGCTTTATGGGCTACGTGAGCGCGCTGGTGCTGGCGCTTATGCTGGGTCGCAATATCTGGCTCAACAGCCACGGCGGCAAGCACTAGAGGCTGTGACCGTCACCACATTCTCCTATCGCAAACAATAGCTTTTACCTTGGGCTTCGCCTGCGTGCGAGGCCCTTTTGCGTGATAGCATATTGACGGTTTTAATCGATGGCCTAGATGGTGGTGCGGAGACGCACGAATGCGCGGTTTTCCTGCGCGTTTGGGAGAATCGGGGTGCAAGTCCCCGGCTGTACCAGTAACCGTAATTCCTCTTGGCTCGGAATGTTCGCGTCGCAGATCGGACGGCGCGCCCGAGTCGTTAAGGTTAAGTCGGATCGCCTTCCATCTTGCATGCGGCTGCGGCGTATGCCGCCGGTGTGCATAGGGCTCTGGAGGGAAGGGGGACCCCGATGGGGGAACTCGAGCGCAACATGCGCGATGACGTGGGGCAGCTTCAAGGCAACGCTCCAAGTACAGACAGTAGGAGACAAATGGATATGTTTGAGGACGAGTGCCAGCGTTCCTCGCTTCGTCGCCGTGGCGTAATCGCGCGCGGTGTGGCAAAGCGCTGCCTGGTGGCATTCCTGGCCTTCGCGATGGCCTTTGGCACCACGCCGGCTCAGCTGTGGGCCGAGGGTGCCGAGGGCATTACCGACGCTGTGGTTCAGGCTACGACGCCAGGCGAGGACGCAGCGCTTGCGGGCGGTACCGCTGAGCAGAGCGGCGCCGAGGTTTCGGATTCCGGGAGCGCGCCTGCAGCTAGTGCCGCCACTACAGAGGCAGCAACTGGCGACGAAGGCTCGGCGACGGGGGAGAGCCCTGCCACGAGCGAGCAGTCTTCGACGGTATCCGCTGGCCAAGCAGGATCTGCCGCCGCGGCTGCCGTCCAGACAGAGAACCCGACAGAAACCGGCGATGTCGCCAAGAAGCAAGTCGAGGTCTCGTTCTCGATTATCGGCACCGATGCCGACGGCAAGGCTCAGACCTGGGTGGCACCTACGCAACTCAAGCTCGACGAGGGCGCGACGGCTGCGGATGCCTTCGTTAAGCTGCAGCAGAAGACGGGCTTCAAGGCGGATTACGATCCGAACACGGCATACGGTTTCTACCTCAAAAGCATCACATCCCCGAGCGATGGCCGTACGCTTGCCTTCGATCCGGCGACTTATGCCTACTGGCAGCTGTTCGTCGACGGCGCGTCTTCCTCGGTTGGCGCGAGCAGCGTCAAGCTCACCCAAGGGCAGAAGATTGAGTTTGCCTATACGGCTGGTAGCGCGTCCCCTGTCGTTAAGGACCAGGTTGCCGCAAATGTGACCGTCATTGGTCGCGATGCCCAGGGCAAGACTCAGACTTGGGTCGATAACGCGCAGTATGTGGTGACGTCCGGTTCGAGCGCGCTTGACCTTACGAAGGCCGCGCTCGAGGCGAATGATATTGACGCCGTTGCTGCGGGCTCCTTCATTCTGAGCCTTAAGTACAACGGTGTTGAGCTGGGTACGCCCCAAGATTATTCGACCTATTGGCAACTGTTCATCAACGGCAAGTCGAGTGACTATACGGCGGACAATGTCACCATCCATGTCGGCGATACCGTTACGTGGTTCTACGGTGGCTGGGGCGACCAGCTGCCCTCCGATTCTGTCCATGCTTCTGTTCAGGTTCTCGGTAAGGATAAGGACGGCAAGCAGCGGGTTTGGGCTTCGACGGGTCAGACGAGTCTCAAGGCAGGCTCCACTGCTAAGGATCTCCTTGAGCAGACCGGCCTTAAGCTTGATGCTAGCGAATCGTCTTGGGGCTGGTTCCTCAACGGCATTTATTCGCCGTTCGATGGTAAGTCCTATGGCTGGGATGCTGCGACCAATAGCTATTGGCGCTTCTACGTAAATGGCAAGTTCGCCGACGTTGGCGCCGGTGCCTACGAGCTCCAAGAGGGCGATGCCATCACCTTTATGTATGGTGCTGACGCCGATGCCCTTCCTGGCCAGGTTCTTGGGTCTGTCGATGTTATCGGCCCCGATGTCAACGGCAACAATACTCGCTGGGGCTCGGCAAGCAATGTTTCCCTGCCCGAAGGTTCTACGGCCCAAGACCTTATTGAGGCGGTTCTGAAGGCGAAGGGCGTTGATTACAACGCCTCCCAGAATGGTGCTTACTGGTTCCTCAATTCCATTACTTCGCCGTTCGATCACAAGCCGTATGGCTGGGATGGTGCGACCAATAAATATTGGCATCTGTATATCAACGGAGAGCCCTCATCTCTCTGCGCCAACCAGGTCACGCTCAAGAGCGGCGACAAGGTTACGTTTGCCTACACCACCGATAATTCGCCCATGCCCGATCCCGACAAGATTGTCGTGGACCCGAGTGCGACGACTCCTGATTGGGATGTCGAGTGGGCCGGCTACGGCAACAGTGGCAACGGTTCGACCGTAACGGATGCCAAGACGCCTGCGCAGGCCGCCGGTCTTAAGTGGGCCTTCGATTGGAAGGCCGAGTCTGGCCAGCAGTATGCCAACTGCAGCGAGCCTGTCATCGCTAACGGCTTTGTGTACATCGCGACCGAGAACGAGCTCATTAAGATCGATTCGTCCACGGGCAAAAAGGTTGCCTCTGCGCCGCTTGCCTCCAAGGTGAGTTATACCTCTCGTCCGATCTACACCAATGGCCTTATCATCGTTCCGCTCAACGGCGGTGCGGTCCAGGCGATTACTGCAGACAAGCTGATCTGCAAGTGGCTGACGCCCGGTTTGACGGACTTGACGCAGAGCTCCTGCACCGTCGTTTCGGACGGCGAGTACGTCTATGTTGGTACGGTCGATATTTCGTATGACGAGAACTACAACGCGACCTACGGCAACGGCTCCCTTAAGCGTATCAAGATTGCCACGGGCGAAGTCTCTTGGCAGAACATTGACGCTTCCGAGGGCTATTACTGGACTGGTGCGGCTTTGACGGATAAGTATGCCATCGTTCCTACGAGCGCGGGTACGCTTAAGTGCATTGATAAGACGACGGGCGATGTCGTTTCGACCATGAAGCTCGGCACTGTCGCAAATGCCGATTGCATTGCCGATCCGTCCAATGGTTCGACCTTCTATCAGATGACGCACGATGGAAAGCTCCATGTGATTTCGCTTTCGGCGAAGGGCGTGCTGAGTGAACAGAAGACGATTGATCTGGGCCTTACGAATAATCTGAGCGCCCCTGCGGTGTCTGGTGACAATCTGATTGTCGGCGGACAGACGGCTACGGGCTCTGCTCTGGTTCTCTATAACCTGAAGACGGGTAAGACCACGATGGTCGCTGCTGCTGACGGCAAGGCGCTGCCGGCTGGCCTCAACGGTATCGCCGCTACTCCGCTGGTGAGTGTTCAGGGTGGCAAGACCTATGTGTACTTCACCGTTAACAGCGCGGATAGCAAGGATTACGTCAACTACTCTGCTGGTGGTGGCGTGTATCGCTATACGCTCGGCGATGCAGAGGCGACGCAAATTTATGATGCGGCTGGCCATTACCAGTACTGTGACTCTCCGGTCATTGCCGATGCATCTGGCAACCTGTACTACATCAACGACTCGGGCACGCTGTTCAAGCTTGGGGCCGTTGAGTCTTGGACGGTTGCCTTTAATTCCAATGGCGGGTCTGCTTGCGACACTAAGTTTGTTGCTACGGCCGATGGCAAGCTGGTCAAGCCGGCCGATCCGACGCGCGATGGCTGCACTTTCGGCGGTTGGTATACCGATGAGGCTTGCACGCAGGCGTATGACTTCAGTACGCCGGTGACGGCCGATCTGACGCTGTATGCCAAGTGGACCAAGAATGCCGTTAACCCTGGCGGCAATGGCGGTTCTGGCTCCAATGGCGGCAATGGTGGCGCTGGTAACGGTTCCGGTGCTGGCGCTGGCACGGGTTCCGGCTCCGGCACGAAGGGCCAGCAGGCTGGCGGCGCTGTCGCCCCGGGTCAGAAGCCGGTGACCAAGACGACGGTGTCGACCAAGACCGAGACCAAGGACAACAAGTCCGACAAGAAGGACTCCGATAAGTCCGATAAGAAGGACGAGAAGAAGTCTGACAAGAAGTCTGACAAGAAGGACAGCAAGTCCGACAAGAAGTCCGATTCCAAGTCCGATACGGGCGCTGCTTCCACGATCACTGCTAAGAAGCCCTCTGGTGCTTCCGAGCAGGAGACTGGCACCAATCCGCTCGCCATTGTTGGCGTTGCCGCCGGCGTCATCGGACTCGCCATCGTCGGCGTGTTCGTGTTCACCAAACGTCGGTAGGTGAGGGCTGTGTCCAATAAATCCAAGGACGCTGACCCCAAGCAACCAGATTCCTCGTTCATTCAGTTCGACGATGCAAAGCAACAGGGCGCCGTTTCGGCGGCGTCCGCCCCTCGGCGGAAGGCGCTTGCTGGCGTCCTGACCGCCGCGTGCACCATTCTGATCGTCGTCTCGCTGGGCTTCGTCCATCCTTCCGAGAGCGGCGCCTGGTCCATCGACTGGATCGTTCAGACCGTGACGGGGGAGAGCGTCGTCACCAAGGACACCAAGGCGTCTGGCTCGACTACGACTTCGGGCGAGGCCAGTTCCGAGGGCTCCAAGTCATCGAATGATGCAAAAGACAAGTCCAAGGATTCTGATGAGTCCAAGTTCAAGGACGATTCCGAGTCCTCGGACAAGGAATCGGATAAAAGCTCGGATGGCAAGAAGTCCGATGGTCAGGACGGCAAGAAGTCTGGAGATAAATCCGCTGCCCAGAATACAGGAGCCGGCGATACTTCCAATGCGTCTGGCGGTGCTTCTTCGGGCGGCGGTCAGTCGTCTGATGGAGTCTCCAGCTCTAATGGCGGAAGCGCTTCCTCGGGCGGCCAGGGCAGCTCGCAGGAGTCCAACTACGTAACAGTGACGGTTTCGGTCACATCGAGCGCTGTGGGCAATCCTGTGTCCTCTGGTGGCACCTTTACCTTTAACGAAGGCGCTACCGTCTACGATGTCCTGTACGCGCTGGGCCTTTCTGTCAACGCACACGGCTCGTCGTACGGCACGTATGTTTCTGCGATTGGTGGTTTGGCCGAAAAACAGTACGGCGGCACGAGCGGCTGGATGTACTCCGTAAACGGCACAACGCCCATGACGGCCTGCAGCAACTACGTTCTCTCCAACGGCGACAACGTGGTCTGGTATTACGTAACAGGTTAGAGGCCTCGACATATCGCACCATACGGGCGGTTCGGACAAACATCCGGGCCGCCCGTTTTTCGTGCGAATGGGACTGGGCCACCGGGTCTCTCGGTAAACAAAAAAACCGGTTGGAACGGGAATTCCAACCGGTTATACATTCAAGCAAATAGTGAATCGACTACGACCGTGCGCCCTCGAGGAAGAAGCGGCGGCTGAAGTAGTTGTACCAGGTGACGAGGAACGTGGCGATGGCCTTCATGGCCTGGTAGCCGATGCTCAAAAACGTGACGCCCACAAACATGTACAGGTCGTTGAGGCCCAGGCCGATCACCGACAGGATGGTGAAGATCGTGAACTCGCGCTTGCGGCTCATGCCTTCGCGGTGGTCGAACACGTACTTCATGCTGAGCCAGTAGTTGACCACGACGGACGTGATAAACGAAACCGTGGTGCTCATCAAAAAGTCGAGGTGGAACAGCTCGACGAGCGCAATGAGCATGCCCCAGTCGATGCCAAAGGAGATAAGACCCACGACGGCAAACTTGAGGAACTGCTTGGTATGAGGTTGTGCCAGCGCCTTGCGCACGTAATCACATCCAATGCGTTGATGAATCGAGCAGAGGATACTTTAGAGCTTTTACAAGGGAAACGTAAGGTCTTTGCCAAGAACTATATGAACTCGCCAAATTTTCAAGAGCTAATCCGCAAACGTTGAAAATTTGCCCGTAAACGAGCGACACCCACGGACGATACTGCGCTGAGTGCGCGTCGTCCGTGGGCGCCGTAATGCTGCAGGGGTTTCGAGCTATTTTGTCTCGTCGCCCTCCAGGAAGATCTTTCGGGTCACAAAGTTGTAGACCATGACAAGCGCGGTGGCGCAGATCTTGGCGATATTGGCCTCGAGCCCCAGACCGGCGTTGAGTGCCAGCACGATACCGTCGTTGAGTGCCAGGCCGATCACGGACAGCACGACAAAGATAATGAACTCGCGGCGGCGGCTCATGCCTTCCTTGTGCGCAAACACGTACTTCATGCTGGCGACGTAATTAAAGATGAGCGAGACGATAAAGCCGCTGGTGTTGGCGATCAGGATATTGAGGCCCAGACCGTAGTGGAGCAGATTCATGATGCCAAAGTCGATGACGGTGGCGACGACGCCGACGACGCCAAACTTCATGATCTGCGCAAGGAGCTTTTGCATGGTACCTGCCTTAGGGCGGCGCCGCAGCGCCGTGGGGATGACAAACTCAGCAAGTTTAGCCAATCCCCACAGGCGGGGCTAGGCGCGCTCCTCGATAGCACCGTTTCTATATGCATCGAGCAGTTGGCGCAGGTCCTGGATCTGGCTGCGAATCTTGACGCCGGTGTCGGTGTCGCTCACCATGCGGCGACGGTCGGCCTCGTCAAAGCGGTTGGTCTCGCTTTCGATGTCGATGTTGCGCGTGAGTGCCTCGGCAACCGTTGTAAAGGCCCGGTGCGACTTGAGGCGGCAGCCGCGCGAGCTCGAGATGAGCGTGTAGCCGGCGATGCCCGTTTTGGGATGGTAGGCGCGACAGAAACCGCCGTCGATGACTAGCAACTTGCCGTTGGCGCGGATGGGCTGCTCGCCCTTGGTGGTTTTGACCGGGGTGTGGCCGTTGATGATGTGCCCCGTCGGCGAGCAGGCCATGGGGGCAACGCCGAACTCGCGCATGATGTCGTCGCAAACGGACGAGGACGTGGTGAGCGTATAGTACGGGTCCATCGGCTCGACCCACGTGCTCTTGTCGGCGATGTAGGCGCGCTCGAACGTGCGCACCACGCGTCCGCTGGCGGGTGAGTTAAAGCCGATCCACAGGTACCACATCCAGTCGAGGGCATCGCGGTCGCCGACGCGCCAGGCGCGGCGGGCGATATAGTCGCAAAAATCAAAATAATCGCGCCCGGCGTGCCAGGTGCCCAGGCAATTCATGCTGCTAAAGGTGCCGTCTTCGTTGAGCGGCACGCAGCCGTGGAACAGCAGGTTGCCGTTGGCGACCTTATACATGGAGCCGTGGGTATAGAGGAAATCGATGTGGCGATGCAGGTGATCGGCGGTGACAAACTCGGACACGAGTTTGTCGATGATGTGCTGCTCCTCGGGCGTGAGCGTGTAGGGGTCCGCCGGATCGACGGTGGGGAAGTCGTTGGTCGTGAGCGGCCACACGCTGCCGTCGGCAAGCGTGACTGTGCCGGCGTCGTGATCGATCTTGTCGAGCAGCAGGCGGTCGGCCATGTCGAACTCGGGGTGGCGCTGGATAATCTGGCCCTCGAGCTTAAAGAGCAGGACATTAATGGCTTTGATCAGCGGGCTGATGGACTCGCCGGCGGTATAGGTGGCGTCGGCGAAGGCGACAAGCTCGCGCAGCGAGATGCCGTAGTCGTTCTCGAGAATCTCATGGTTGTCGTAGCGCAGGTTGTTGCGCAGCACCGTGGCGATGCAGGCGGGCTCGCCGGCAGCGGCGCCCATCCACAGCAGGTCGTGGTTGCCCCACTGAATGTCGAGCGAATGATAGGTGAGCAGACGGTCCATAATTTTGGCCGCACCGCCACCGCGGTCGAAGATGTCGCCCACCAAGTGCAGATGGTCGACGGCGAGGCGCTTGATGAGCGAGGCAAGCGACTCGATAAAGTCGTCGGCGCTGGCGGTCTCCAAGATGGATTCGATAATGCGCTCGTGATAACGCACGCGGTAGTTGTTCTCGTCTGGATGCGTGTGCAGCAACTCGTCGATGATGTAGGCGTAATCACGCGGGATGGCCTTACGCACCTTGGAGCGGGTGTAGCGACTCGAAAGCGAGCGGGCAACCACAATGAGCTGGTCGAGCATGGTCTTGTACCAGGTGGGCGAGTCCTCGCGCCGGCTGCGGACAAGATCGATCTTCTCGCGCGGATAGTAGATGAGCGTGCACAGCTCGCCCTTTTCGTCAAAGGAGAGCGTGTTGCCAAAGATCTCGTCGACATGCTCGCGCACGACGCCCGAGCAGTTGTTGAGGATGTGCATAAAGGCTTCGTATTCGCCATGCACATCGCTCATAAAATGCTCGGTGCCCTTGGGTAGGTTGAGGATGGCCGAGAGGTTGATGATCTCGGTGAATGCGGATTGCTCGGTGGGGAACTGTCTCGACAGCAGGCGCAGATACTTGAAGTCTTGCGGGTTGCGATCGAATGCGACCATGAAGCACCTTCCGATGTGGTTGGTAAAACTGACAAACAGCGTCAAACGTTTATCAGTATGCGCCGCTTTTGTTTCGAATGGGGATGGGAGGTCGAATTGTTGGCCGAACGGTTTGGTAAATCGATTTAGTTGAGGTAGATATGGCGGTTGAGTGGAGACGCAGGGTCGTTTTTACAGACGCATGCCTCCGGGATCGATAGAGATGATGACGGTAAAGATGTTCACTATCTTTGGTTCAATTTGGTAAATAGTGGACATTTGTACCGTATTCACGCTTGCTGTGCAATAATTTACGCAGCAATGAGTAAGGAGCCTCATATGAGTGATTTTGTCCTGACCTGTGAATCCGCCGCCGATCGAACCCGTGAGTTCTTTGCGTCGCGCAATATTTCTGTCGTGTGTTTTCATTACGAGATCGACGATGTTGTCTATACGGACGATCTGTATCAGTCGATTACGCCGGACGAGTTTTTTGCCCAGATTGCCGCGGGCGCCATGCCCAAGACGTCTCAGGTGAGCGTAGGTGAGTATGAGGAGTTTTGGGAGCCGTTTGTTGCCGAGGGCAAAGACGTGCTGCACCTGGCATTGTCGTCGGGTATTTCGGGCACGTATGGATCGGCCTGCGTTGCGGCGCAGATGCTCGCGGATCGCTATCCCCAGGGCGGCAAGGTGCGCGTCATCGATTCGCTGGCGGCGTCTTCGGGCTTTGGCCTGCTGGCGGAATGTGCCGCCGACGTTCGCGATAGCGGCGCTTCGCTTGACGAGACGGCCGCTTGGATTGAGGAGCATAAACTCAACCTGCACCACTGGTTCTTCTCGACCGATCTGTCGAGCTATTTGCGCGGCGGTCGTATTTCGGCTGCGAGCGCGATTATCGGCACGGCGCTTAAGATTTGCCCGCTCATGACGGTCGATTGCGAAGGTGAGCTGGCGCCGCGTGAGAAGATTCGCACCAAGAAGCGCGCGATCTCCGAGATGGCCAAGACCGTGATGGCGCATGTGCAGGACGGTGCGAACTATTCGGGCAAGTGCATCATGTCGCACTCGGCGTGCCGCGCGGACGCCGAGGCCGTTGCGGCACTGATAGAGGAACAGGTTCCGCAGCTCAAAGGCAAGATTGAGATCAATAGCATCGGTGCTCTGATTGGCTCACATACCGGCCCCGGCACGGTGGCCGTCTTCTTTATGGGCGACAAGCGCGTGGATTAGCGTTTGTGGGCTGGCTGACGGTTTTAACGGCTGCGCCTGTCCCTCCTGACACTTGATAACAGAAAAAGGCCCGTCCCGTTGTTGAACTGCGCCCCAAAACTTGGACGGCTTAAATAAGAACTACGCCGCAAGGGAC
>CALKBO010000015.1 GCA_937989875.1 uncultured Collinsella sp. | reverse complement strand
CGGAAACGCGGGGTCCGTTCAGGCTGTTGCGTTGAGATTGAAAATCAACCCAACCGCCGCCACCTGCAACTTAGTCATTGGGAACGCTCTTAAACGACTAGTCAAAAGGGGCACTCTTTGGTTTAACACCCACAAATCTGACTGCCTCCGACAAAACTATGGCGGTTTACTACGATGAATCGCTCAACCGCGACCACTCCGAAACTTGTTGAACTAAAACCGCAGGTAGATGCCCTGCACTTTTTTGCGAAAAGCTGGCGTGGTTGGAATTTCTCATATTCATCGTAGTAAACCGGCATAGTTTCGTATTTCCAGCAGTTCCAAATTCGTCAATACGTCGGCGTTTGCAAAAAGCCCGACCTCCGCATGGAGATCGGGCTTATAGGGCTCAGCAAAGCCGAACCTACACGGTTAAATGACCCGCAGCTTACATCTGCTCGGGAGCGGAAACGCCAACAAGGGTGAGCACCAGGGCGAGCGTCACGCGGACGGCGTCGCAAGCGGCCAGACGGGCACGCGAAAGCTCGGGGTCGACGGGACGGCCCTCGCTCGGCAGAACCTGGCAGGCAGCGTAGAAGCTGTGGAAGTCGCCGGCGAGTTCCTCAGCAAAGTGCGTCAGACGGAACGGGGCGCGGTCGCGAGCGCAGCTGGCGATGAGGTCGGTGAGCTCGTTGAGCTTGCGCGAAAGGGCGAGCTCGGTCGGGTCGGTCAGCAGCGAGTAATCGATGTTCTCACCGATGGCCTTGGCGGCGACGGCCTTCATGCCCATCTCGTCAGCCTGCTCGGGCGTAACGTCAGCGGCACGGCGCAGGATGGAGCACACGCGGGCGTGAGCGTACTGCACGTAGTACACCGGGTTGGAGTTGTCGCGCTTCTTGACGGCCTCAATATCGAAGTCGACCATCTGGTTGGAGCTCTTGGAGATGAGGGTGTAACGGGCAGCGTCGGAGCCGACCTCGTCGACGAGCTCCTGCAGGGTCACCATGGTGCCCTTACGCTTGGACATACGGACGGGCTTGCCGTTGCGCAGCAGGTTGACGAGCTGGCCCAGCAGAACCTCAAACTTGCCGGGGTAACCCAAGGCATCGCAGACGCAGCGGACGCGCTCGATGTAGCCGTGGTGGTCGGCGCCCCAGATGTCGATGACGTGGTCGACGCGCTGGAACTTATCCCAGTGATAGGCAACGTCGGAGGCGAAGTAGGTGTACTCGCCATCGGACTTGATCAGAACGCGGTCCTTGTCATCGCCCAGGTCGGTGGAGCGGAACCACAGGGCGCCGTCCTTGGTGTAGAGATAGCCCATCTTGTCGAGCTTCTCAAAAGCGCGGTCGACGGCGGAGGTGCCGGCGGTCTCACCCTCGGTGTCCTTCACATACAGCGAGCGCTCGGAGAACCAACGATCGAAGTCGCAGTTAACGGCATGGCAAAGGTCGCGCATGTTGTCGACCATCTTTACATAGCCGCGCTCGCGGAAGCTCTCCATGCGCTCCTGCGGATCGGCGTTGACCCACTTATCGCCGTCGGTGCGCCAGAACTCGGCGGCCTCGTCGATGATGTAGTCGCCGCCGTAGGAGTCCTTGCCCAGGGTCTCGGCAAAGTTGTCCTGATACGGATGGGTCTCGGGATGCTCGTCGTTCTCGTCGGCAACAAAGGCGTCGCGGTCGGCGATCAGCAGCTTGTGAGCCTCGTCGATATCCACGCCCTGCTTGGCGATGATGTCGGCAAGCTGCATATAGCGCGTGCTGATGGAGTTGCCGAAGGTGTTCATCTGAGAGCCGTGGTCGTTGATGTAGAACTCACGCTGGATGTCGTAACCGGCGTGATCCATAACGCGGCAGAGCGAGTCGCCCAGCGCGGCCCAGCGGCCGTGGCCGATGTGCATGGGGCCGACGGGGTTGGCGGAAACGAACTCGACCTGGGTCTTCAGGCCACCACCGACGTTGGACTTAGCGAAGTCCATACCCTTCTCGCGAGCCTCGCCAAAGATGGCATTCTTGACGGCAACGGAGAGGTAGAAGTTGATGAAGCCGGGGCCTGCGATCTCGACCTTCTCGATCGCGGGGTCCTCGGGCATATGGGCAACGATGGCCTCGGCGATCTTGCGCGGGGCGCAGTGGGCCAGCTTGGCGGACTTTAGGGCCATGGTAGAGGTCCACTCGCCATGAGAAGTGTCAGCCGGTCGCTCGATAGCGCAATCGTCAAGTTCAAATGCGGAAAGGTCGCCGGCCTCCTGGGCCGCAGCAAGCGCAGCGCGTACCAGCTCTTCAATCTTCTCGGGCATAGATCCTCCTTGTGTTAAAGCCCCCGAGCTCTTGGTCACTCGTAGGGCAAAAGCCAGAGTTTGTAGCACTCTATCACAAGCGACGGGCACTGTCGCAGGGTAAAGCTAATAGATATTGCATATGCACAAAAATGACTACAGCTTGTATGGAGTCACTCAAAGATGCCGGTCTGCCTGCAGATTATGCAGGCGTTGAAAATGCATAAAGGTGTGAATGAGCTGCGTCTGTTATCGAATACTCTTACCTATCAGAGTTGTGTGCTTTTCCTGCATAAAGTACGGGTTTGCGCACGTCAGCGTGTTATTATAGACATACGTAAACTCGTATAAGTTGGAGGTAGCATGTTCTCAATCGGTCAACACGTCATTCATCCGGGCCAGGGAGTCTGCACCGTCGTCGGTTTTAGGGACGACACACCGCAGCCCATGCTGCTGCTCGAGACCAAGCAGGGACATGCGCAGACGATCCTCATGTACCCCGTGGCGCAGGCCGACCGTCTGCACGCCGCCATCTCTCAGCAAGATGCCGAGCACCTGCTGAGCCACTATGACGAGCTGGAGTGCGACACCTTTACCGAGCGCAACAGCTCGCTTGAGGAGACACACTTTAAGCAGCAGCTCAAGCTGGGCGCGCCCGAGACGGTCCGCGTGGCAAAGACCATGATGCACCGCATCCGCCAGGCCGAGGAAGCTGATAAAAAACCCAGCTCCTACTACATGCGCGTACTCAAGGAGGCCAAACGCCGCTCCATCGAGGAGTTCGCCGTGGCCCTTGGCGTCACCGAGGAGGCCGCCGAAGCTCGCCTAGCCCAAGCCGCCCTCAACTAACCTGCCAAAAAGGGACAGGTTTATTTTGGCAGGTTTTATCTGGCCAAACGTCAACAAACAATCAGTAAATGGCCGAGTTCTCCGTTTTGTTTGTGAGCGCCCGGCCATTTTTCTATCGCCGTAGAAATGCGTGAAGCCCATTTGCGATGACATCATGCGAGGGGGACCGTCCAGATCGACGCAACTAACGCCCGCATCCACAACAAGCGCGCCCGTCTTGTTCAATTACCATTAAAAAGCATCAATTTGAAAACGCAATAACATTTCGGCAGGTAGCAGCTATGGTCGGTGAACTGAATCTCGACAACCGAAGCCTCCGAATGAGGTATCTTCAGCCCATCCAAGCTAAAGGAGGGGCCATGCCGAGAAAACCTCGTTCAAAGTCACCAACCGGTTATTTCCACGTCACGTTGCGTGGAAACGGAGGGCAATTGCTGTTTGACGATGCCGAGGACCGAATCGCCATGCTTCAGATCATCGATGCGATTCTCCCCAAACACAATATCGAGCTTATCGCTTGGTGCCTTATGGGAAACCACATTCATCTGCTCATCGACGATCCGGACGACCGCAAGAGCGACGCGATGCACGCGGTAGCCGTATCGTATGCGGGCAGGTACAATGCGCGGACGGGACATATCGGCCACGTGTTTCAGGAGCGGTTTTGGGATTCGCCCATTAAGTCGGAAGTATATTTACTCGAGGCAATTCGATACATTCATCTGAATCCACAAAAAGCAGGACTGGCGGCATACGACGAATATCCCTGGAGCAGCCATCGCGAGTATCTAATGAGTGCCAGGTCACGGCCGCATGTCACCGGCAGCGTTGTCGGTGTTTTATTCCCAACACCTCGCTCATACCTTCAGCTCATGGAAAGTGCGCCGTCGCTTCCCTATCGCCCCAGCGCAACAGCCAAGGTTCGCGAGGAAGATCTATGCGAATTTGGCACGGCAATCGTGCAGAGTGTCGCAGGATGTGCTCCGACGGAACTCAAATCCGTCTCCAAGCCACTTCGCAATGAGGCGATTCTCGCGCTTCGAAAAGAAGGGTTAACGGTTAGGCAGGTTCAGCTGTTGACCGGACTGGGGACATGGATTATCAAGAACGCGTCCTAGCGTCGCGCTTGCCGAGTTACGAGTACGGCGAAGCGCAGCTGCCTGCCGCGAGGCGCCGCCATTCGCCAACGTCACCATGTCAAACAGAAAACGCTTCCGCTGAATAACGTCCAACGGAAGCGTTTTCCCAGATAAAACCTACCAAAAAAACCTGTCCCTTTTTGGCAGGTTAGGCCTGGAAGGTGTCGCGGTCGGGCGCGAAGGACTGCATGGCCGCGATGGTTCGGTCGAAAAGCTCGGGGAGCTCCCAGCCCAGCATCTCGGCGCCCTGCGTAATCACGTCGCGCGAGCAGCCGGCGGCAAAGCGCTTGTCCTTGAACTTCTTCTTGAGCGACTTGGTCGTAAAGTCCATGACGCTTTTGCTCGGACGCATGATAACGGCGGCCCCGATCAGGCCGGTAAGTTCGTCGCACGCAAATAGGATCTTCTCCATCTGCGACTCGGGCTTGGGCAGCGAGGCGTTGAAATCGGACGTGTGCGTCTGGATGGCGCGGATGAGCTCGGGCGATGCGCCCTCGCCCTCCAGAATCTTGGCAGCATAGATGGTGTGGTTCACGGGGTCGTCCTCATGCTCCTCCCAATCCAAGTCGTGCAGCAGGCCGACGATACCCCAAAACTCCTCGTTCTCGGGGTCGAACTCGCGTGCAAAGTAGCGCATGGTGCCTTCGACCGTCTCGCCGTGGGTGATGTGGAACGGATCTTTGTTGTGCTCGTTGAGCAGTTCGAACGCACGGTCACGGGTGATTCCGGCGGAAAGCGTCTGAGACATGGCAATACCTCCAGGTGAGTCGGTGCTAGGACACGGTGTCACTATCGTATATCGCCGCGGCTCAAGCCGAAAGGCAGAAAAGGCATACGGAGAAAAAAGCCGGGCGAACGCGTCGCCCGGCAAAACCGCAGATAAAACCTGCCAAAATAAACCTGTCCCTTTTTGGTAGGTTTAGGGGCGGACCTGGCCGGTGCCGCGGAGCTTGTATTTGTAGGTGGTGAGGGCCTCGGCGGCAAAGGGGCCACGGGCGTGGAGTTTTTGGGTCGAGATGCCGATCTCGGCACCCAGGCCAAACTCGCCGCCGTCAGTGAAGCGAGTGCTGGCGTTGGAGTACACGGCCGAGGCATCGACAGCATCGAGGAAGCGCTCGCAAGCATCCGTATCCTCGGCAACGATGGCCTCGGAGTGCATCGTGCCGTAGCGGTTGATGTGTGCGATGGCCTCGTCCTCGTTTGCCACGACCTTCACGCTCATCTCGAGCGCCAGGTACTCGCGACCCCAGTCCTCCTCAGTCGCGGCGACGTAGTCATCGCCCTCCACAAGCCCGGCATCGGCGCATGCGGCGCAGGTTGCCTCGTCGCCGTGAATCAGCACGCCGTGGTCATGCAGCACGGTCACGACCGCGGGCAAAAACGCATCGGCCACAGCACGGTCGACCAGCAGCGACTCGGCGGCATTGCACACGCCTACGCGCTGGGTCTTGGCATTAACGATAATGTTGAGCGCCTTATCAAAGTCGGCGGATTCATGCACGTAGATGTGGCAGTTGCCCGTGCCCGTCTCGATCACCGGCACAAGCGACTCGCGCACGCAGCGCTGGATCAGGCCTGCACCTCCGCGCGGAATGAGTACGTCGACAATACCGCGGAGCTTCATGAGCTCGCCGGTGGCCTCGCGGTCGGTGGACTCGATCATCGACACGGCCTCGCGCGGGAAGCCCTTGGCCTCGAGCGCATCGGCCAGCAGCTCGGCGATCATGGCACACGAGTGATAGGCCAGCGAGCCGCCGCGTAGAATGCAGGCGTTGCCGGTACGGATGCAGATGCCTGCGGCGTCGGCCGTCACGTTGGGGCGCGCCTCGTAGACCATGGCGACCAGGCCCAACGGCACGCTCACGCGGGTCAGGTCCACACCGCTCGCAAGCACGCGGTGGTCGAGCACGCGGCCGACGGGATCGGGCAGCTCGGCGAGCTTCTCCAAACCGGCGGCCATGCCCTCGACGCGCTCAGGCGTCAGCAGCAGGCGATCGAGGAGCCCCGCCGAGGTCCCCGCATCGCGCGCGGCGGACATATCGAGCTCGTTGGCGGCGACGATGGAGTCGACACCGTTGCGCAGTGCTGCGGCCATGGCGCGCACGGCCTCCTGGCGCTGCTCATCGCTCGCCGTGGCAAGCGAGGCCGACGCTGCCTTGGCGGCAACGGCAAGATCGTGGACATACGTGGCTATATCGACCGACATGGGCGGCCCTTTCTCCTAGAAGTTTGCAACCATGGTAGCCGATTTGCGCATGGCCTCGCCCGCGGCGGTAGAATTGGTCAACCCGAAACACCGCAACGAACGGAAGACTCACATGGCCCTCATCACTTCGTACCACGTCCCCGGCCTTTACGTCGAGGACCACAGCATCGACGTCCCCCTTGACTGGCGCGGCCTGGAGCCGATGCTCCTGGCCGTCGGCAGCACTATGCGCCGCGGCGCCATGCCGGCACCAATAGCCGGCGCGCCCGAGAGCATCAAGCTCTTCTACCGCGTGGTTTGCGCGCCCGACCGCATCAACGACGATCTGCCGCTGCTCCTGTTTTTGCAGGGCGGCCCCGGCGGCGAGAGCCCGCGTCCGCTGTCGCCCACAAGCGACGGCTGGATCGAGGAGGCCGTCAAGCACTTCCGCGTCGTCCTGCCCGACCAGCGCGGCACCGGGCGCAGCAGCTGTGTAGACGGGCGCACGATTGCCGCACTGGGCGAGCGCGCGACGGCGACCGGCTCCGATGCCGCACGCTCGCAGGCTGACTTCCTCAAGCGCCACCTCGCCAGCTCCATCGTGCGCGATTTTGAGTACCTGCGCCTAGTGGGCTTTGGCGGCAAGCCGTGGGTCACGCTCGGCCAAAGCTACGGCGGTTTTTTGACGCTGAGCTACCTGTCGCTCTTCCCCGAGGGCGTGGCGGCGAGCTTTACCTGCGGCGGAATCCCCCACGTGCCGGCGAGCGCAAGCGAGGTCTACGCGCACACCTTCCCGCGTATGGCCGCCAAGACGCAGCAGTATTATGACCGCTATCCCGCTGACGTCGAGCGCGTGGCAGCCCTGGCCGATGCGCTCGAGGCTCAGAAGCCCGTGCTGCCCGACGGCTCGCCGATGACGGTCGAGCGCCTACAGCTCATGGGCAGCGACTTTGGCATGAAGCCGAGCTTTGAGCGTATGCATTGGATTATCGATCACGCTTTTGTTGACGGCGACGGCACGCTGACCTGCGGCGCCTCGGTATCTGACAGCTTTTTGATGCGCGCCTTCGAGCGCACCAACACGCGCACGAATCCGCTGTACTGGACGCTGCAGGAGTTCATATACGCCGACGGCGACACTATGCCCATTGGTTGGGCCGCGGCCGAAGAGAAGGCACACCGCGCCGAGTTCGACACCCTCGCGCGCCCGCTCATGTTTACCGGCGAGGCCATGTTCCCGTGGATGTTCGAGCAGATGCCCGAGCTTAAGCCGTTTAAGCCCGCCATGGACCTGCTGATGGAAGACACCAGCTGGGACAAGATCTACGACCCGCAGCGCCTGGCCTGCAACGAGGTGCCGCTCCAGGCCGCGGTGTATTTCGACGACATGTACGTGGATTCGGGCCTGCAGCTCGATACGCTCAGCCGCGTGGGCAACTCGCATGCCTGGGTGACCAACGAGTTCGAGCACGACGGCCTGCACGGCAGCGTGGTGTTCAAGCACCTCTTCGACGAAGCCCTCAACCGCGGAGACCTGCGTCGGATCTTCTAGCAAAGGAGTGTCCCCACCTGCCGGCACAAAAGGAACGTCCCCAAGTGTCGGCAAAAGCGAGGCAGCGCTGCTGGCAAGACGAGCCGTAGCGCTGCCTCGCTTTATGCAAACACTATCAAGTTGTCCCTATGGATCGCGGGCTTCTCGGCCAGGTCTGCCAGCAGGCGGTTGCTGGCGATCTGGTCCTGGCGGCGGCCGGCGGCAAGTTCCAGCACGTCCGAATCGGCCTCGGCGATACCGCGGGCGACGACCATACCGCTCGGATCGCACACATCGAGCACATCGCCCTCGGCAAACTGGCCATCGACCTCGCGAATACCCACCGCAAGCAGGGAAGAGCCACGGCTGACCAGCGCCTTCGCAGCACCATCATCGACTGTCACCGAGCCATGCGCCTTGTCGCCCAGTGCGATCCACAGCTTGCGGGGTGCGATGTCCAGACGCTCCGCCGGCGGATCGAACAGCGTGCCCACGCTCTCGCCGCGGGCGAGGCGCACGAGCGCATCGGGCTCCTCGCCCGAACAAATCACGCTCTGAATGCCCGCCGTCATGAGAATGCGGCTCGCGCGGATCTTAGTAATCATGCCGCCCGTGCCCACCGATGTGGAAGAATCACCCGCCGAGGCGATAATCTTGGCATCGATCTTATGCACGACCGGGACGAACTCGGCCGTGGGGTCCTCGTGCGGATTGGCGGTGTAGAGGCCGTCGATGTCCGAGAGCGTCACGCACAGGTCGGCGGAAACCAGGCAGCTCACGAGCGCCGCCAGTGTGTCGTTGTCGCCAAACTTGATCTCGTCGACGGTAACGGTGTCGTTCTCGTTGACGACCGGCACCACGCCCAGCTCCACCAGGCGCAGCAGGGCGTCGCGCGCGTGCAGGTAAGACGTGCGGCGGGCCGTATCGTGGCGCGTGAGCAGCACGAGCGAGGTGAGCAGGTCGCGCGCATGGAACTCCTCGTCGTAGGCCGACGAGATGATGCACTGACCGGCCGAGGCGCAAGCCTGTAAGCTCGGCAGGTCACCGACCGGCTTGCGGTCGAAGCCTAGCACGGGATAGCCACAGGCGATAGCGCCCGAGCTCACCACGACCAGACGCCAGCCGAGCTTGCGCAGCGCTGTGGCCTGATCGGCAAGTCCGCCGATAAAGGCGCGGTTGACCTTGCCATCGGCACCCACCACCGTGGACGAACCGATCTTTACCACCATCGTTTTATAAGAAGTCGTCATACGTCAAACCAATCAACTGTTCAGCGAACGGCCGAGCTGGCGGCCAAGGGAGCGTGACTCGCCCCAACCGCCCAAGGAATTAGTGAGCCCAGGGAAAGGCAGAGGCCGCGGCCATGTTCTTGCGCACGAGCTCGTCGCGCACCTGAGCCAGGCCCTGCTCCATGCCCACCACATAGGTCTGCGGGTACAGGAAGCGCTTGAAAGCTGCGTCCAGATGATCGAGCGCCCAAGCACAGCGCTCGCGCGCGTCCTGGATGCTCTCACGCGGAGCCACCGCACTGCCATCGCGCACGATCGGCACCAGCAGCTCGCGATACTCAAGTTCGGACACATCGGTCACCAGGGCGGCATCATTCACGGCCACGAGGGTATTGCCGCGCGCGGCGCCCTCCCCCACCAGATGGTCCTCGTCGTAGATCATGTCGCAGACCGGGCCGCCAAAGCCGTCGTAATAACGGCGCACGCGCTGCACGCCCGGGATCGTGCGCTTGTAGGGCTGCTCGGAGAGCTTGACCACCGGCGTCCACGGGTCGACCTCGCTCGCACGGCGGGCGGAAAGCTTGTACACGCCGCCCAGCGCCGGCTGGTCGTAGCAGGTCGCGAGCTTGGTGCCCACGCCAAAGCTATCGATGGGCGCGCCCTGGTCGAGCAGCGACTGAATCGTGTACTCATCCAGATCGTTAGAAACCGAGATCCCCACATAGGGCAGGCCCTCGGCATCGAAACGACCGCGGACATACTTGGAGAGCTTGGCGAGGTCGCCCGAGTCAACGCGAATAGCCGACAGGCGCTCGCCCGCCGCCTCCATCTCCTTGGCAACCGTAATGGCATGCTCGCAGCCCTCGCGCACATCGTAGGTGTCGATGAGCAGCGTGCAGTTCTTGGGGCTCGACTTGGCAAAGGCGCGGAAGGCCTCGAGCTCGGAATCGAAGCTCATCACCCAGCTGTGCGCATGCGTGCCAAAGACGGGAATACCGTAGCGGCGGCCGGCGAGCACATTGGACGTAGAGGAGCAGCCGGCGACGTAGCTCGCGCGCGCAACGGCCAGGCCGCCATCGGGACCCTGGGCTCGGCGCAGGCCAAACTCGGCCACGGGACGGCCGTCCGCCGCCAGCACCACGCGCGCCGTCTTGGTGGCGACAAGTGTCTGGAACCCGACGATGTTGAGCAGCGCCGTCTCAAGCAGCTGGCACTCGAGCGCAGGACCGGTGACGCGCACCATGGGCTCGCGCGGGAAGACGAGCTCGCCCTCGGGCACGGCGTCGATATTTACATGCGCACGAAAATCGCGCAGGTAGTCGAGGAATCCAGCCTTGAACATCGCGCCGCCGGCAGGGGCCTCAAGCGAGGCGAGGTAGTCGATGTCCTCGGGCGTAAAGCGCAGATTCTCGACCAGCTCGGGCAGTTCGGCGGTGCCGCACATGACGGCATAGGCGCTGCCAAAGGGATGGTCGCGGTAAAACGCGGTAAAACAACCCTGCTCATTGGCCTTGCCGCTCTCCCACAGGCCCTGGGCCATAGTGAGCTCGTACAGATCGGTGAGCATTGCGATGTCGGTGGGATGCGAGATATCGGTCAAAGCCATGGGGCGACCTTTCGGATGTGTGGTGCAGAATTTGAGGGTTGGACGAGAGCAGAGCATGCGGACATGACGCCCGATGCAAATCGGTTAGAGCAGGCCCATGCTGGTCAGAATCGTGTAGCCCATAAAGATGACAAACGCGATGAGGGCAAGGACAATGATGATTTTTTGAGCCGGCGCCATGCCAGGGATCTCGTTCTCGCCCGTAGGCTCCTTGGAGGTAACCATGCGCTGGGCAAAGGTCATCTCGTCACGGCTCGACTTGGGCTCAACGGACTTGGGACGAGCGGCCTTTTTAGGCAGAGGTTTGGGCGCGGCAGGCGCAGGCTTCGCAGCAGCGGGCTTGGGTGCGGGCTTGGGCGCGGGCGCGGATGCGACCTTCGCAGCGGCCTCTTCGGCCTTCGTACGCTCGGCACGCAGGGAGGCCAGCTCCTCACGCTCGCGGCGTGCCTCTTCCTGGGCCTCGCGACGAGCCTTCTCGGCGCGGAGCTCTTCCAACTCGGCGCGCTCCTCGGCAGACAGTGGTTGGGACTCAAGCTCGGCCATGGTGCAGCCCTTTCTTTTTAAAAAAAGCCGCCGACACAATGTCAGCGGCTTATCAAATCCAAGGGTGGAGACGAAGGGAGTCGAACCCTCGGCCTCTGCCATGCGACGGCAGCGCTCTCCCAACTGAGCTACGTCCCCAAGACAAGTTGATATTTTACCTACGGCTCGCCAACTGTCAACGCCCAATACCCAGTCTTTTTGGGACGGGGCTGTTTTGACTACTTTTCGAGCAAGCAATCCTCTCAATGATTTTTTAATCCCCGTCCCAGAAAAATCATCGGCGAACGCGCTACTTTGCGCTGGTGAGGACACCGGTGGTGTCGAACGCCGGGGTAAAGCTCTCGTCTACCGCTCCGCCTTCTTGCCAGAACATCGTCGTAAAGCCCAGGTCATCGGCATGGTCGAGCACCTGCTCGTACTCCTCGCGCGTCACGGCGCGTGCCAGGTCGCCGCCTTGCTCGCGCATAAGCGCATTGGGCGTGTACTGGTTCATGACCGAGATCGGCACATCGCCCACCGTCTGCCACACCAGGTCCAGCACGCGGCATGAATCGTCTGCATGCCCCGGCAGCACCAGATGGCGCACAATCATGCCGCGCTTCATGAGCCCGTCCTCGTCCACCAGCTCTCCCCCGCGGCGCTCGATCTCGCGCGCCATCTGTGCCAGGCCAGACACGGCCACGCGCGGGTAATCCTTAATATGAGAGAGCGACTGCGCAAGCCCCGCATCGGCATATTTAAAGTCGGTAAGCCACACGTCGACCAGATCGCCGAGCGCCGCTACGGCACTCGCTCGCTCATAGCCGCTCGTGTTGTAGACGATCGGGATGTCCAGCCCGCGCTCCCGCGCTTCGGCAATCGCGGCCGGCAGCAGGTGAGCATAATGCGTCGCAGTCACCAGGTTAATGTTGTTGGCGCCCTGGTCCTGCAGCTCCAGCATAATCTCGACCAAGCGCTCGGGCGAAATCTCAAGCCCGAAATTGCCCGTCGAGATCTCGTAGTTTTGGCAGTAGACGCATTTGAGCGAACAGCCGCTAAAGAAAATCGTGCCCGAGCCGGCCTCACCCGAAATGGGCGGCTCCTCCCACATATGGAGCGCCGCGCGGGCGACTTTAAGCGTGTCGTCGGCACCGCACACGCCATGCGCGCCCTCGTCGCGTGCCGCGCCGCAACGGCGTGGACACAAATGGCAGGCGGGCGAAAAAAGTTCGGTCAACGACGTCGGCATAAAAACATGCTCCAAAACAACGATTCAGCAGCTCAAACGTAAAGGCCCGGACCGCGCAGACGGCTCCAAGACCGAGGCGCCGTAATCGTCCGACACGATTTTTGTAATGTCAAGACTGGAATCAACAAAGTGCCGCTTTATGATGTAGGTATTCCGCCCCCCGCGGAGCAACTGGGTGAACCGTCGCGTTTATTTAGGGAGCCCACACAGTCGTACTTAGTACAGGTATCCTTCGTTGTTAAGGACGCTGGAACAGTCGATGAGGGCACCCACCTGTTTTAGGTGGGTTCATTTTCGTAACGTGGGGGGTGGTTTTCTTTTGCCGATTTTGGCATTAATTGCCATCACAGATCCCGTATGACATCCAACGGCACACGGCTGAACCCCCGCCACCATCCCAATATCTGGTAAGCGCGTGATAATCGCACGGCGCAAACCCCCGCACCCCCTCGGTCGAGTATCATGGGTCAGCTATGCCCTTTTGCGCGTAGCGCCCTTTGACCTTTTCCTTCGACGCTTGGCGGTTTTTTGATTCATGGCTTCATCCACGAGCTTCATACCGTACTTATGCGTGGCGGCCGCTGCCTTTATCACGACCTTTCTCACGGTACCCCTGGTCAAGCGCCTGGCAATCAAGCTCGACGCCGTCGACTATCCTTCTAAGCGCCGCATCAACACCAAGCCCATCCCGCGTTTGGGCGGAACGGCGGTGTTTTTGGGCCTGGTCGTCGCCTGCACTGTGCAAATCCTAGGCACCTGGTACCTGGGTTGGCCGCCCGTTTTGGTGCCCCACCCCCGTCTGCACATCAGCTACCCCATACTTGCGCTTTCTTTTACCGTTATCTTTGCGACCGGCGCTATCGACGACGTCTTCCAGCTCACGCCCAAGCAAAAGCTGGCCGGACAGGTCCTCGCCGCGCTTATCGCCTGCATGGGCGGCCTGCGGATCGGCGTCATCGTCAACCCGTTTGCTCCCGGCGAGATCATGCTCGGATGGCTCGCCTACCCCATTACCGTGATCTACCTGGTAGCGTTCACCAACATCATCAACCTCATCGACGGGCTCGACGGCCTGGCCACGGGCATTTGCGGCATCGCATCGTTCACCATGTTCACGATGGCCATGCTTTCGGGCCGTATCGACGCCGCCGCGCTCTCCATCGCGCTCTTTGGCTCGTGCGTGGCTTTTCTGCATTACAACTTCAACCCCGCGAGCATCTTCTTGGGCGACTCGGGGTCGCTGCTGCTGGGCTTCGCATTGGGCTCCATCTCGCTGCTCAACGTAAGCCGAACCGCCGCGCTCACCTCACTCATCATCCCGCTCATCGTGGCAGGCGTACCCATCATCGACACGTTCAGCGCCATCGTGCGCCGCAAGCGTGCCCACATTAGCATTGGACAGGCCGACAAGGGCCACATTCACCACCGCCTGATCCAAGAGGGTTACAACCAAAAGCAAGCCGTACTGCTCATCTACGCCTGGTGCATTATGCTTTCGGCCGGCGCCGCCGCCATCAATCAGGTCGAGGTGCCCACGCGCGTGCTCATCTTTGTCGTGCTCGCCATTGGCTCGGCGGCCTTCGCCAAGCACCTGCACCTGTTTGAGCCCGTCCTGCGCCACCATTACAACAAGCGCACGCACGAGGACGAGCTGGTAACCCCCGACGACCCCGCTTTTGAACAGGAGGAGCAAGCAGCCGAGGAACGTAAAGAAGAGCGCCACCACAAGCGCTAGGCTTTATTGCCAAGGAAGTGACTCATTGCTGCTGGCCACTCGCGACCGTGCCGTGACCGTCGCATAGCCCTCGCCCTACCGGCACCTCACTCACTTACGCCCCGCCCCCTCCAATAAACGCGTTATCATCTTGACCCATGAACATACGTTAGGAGCAATCATGCCAAACGAGAACAGCTACGAAGTCGCGCTGCAAAAGAGCAACACCATTCGCGAGGGTCTGGCCAAGACGCCCGAGAAGTTCACCATGCTTACCGGCGACCGCCCCACCGGACGCTTGCACCTGGGCCACTACTTTGGCACCCTCAAGGGCCGCGTGGAGCTGCAGAACATGGGCGCCAAGACCAACGTGCTCATCGCAGACTACCAGGTCATCACCGACCGCGACACCACCGAGCACATCCAGGACAACGTGTACAACATGGTCATGGACTACCTTGCCTGCGGCATCGACCCCGACAAGACTATGATCTACGCGCACTCCGCCGTGCCCGCCGCCAACCAGCTCATGCTGCCGTTCCTGTCGCTGGTCTCCGAGGCCGAGCTGGCGCGCAACCCCACGGTTAAGGCCGAGATGGAGGCCTCGGGCCACGAGCTCACCGGCCTTCTGCTCACCTACCCGGTGCACCAGGCCTGCGACATTCTGTTCTGCAAGGGCAACGTGGTGCCAGTCGGTCGCGACCAGCTGCCGCACATCGAGCTCACCCGCACCATCGCACGCCGCTTTAACAACCGTTACGGCAAGGTGTTCCCCGAGGTCGACGCGCTTCTGTCCGAGACCCCGCTGCTGCCCGGCCTTGACGGTCGCAAGATGAGCAAGAGCTACGGCAACGCCATCAATATTTCGATGACCGCCGAGGAGACGGCCAAGCGCATCAAGAAAAGCCAGACCGACTCCGAGCGCATGATCACGTTCGACCCCGAGAACCGCCCCGGCGTGTCTGGCCTGCTTTCGACAGCCGCCATCTGCACCGGTCGCTCCGAGGTCGAGATTGCCGAGGAGATCGGCATGGGCGGCTCCGGCCAGCTCAAGAAGTACGTGACCGAGGCCGTCAACGAGTACTTCGCACCGATCCGCGAGCGTCGCCAGCGCTACGAGAACGATCTGGACTATGTGAAGGACGTCCTGCACGAGGGCAACCGTCGCGCCAACGAGATCGCCGATCAGACCCTGGCAGAGGTTCAGGACGCCATGGGCATGGTGTACTAGACCGATCTGCTGGCTTGAGCTTTCGATTGCTATAGGGCGGGCGCTACGGCGTCCGCCTTTTTTGGAGCCGGACCGCTTCGGCTCCGTCCATCCCACTCCCCCGACAAACAGGAACAGGCCCGCCGGCAGTTAGTTGCCAGCGGGCCTGTTCCCGAAGTACACCGTTGAATCGCACAGAGGGGAGGAATGCGAATCAAACTCAACAGGGCAGGCTTTTTCATCGCCTATTGCCTGCTCCGTTGCTGAAACCAATATAGTTCACCGTGGTTTACTTTCTAGCGTCAATGTGCGCCGCCATACCTTCTCCATAAGTTAGCTCCGGTAAACCTGCAACGGAAAACCACCACAAAGGGGACAGGCACCTTTGTGGTGGTTTTGGCCACGGCAGAGCCGCTAGAGCCCCGCTGGCCAGCGACAGGCGGCCAAGTCGACGTGCATGTCGTCCTTAAACGCCACACCCTCCCCTAGCAAAAGCTCACGTTGAGCATCGGGACCGCCAAAAGCAAAACCCTCGCATATGTGCCCGTCGGCAAACACCACGCGATGGCAAGGAATCTCGCCGGGGCGCGGATTGCTGTGCAGCGCGTAGCCCACGTACCGCGCACTCCGCGGACGACCGGCGAGCAGCGCCACCTGACCGTAGGTGGCGACCATCCCCTCGGGAATCTGCTCGACCACCTCGTACACCCGTTCAAAAAAGCCCTCAGACGCCATTGCTCGCTCCCTTCCACCCGGAAAAGCATAAACCACCACAAAGGTGCCTGTCCCCTTTATGGTGGTTTATGGCAGGTCGGTTAGTTGGCGGGCTGGAAGAAGGCTACTGCTACGGCGCCGGGGCCAACGTGGGTACCGATGGTGGCGCCGATGGTGTGAACGGGCAACTCGCCCTCGGTGTGGCCAGCCCAAAGTGCCGCGCTGTCCTCGATATACTTCTTGAGCACCGCATCCGAAAGACCCGTATAGCCGAGCGCCAGCGGCATGGAAAAGTCGATGCCGCCCGCCTTTTCGACCTTTTGGTTCAGCAGGTTGCGGCCGTTCTTGGAACCGCGCGCCTTGCCCAGTTGCACGATCAGACCGTCCTCGACAGCCACCACAGGCTTTACGTTGAGCAGCGTGCCCACGGCGCCGGCCGCAGCAGACAGACGACCGCCGCGCACCAGGTACTCCAGCGTCTCGAGCAGGCCGATGACGACCACGCGGTCACGGACGGCCTCGACGGCCGCCGCGATCTGGGCCGCACTACGGCCCTCGTCCACCAGGCGCAGGGCATACTCGACCAGGACACGCTCGCCCAGAGTGACGTTATTGCTATCCACCACGTACACGTCGCCGCCCGGCGCCTCGGCAAGTGCGGTACGGGCACTCTGGTTGGTGCCCGAAAGCTTGGCGCCCACGGTAATAATCACCGCCTCGTCGCCGGCCTCACGCGCCTCGGCAATCGCCTGCGAAAACGCGTACGGGTTGACCTGACCGGTCTTGGGCAGCTCATCGCGCTCCACGAGCATCTCGTAAAAGCGCTGGTGATCGATGTCGATGCCATCCATGTACACATCGGTGCCAAAGGTGACGGACAGCGGCAAAACGTCCAGTGCCGGGTGCTCCGCCGGCGACATATCGCTTGCGGAATCGGTAATAATGCGGACGGACATAGCGAATCCTTTCTTGCGCAGGTCCCGCGCAGGGAATTTTGACAGCAAGGCCCCGGCACGGTATACGCGCTCAAACAGGACTATGCAGTTGTTAATTGGAAGCAAAAGCCTTGGCGGCCCTACAGCTCGCGCAGGGTGTCGAGAATCGTGCGCAGCGACGCATACATCTGCTCGCGCTGCTCCACACCCATAGCCTTACCGGTGGTATCGAGCACTTCGTGGATGATGCGGTCGGCCTCGCTCATGCTCTCGCCGCCCAGAGCGGTCAGGCGCACCGGAGCACGATACTTAACGGCGGCATCGCCCGAATCGTCGACCTCGACGTAGCCGCCCTCCTCCAGATGCGCGAGCGTACGCGAGACGGCGGCGCGGGTCACGCCTGCCATGCGAGCCAGGTCAGCGCCAGTCAGGCCTTCCTTGCTGCGCTCAAGATAGTACAGGCACATAACGTCGGAGCCCTTGAGGCCCAGCCTTGCGCCCTCGGATGTCTTAATGCGCTGGATCTCCTTGTAGAGCCCGCTGATCAGTCCGACAAAGTCCTCGAAACGTGTCTCGTCGTTCTGCTGCATGGGAGACGACCGCCTTTCGCTTGCATAATGCTTACGGGTAAACATCTTAGTCGCATAAGCCGACACCCGTACCCAAATACCCCATTTGTTAACCCATCAACATAAAAACCACCACAAAGGGGACAGGCACCTTTGTGGTGGTTTTGACCGGCGAACAAGATCCGCAGGCGCCGCTACAGCTCCACGCAGGGATTGTCGCGAGTCACAAGCGTCTTAACGACAACCGTCGCTCCCAGATAGCGCTCGAGCAACTCGGCGAGACGATCAACGGCAGCCTGGCATTCCCCCATTCGCTCGGGCTCCACGCACTCAATCGCCAGGAACGCATCGGCCGAATCATCGGACAGAGCCGTTCGAACGCCGTCGCGCCAGTTCCAGCAGCGGCACACGGCGCCCGCATCATCGATGTAGGCGAGCTCGCCGGGCAGGGTCGGATCGTCCGCCTCCTCGCCAAGCGGCAAGAACGCATCGCCACCGTCGGTCACCTTCAGGCGAAGGTCTCCCTCGATCGCATGCAGATCCTCGCCTCCCACGGGCAGCGCGTAGGTCAGCGACACCGTGTTGTAAATATCCACCGCGGGCGTAATGTGGCCCACCGGCTTGCCTTTGAGCACGCGTTTGAGCAAGTTCTCGATCGAGCAGCGCGCGCCTTTCTTGGTCTTGAACAGACGATAGGCCTCGCGCCATGCCTTGACCGGTGCGTTCTCGCTGATAGTGTCGCTGGTCAGATGACGCTCCGCATCGATATTGGCGCGGTCGAGCAACGCCGCAATCGCATCCACGTCCTCTTGAGGAATCTGAGCCGTGGGCTTCATGCCCTCCACGACCACAACACCGACCGCTGCCTGCGGAAACAGCTCCCAGAATGAATCCTCGGCAATAAAGCTCTTCATACGCTCTCCCTTCATTGTGCGCGCCCGAGTGAGGGCGCCTAAACAAAAAGCGCCCTTACAACGGCCACCTTCAAAGTCCTACGGTGCCGTCACAAGAGCGCTTGCGCTGTCCCCATCCGGAGAAGGGGACGATATGTCAGGCGTATTGTAACCCGAGTCATCCACGCGAGCAAAACCACCATAAAGGTGCCTGTCCCCTTTGTGGTGGATATGGACTCACGGCGAAGCTAGTGGCGGAGTCCCAGCAGGCCGCGGCCGCGATGACGGGCCTCGACGGACACCTGGGCGTGCGGGCCGGCGGCTTTGACGGACTCGGGCAGGTGCGAGTACTTCTTCTCGAAGTTCTCCTCGAACATCACCGCCAGGTTGTGCGCGGCCTCGTCATAGCGCACGGTGCTCTGCCAGTATTGGCGCGGCACCAGGATGCCGTCGGGCACACCGTGACACGTGGTGGGAATGTCGACGTTAAAGATGTCGTCGTGCACGAACTCGCTGTCCTCGATGGTGCCGTCGAGGGCGCGCGCGACCAGCGAGCGCGTGTAGGCAAGCTCGATGCGATGGCCCACGCCGTAGCCGCCGCCAATCCAGCCGGTGTTGACCAGGTACACGCGCGTGCGGCCGTCGGCAATGCGCTCGCCGAGCATCTTGGCGTAAACCATGGGGTCGAGCGGCATAAACGGCTCGCCGAACAGCGAAGAGAACGTGGGCGTGGGCTCGGTGACGCCGACCTCGGTGCCGGGAATCTTAGCCGTAAAGCCCGTCACAAAGTGGTACATGGCGGCATCGGCCGTCAGGCGTGAGATGGGCGGCAGCACGCCAAAAGCGTCGCAAGTCAGGAACAGCACGACACTCGGAGTGGTGCCCATGCCCTTAGTCCACGCGTTAGGAATGTGCTCCACGGGATAGGCCACGCGCGTGTTGTGCGTGATCGAGATGTCGTCGTAGTTGGGCTTGCGGTTCTCGTCGAGCACCACGTTTTCGCAAATGGCGCCAAAACGGACGGCGTTGAAGATCTCGGGCTCGTGGAAGGCGTCCAGTCCCTCGCATTTTGCGTAGCAGCCACCCTCGATGTTGAAGATACCCATGTCGGACCAACCGTGCTCGTCGTCGCCGATCAGCAGGCGCGTGGGATTGGCCGAAAGCGTGGTCTTGCCGGTGCCGGACAGGCCAAAGAACACGGCGGTCTCGTGCGTGACGGGATCCATGCTGGCCGAGCAGTGCATGGGCAGCACGTCGTCCTCGACGGGCAGCAGATAGTTCATGACGCTAAAGATCGACTTTTTAATCTCGCCGGAGTAGCCGGTGCCGGCGACCAGAATCACGCGTTCCTGGAAGTTGATGACCACCGCGGCGCTGGAGTTGAGGCCCTTGATGGCGGGGTCGCACTGGTAACCGGGCGCTGCGAGCACGCAGAAGTCGGGCTCGCCGGTGCGCGCGATTTCGCGGGCAAGCGGGCGGGCGAGCATCTGCTTGATAAAGAGTGCCTGGCTGGCACGCTCGCAGGCAACGAGCAGTCGACGCGTGTGGTTGCGGTCGGCGCCTGCCATGCCGCGGGTGACGAACACGTCGCGCTCGTTGAGATAGTCGACGATGCCGGCCTTGATGGCCTCATAGCTCTCGACGGACAGCGGGCGGTTGACCGCGCCCCAGGCAATCTTGTCGTGAACATCGGGGGTGTCAACGATAAAGCGATCGTTGGGTGAACGGCCGGTGCGCTCCCCCGTCTCAATCACCAGCGCGCCGTTGGATGCCATGCGGCCTTCTTCGCGGCGGATAGCGTGTTCGACGAGCTCCGCGGCGGGTAGATCGACCAGCAGACGGGGTTGATTCTCGGCGGGATCTTCAACGAGCGTAATACCAAAGTTGGACAGAACTTCTGCAGGGGTAACACCAGGCATGGGGCCTCCTTTAAAAACGCGACACGTGGACGCGGCGCGCACTTTACTCACGTAAAGCCCGTTGTACCCGATATGCAAAAACGTTTTTGCGGCAAGGGCGGCAAGCCCGCCCAACGGTCAAAAATCGCAGGCAAGCGGCCTAGTCATTGGGGACGTTCTTAAACGACTAGTCGTTGGGGACACTCTTGAACAGGCAACAACCAAGGAGCGTCCCCGGATGCCGGCATTTAGGAACGTTCCCGAAGTGCCGGCACATAAGGAACGTCCCTAAGTGCCGACTACTGAATGGCGCCGCCGAAATTATTGAACAACATGTTCAAAAACACGAATGGATACCACCGCGACTATACTAGAGCGCAGCAATAGAAAGGACCCCGCTTTGAGCATCACGCCCCTCGATAGCATTCGCCGCGCCATCGCCCGCCGCAACGGCATCTCCAACCTCGCTGCATCGAAAGACGGCGCCGCGAAGGCCCAGGGCGGCCGCATCGAGAACGGCCTCTTCCCTGCTTCCCACACGGCCGAAGAGCTCGCACGCATCCAGGAGCTGAGTCAGCGCAACGCCGGCGGACCCGACAGCAGCCAGGCCACGCGCCGTCGCCGGCGCGAACACGATCGGGAGCCCGGCCCCGTCCGCCGCATGGTCAACGCTTGGTGGAACCGTCTGCTCGGCGCCGTCTACGGCGGCGGCTTCTCCATGCAGGAAGCGGAATACGAGGAGCACGCCACCAGTCGCGACTATCTTTGGAACACCCTCGGCACCGCCGTGTGGGGCTTGGCATTTCCGCTGCTTACCATCGTGTCTACGCAGCTCGTGGGCGCCGAAGAAGCCGGCAAGTTCTCCATCGCCTTTGTCACCGGCACGCTCATCATGATCGCGTGCAACTACGGCGTGCGCAATTTCCAGGTCTCGGATATCGACGAAAAGACGTCCTTCGCCTCCTACCAGCTCAATCGTTGGATCTGCGGAGCGCTCGCCCTAGGCTGCGGCCTCATGTACAGCAGCGCCCGCGGCTATGACGCGCAGATGGCGACGATCGGCCTGGGCGTCTACCTCTACAAGGCGATCGACGGCGTCGCCGACGTGTACGAAGGCCGCCTGCAGCAGGCCGACAAGCTCTACCTGGCCGGCATGAGCCAAACGCTACGCTCCGTCGGCGTCATCGCGGTCTTCAGCGTGGCGCTGTTCCTCACGCGCAGCATGCCCATCGCGGCCATGGCCATGGGCATCGCCGCGATTGCCTCGCTCGTGCTGGTCACCGCGCCGCTCGCCCTGCTCGAGACCGAAAAATCGCGCCGCGTGAGCGTGCGCGAGGTCGGCCATCTGTTTGTCCAGTGCGCCCCACTCTTTGGCGCACTGTTCTTGTTCAACCTTATCGAGAGCATGCCCAAGTTTGTGATGGAAGGCACGCTGGCATACAAATATCAGCTGTACTTTAATGCCCTGTTCTTTCCGGCGCAGGCTATTTTGCTGAGCATTGGATTTATCTATAAACCGCAGCTCCTGCGCTTGTCGAGCATTTGGGCTAATCCTCGTAAGCGTCGTCGCTTTGACCTGATTATTGTTGCCGTTATGGCGCTGATCGTGGTCATCACCGGCGTGTGCGCCGCATTTATGGCAGGTCCCGGTATTCCCCTCATGAGCTTTATGTACGGTCTCAGCTTTGAACGCTACCGTACGCTGGCGCTGCTGATGGTCGTCGCCGGCGGCGTCACCGCGGCCATCGACTTTATCTACGCCATCATCACGGTGCTGCGCCACGCTGGAGACGTCACCAAGATCTACCTGATCTGCTTTGCCGTGAGCGTGGTGCTCCCGGTGATCCTAATCAACCTGCTGGGCCTGATGGGCGCCGTGGTGAGCTACCTGGCGGTTATGGCCCTACTGCTGGTGTTGCTGATAATTGAGTACGCCCACATCCGCCAACGAATCGAGCGCGACCGGAACCCGTACGGTGCCTAATTAGCTGCCCCCGGTACCGGAATTTGCGACGGAATCACCCCGGCTGCGGTCTCGGTGCAGACAATATGCATCACGCAAAACTAAGTGAGTAGACTTTTACCGAATCCCCGACCACACCGACAAAGCACAAGTCTGTGACCTGCGGTTTTGTTGAGGCAAATATGTTGGGTGCTCGGCATTTCCAAAAAAGTCTACTCACTTAGCCAGCGGGCAGCCAAATGATTATGTAATCCCCGTCCCAGAAAAATCATTTGGTGGAGTTGCACCAATTACTCGCCGGGCAGAATGTTCGCATAGAACTCCGCACCATCATCCAGGCGCAGGATGCCCACGCGGCCGAACTCGGAGCCGGTGGCAGCGGCGCAGTCGATGTCGATGCGGTCGGGAACGCCGGCGGTATCCTCGCCGCCCAGGCGCACAATCTTTCCGCGCCCCGATTCCTCGTCGAGTCCCGCCAGACCACCGACCTCGCAATAGCGCCCAAGCGATACCGTGGGCGTGTGGCCGCTCACCACGACCGGGCCCTTGCCCTCGGCAGAAAGCAGCCCGGTCGGCACATCCCAATAGCCGTGACGAATCCATAGCAGGTCATCGGACGACTGCACCGCGAGCATCTGCTGCAGCAGCTCGCGATCGGCACCCACCGCTCCGACGCCATCGGCACAATCGACGCCATGCTCAAGCAAAAACGCGCGTGCCGCCTTCATCTCGATTCCAGCATGTACCAGCAGATACGGGCGCTCCTCGGTCTCGATCACCGCGTAGAGCGGCAGCGCGGCCATCCATCGCACGAGTTCCTCGTATGCCTCATATTCCATGTCGTTGAGCTGCTCGCGCGTCGTCCAGCCACCGTTGATATCCCAGGTCTCGGCATCGAGCGGATCCTGGCCAACGATGGCATCGAGCATGATCTGCTCGTGATTACCCTTGAGCACGCGGGCGTTGGGCAGCGAGCGCACGAGCTTAATAACGCCGACCGGATCGGGCCCGCGATCGATCATGTCGCCCAGCACGTACAGTGTGTCGTCGGACGTCAACGAGATCTTAGACAGGGCCTCGTCAAGCGCACGCACGTGCCCGTGAGCATCAGATGTCACATAGATCGCCATGGTACGCCTCTCCTTGCATTGTGGCCGAAGCCCGGCGCCGCAACTAAAACTTCAAGTTGAACTTAAACGTTACCCATTGTACTCCGTTGCAATAAAGCTGGAAAGGGTTTCCGAGCAGAGGCAAAGACGGAAGCCGTCTATGACGATATCGCGCACGCCCGCAATCCAACCCCATAAACCCACCATCTTTGGGTACAAATAACCGCAGACAACTGACCGTGCCACGCCAACCACCCAGGAGCGGACACTCCCTATGAACCAGATTCTTCTCTTTATCGGCCTCGTCATTATTCTGTGCCTGACCATCAAACCCGTCGGCAAAAAGCTCCCCTTCCCCACCCTGCTCATCTTTATCGCGCTCGGCATGCTGTTGGGTGTCAACGGCCCGGCGCATATCGACTTTAGCGACTATGCGCTTACCGAAACCGTCTGCAGCACGGCGCTGCTGTTCATCATGTTCTACGGCGGCTTTAACACCAACATAGACCGCGCCAAGCCCGTCGCTGCGCCGGCGGTGCTGCTGAGCACGCTCGGCGTCGTCATCACTGCCGGTATCACCGGCGTGTTCGCCCACTTTGCGCTGGGCTTCGACTGGATCGGCGGTCTGCTGCTGGGCTCGGTCGTGGCATCCACCGACGCGGCCAGCGTCTTTAGCGTTCTGCGCGAGCACAGCCTTTCGCTGAAGGGCGGCACCGACTCGCTGCTCGAGGTCGAATCGGGCTCCAACGACCCCGTCGCCTACATGCTCACCGCTGTGCTCGCTACACTCGCGGCCGGCGGCGACATCAACATTCCCGCACTGCTGGCCAAGCAGATTATCCTGGGCGCGGGCCTGGGCCTTGCCATCGGCTGGGCGGCGGGCCGCCTGATTGAACGCGCGCACGCAACGGCCGAGGGCGCGCAGACCATCTTTTTGTTCGCCGTGGCGATCGTCGCCTACGCGCTACCAAGCTATCTGGGCGGCAACGGCTTTTTGGCTGTATACCTGGCCGGCATTGTGCTGGGTGCCAGCGACATCACCGGCAAGGTCGAGATGGCGCACTTCTTTGACACCCTCACCGAGATGGCCGAGATGACCATCTTCTTTTTGCTCGGCCTGCTCGTGACGCCCGCACGCCTGCCGCAAATGCTGCTACCGGGCCTGGCACTTATGGCGTTTATGCTCTTCGTAAGCCGTCCCATCGCCGCGGGTGCGCTGTTGGCGCCCTTTAAGACGAACCCTCGCCAGGTTGCGCTCGTAAGCTGGGCGGGTCTGCGCGGAGCAGCTTCGGTCGTCTTTAGTCTCTTTGCCGTGGTGGCCGGCGTTCCCGGCGGACACGACCTATTTGACCTGGTGTTTGTGATTGCCGTGTCGAGCATTGTGGTGCAGGGCTCGCTTCTGCCGGCGGTGGCGAAGAAGCTCGATATGATCGATGCGACCGGCGACGTGCGCCGCACCTTTAACGACTACCGCGACGAGGACGGCATGTCGTTTGTCAAGCTCAAGGTGGGCGCGGGCCATCCGTTTGCCGGACGCTCGCTCGCCGATATTGGTAGCGCAACGAACATGCTGGTGGTCCTGGTGCTGCGCGACGGGGCGCACCCGGTGCTGCCCAACGGCGATACCGTGATCCAGGAAGGCGATCTGCTGGTGATGGCCGCCCCAACGTTCGAAGAGCGTGCCGAGGTTACGCTGCGCGAGGTCACCGTGACGCCCCACGGTCGCCTGGCCGGCCAGCGCCTGCGCGATGTGCCGCAAGGCAAGCACCCGTTTATTGTGGTGACGCTCAAGCGCGAAGGCCAGACGATCATCCCCGATGGCAACACCCTCATATACGCCGGCGACGAAGTCGTCATCGCCACGCTAGCATCGTAGCCATCCCCACCCATAAGTTGCGGTGAAATAGGGACTGAATAGGCCTCCTAGCAGCCTAAACAGTCCCTATTTCACCGCAAGTTATTAAGGGGATGGGTTGAAAAACATTTGGATTGACACCGAAATGAAAAAAGCCGGGGAAAACGTCCCCGGCACTTGGAAGCCCTCTCTTTTGAGATGACCGACATCTTTATATCACGAACGCTAGTTAGATGCCATTCATTGAGGGCTTTATCAGGCACGCCATCCCATCCACATGGCGCCATTTGAAAGCCGTCCAATCTCCTGCTATAAAGAAGTCGGTACCCTCGAATAGAGGGATCTCCAAGAGCCGGGGGATGTCCCCCGGCATTTTTTGTGCGAGTCAAGACTAAATACTTCTCGGGAAAACGCCGGCCCATTGCGTCAGCAGTTTACGAGCCGCTCTATCCACCTCTGGACGGCTAAGGACTTTTCGCAGGTAGTTTGACGAACATATGTTTGCTTATTATTATATTACTTGAAAGCACCCCTTATCTCATGGTATAAAGAATACGGTTCCCTCCAAAAGAGGGGCCTCCAAGAGCCGGGGTCTTACCCCCGGCATTTTTTTGCAAAAATGGAGGCCCATCATGAGCGAACTCTCCGTCTTTGTTGACGAATCTGGCGACCTCGGAGGCGTCTCCAACTACTACCTCGTCACCCTCGTTTTTCACGATCAAAACGATGCAATCGTTGAACGCATTGACCGCTACGAGCGCGCCCTGTCGCAGTCCTCGCTTCCCAATACGCCTTTTCATGCAGGACCCCTATTGAATGGAAACGGCGACTACAAAGATCTTCCCAAGGAGCAGCGAAGGCACATGTTGAGCGCATTTCGCGCGTTCATTCAGCATCTCCCCATACGCTACCTCTGCCTACAATACCGAATGAGCGAATTCACCGACAATCAAAACGGTCTTGCGGAAAGAATGAGGCGGGACCTCACGGTTGAGCTTTTCGACCATCTGGAATTCTTCCAACGATACGACACCGTTAAGATTTACTACGACAACGGTCAACCGATCGTAACAGAGGTCATCCATTCTGCGCTCGAGTACGTTCTAGCAAGGGACGTCATCGTATACCGAGAAGCCACGCCGCGAGCCTACCGGCTATTCCAAGTTGCTGATTACATCTGCACGATCGAGCTAACGGCTATCAAGTTTGACAGTAAGGAAGAAACCAAGACGGATCGGCTATTTTTTGGAACCCGAAGGACGTTCAAAAAGGGATTTCTCTCATATCTCCGGAACAAAAGAATGAACTGACCCGAGGTCACCAGTCATCAGACGCTCCGTAGTCGTCTTCGACGACAAAGTCTCGGAGATCGAGGCCTTCGCGTTCGGCTCGGGCCAGGAGCCCTTGGGGCGACTCGTCCTCGACATCCACTACGTCGAGCATGGCAGCGGGAAAGCCCACGCCAGCTGCACTCCCCGCGCGGTCGAGCAGGCTCTCGCGCAGTTGATCTACGTCAACTTCGATCTTCATGGTGCAACCTCCTATCGAGCCAAGCCCCTACTCACTAGCACCGAGCGCGTCCACAGCAGCAACAAAAGCCGCAACCTGCTTGTCGTCCATCTGTGCAGCCAAACGCCCCACGGGCTCATCGTAGGCGAACTGCACCTTATCGATAAAGCAATCCCAAGCACGCTCATCCACACGCACGGCGGCCTCGCAATACTGGCTGAGCTTTTTGAGTCCATACCAAAACGCATTCACATGGCGCGCAGGATCCTCATCCAGCACACCATCGTAGCGACGCCCGTTAAACTCGCGCATGCGCGCCACGGCAACCTTGAGCGAATCGCCGCCCTCGGCAGAAGCCTCATCCACAAGCTCGGGAATCGGAACCTCACGCCGAACAGTATGCCTGGTTGCACCATCGTACTCGCCCACCAGCACGTCCTCATCAAGCCGAGAATCGTAGTCCAAATAGCTCGTGCCACAACAAATGCCGTGCGGCGAGCCCGTGCCAAACGCGCAGAACAACCCGCCGTCGGCAACAACGCGACGGTAGGTCTCAAACGACTTCTTAACCTGAGTGAGCAACTCGCAAAGCTCCCCGGCATCACACGCCGTCTCGCACGCAACGCACGCAGACTCGGGCAACGATACCGGATCAACCGTGCTCCCCGCAATGCGGGCGGCGCGCTCGGCCCGATACGCCTGCGCCGCCAAGCGCGCCCGCTGCGCAGCGCCGCGCACGTTGGTAAGTTCACGCTCCAACGCCACGTCACCAGCAACATCGCCAGCCAAATCGCCCGTAAACCCGTCGGCACCCTGCGACCCCGTCGCACTCAGCTCAGACTCAAACGTCGCTGTGATCATACCCGCAAGGTCCGTCACGTCGGCGGCACAGCGCATCTGCTCCAGCTGCGTACACAGCAGATCGGCATCCAGAGGCACGGCCTCGGTAACGCGCACGTCGCTCAAGCGCGCCGCGTCCTGCAGTACCATAGCCCCCGCAGCATCGTACGCCGCACGAACCCTGTCCGCTGTATTGACGCGCAGCTTTACCTCGATAAACGCAAGCGTCTGCTCCAAACGGGCCAGCAACTCGGCCTTGTCCTCCATGCGCAAAAAGGCAGCATAGCGGCGCTCCATCCGCAGCGGTCCAACAATGCCCGCCTGCTTGCGAGCGCGTGCAAGCGCGGCGCTCTCAACACGGCGAACATACCCGTCAACAGCCCGCACGGCAGACTCGCGCGCAGCGTGCTCAGCAGCCTCGACGCCCCTAAGCACACCCAACAGCTCGCGGGAGCGCGCCTTGCGCACCAGCTCCCCGCGATCGTACTGCTCAAGCGCCGTCTGACGCTTGGCTACCGATTCAAAGCCAAACAGCTCGTCGAGCAGCTCGCCAACGCAACGCTCGTCCGCCACGACAAGGCCTCCTTACCCGAACACGCCAATATGCCCGCGGGCCCACACGTACGCAAGCCCGCACGCCCGCACCCCTACAGATCCAGAGCCTTCTTCGCGGCGTCGACCGGGTCGCCATCCATGTAGAACACCGGGCTCAGGCCCGAGATAATCTCAGACGAAACACTCTGCAGGCCCGCGATGGCACTCAGCGGCAAAATCACGCGCTTGGCGCCGGCGTTTTTGGCCACACGCATAATGTCCTCGAGCCCGCGGATCTCGTCCATAGAACCCGACATGCGCAAGATGCCCGGAATCGCCAGCGCGGGCATCACCGGGCGGTTGCACGCCGCGGAGCACAGGCCCACAAACTCGGCAAGCGAAACTTCCTCGGACAGGCCCTTGCTCTGCAGGTCGTTGTAGAACAGCAGGTAATCCTTGGAGCCAATGTGCATGCCCGGCGCCACGCGGTTCGCCAGGTTCACAAAGTTGTCGAACGCGGCCTCCAGGGTATCGCGCACCGGCTTGTTAAAGGCCACGCCCTCGTGCTTAAACTTGCACTCGCCGGCAACGGCCTTGTTCTCCAACTTGTACACGGCAACCTCGCCGCTCTGCGATCTGCCCACGCCAAACACGTGGCCGGACAGCAGCGCCCCATCGGGAATCAGCGTGTCCTCGGACTGCTCGGGCACGCGCACCACGTGCACGTCCTGCGGGTTGTCGGCATCCATATAGCCCAGGTTAACGTCGATAAACTCAACGCCCGCCATAATCTTGAGCTGCTCCTTTACGCGGCGACGGCCCTCGATGGCGTAGTCCAACAGCCAGCGTACGTCGTCCTTGTCCATGGCCTCGTCGGGGAACAGCAGCTTGGCAAGGCCGCTAAAGGTCTTGCGCACGGCGATTTCGTCACGCTTGTTAAAGTCGCTGTTAAAGCGGAAGTAACGGTCGATATGGTGCGTATAGTCCTTGCGGCGCATCTCCTTGCAAAACTCCGACAGGCAGTCGGTGATCAGGCCATAATGCCCGGTCAGCAGGCTCGAGCGCATCTTGGGAATCTCCCAGCCCGGCAGGTAATAGTGGATACGGTCGAAGAAGGCCGAATCGTTGTTAAACTCCGGCGGGAACGGATCAAACAGGTGCGTGGTCTTAAGGACGTTTTGCACGGTATCGTTGATGTTGCCCTCAAAGACCATTGAGGCGTCGGCGTTAATCTGGTCGCGGCCGCGCGCGTAGCTGCCACTCGCCATGTAGTCCTTCATGATCTGCACGGCGTTGGTGTCCTTAAAGCGCATGCCGGCGACCTCGTCAAACGTCACGCAGTCCCAGTGACCTACCAAGCCCACACGGTCGGCGCGCATGGAGTTCATGCGGCCGAACAGGTTGGCCGTGGTGGTCTGGCCACCCGAAAGCAAGATGGCATAGGGCGAGACCTCTTTGTAGATATGGCTCTTGCCGGTACCACGGGGACCCAACTCGCACAGGTTGTAGTTGCGCTCGATGAGCGGCACCATGCGCTCGATAAAGTGCAGGCGTTCTTTCTCGGATAGCTCGCTGGGCTCATAGCCAGCGGAGCGCAGCAGCATGTTCAGCCACTCGTCGCGCGTAAAGTACTGGCGCTCGTCGACCATGGCATCCAGGTCCAGATTGGGCATCTGGATGGGCGTGAGCGACGCCACACTAAACGGAGAGTCCTCGGGTCCGCGCTTTTTGCGCTTGGCCTTGGAGCGGCGCGGCGCATCGTCGCCAAAGACCTCCATGCCAAACTCGTCTTCCTCATCCAAGGGGTGACGATACTCGATGCTCATAATGCACCAAATGCCACCCTGCAGAATCTTGGAATAGTCGCGCACGTACTCAGCCGGCATCACAAACGGCTCAATAGTCAGATTGGCAAACGATGCCACGTAGATGTCTTTGTACTCGTCGAGCTTGGCCGTCACCTTATCGATGATGGTAAAGCGGCCCAGTTCGCGAATCTTGGACTTAATGCGCTCGGACTCGTCGGGGCGCACGTAGTTATCAGTGAGGATCCTGCGGATGCGCTCCAAACCCTCTGCCACGGCATCCTCGTCGTCAGTTGAGCAGTACATGCCCAGCAGATACTCCAGCACAAAGGTGGGCACGTTGGCGCCGCGCTTCATAAGGGCCGTCAGGTCCTTGCGCACGATCTTGCCAGCAAAGTGCTCGAGCAGCTTGCCGTCCAGCCCATCCAAGTCGTAGCCGTCGTCCTCGGGGGCCTCGTCCACGGCCTGGTCATAGCCATCGGTCGAGGATTCGTCCTCGGCGGGCGCCGCAACCTCATCGGGTACCGCGGCCACCGTCGGCTCCGGGGCAGGCGCGGCAGCCACGGCCTCTGCGGCAGTCTCAGCCTCCGGAGCGGGCACGGCCTCCTCTGCAGACACCGCAGCCTGCACCGGCGCATTCACATCAATCGAGGGAACTTCCCACAGATTGTCGTCATTGCTATCAAACATAGGGCACACTCCTAAAAACCAAAGTCAGCAACAGGGGCAAACGAAACAGCGATGGTATACGTCTCGCGCCAAACGATCTTGCCCGTCTCGCGCTCGCGGCAGACCAGATAGTACGGACCCTTGGCCGAGAATCCATCCGCCGCATGCAGCGCAAACTTGACATGCACTACGCGCTCCTGCGAGTTAGCAGAAGTCTTGTTGGCATGCGCCTTGACCGTATCGCTCACCTCGTTGCCGCTTGCGTCGGTAAACACCAGCTCGTACTCGCACGGCAAGACCTTGCCTTGGGCGGGTTCCTCCTGAATCAAGTTAACCGAGAAAAGCGAGTTGGTCACTCGGCGCCCCTCACTTAGCACGCGCAGCGTCGCCACGCGCGTGTCGACAAAGTCCTTGGAACCCGAGCGCGCACGCCAAAATCCGACAACGGGCACGCACAGCTCCTGCAAGCTCATGCCGCCGTGGACATAGTTGTTAGTACCGCCGGGACGCCTAAAGTGCACGTTCTCGCGCAGGGCAAACCCCTCAAAGCCGGCACCCAAACGTCCCATGTCAACAGTAACAAACACCCCGCGTGCCTCGTCCGATAGTTTGGCCATGGCCTCATTGGGCACCACCAGATGACGCTTGCCGTGCATGACGGGAGCGTCAAGGAAGGGGAGGTCTGGCTTGCCGAGCATCCGACACTCGTTAAGTTCCCGACGCGTGTAGATAAAGCCGTGATCTGCCGTTATAACAACACGAGCGCCCGGGGCGTCGGTGCACACGCGACGCGCCAACGCAGCAAGTTCCTCCACGGTGTCCGCACAGGCACCGAAGACGTCATCCTGCGTAGCGGCCTTCTCGCCCGTGGCATCGATCTTGTTGTGGTAGAGGTAGACAAGTCTTGAGTCCTTGAGCAACGCCTTACGCTCGGTTCCCGCCATGTTGAGGTATGCGCTCGAGCGTAAAGCGCAGGCCGTGGGCTCAACGTGGGCAAGCACGGCCTCACGCTGCGGAGTCGTCGCAGTGGGCATGCCGTCAGCCAACACAAACGAGCCATCCGCTGCAAGTTCAAGCGCTTGGTGTGGCAGCAGCGCAGGCATACCTACCTCGGTAATGGAGGGAAAGACCGCCTGCATACTAGAAACCTTGACGTTGCCGCCGCGCTCGCGCTCGAGCAGCGCCGCAACGTCGCGGGCCACCTCATAGCGCAACGCGTCACTCACGATAACGACTGTCGTTTTGGCAGAGCCCACATAGGTGGGCAGCACATGCCAGTAGAACTTATCCTGCCGCGCAGGGCCATCGATGTAGCCGCAATAGGCCCACTCCCCTTGCGCAGCGGCCGCCCAGCAGGTATTGGCGTCGACCAAGAACCAGTTACTGTAGAGATTCTCCGCCCAATCCACCACAGCTCGGGCAGGTTCCTCGAGTACATCGCACTCGACGGAGCGCGCCCGCAGATACGCGGTGCACATATGACGATAGGCGGCATCCATGGCATACCAATCGGACGTGTAGGCATCCCACACCTGCTGGGGCTGCGCCAGATGGAAGCCGCCCGCATGCGCCTGCCTAAACGCGCACATATCGGCCACAGCGGCAAGCAGGTCAAAGTAGCTCTCGACACGACGGTACCAGCTTAGGTCGCAGCGACGCGCAGCAAATGCGCGCGCATCCTCAACACGGTCCGCGCCCTGGGCAAACGAGCAGAACAGCTGCGAGAGCACAGCCTCATTGACGCACGGAAACACATCAAGCGAGGTCAGAACATCGATCGGCAAGGTCTCGAACCGTGCAAAGAGTCCGCGGGCGTCCTCAACCAAACGGCAGATCTCAAATAGGTCCTCGCTCGACGCCTGGGTATCGGCGGTCTGGTCCCACGTACGCACCGCCTCAAGGCAATAGGGGCCGTAGGCGGGAGCCACATAGCTTTCGAGTCCCTTGAGCGCTCCCTCGGGAAGCGCGGTAGACGCCGCTGTAAGGAGCACATGGGATGAAAGCATAAGCAATGAGTCGCGCTCATACAGCGGTCCCTCAAACCCATAGCAGCGAAGCATAAAGGCAGAGAGCACATCGCGCACGCAGTACTTGTCCATCAACTCGGCCAGCGCCTCGGGACCCTCGTGCAGCAGCATGGTCATACAGCCACGCAGCACAAACGCGGGGCGCGCGTCACCAAGCTCTTTACCGCCAAAAATCACCGTAAGGATGCCGAGTTCGATATCGGATGCGCCCGAGGCATGCGGAACACACGCGGCAAACTTAGCGCAGCGGGTCTTGGCATCAAAGAACGTCTTGTGCTCGCGAAGGCTCTCGCGCACGGCGTCGATATTCTCGATGCCCAGCTGATCGGCCAAAAGCGAAAGATAGTCAGCCTGGAACTGATCGGCATACAGCTCAACATCGGCAAGCCAATCACCCTCAAGCCTGCCGCGCGGGCAACGGCGATACAGCAAGATATCGCTCGCAAGGTCATCGCGGTTGATGAGCTTCTTGACGGCAAACATACGGCCCTCGCAGGCCTCAACAAAGCGCACCGGGCGCTCAAAGTCACCGTGAGCAGGCATTACGCCGGCATCGGCCCCCACGCCGTCGAAACCCTCGGCAGCCAATCGCTCAAACTCAGGAGCAAACTCGCCGTCCGCATCGTGCCAAACCACCACACGGCGGGGCATGCATGCGAGCAACGGCTGCAAAAATCGCAGCTTGAGCTGTTCTTCTACATCGATCTTGGGCATGAATATCCTTACCGTATCTGCAGTTACTTAATCTTTGCCAGCACATCCTGAAACTTGGCGTAGTTGACCTTGACGCCGTCATCCAGGTCGATCTTAATCATCTGGTCTGCCAAGTGGTGCAGCTTCTCCTCGTAGCCAATGGTCTCTTTGAGCTGGTCGTTGAGCTTTTTGACGCGCTTGTCCAAGCGCACGCGCTCGCCGCGCTCGGCACCAGCAAGGGCATCGTTGGCATAGCCGATCTGGGCACGGTAGCGCTCCTGCTGCTCATGCACATAGTCGGTGCGGATGCGAGCCAATAGGTCAGGCTGGTAGCGATGCATGTAAACAAGACACTTGAAACCGTTCTTCTTACCGCTGTCGAACAGCCAGTAGATGGGGCGTTTCTTATAGGTCTGGCAGTGGTCCTTAAAAAAGTCCTTCAAAAAGTAGGTGCGAATCACCTCGCGCGAGGTACCCTTACCGCCGAGCGCCTCGGCAATGAAGGCCAGGTTCTGCTCGAGCGTCTCCTCGCCGTACACGGTGCGCACAAAGTCGATAAAGTAGCACGCGATGTCGTCGTCAAAGTACTCGTCATCGGTAATGGGCAGTACGTTGTCGGCATCAGGCATAAAGGTCACGTGATCGGGATCGGGCATCTTGGCCAGATAGTCGTCGACCGTGGCGCCCTGACCGGCCAGGACCAGCCCGTCCACATCCAGCGAATAGCGGCCAAACATGCAGCCCACGGCATAGCTTATGAGCGAGGTGATCTCGTCGCGCTTGGTGCGCACGTATTTGTTGCCCTTGTAGCTCTCGGGAATCTCATCAGCGGTGTCGAAGATGCGTGCCACCGAAACGTACTTGTCCTCGACCTCGACGGGCACCTCCCCCTCCATGTTGTAGATTTTGGCAAAGATTCGGTTGAGCTCTTCCTCGTTAGCGCGAAGCTGCTCAAAGCGAGCATTAACCTCAGCCTTGCGAGCCTCGTATTTATCTTGAAGTAAAGTGACCATATTTGACCGCCCTCTCATTTAAAATCGCCGACTAATTTCATTTAAAAGGTTACTTTCGAGAGACAGCGAGTCTCTTTGCGATAAAAAACGTTGGAAGCTCATTCGACACACCGTTCTTCGCAATCAAAGATGAAACATCTCTTACTCACTGATTTGCGTCACCAGTAAGTTCCCATTTTCGATTAGAACGTGAATAAGCAATAAGCCCTTGGGCCTTCAGCTCGCCAAGTAATTTATCTAAATTACGCTTAGATAGCTCGCAGTCCTTCCCGAGATCATCTTTATTTGAGTAAGATCCATTCGATATTCGAGACAAAACCAATTGACGTTTGTTTTCCCACTCCCGTTCTGAGGTCTCTTTCTTGCGTGCAATTTCTTCCGCCTCGTATATAGCCTCGGACTTAACCACAGCAATCCAATCAATGAGAGTGCTGCATTTAAGAAATAAACGAGAGCTCACCTCAAATGCATCCGCTCCAATGAGATCTTTTCCTGGCATACCGTTTTCAAAAGCAATGAAATCTACACCGTTCTTATCGACCAATTGAAAGCGACAATGTGCCAACGAATTTCTAATAATCCGAAATATATCAAGCACAAAATTGCTGTTGATGAGCGCCACAACGCGATTTGAGGTACAAGTTGAAGCAAAATTGCCAGGCATACCGGCATCAACAAATCTCTTTTTCATCTCTTCTTTTCGTGTGGCCGTAAATAGTGTCGACCCATCGCAGAGATTGGCCACTTCCAATAATCTTCGGTGAAGATACCCAGATTTAGGAGGAACACTATCAACCCATCCATAATCGAGAAGCGATAGCCCTCTGCTGCTCACGCCTTTACAAGGAGATTCAACCAGAAAAAACTGAATAATAGAACCCATGACATCGTTATGGTCATTAACCTTAACAGCCTTTATCCAGCTTGGCTTAGGTTCGACATATTCAATTTTTGTCTTATCGACAGGCTTGCGCCTCTTCTTTTCAGCCATGGCGATCACCTAGACAAGAGGATTACGTTTAAAATCCCAAGAGGTTTCAAACGAATCGTAGTCCGCCTTTGAAATTGAGCGAGATTCCTCAACGAGTGAACAGACAGTCGGCTCGGCAGCCTCATCTTGGATGATTGGCAACTGACCGATTTGGCCTACCTCAAAGTTTAGAGTCGGCGACATAAACGCCAAATCAATTTCGGCAATGGAACAGTTGCAGAAAGCCTGGATGTATCGGAGCTCGTTCGGCTCCGCAAAAAGACATGCTCCAGCTACCTCAAAAAGCATCCCTCGAGGCGCAAACCTAAAGGAGGCGAGGCTGGAAGAAATTTTAGACCAGGAAACTGCGGGCTTGAAATAGTCGTTCTGGTTCTTGATCACAAAATCAGGTGTAGAGAGATAAGTATACTTGGACAGAATTGCTTCCTTCATCTCCCGACCGTCATCAAACCAGTTAACCACCTCGTCGTAGTCACCCCACCACTTTCGATAGGAGCCGCCCCGAATAATCGGGAACCAACGGGAGCCACTCTGCTTTGCCTCAGGCCTGCCGCTACAATCTCGCGATGTGTTGGAAGGCGCCACTTCCCACCATTTCCTCAAAAAGCGGCCATTATCGCTCGTCGCCAAGCCCTGTCGCGGAGTAGCAACAGCATCGAGCCTCCTTCCTTTTGTGAACGATTCAACAAGGGCATCACTGGCCCAGTAGGCTATGGGGGTGCCGGGGATCTGCTTGAAGGTCTCGGCGTTGCGGCGGTAGAACCAGCCGCAGTCGGGGTTTTGGATTGCCTCGAGGGCCTTGGGAGCCTGGACAGCGGCGCCAACGAAGTCAGAAAGGCGCACGTAGCTTCCCTTGTAGCCCTTGATGAGTGAGTTGTGAAACGTGTAGGTGCAGATGGGCACAGTCGCGCCAGCGAAGCCCGAGTACTCAAGTTGAATGAGGGAGGTAAGCGTTCTGTTGTCGATAATCTCGTTGCGGAGCTTCTCATAGCTTCCGATGAACATCCAGACGAAAGGCGACATGACTCCGCACTCGCCGTGGTCCTTGGCGAGACTGAACATGCGAACGACAAAGCTGGAGAAGAGGTCGCTCTTCACGTCGGGGTAGTTCTTCTTGACCCACTTGCTCATGAAGGGGTTAAAGCTACTGCTGCCCATATACGGAGGATTCGCAACGGTGCAGGTAAAACGACGGGACAGCTTCTCGCAGATGGCGGCAGCGCTTTCGAGCTTAGTTTTGGCCGTAGCGGCAAAAAGGTCATCGGAACAACTCGCGGCGGCAGCCTTGAACTCGTCGATCTCGTCCTCTGAAGGATTGAGCAGCGAACCGATCTCGCCCAAATGACTCAGCTCCTCGGCGAGCTTCTTGTTACCCGGCAGCTCGTCCTCCCCTAGCGGGATGCTCGAGAGCACGGTAACGTCGGCGCGAACGCCACGCCTAAAGAAGCGACGGTCGTGCTCGCGGGCGCACATGGCAAGCGCCAGCTCCGCGATCTGTGCCGCGCGGGAATCGATTTCCATACCTGCAAGGTTTTTAGTAAGAATGAGCTCGGGAATCTCGCGCTCACGATAGCCGCGCTCCTCGTACATATGGAAGAGCAGCTCAAACGCATAGACCAAGATATGGCCCGAGCCGCATGCGGGGTCGCAGAGGGTTATCTCCTCGGGACTCGAAATGCGGATGAAGTCCTCGTGCTCAGCATCGGGCTCGATGTAATACTCCATGCGCTCGCGTAGCGAACTCCCCGGATTGTTGAGCATCCACAGACGGCCGAGCGAGTTCTCGACCATATAGCGCACGATCCACTCGGGGGTGAAGAGCTGCGTGGCGGGCGCGATGTCCGCCGCCGCTGCCTTGCGCTTGGACTTGAAGAACTCGTCTTTGACGTCAGCGTTGTAGTACTGATACATCCAGCCCAGAACGGTCACGCCCTCGCGCCAGTCCTCGTCAGCGAGGACGGCATTGAGTTTGCCCACCACACTGTCAGCCATCATGAGGCCCTGGGGCAACAGCAGCTCCATGGCTCCGCCCACGCGTTCAAAGACGCCCGACAGGCAATCGGCAAGCTCCTCGCACTGAGCAACAAACAGGTAGCGCCACAACGGTTCATCCAAGCCCGCCATCTTGAGCTCGGCTATGCGATCGGTATCGGCCGTCGTTATTTCCAGGTCCAGTGCGTTCTCCACGGCCTCGCTGCCATGGCTGCCGTCCGCACGACTCAGCATGCGCATACGGCTGGGGAGCCATCCGCGTGCATCCATAAAGCGAATGGCCACGATGCGGTTGAACCAGGTGTAGGCCGCTCGGTCGCGCAGCGCCTCGTGACCCACCTCTGTCTGTATGCGCAGCAGCTCGTCACGCTGCTCAACCTCAGCAGGACTTAGGGGCAGGCCGTTGACGGTCTCAGACCCAACGGGCGAAGGTGCAGGTTCGGTGATGCCGTAGCGCACCATCTGTGCCTCCACGCCTTTGATGAGCTCTGTACGGGCCCAGGTGCAGAAGCTCTTAAGAGCAGAATCGTTCATGGTTGATGAGCCTTTCTAAACGCTATAAGCCACCGGTGCTCGCTTTGGCACCGGTGGCTCCGCGAGTTAGTTGATACGAATCTCGTCGTTTGCAGCGAGCTCCTGCATAAGGCGAGAGCGCAGGTCGTCCACGTAGCGCTCCACGTCCTCTGCGGACAAGAGGCGACTCGGCTTGGCCAGATCGGCGCGGCGCACGGTCTTGATCTTGCGCTGGGGCTTAGACGCGGGCACGGGCGCAGACGATGCGGCGCCCTTGTTGGAGATCTTCTTGACCACCTCACCCGTACTCGTGACCTCGGTGGTGCGGCGCTCGTTGTCCATTCGCATGCGGGCCTCATCCACGGCGTCGTATATCTTGTTGGTTGCAGCAACGATCCAGTTTTCCCAGTTTGCCGCGAGGGCGTTAAGCTCGTTGAGGCTCTGGACGCCATGGGCGCGGTTCTTGAACGACTCATACCTGGTGTTGGCGTCCGCGATGGCATCCTTGGCCTGCTTGACAAAACCTTCTTGGCTCTCGGCCTGCTTCCGCAAATCCTGCAGGTCGTTTTCGATACGACACAAGAACTCGTTGCGGCGAATGCCCAGGTGCTTTTTGATGTCTTCCTCGACGGGTGCCATCAACGGCTGAAGGTCTTTAATGCGGCCGTAGGGCTTCGGGTCTTTGAGGATCTCGCGTACCTTTGCCACGTTCTCCACAGCGTTGGGAATGTCATCGGAGGCATACTCGATGCCCTCGGTGCGGCTCAAGAAATCCTTGGCGTGGTCAAACGCTGTTCGTTGGTTGGACTCGAAGAACTCAACCACCTTGTCAAAGTCTTCCTTGGCATCGAACAGGCGGTCCTCGTGCTTGGTGAACGTGGTCAAGAACGCCTCGGAATCGCTCTGGTCCTTAAGAACGTCGACCACCTCCGAGCGCATCTTCTCGCACTCGTCCTCACCGGGATACGGGTAGGCCGGCTTGATACCCGTGTAGTAGTCGCGTGCCATGGCGACGCACACCTCACGCAAGCCCTCAAGGCGCTCCTTGAGCTCGGCCACGAGCTTATCCTCGTTGGAGGGCACGGTCTTGAGATCAAACAGGCCACGCATAAGCTCGCCCGTGGCGCGCAGCAACCGGTCGCTCATGCGCACGCGCAAACGCACCTGGGCCTTATCGGCATCCTTACGCAGGAGCGACACCATGCGGCTGTCGTTAGCTTGAACCGTCTGACCGCCAAACAGCACCTGCGCGCGCTGCTCCACTACAAGCTGCGCCACCACATTTGCGATGTCAACCTCACGCCAGCCATAGGGCTTTTGCTGGTACCTGCGCTGGATATCGCCCATAGCGGTATCCAGGTGGCGCTGGTGCTGAACTTTGAGGTAGTCCTCGACCTCCTTGAGCGCACGCGTGTTGCCCGCGTCCATGCCAGCGAGCCCCGCTTGAACGTTGCCCGCCAGAGTGGAGCGGATATCGGAATCGCTCGTGACCGGCGCGCCGATATAGTCGGCCTTTTCAAAGACCGCATCGCACAGCTGCGCCAGCACTTGCTCAAAGACCTGAGCGGGTTTGGCCGCGCGGACCTCAATTATGCGGCCGTTGACCGCGCAACGTGCATGGAGTACGGCCTCGCTCAAAAGGACATCGGCCTCTTTCTCGTTATAGGCTGCCTCGCGCATCTTGGACTCGACGATCTGGCGCGTACTCGGCTGAAGCTCCTGGAGATTTCGCGTCTTGGCGTACTTGCGGATCTTGGCGGCGTTGACGAGCGTCTCCCAATAATCCGCCTCGTCGCTCAAAGCCACGATGGCTTTGCCCGAAGAAGCCAAGGCCAGCTCGGTATCGTCCGCACGGCCCAGATCGCTCGCCATAGTCGCCACGCAAAGCTCCATGCCGCCCATGCTGGCACCGTGGATTGAGCCGTCCACATAGCGGTCAAAAGGAAAGTCGTTGGCCCCGCGGCTGAGTTTACGCGCGGTGTAGATGCTGTCGAACAGGCGCTTTTTGATAGACTCGATCACCTGCGCGTTATCGACCGGAGTGCGTGCGATCTCCTGCGCTATCTCCTGCTCCTCGTCGGTGAGGAAGCTATAGGCATCGCCCTGGCGTGCCACGTAGTTCTCGCGCTCCAGGCGGGCAAGGGACTCCTTGACGCGGTCCTTGAGGGCGCGCATGTCCACGTCGAGGTCGTCGATCATGAAGATGGAGATGTTCTCGACCGTGGCCTTAACGTAGCCGATGTAACGAATCAGGTACAGGAGCTTGAGCACCTGAACGTCGTAGGGTTCAAGGCCCCTTGCGTCCTCGGCCGCACGGACCGCGCGGTCGACCACCTGGTTGATGCCGTGCTCAAGGTCTTTGGAGATAGTGTCGAAGAAGCACCAGAACGGCACGAGTGCACCGGTCTGGTCATACTGGATGGCCTGAGCGCTCTCCTGGAACGCGCTCAGCATGGAGCGCTCGCCCGTTGACATGTGCTTGGCCTTGACACCGTGCTTGCGCACCTCGGTCATCACGTCGGGCAGGAGCTTAAACTGGTAGCCCACAAACGGGTAGCTGGCCACAAAATCCTTGGAGTTGGCGTAGCCGGCAAGGTCGGAGCGCGAGCCACCCTCAAAGGTAAAGTTGTTTTTAAGCACGGCGGCGTCTTGCTCGTAGACCTGTGCAAGCATATCGGCCGCCGGCGCGGTCTTCTCGAGCACACGGCGCTGGATGACCTCGTCCACGCTGGAGCTGGAGAGCGAAAGGCGGGTATTGAAGCGGCCCTGGATCTTTGAAAAGTCGTTGCCCACGGGCAGGCTCAGGTTGTCGATGGCCTCCTGGCTCGTAACCATCACCCACACGCGGCCACCGCAGGCGGCACCCAGCTCCTCGACGATGGTCTGAAGGCTCAGCATAAGGCTTGGGTCCTTGTCGTTTGTAATAAACTGACCCACCTCGTCGACCATAAAGAGCAAACGGAAGTTGCCGCCGTGGGCCGCTGCCTGAGCGTCTACGTAGTCCTTGACCTTTTTGGCAAAGACATCAGGGGCCAAAACCTCGTCCTCAGAACCCTCGAGCCAGTTCCATGCGGCCTTTTCGCTCATGCCGAGCACGCTCTGCAGCACCTCGACGACGTCGTCCTCAAAGTAGCTGTAGGTATCGCGGGTGTGGAGCCAGGACTCGCCGTTGACGCGCTCAAAGGCCTCGCGGAACTCCTGGGTCTTGCCCAGGGAATCGATGTAGTCCTCGAGCTTTGCAAGCTTGAGGTCCTCGCCGTAGAAGCCGCGCGCCTCGTAGAACATGCGCTCAAAGCCGCGAAGCAGCGCCGTGGGAGCCGTATCACCCTGCTTCCACTGGCCCGCCTTGCTATCGATGTTAAAGAGGATGGCCTGCGTGGGCACCGAGCACGCGCGCTCCATGGCAGCCGCGACCATGGGGTCGACGATTTTGCCGTCAAAGTAGCGGATGGCGCTCTTGCCACCGATCTGGCGATTCTCGAGCAGGTAGCTCAGCATCTTGAGGAAGTGCGATTTACCGGAACCGAAGAAGCCACTGATCCACACGCCGATCTTGTCGGTGCGCACATCGATGGCATCGCCGTATGCCTTGAAGAACGTGGCAAGGTGCCCTTGCAGCTCGCGCGTCACCACGTACTCGTCAAGCTCCTGGCGGATGGACCCATCTTTTGAATCCTGGACCTTGACCACGCCGTTGATGGAGCGGTTGATGTCTTTTGCAAAGAGGTCGCGAATGATCGTGTTGTCCATGGGTGCTCCTTTGGGTTTGGGAACGTATGGCAAAGGGTTGTTGTCGGCGGCAGGGACTTGCCTGCGGGGAGCCCTGCTTACGAGATATCGATGGCGCGGTAGTAGTTATCGGCTGGCAGGCGGTTAAAGAGCTGGAAAGAAGAGCCGTTGAAACTGCCCGGATAGGTGGCAACCACAGGCACCTCATCAAAATCCGCAAGCATGCAGTGGAGAAGCGTGTGCATGCGAAAGAATGGGAAGACCTCGCCCGCGCCGGTGAGGAGAACGACGTCCCCAGGCGCGTGCGGCTCGGTCTGCTCAAGGATGTACGCGGCGACTTTCTCGGGCGAGGCGAACTTGGCCACGTCCTCGAGCACGCGCTGGGTACCGCGGCGCTCCTCTTGGCGTGGGATGGCCTTAAGGACACGGCGCTTTTCGAGAATTGCCAGCACGGCGTCGTAGAGGTTCACGACCTTGAGCGTGCACGGAAGCTTGTCGGCCTCGGCATCGCGTGAAAGGGCGTCAAATAATGCACGCGCTTCAAACTCCAGCGCGGGGTCATAGCAAAAGGTGTGGAAGCCGATCTCATTACCTATGCCCTTGTTGGCCAAAAAGTCCTCGTTGCACAGGCACTCGCGCAGAAGCTGCGTGCGGCGCTCAAATTCCTGACGGGCGTACTCGGAGCGGGCATGCGCCGCCACGACGCTCTTGCGGGAATGGATGCCGATATTGGTGGTGAGATCGGTCGCCGGGGTGATAACAGGGTCGACGGCGCTTTTGACGGGAGCCACGCTACATCACCGCCCTGCCGGTAAGGGCCGCGATAAGCGACTGCTCGCCCAGCTGAACCAAGGCTCGCTCGACATCGGAATCGAGGAAGAGTGGTGACAGGCGCTCGGACTCCGGGCCCTGGCCCTCGCCGATAAGGCCAGCATGGCGGAGCGTCTGGCGGAGCGAGCCCTTAATGCGCTTGACCGTGGCCTCAGTCCAGCGGGCCGCGTCCGGATACTCCGTGGTAAAGCGTGTCATAAAGGCGTTGAGGTCAACCGCCGTAAAGGCATAATCGAAGTTTTGTAGGCGCTCCCCTACCTCGACGAGCACGAGCTCGCGCACGATATCGTAGCGGCAGATCATGCTGTAGAAGATGGCCTGGTCCGCCTGCGTGGGAGTGCCGGATGCCATGAGCCTGGTTAGGGATGACGCAGCCTCGACGGCGGTTTTGGGGTCGATGCCGCGCGCGGCGCATACGGCGTCCGTGGGCACCATGGCGTCAAGGCGGCGAAGGCACACGGTTGCGCGGTTGGCGACCATGCGCTCCGTGGGATATTGAAAGAGGTTCTCGCTCTTTACGCGTACAATGACCTGCTCGTCGCTTGCGCCCTGCATACGAAGGGCAGCGACGATGCGCATCTCATGCGGGAGGAATTGCTCGCGGGTGAGCACCCCCCCCCCGAACGCTTTTTGTGGTTACATCCACAGTACACGCTCCAAGGGTGTCAAAGGCTGTCACAAGTGCGCCGCAACCCGGCAGGTAGGCGCGGCGCACATGACAATAATCATACCTGTTGGTAAAAAAGTTACCACGCCCAGAGTGTCAAATGTTGAGCAACAAAATTTAATCCGGTTAACGGTCATTTTCGCAGCTTAGAAACTTTAACGAGGTCGCCCCAAATCACACTTGCCAGACAACCGCACTTACGAATGCAGGCACGCACACGCCCAACGCCACCCTCCGCTATATTCAACATAGAGTTATACATATGCTTCTATGTAAGGAGTTTCGTATGCCTGTCGTAAAGCCTATTTCTGATCAGACGCGCGCACTAACTGCCATTCAGGAACGCGAAGATCACATTCAACGTACCATCGCCCATGGTTACGACGACCTCACCAACGGTCGTGTGCGCCCCTGGAAACAAGCGAAGGCCGAGGCGGATCGGATGCGAGCCTCGAGATAACCCTCCCCTATGTAACCATCCTGTAAATCATAGCGGCGCACTCGAGTTTTACCGTGATGCGGTCGCGCCTGGCGCTCCACTGTGCTAAAGTATCCCGAACGTTCAAACGACTACGAGGGAGACTAGAAGATGGCACGTGTGCACAACTTCTCAGCTGGCCCGGCCGCACTGCCCACAAGCGTGCTCGCCGAGATCGCCGACGAGATGATGGACTACCGCGGTTGCGGCATGTCCGTGCTCGAGATGAGCCATCGATCTAGCATGTACCAGCAGATCATCGACGACGCCGAGGCAACCCTGCGCCGCCTGCTGAGCATCCCCGACAACTACCGTGTCCTGTTTTTACAGGGCGGCGCCACGCTGCAGTTTGCGGGCATCCCGATGAACCTCATGCGCCGCGGCCGCGCCGGCTACGTCGTGACCGGCAACTTTGCCAACAAGGCGTACAAAGAGGCCGCCAAGTACGGCGAGGCCGTGCTGCTCGCGAGCTCCGAGGACACCAACTTCGACCGCATCCCCGACATGGCCGACATCAACGCGCGCATTGCCGCCGAGGCCGCGGGCGACGGGCTCGACTACGTCTACGTCTGCCAGAACAACACCATCTTTGGCACCATGTTCCACGAGCTGCCCGATTGCGGCGACGTGCCGCTGGTCGCCGATGTCTCGAGCTGCTTTCTGTCGCAGCTGCTCGACGTCGAACGCTACGGGCTCATCTACGCCGGCGCGCAGAAAAACGCCGGCGCCGCGGGCGTGACCGTGATCATCGTGCGCGACGACCTCATCGCGGATGGCCCCGCCTTTGAGCAGACGCCGCAGTACCTGAACCTTAAGACCCAGGCCGCCAAGGATTCCATGCTCAACACGCCCAACACCTTTGGCATCTACGTGTGTGGCAAGGTATTCCGTTGGGTCGAGGAGACCGGCGGACTTGCCGCCATGGCCGAGCGCAACTGTGCCAAGGCCAACCTGCTCTATGACCTGCTCGAGCACAGCGAGCTGTTCCATGGCACCGCGCAGGCCGACAGCCGCTCCATCGCCAACGTCACCTTCCGTACCGGCGACGCCGAGCTCGACGCGGCCTTTGTCGCAGGCGCGGCCGAGCACCAGATTCAAAACGTCAAGGGCCATCGTCTTGTAGGCGGCATGCGCGCTAGCGTCTACAACGCCGTAACCATGGAAGACGTGCAGGCACTGGCCACGTACATGAAGGACTTCGAAGCGCAGCATAGTTTGAGTCCGCGATCTAACTAGCCCGCAACGCGCGGGCCGACCAGCCAATTCAAACCACTTGTTTTAACAAACCCGCTAAGGAGTTTTTCATGCGCAAGATTAAAACCATCGACGACATTACCAAAGACGGCAAAGTCGAGTTTGGCGAGGGCTACGATTTTGTGAGCACCGCCGAAGAGGCCGACGCCATCCTGATGCGCTCGACTGACCTGCACGGCTACGAGCTGCCCGAGGGCATCCGCGCCATCGCCCGCTGCGGCGCGGGCGTCAACAACATCCCCGTCGAGGAGTACGCCAAGAAGGGCGTCGTCGTCTTTAACTCCCCCGGCGCCAACAGCAACGCCGTCAAGGAGCTCGTCCTGGGCATGCTGGTGCTCTCGAGCCGTGGCGTGGTGCAATCGATGAACTGGGTGCGCGACAACGCCGACGACCCCGAGATCCAGGTCGACGCCGAGAAGGCCAAGAAGGCCTTTGTGGGCCGCGAGCTCAAGGGCAAGCGCATCGGCGTCATCGGTCTGGGCAACGTAGGCTCCAAGGTCGCCAACGCCTGCGTCGACCTGGGCATGGATGTCTACGGCTACGACCCGTTCATTTCCGTCGAGCACGCGTGGGTGCTGAGCCGCGAGGTACAGCGCGTGGGCACGCTCGAGGACCTGTGCCGCGGCTGCGACTACCTCACCGTACACGTGCCCAGCAAGGCCGACACCATCGGCATGATCAGCACCGAGCAGATTAACCTGCTGGCCCCGGGCGCCGTGCTCATCAACTACGCACGCGAAACCATCATTGACGAGGACGCCGTCGACGCCGCCCTGCGCGAGGGCAAGCTGAGCTGGTTTAGCTGCGACTTTGCCACGCCCAAGACCGTCAAGATGCCCAATACGTTTATCACCACGCACTCGGGCGCCGGCACCGGCGAAGCCGAGGCCAACTGCGCCGATATGGCCATCAGCGAGCTCAAGGATTACCTGGAGAACGGCAACATCGCACACAGCGTCAACTACCCCGCCTGCAGCATGGGCAAGGCGCGCGCCGCAAGCCGCATCGCCTGCCTGCACGCCAACGTGCCCAACATGATCGGCCAGATCACGGCAATCCTTGCCAAGGACAACGCCAACGTGCAGCGTATGACCAACGAGTCCGCCGGCGAGAACGCCTACACCATGTTCGACACCGACGAGCACCTGGACAGCAGCACCATCGAGGCGCTCAAGCAGATTCCGTCGATGTATCGCGTGCGCGTGATCAAATAGCGCCGGCTGATCTGACGGGCAGTTCCCCATGTGACCTGCCCGTCGCTGACATTGAATGCCCGCGGGGGCGCCTTTCGCACGAGAGGCGTCCCCGTTTTTGTGAGCCCTCCATTAAATGCACCGAGCCGCTTCTTGGCATACAATCTGTATGTTGACCTAACTATCTGTGAGGTGCCTATGGTTGATACAGATTTTGCTTGGCGGCTTACGCAGGGGCTCGTGCGGATCGACAGTTCCGACCCAGGTGCGTATGAGGGCGAGATTGAACGCTATATCAAAGCGTTGGTTGAGGAACGGTTGGCGCAGCTGAGCTATCCGGTACTCGATGCTGTGCAGATTGCAGAGCACGAAGTACTCCCCGGACGCCGCAATCTAATGGTCACCGTGCCGGGCCAAAGCGACGAGCCACGGCTCGTCTACATCTGCCATATGGATACCGTCACCTTGGGCGATGGCTGGGACGCGGACATTCCGCCGCTCGGAGCGATCGTGCGCAACGATAAACTCTACGGCCGTGGTGCCTGCGATATGAAGGGTGGCCTGGCCTGCGCCATTGCCGCACTGGTCCATACGCTCGAGCGCGTGGCGGCAGAAGGCGAGCTGCCCCACCGCGGCTTTTCACTCATCTGCTCGGTCGACGAGGAAGACTTTATGCGTGGCTCAGAGGCGGCTATCGATGCCGGCTGGGTCGGCTCACGCGAATGGGTGCTGGACACCGAGCCCACCGACGGGCAAATCCAGGTGGCACACAAGGGCCGCACGTGGTTCGAGATTGAAATGGCTGGCGTGACGGCGCATGCGAGCCAACCGTGGAAGGGCGCGGATGCCGTCGCCGCCATGGCCGAGGTCGTGTGTTCGCTCCGTCGCGCGTTTGCGGCGCTTCCCGCGCACGATGAGCTGGGGCCTTCGACCATCACGTTTGGCCAAATCGAGGGCGGATATCGCCCCTACGTCGTACCCGACCGCGCCAAAGTCTGGGTCGACATGCGCCTGACCCCGCCGACCGATACAGCCGCCGCGACGCGCATGGTAGAGCAGGCCATCGCCGTCGCCGAAGCCGCGGTCCCCGGTTGCCATGGAAGCTATACCGTGACAGGCGACCGCCCCGCCATCGAGCGCGACCCGAACTCTCCCCTTCTAGCAGCGCTCAGGCGTGCCGCCGATGACGTGACGGACGCGGACACGACCGTCGGCTTCTTTACCGGCTACACCGACACCGCCGTCATTGCCGGCAAGACAGGTAACCACAATTGCATGAGCTACGGTCCCGGGTCGCTCGCGCTCGCGCACAAGCCCAACGAATATGTGCCCCATGCCGATATCGTTCGTTGTCAGCAGGTGCTAATCGCGCTCGCCGATAACGTGCTCTGGGACGCGAGCGGCCAAGTTGGGGCATAATAAGCCGCGAACAAACCGACTCGTGCGTTAGGACCGCCCATGAAAGCACTTCCGTTTCCCTGCATCCGCCCAGCTCAGGACCGCGTGCTCGAGGCGCTGCCTGCAATGGGCAGCATCCTGAGCGGCAACGATGCTCTGCGCGGAGCCCTTGCCGATGGCCTGATGCTCAAGGACCCGGGTGCGGCGTATTACGTGTACGAATGCTCTGGCGAGCCGGGACGCGTGACGGGTGTCGTGGCGATCCGCCCGACGAGTGTACTTGCGGGCGACAAGGGCGATGCCAGCGCCAACGTGGCCGCCGCCGCGCGCGCAATCGCCGAGCTCAAGGTGCAGCCGCGCCCCGTGTCGCTCGCCTACGAGGCCTCGCCCGTCATGGATATCATCCTGGGCGCCGCCAAAGAGGGCGCGTCGCTCTACGCCGTCACCGACCCCGCGGGCATTACGCACCGCGCGTGGGAGGTCAAGCGCGAGGACGCCGTCGGGGCCATCCGCGCTATGCTCGACCAAGCACCGGAGCCGGCACTGGCCGACGACCCTGCCTACGCTGCCGCTCTGACCGGGGCGTCGCAGCTGCTGGCCGATGAGGCCCGTTCCGCCGGAACGTACACCGGCAAGGAGCCGTTCAACTTTACCGTTGCCGTGCTCTTCCCCGCTGCGCAGGTCAGCGGCGCCGCACCGCAGGTTCCGACAGGTCTGCTCACGCACCAGGTCGCGCGGTTCTAGCAAGACCAGACCGCCCAGCACAAAAATCGGCAGCTCAACAAACAAGGGGCGGAGATGCAGCAGGTACATGCATCTCCGCCCCTTTTGCGTCGAGAAGTTATGCCGGCGACCCGTGCCGCCGCGCTCACGTTATCCGCGCTGCGGACCTGCAGTAGCCACAAGCGGTTCAAGCCCCAGCTCGCGCGCGTAATCCTCCTGCGTAAAAATCTCAATCAGCTCAAACGTACCGGCCTCGTCGTCAAACACGAAATGCAGCACCGAGCAGTTGCCCGGTACGCGATCGCGCTCGTCGGCCGCCGCACCCTTCACGTGGTCCATGAACTCCTTGATGGCCGAGCCGTGGCTCACCGCGAGCACGCACTCGTGGTCCGGGCGACGCATAAGATCGGTCAACGTCGCCACCATGCGCTCGCGCACCTGCATCTGGCCCTCGCCGCCAAACTGGCGATAGAAGTCGCGCCACGGGCGCTCGGGCATAAGCATCACGCGCTCGGCCTCAAAGTCACCAAAGAACCACTCACGCAGGCCGTCCAGGCGCTCGTATGCCAAGCCCGGCCACAAGTTGGCGATAGTCTGCTCGGTGCGATGAAGCGTGGAGGTGTAGGCATGATCGGGCTCAATGCCGCGCGCACGTAAAAACATGCCGGCGCGCGCCGCCTGGTCGCAACCCAACTGCGTAAGCGGCGAGTCACTCCAGCCCTGAATAATGCGCTTAAGGTTGAATATCGTCTGTCCATGACGGACCAGATACAGATCTTTATTCATAGGGGTCCTTTCGTTCGTTACCAACCCAAGAGCGAAAACGCCCCGTCGCAATAGCCAAAATGAAGCACGGCACCGTTGTCGGGTAGCTCTCCCTCGCCAGTCACATACTCAAGAAACTCCTGGCAGGCTGAGCCGTGGGAAACCGCCAGCACGCAGTCGTGCTGCGGCCTGGCCATGATGCGGGACAGCGCCGCGACCATGCGCGACTGAAGCTCACTTTCCGACTCGCCACCAAAGGCCACCGGATAATCGCCCCAGGGCTGCGGCGGCATCTCGCGATTTGATGTGCCCTCCAGCGAGCCAAAATGCCACTCACGCAGGTCATCGACCAGCTCTATGGAACGGCCCTCGCCAACGATAAGCTCGGCCGTATGCCGCGCCCGGCCCAACGGCGAGGAATACACATGATCAAAGGCCACGCCACGCGCCGCAAACGCCGTACGCGCCGTCAGCGCCTGCTCGCGCCCGCGCGCCGTAAGCGGCGAATCGTGCCAGCCCTGCAAAATGCTCTGCACATTGAGCTCAGTCTGCCCATGCCGCACCAAATACAGATCTGCCACACACCCTCCCCTCGTACCACCACAAAGGGGACAGGCACCTTTGTGGTGGTTTACCGTCTGATCACGCCGCGATGACGCTCAACTACACCAGCACGTCGGCGAGCGAACGCTTAGGTACGTGGTGCACCTGCGCCTCGTCACGCCAATAATTGATGGAGCCGTCGGGGTTGGAATCGATCGCATCGATCACCTGCGTCTCGGCCGGAACGCCAAACGCCATGATCAGCTTGAGCTCATACTTGTCGTTATCGAGCCCCATGGCATCGATCGCGTGGGGCGTAAAGGCCTTGAACATGCAGGCTGCCACCTCGGGCGTGGCGCTGCGGACGGCGAGCATCATCGTCTGCGCGGCAATGCCCGTGTCGACCTCGGTAATGGGAGCGGCGGGCTTGCCCGGAACGGCGCGCTCGGCAAGAATCGCGATGTAGCCGGTCGGGCGCTCGCCCTCGGCAGGACCCGGCCAGTCCTTAAGCGCGCCGGCCCATGCGAGCTCGTCAAATACACGCGCGCAATCCTCGGCACCGCTCACCACGTGAAAACGCAGACGCTGAGCATTGGCGCCGCAGGGAGCCAGGTGCGCCAGTTCCGCCAGCTCGAGCAAAAACTCGCGCGGCACGCGCATGGACTCGTCAAAGCGGCGGCACGTACGGGCGCGACGGACCAGCGCGTCAAACGCTTCCAGACCGAGCTTTTCGCAACCTTGCTTTGCCATCGATTCGACACTCGACGGTGCCTCAGGAACTGCTTCGTTCATAGGGACCCCCCAATACAAGCCAATTGTCCTTAGGAAAATCTAACCTAAAACGTAGGCAAATACGAACAGGGCTGCAATGTTCTACACCTGTTGAATAGAAAATCGCGACATGGGGAACAACGGAAACAATTCGGGGCCTTTGGGTTACGTTTCACCCTCCCCGACCCATACGTCAGCGCCTTTAGGCGATACTGGTCGTAACGATCAAGGCTTACGCCGCACGGAAAGGAGACATTATGGGCATCTTTAAGAATGATGACCAAAAATCGAGCCAGTTTGGATTTGACGAGAAAAGCATGGCAGGCAAGGCCGTCAAGGCCGTGCGCTGGATTTACGCCATCACGGGCGTCTTGGCGCTCGTCGCCGGCATCGCACTGCTGTTTGCGCCCGCCAAGTCCCTCGTCTTCCTAACGACCGTCTTGGGCTTCTACTTTGTGATCACGGCCGCGATCAGGCTGTTTACCGCTGTTTTTGAGCCGCTGCTGCCCACCGGCTGGCGCGTGACGAGCATCATCTCCAACCTACTCATTATCCTGGGCGGCGTCATAATCCTGCGCAACCAGGCCTTCTCGACCGCGACGCTCACCACGATGGTGGTTATCGTGGCCGGCTTTGGCTGGATCGTCGAAGGTGTCATGTCCATTCTGGAGTCCGAGCTTTCGTCCAACCGTGCCCTCGCCATCCTGAGCGGCGCGCTCTCCATCATCGCCGGCATGTTCGTGTTTATCTATCCGCTGTGGTCGGCCAAGATGCTCGTCATCTTTAGCGGCGCCGCACTGCTGGTGTTTGGCGTAACGCTGATTGTCCGCGCCATTCAGTTTGGCAAACTGGTGCACTAGATGCCAAGGACGCTCTTTATTGATGCCGACGCCTGCCCGGTCACGCGCGAGTCGATTGACTGCGCGCGGCGGGCGGGCGTCGCCGTTGTTATCGCCGGCAACAGCACGCAAAACCTGGAACGGCACATTCGCCGCGACGACCCGCGCGATGCCGAGCACGCGCGACGCGGCTTTTGGGTCACGACGCTCGATGTGAGCGTGGGCGCCGACAGCGCCGACTTTGCCATTGTCGAACGCCTGCAGGCGGGCGACGTAGTCGTGACGCAGGACATTGGCTTGGCGAGCATGGCGCTCGGGCGCGATGCCGCCGCCATCGGCGTGCGCGGGCGCGTCTACGACAAAGCGACCATCGACATGCAGTTGTTTATTCGCCACGAGGAAAAGAAGGTACGCCGCGCCGGGGGACGCACTCGCGGACCGGCGGCATTTACCAGCGAAGACCGGGCCCGCTTTAAACGCAACCTCACCGAGCTGCTGCGCTAACCAAGGTAGATTTTCGGGACATGCCCGGAAATCTACCTTTTTGTTTTGAGCGGTGTGAGCGCTCGGAATCCATGGCTCAACAAAAAAACGGGCTTCAAAATGCCATGCGTCGCCGCATTGCGCAGGCGCCGAGCATGGCTATTTGAAGCCCATTTTTTAGGCCTACTTAGAGGCCGAAGGCGGATAGGATAAGGCCCCAGCCGGCGCCGATGACGTACATCATGACCAGGAACACGGCGTTTTCACGAGCGCTGCGGTTGGTGCGGAACAGGACAAGATAGCCCACGCCGGCGGAAATGAGCGTGCCGGCGAGCATCGGCGCCAGCTGTAGCGCGCCCTCCAGGTACAGCTGCGTAATGACCACGCTGGCCGAGCAGTTGGGGATCAGGCCGACGAGTGCCGAGCCCAAGACGGCGAGCGTATCGTTGCCACGCAGGAACTGCTCGATCGCGGACTCTCCGAAGGTCTCGAGCACGGCAACTAGAATCAGCGTCACCAGGAAAATAAAAACCGAAACCTGCACGGTGTGCGAGATCGCGCTGCGGATAATCGACAGGACGGGCGCACCTTCGTGGGAGTGACCGTGGTCGTGCCCATGGCCGTGGTGGTGCTCATGCTCGCCTGCGTGACCGTGGTCATGGCTGTGTCCGTGGTCGCGCTCGTGTTCATCTTCATCATCATCGCAACCGCAATGGTCGCGCTCGCACAACTCGTGGATGTGGTCGGCGCTCACGCCCGCCTCGGCCACTTCATCAATGATGTCGCCCCCGGTATGGTCGTCGTACGCGCAGTTCACATGAGCCGGATTGGCAGCGGTCCCCAGCACGGTACGGCGAATCGCCGCATGCGCGCGGACATTACGACGAAGGCCGCGGATAGCCGCGTCCACGATAAAGCCCGTGACCAGCGCGATCAGTGCCTTCGAAGCCAAAAGCATCGCCATGGTCTGCACGGGCACCTGCTCGGCGAGCAACAGCGGCAGCATCTCATCGGAGGTCGAGAGGAACACGGCGACCAGCGTGCCCAGCGTCACGACACGGCCGGCGTACAGCGTTGCTGCCATGGCCGAAAATCCGCACTGCGGCACAATGCCCAGCAGCGAGCCAGCCACGGGACCCGCAGCGCCGGCGCGCTTGATAGCGCCGTTGACGCGGTCGCCCGCAACGTGCTCAAGTGTCTCGAGAGCAAGATACGTCACCAACAAAAACGGCGCCAGCGAGAGCGTGTCCTTGCCGGCGTCGAGCAGAATATCAATCAGCAAATCCATGACGGATGGAACCTTTCATGTCTTTCGGCAGCATTGTAAAAGTCCTAGCGGTCAACTAGGGTATTGTAGTTGTCCTAGGCGCGATGCCAATAGTTGCCCATGGTAAACTATCATCTCGCCACATCTCAATGAACCCGAGCCGCGCGGTGCGGCCCGTCCAAGGAGCAGTTATATGAACGTTTCACAAGCACTCGAATACGAGCGCCAGCCGTTTATTCCCATGTTTATCTATGGCGATCACGGCGCCATGGAGTCCGAGCGCCAGAAGGGCGAAGAGGCCCTTAAGGTGCTCGAAACCGAGTACTTTACCGCCGAGGGCGACCCCAGCTTCGACTTTGCCACCGTGCGCGACCTGGCTGACCGCAACCGCGACCTGTGCGACCAGATTGGCGAGGCACGCCTGCGCAACGTGACGCCCGCGACGCTTTCGCGCGGCCTGTCCGATGCCGACACCTGCGCCGCCATCGGCAAGATGCAAAAGCGCACCGCCGCGTCCGTTATGCGCGAAATCCGCGGCGACCGCGACGCGCTCGGCGTGGCCTACGCCCGCAAGCCCATCCAGGGCACCGTGCTCGGTATCGACATCGAGACCACCGGCCGTGCACCCGAGCGCGGCTATATCATCAACGTGGGCTGGGAGATCATGGAGCTCACCAGCGACGCCGTCCCGCATGACGCCGAGGCACACTACTGCGGCCTGCCCGACATCTACCGCGGCGAGGATGTGCCGCTATCGAACATCCATCACATTACCTGGGACGACATCGACGGCAAAAAACCATTCCGCGAGAACAAGGAACTGCAGAAGCAGCTGCTCAAACTTATGAAGAAGTACCCGTACATGGCGCATAACGCCGCGTTCGAAGACAGTTGGTTCAAGATCCACCTGGACGGTTACGCCGAGGCACGCCGCGCCGGCAAGATCATCGTCATCGACTCGCGCCAGATCTGCCGCAGCCTGGATGCCGACGTCCGCTCGCTCCCCCGCGAGTCCGCGCCCGCCGCGCTCGAGAACTGGGCGCGCCGCCGTGGCACCCTCGCCGCCGACGCCAACGAGCAGCACCTGGGCCTCGACGACACCGACCTCATGCTCCGCACGGTTCAGGCCGAGTTCAACCTCAAGAACCTATTCGCGAAATAACCGATCCATCTGCGGGAGCGCCTGCCAGGCACAGCGCAATCCGTCTGGGCACACCGACACGCAGTAAACTAGGGCGCAGCCTTATGGCTGCACCCTAGTTTTCATCAAAACGAGCAAATACGCGTGCTTCACACAGTCGACAGGTTGCTCACCTACATTTTTCGAGTTGTTCGGCCAGCTGAACCACTAGTCAAGGCCCCTTGAACCGCAATCGAAGCTAAAATCGCCTTAATTTCGCAACCAAGCCCCATAAATCTACCTGAATCAATTCGAATAGGACGTTGCGATCGCACCTATTTGTATAGGATAAGGCCGAATAACTCAAATTATGTTGGTGAGGCATCTGAGCGGTCGGCAAAAACGCTTAGAAGCTACGAATCCGCAACTAAAGTTCATCAAAAAGGGGCAGCCGGCAGAAACCTCCCCAGCCAAAGCTGCTCCCTCAATACGACAGCTCAAAAACCCACCGTTCGCAGAAGATAAGCCGCGCCCCAATACCGTTGTCCGAAGTTTCGGGCGTATGCGGCGTCCGCTATGCCATCATGCGCGTATGGGAATCATTCTGTCACATACCACGGCACGCGCTGTATACCAAACAGCCAACTCGCTCGCAAGCTACGCGACCGGTCCCATACCTATGGAAAAGATCAGGGTGTCTGCGCCGACCACGTCCGACCTGGAAGCGGCACGAGCATGGCTCAACAGAAAGAATGTCGATTCTGAACGTATCCATGTGCTGACGTTTTCCAATAATGCCAAAAGGCACCGCAAGGGCTGCATCTGCCACTGCACGCACTATACGTTTGATGCAGAAAGCTACCTAGAACTCGAGCCGAACGTCTACATCGTCGATATCAAGCTGTGCGCGTTAGAAGCAACAGCCGACCTCAACCTTTCGGAGCTCGTTGAGTATTACTTTGAAATCTGCGGCTCCTACGCGCTTGGAACGTCCGACGAAACTCAATATCGCGAGCGCCCAGCCCTAACCAGCGTTGAAGAGCTCAGAGCCTTCTTTTCAGAGGCACCGGGGTATCGTGGATCTAATAAAGCACTTAAGGCACTTTCTTATGTACACGAAGGCTGTCGCTCCCCACTCGAAACGGCGTTTGTCATGATGCTGACAATGCCCAAGTCAATGGGTGGCTTAGCCATACGCGCTATCAAAACGGATTATCCAATCCCAGTCCCCAAAAGATACGCCGCCCTAACGCGACGGACGGTTTTCTACCTCGACGCGCTGCTCGAAAATTCGATGACCGATATCGAATACAACGGCTTTTACCACGACGAACCCGAGCAGCAATCAATTGACGAGGAGCGCCGAAACACGCTGCGAAACATGGGATATGCCGTTATCACAGTTAATCGTCATTCGTTTTTCAAACAGTCCGCTTTTAAACGGGTCATGGAAGCGATTCGCATTCGCGAGAAGATATGGCCCGGTCGACTCCCGGATAACTTCGCCATCCTGCAAGAAACTCTTCGTCAATTTGTCTTGCGGCGCTACTTCGAATACGGTCGCCGCGTCCTGGAGACACTCAAAGAAGAAGAGGCCGCCAAGCGCGAAATTGCAAGCCAATATCCGCAAGCTGATGACCCGAGCATCAACGATGTGCCCGAACCCGACGACATGCAACACGTCGGGGCCCTTGCTGAGGAAATCAATGGGGCTTGGGAATGCGACATGTTCGCAAAAATCGATGAAAACCGCACGGAAGACGACACGATTATTGATCTAATTGAGAATTCGCTCTTCTAAAGGCGATCTCTGCGGATGTCCACCTACATTTTTCGACTTATTCGGCCAACGGTGTGCCAGATTGGCTGCAGCAATGCTCAATATAACTTTAGATAAAACTGATTCTGCAGGAACTCCCGTAGAGGAAGAACTGATTCTCGCGGTATTTGACACGATAAAGTACAAATATGAACAGTTCTAATGCTTCTCAAGGTGGCTTTCTTAGCATGCTAGCCGAACATCTCGAAATATGTTGGCGAGCATTGCGTCGATGTCTCCCAACCCACAGAAAATCGCAGAGGCGGCAAGCAGTCATCGAAATTAACGCAAATTGTATTGACATATGAACATACACTCATATAATCGAAAGCAAGTTATATGAGCGCATGTTCATATGAAAGGATATTGCAATGAGCATCCGCGTTGATGAAACGAAACCCGACATCGAGGCCACCGAACCCGCGATCCCCACCACCTGCTCGCCCGAGGACCTTCCCGACGAGGAGCTTCTCTACGACCTCGCCGACCTGTTCAAGGTCTTCAGCGACACCACGCGCATCAAGATCCTTTACGCCCTCATGGGCCGCGAGCTCTGCGTGGCAGACATCGCCGAAGCGACCGAAACCTCGCAGTCCGCGGTGTCGCACCAGCTGCGCACACTCAAGCAGTCGCACCTGGTTAAATTCCGGCGCGACGGGCGCAATATCCTATACTCGCTCGCCGACGACCACGTCTACACCATGCTCAACCAGGGCATGAGCCATATCTGCGAATAGCAACCAACCACGGTACCAGCGCGGCCTGCACCCAAGCCGCAAAAACGGGAAAGGAACCCACCATGAAAAAGCAGTATAAGCTCGACGAGATCGACTGCGCCAACTGTGCGCGCGAGCTCCAGGACGAGCTGGCCAAGCTCGAGGGCGTCAAATCCGTGTCCGTCAACTTTATGACCCAGAAGTTGACGCTCGAGGCCGATGACGCCGAGTTCGACGAGGTGCTCAACCGCGTTGTAGAGTTTACGGCCGACGCCGAGCCGGACTGCGAGATCATTCTCTAGCCCGGGTTTACGCCAACCTGCAAGGCCGCGCTTGCCGCGGCCTTTGCTCGCGAAATTATATGAGCGAGTGTTCATACATTCAAATGGGAGGATACGAGTCATGGCCACCGCCGACCCCAAGAAGAAAAAGAAGAAGCGCAAGAAAAAAGAGTCACTCGAGCATAAGCGCAACCGCATCCTGGTAGCGCTGGGCATTTTTGCCGTGGTGTACGCCCTCGATGAGCTCGGCACCCTCACTGCCGCATTCGGCACCCCGGGCGACATCTACGCCAGCTTCGCACTGTTCCTCGTGCCGTTTTTGATTGCCGGCTACGACGTGCTCCAAAAGGCATACAACAACATCCGCCGCGGCAAGGCGTTCGACGAGAGCTTCCTTATGGCCGTCGCGACCATCGGCGCGTTTGCCATGGTGCTCTTCCCCGACACCGATCCGCACATGGCCGAAGGCGCCGCCGTCATGCTGTTCTACCAGGTCGGCGAGCTGTTCCAGGCATACGCCGTGGGCAAGAGCCGTAAATCGATCAGCGCCATGATGGACATCGCACCCGACTACGCCAACGTCGAGCAACCCGACGGCACACTCGAACAGGTCTTCCCCGATGACATCGCCGTCGGCACCGTGATCGTGGTCAAGCCCGGTGAGCGCGTGCCTATCGACGGCGTCATCGTCGAAGGCGAGACCCAGCTCGACACCGCCGTGCTCACGGGCGAGTCAGTCCCCCGCCCCGCCAAGTCCGGCGACGATATCATCAGCGGCTGCATCAACATGACGGGGCTCATCCACGTGCGCACCACCAAGCCGTTTGGCGAGTCCACCGTCGCGCGCGTCCTAGAGCTCGTGGAGAATGCCAGCGAAAAGAAGGCGCGCACCGAGAACTTCATCACACGCTTTGCCCGCGTCTACACCCCCGCCGTCACCGGCGCGGCCGCGGTGCTCGCTCTTGGCGGCGGCCTGGTCACCGGTGCCTGGTCCGACTGGATTCTGCGCGGCCTGACTTTCCTGGTCGTCAGCTGCCCGTGCGCGCTCGTGATCAGCGTGCCGCTCAGTTTCTTTGGCGGCATCGGCGGCGCGTCCAAGCTGGGCGTTCTCATCAAGGGCTCCAACTACCTCGAGACGCTCGCCGACGTGGACACCGTCGTCTTCGACAAAACGGGCACGCTCACCAACGGCACGTTCTCGGTCGTGGCGGTACACCCCGAGACTGGCTATACCGAGCAGTCGTTGCTTGAGGTCGCAGCCCTTGCGGAGTCGTTCTCCGATCACCCCATCGCGCAGTCCGTGCGTGTCGCCTACCAGGGCGAGGTCGACCCCAAGCGCGTTAGCGACTCCGCCAACGACGCGGGCCACGGCGTGACGGCAACCATCGACGACAAGCACGTCGTCGTTGGCAACGCAAAGATGCTCGCCGCGGCCGGAGTCGAAGCGCCCGATTGCGAGGTCATCGGAACGATTCTGCATGTGCTCGTTGACGGCGTGTACGCCGGCCACATCGTGATTGCAGACACCGTTAAGGCCGATGCCGAACAGACGATCCGCGACCTGCACGCCGCCGGCGTCAAGCGCACCGTCATGCTCACGGGCGACCGCGAGGAAGTGGCTGCTGCGGTGGCCAAGCGGCTGGGACTCGACGAGTTCCACGCGCAGCTGCTGCCGGGCGATAAGGTCGAGCGTGTTGAGGCGTTGCTCGCGGCCGAAGGCGGCAAGGGCAAGCTCGCCTTTGTCGGCGACGGCATCAACGACGCGCCTGTGCTTACGCGCGCCGATGTGGGCATTGCCATGGGCGCTATGGGTTCCGACGCCGCGATTGAGGCCGCCGACGTGGTGCTCATGGATGACAAGCCGTCCAACATTTCCCGCGCGATCCGCGTGGCACGCAAGACCATGTCGATCGTCTGGCAGAACATCATCTTTGCGCTGGGCGTTAAGCTGCTGATTTTGGTGCTTGCGGCGCTCGGCATCGCCAACATGTGGCTTGCCGTCTTTGGCGACGTGGGCGTGGCGATCATCGCCATCCTGAACGCCATGCGCGCGATGGGTGTCAAGAACCTGTAGCGTCCGTAGCCCCTCCGGCCGGGGCCGGGCTTGGTTTTGAAAACGTCCTCGACCAATGAAGTGCCCCCGTTCTGCTCCTTCGGAGCTACGAACGGGGGCACTTCTGGTCTGCGGAGTGTTTTCAAAACCAAGCCCGGCCCCGGCCTGCGGTAACGTTGCTGATGGTTCTTGGGCATCGCTTGCTGGCGGGGTTCCTTTGCTGAAATAGACTTGGCCGAAAGGGCCGCTGGTCCCGGTCGCTGGTTCGCGCTTTGCGCGAACTCCGCGCTACTGTGGGTCAGTTAGGCTTCTGTTGTTGAACCCGCTACATCTTCCCGGCCCAACATCGCCCGTAGCTTCTCGAAGCTCTCCTCGCTCAGGCAGTGCTCCATGTGGCAGCCCTCTTGCGACGCGACCTCAGCCGAAACACCCGCATCCTCCAGCAGCCCCACGAAAAAGCAGTGACGCTCCCACATTTGACGAGCGACCTCAAGACCGCGTTCCGTCAGATGCACATCGCGTTTGCCCATCTCTACGTAGCCGTTGTTCTCCAACGCGGCCATGGCTTTGGAGACGCTTGCCTTGGTTACGCCCAGGTATTCGGCAACGTCAATCGAGCGAACGATGCCCTGGCGCTCCGAGAGCACATAAATAGATTCGAGATAGTCTTCTCCGGATTCACGCAGGGCCATGGGCCGCCTTTCGCGATGGCTTCTAGTTAGCCTTTGGATACTTTTGCTTGATTTACTTTACCGCAAAAGTTGCCCATGTCTTACTACGTTGTTCAAAAAGTTAACCGTGTTTCACAAAATGCGCGGGGTAAGCAAGGCGACACGGCACGCAGCGCGCAAGGAGTGTCCCCCTCTGCCGGCAGAAAAAGGAACGTCCCCAAGTGCCGAATCCGCAGCTACAGCAGACCAAAGTGCTTCGCGGCGTTGTAGATCCCGTCGTCGTCCACGGCGGTCGTCACATAGGTCGCCGCAGCTTTCACCGTGTCCTGCGCGTTACCCATGGCCACGCTCGTGCCCACGGCGGAAAACATCGACAGGTCGTTCTCGCCGTCGCCAAAAGCAATCGCTTCGCTCGCGTCGATGCCCAGGCGCTCCAGCGTCGCAGCCACGCCCAGGTCCTTGCCGCCGTTGGCCGGAATAATGTCGCAGAACAAATCGCACCAGCGCGTAGTGAGCGAATGCGACACCGCATCGGTCACGATATGCTCGTCGGCCGGGTCCACAAAGGCGCAGAACTGGTAAACCGGCGCATCGAAGGCATGCTCGAACGGCTCCTCGTGGTAGACGATCCCCGCGTTGTTGCCGGCCGTCACCACGCGCTCGGACAGGCGGTTCACAAACGAGTTCTCGCCCTGCATGCACAGCGAGTCGTAGCGCCCCTGCGCCACCTGGTCCACAATCACCGCAACGTCGTCCGGATCGATCGGGCAGCTGCGATAAACGCCCTTGGCATCAAAACAGTGCTGGCCCGAAAGCGTAATGTACGCATCCCATCCCAAGTCGAACAGCCAATCCGGCATCTGGTAGGTCGGGCGGCCCGTGGCGATCACGCACGCAATCCCCTGCTCGCGAAAGCTGTCGAGTACCTGCTGTGCCGACGCCGGAATCTGGTGGGTCTTAAAGCTCAGCAACGTGCCGTCGATATCGAAAAATGCAGCCTTAATCATCCTCGCCTACTCCTCGCCTTCGAGCTTCTCGCTCGCCTCGAGCCACGCCATCTCCAACTCGTCCATGGCGGCGTGGGCCTCGTTGATCTTTGCCTGCTGCTCGCCCAGCGCCGTGTAATTGGTGGGGTCGACCTGGGTCATCGCGGCCTCGGCCTCCTCCACGCGTGCGCGCTGCGTCTCCATTTTGCGCTCGAGCGAGCTCACCTCGCGGCGGAGCTTCTGGCGTTCGGCGTTGGAAAGGCCATTGGGCTGGCCGCTCGACTTGGGCTTTTCGGCCGCAGCCGCCGCGGCACCGGTGTCAAACGTGCCGGTCTTGGCACTCGGCGCACCCACGGGCTCGCCCTCGGCGGTGGCGTTGCACAGGCGCAGGTACTGGTCGACGCCGCCGGGCATATGCGTCAGGTGACCGTCGATCAGCGCCCACTGCTGGTCGGTCACGCGCTCCATCAAGAAGCGGTCGTGTGTCACCAGGATCAACGTGCCGGGCCAGCCGTCGAGCAGGTCCTCGACAATCGCGAGCATGTCGGTATCCAGGTCGTTGCCGGGCTCGTCCAGGATGAGCACGTTGGGCTCGTCCAGGATCGTCAGCAGCAGCGACAGGCGACGGCGCTGGCCGCCCGAAAGATCGCCGATGCGGCTCCAGAGCTGCTGTGTCGTAAAGCCCAGGCGCTCGCAGAGCTTCTCGGGCGAAGTCTCCTTGCCGTCGATGACGTAGTACTTCTTATAGTTGCCGAGCACCTCGCGGATCGTGTCGCCCATGTAGGGTTCGAGCTCCTCGAGCTGCTGCGACAGCACGCCAAAGCGCACCGTCTGGCCAATCTTCACACGGCCGCGCGTGGGCTCAATCTTACCCTGGATCACATCGAGCAGCGTCGACTTGCCAGCGCCGTTCTCGCCCAAAAGACCATAGCGGTCGCCCGCGCCGATGAGCCAGGTCACATCGGAGAGCACCTGCTTGGGCGCGCCATCGGTATCCGCATAGCCGGCATCCACGTCGACTACGTCGATAACCTGCTTGCCCAGGCGGCTCACCGCCAGACGCTTGAGCTCCAGCTCGTCGCGTACAGGCGGTACGTCGGCGATGAGCTCGCGAGCGGCGTCCACGCGAAACTTGGGCTTGGTGGAGCGCGCCTGGGCACCGCGGCTCAGCCACGCGAGCTCCTTGCGCGCCATGTTGCGGCGGCGCTCCTCGGTAACCGCGGCCATGCGGTTGCGCTCCACACGCTGCAGGATGTAGGCCGAGTAACCGCCCTCGAAGGGATCGACCTGGCCGTCGTGGACCTCCCACATGCTGGTGCAGACCTCATCCAGGAACCAGCGGTCGTGCGTGACCACGAGCATCGCGCCCTGACCGCGCTGCCAGCGGGCCTTTAAGTGACGCGCGAGCCAGTTGATGGTACGCATGTCCAGGTGGTTGGTGGGCTCGTCGAGCATAAGCACGTCGTAGTCGCCGATCAGCAGGCGCGCGAGGTCCACGCGACGGCGCTGGCCGCCCGAAAGCTCGCCCACCGTGCCCTCCCAGGGCACATCGCTAATAAGGCCAGCGAGGATCTGACGCGTACGTGGGCTCGAGGCCCACTCATACTCGGGCGTATCGCCCACGACGGCATGATGCACGGTGTCGGCATCGGCCAGGTTGTCCTTTTGGCCGAGCAATCCGATCGTGGTGTCGCGGCGGTGCGTCACGCGGCCATCGTCGGGCTCCAGCGTGCCGGCGAGCACACTCAGCAGCGTCGACTTGCCGTCGCCGTTTTTACCGACGATACCAATACGGTCGCCCTCGTCCACGCCGAGCGTCACGCTATCGAAAATATGCTTGGTGGGAAACTCTAGGCTGACGGAATCGCATCTCAAAAGAATCGCCATATGCCCTGCTCCTTCGTAGAAATACAACGTTGTCCATGATAGCAGCGAAAAGGCGGGGCGCACACGACACAAAAAGGCGGGCCATCTCCCGCAAGAGATGACCCGCCTCTCCAATCAGTCCCGCGGCAACCGTGGCCGCCGCGGGCCTCAAGCATGTCCCGGACTAGGAGAACATGCCGGTGAGGTAATCATTCAGCCGCTTATCCTTGGGCTGTTGGAAAATCTCGTCAGTCTCGTCGTACTCGACCATATCGCCCATGTAGAAGAACGCCGTGCGGTTGGACACGCGCGACGCCTGCTCCATGTTGTGCGTCACGATGACGATGGCACGATCGGCAACGATCGATGACATCAGGTCCTCGATCGCCAGCGTCGAGATGGGGTCGAGCGCCGAGCAGGGCTCGTCAAACAAAATCACGTCGGGGTTGAGCGCCAGCGTGCGCGCAATGCACAGACGCTGCTGTTGGCCGCCCGAAAGCGCGTAGGCGCTCTTGTCGAGCTTGTCCTTGACCTCGTCCCACAGTGCCGCACCACGCAGGCTTTCCTCGACCATACGATCGAGCTCGTCGCGGTCGGTGATGCCGTGGCGCCTGGGCGCAAACGTAATGTTGTCGCGAATGGACTTGCGGAAAGGGTTGGGCTGCTGGAACACCATGCCAATGGACCGACGCAGCTCGTAGGTGTTCTCGGCCTTGATGTTCACGTTGCGCCCGCGGTAGTTGATCTCGCCCTCCACGCGGCAGCCGCGGATCTCGCGATTCATAAGGTTGAGGCTACGCAAGAAGGTCGACTTGCCGCAGCCCGAAGGCCCAATGAGCGCCGTGATCTCGCCCTTGTGAAAGTCGAGCGACGTATTGTGCAGCGCATGGTGGTCGCCATAGTACACGTTGACGTCCTTGGTGGAGAGCACGACCTCGTCGCTCACGGCCTTGCCGCTCACGCGCACGCGCTTCTCGCTCTCCCCCACGCTCGACAGGAAGTCCTGGGTCTCGGACGTGGCCGCTTCGGTTGCGGGCGTTGCGTTCATCTCGCTCATTCGGCCATCATCTTCCTTGCCAGTTGCTTGCCCACAATGCGGGCGATTACGTTAAACAGCAGCACGCAGATCATCAGCAGCGCCGCGGTGCCCCAGACGATCTGCTGGGCCTCGGGGCTGCCCTCGCCATAGATCTTGTAAATATGCACGGCGAGCGACTCGCCGGGACGGAACACGTTCCAGGCGCAAGTGGGGCTCGACAGGTTAAGGCTCAAGAAGTTCAGACGCACCGGCGAGCTCATACCCGAGGTAAAGAGCAGTGCTGCGGCCTCGCCAAACACGCGGCCGGCCGAAAGCACAATGCCGGTCACGATGGCGGGCATGGCCTCGGGGATCAGGATGTGCAGCGTGGCCTCCCAGCGGGTAAGGCCCATGGCCAGGCACGCATCGCGCTGGGCCTGCGGCACGTCCTCGAGCGCCTGCTGGATCACGCGCACCAGGATGGGAATGTTGAACATGGTGAGCGCGACGGCGCCGGAGATGATGGAGTACTTCCAGCCCAGCTGCACCGAGAACACCAGGAAACCGAACATGCCGACAACGATGGAAGGCAGCGAGGACAGCGTCTCGATGGCGGTGGAAGCGATGTCGCGGATGGGACCGTCCGGCGCGTACTCAACCAAAAAGACCGCGCCGCCCAGGCTGATGGGCACCGAGATGATCAGGGTGATCAGCAGCAGATAGAACGAGTCGAACAGCTGGTAGAGTACGCCGCCCTGAGTTCCGTTGGCGCGCGACGGCTGCGTGAGAAAACCCGGCTGAAACAGCGTCGAGATGCCCTCGAACAGGATATAGGCCACCATGGAGACGACGATGAGCATGACGATGGCGATGATTGCCGTCAGCACGCCCGTGGCGATGCGATCCTGCTTTTGGACGCGCCCGAGTCTCGCCTCGTCGATATGGATGCGCGTGCTAGCCACGAGCCTTCGCCCCCTTGCGGCCGATAATGTGGATGATCAGGATGAAAATGAGGCTCATACCCATCAGCAGCAGACCGAGCGCCCACAGAACATCGTCCTGGGCCGAACCCTCGGCATAGACCGCCATGGACGTGGTGAGCGTGGTGGTGATGGTCGAGGCCGGCGACAGCAGCGACGTCGGCATAGCCTCAATACCGCCGATGACCATGCGCACGGCGAGCGTCTCGCCAAAGGCGCGCGTCATGCCAAGGATGACCGCAGTCATGAGCGACGGCATGGCGGACTTGAGCACCACGTGCCAGATGGTCTGCCAGCGGGTGTAGCCCAGCGCGAGCGAGCCCTGACGGTAGCTGTCGGGCACGGCACGCAGGCCATCGACCGAAAGCGTGGTCATAGTCGGCAGGATCATGACGGCCAGCACGATGGCGCCGGGCAAGATGCCCAGACCCGTACTCACGTGGAAAACGCTCTTCATAAGGCCGACGACCACGTGAAAGCCAATCAGGCCAAAGACGACCGAGGGAATGCCGGTCAAAAGCTCAATAAGCGGTTGAAAGACCTTGGAGCCAAATTTGGGTTGGATCTCGACCGCAAAGATGGCAGAGCCGATGGCGATGGGCAGCGCGATAAGCGTGGAGAGCACCATGACCGCAAACGAGGTGACGATCAGGGGCAGGGCGCCGGTATAAGGTAGGCCGTTTTCGGCCGTGTTGGCCAGGTCCCACTTGGTGCCGGTAAAGAACTCGACGACCGAGACGCCGTCCTTGAGAAAAGCCGAGAGGCCCTTTTGGGCGACCATAAAGATGAGCGCGGCAACGACAAGCGTCACGAGCGCAACGCACGCACCCGTGACGCCCAGGCCCACGTTCTCAAGGTCGCGTTTTGGCAGTTGTTTTGCCATTGCAAACCTTTCCGGGGGCGATTATTTATTTAGCGGAGACCTTGCCGCTGGCGTCCTTGACGACCTTCATGGCAGAGACGGGGATAAAGCCCTGCTCCTCGACGAGCTTGCCCTGGACGTCGTCGGAGAGCATGAACTCCAGGAAGGCCTTGGTGGCCTCGTCGGCGTCCTTTGCGCAGTACATGTGCTCGGTAGCCCAGATCTTAAAGGAGTCGTCGGTGACGTTTGCACTCTTGGGCTCCACGCCCTCGACCTTGACGGCGTTGAACTTGGAGTCATCGAAGTGCGAGAAGTCCAGGTAGGAGATGGCGTTGTCGGTACTGCCCATCTGAGTCTGGACATCGCCGGACTTGTCGAGCTCGGCGTCGCCCTTAAAGTCGACTGCCTCGTCGCCAAAGACGGCAGCCTCGAAGGTGGCGCGGGTACCGGAACCGGCCTTGCGGTTGAGAACGACGATCTTGGCGTCGTCGCCGCCGACCTCCTTCCAGTTGGTGATCTGGCCGGAGAAGATGCCCTTGAGCTGCTCGAGGGACAGGTCGTCGACCTTCACGTTCTTAGAGACGACGGGGCCCATGCCCACGACGGCGACCTCGTGGTCGACGAGGTTCTTGACCTGGTCGGCCTCGAGCTTGGTCTCGGCGAAGACGTCGGAGTTACCGATGGTGACGGTGCCGGCGGCAACAGCGGTCAGACCTTTGCCCGAACCGTTGCCCGAGCCGGAGACGGAGACGTCGGGGTTGGCATCCATGAACTTCTCGGCAGCGGCCTCGACGAGAGCCTGGAACGTGGAGGCACCGTCGTAGGTCACCTCGCCGGAGACGGACTCGGCAGCAGCGGCGCTACCCTTGTCGGCGGCGTCGGATGCGCCTGCGCCGCCGCAGCCAACGAGACCGAGGCCGACGATGCTGGCAAGACCACCAGCGAGGCCGAGGAACTGACGACGAGAATAAGCCTGATCGAGCATGATCTTCCTTTCATACATGCGACTCGCGGGCACCCCGCCCGCTTTGCTGTTTGGAAAGATACGGCCCCGACCGGGCAGCGCCCGTGCCAACTGCGGTTTCTTACGGGCATTTGATAGACCCTTACCGCAAGCTCTGCCCAGCCTTTACAAACGGATAACAATCCAGCGCCGAACATGGCGCACCTTTTACACCAAAGGAACGTCCCCAATGACTACCCCACCGCAACAGAAAAAGCCCGGGCCGAAGCACCGGGCTCGTAATGCAAGTTTGTATCCAAGCAGGATATAGGGGTTTCCCAGGTGCCCGAGATTGCCCCGAAAGAGGAGCGCCGCGTACTTTGGTACGCAAGCGACGGTTTGAGGGGCAAGGTCGGGTGCCTGGGGAAGCCCTACAGCTCAAGTTCGTTGAGGCGCAGGATGGCCACGATATAAATCTTGAGCGCTTGCTTGAGCTGCTCTTCGTTGGCGCACTCGTTGGGGCCGTGCATCTGGCCGCCCCACGCGGGCAGCTCAAGGCCGGTCTCCTCGGGGCCAAACGAGACGGCGCGGGCAAAGTTGCGCGCATACGTGCCGCCGCCCATGGCAAAAGGTTCGGCATGCTTACCCGTAAACTCGTTATAGGTATCAATCAGCGCCTTCACGGCCGGATCGTCGGCAGAGACCGAGAACGGCACCTTTGCACGACCCACACGGTACGTCACGCCAAAGCGCCCCACGAGCGGTTCGAGTTGCTCGCAGATGGTATCGGCACTCGTGCTATCGGGGAAGCGCACGTCAATGACCTGCTCGATGTGGCCATCCGCCACACGGATGACGCCGGGATTGCAGGTGAGCGGGCCAAACGCGGGGCTCGCCGCGTCGATACCCAGGCCGCGACCATAGGCGTCCGCATGCACAAAGGCCAGAAACTTGACAAACTCGTGCTCGGCAGGCGTCAGCAGGCGCTCGTCACGGGCACCAAACGCGTCCTCGGCCTCGCGCAGATACGCCACGATGAGGCCGACGGCATTGATCGTTCCCTCGGGCATCGAGGCGTGACCGCCAATACCGTGGGCAAAAATCTGCGCATGCCCGTTATCGAGCGTCGTGATCTCCAGGCGGTCGGCGTTCTCGACCGGTGCCGGCAGCTCATCGGCGGCAATCGCGAGTTCGCAGATAGACTGCGACGGAATGGCGTTGCTCGCCTCGGCACCGCTCCAGGACACAATACGGCCGCCGTCGATCTTGGGGCTCACAAACGTCGCCCCAAACTGGCCCTTCTCGGCATTGCAAACCGGGAACTCGGCATCGGGCGTAAACAGAAAGTCGGGGTCTGCGTGGTTCTCCAGATAATGGTGAACGTCGGACATGCCCACTTCCTCATCGCAGCCCAGCAGCGCGCGGAAGGTATAGCGCGGCACAATGCCGTGCTTGAGCAGGTAGGCGCCGGCGTAGAGCGACAACACCGCCGGACCCTTGTCGTCGATCACGCCGCGGCCGAGCAGCCAGCCCTCGCGGCGCTCCATCGCAAACGGGTCGGTGTTCCAGCCGGGGCCTGCGGGCACCACGTCCACATGGCAGATAGTCGCGAGCTGCTTATCGCCGCGGCCCGGGATATCGGCGATGCCCACATAGCCCTCGTCATCGCTCGTCTGGTAGCCGAGCTTTTGCGCAATGCCGAGCGCGCAATCGAGCGCATCACGGACCGGGCGGCCAAACGGCGCACCGGGCTCCGCATCGGCAGCAACGGCCACGGACGGATAGCTCACCAGCTGCTCGATATCGGCAACGACATCTTCCCAAACCTCGTCGACATACTCGGAAACGCTCTGCTCCACCTGATTCATGGACGACCTCCTTACCAATGAGTGGCGAGCGTGCCCGCCCCTCACGTTACGTCATTAGATAGCGAAAAGTTTAGCAAGCTCGGCCACCGAGTGCACCACCGCGTCGGCACCCGCCGTCTCGTGCTCGCCCGGCGCCGCCGCGCCCGAATAGATTCCAATGCACGGCACGCCCATCGCGTGCGCGCCCTCCACATCGTTGAAGCGATCGCCGATCATCACGGCATAGTCGGCCGTCGCGCCGAGCGCCGCCAGAGCATCCCGGACCGAATCGGCCTTGGTCTCGCGTCCCTGCGGCGGATTCATGCCAACCACCGCCTCAAACTGAGAAAGCTCGAGCTCACGCACCATGTCGATACACTTTGCCTCCATGCGCGACGTCGCCACGGCCATACGCTTGCCTTGGGCGGCCAACCCATCCAGCAGCTCGGGGATCCCATCGAACACGGGGTACTCCTCCGGCCCCAGCTCATCAAAAAAGGCGCGGTACTCGTCGGCCACCACAAGCGACTCCTCGCGCGAAAAGCCGTAAAAGTCGTGAAAGCTCTTCCACAGGGGCGGCCCGATCATACGGCGCAGATCACCCATCTGCGCCTCCGAAAACCCGCGCGCAGCCAGCGTCTTGCGCGTCGAGGTCATCACTGCCCGGCCCGTATCTGCCACCGTTCCGTCAAAATCGAACAACACGACCGGCCGTTTGCCTATCTCCAACGCCTCCATCGGCATTCCTCTTCCCCAGTTGATGATTTCCACACCGACACTTCAAACTGTTGACTATTCAACAATTGAACCCAGTAATGTGGAACGACTCTATTATACTTGTCGCACTTTGCTCTCAGAAGGCGGCGCGCAAGCGCCCCAACGAAAGGTGCAATTATGTCTTTTGCCATCATAACCGACTCCACGTCGGACATCTCCCCCGCCCGCGCCCAAGAGCTCGGCATTTACGTGATTCCGCTGCATGTGATTATCGAGGGCGAGGACCTGCTCGACCAGGTGCAGATTACCGCCCAGGAGTACGTCGCGCGCATGGCCGGTTCCGAGCAACTGCCGCACACCTCGCAGCCGAGCGCCGGCGAGTTCAAGGCACTCTTTGACCGCGTGCTCGCCGACGGGCACGACAGCGCCATCTTTATCTCGCTGTGCAGCGAGTGGTCCGCCTGCTATGCCAACGCCAGTCTGACGGCCGAAGCGCACGAGCTCGACGTGCGCTGCATCGACTCACGCACCGGCTCGGGCGCCGAGGGTCTGCTGGTGGAGTACGCGCTGGCCATGCGCGAGGACGGCCGCAGCCTGGACGAGACCGAGGCGCAGATCCGCGCGACGCTGCCCGACGCCCACCTGCTGCTGATTCCCCGCACGCTCGAGAACCTCGTTAAGAACGGCCGCGCGCCCAAGCTCGCCGGCCAGCTCACGCAGATGCTCAACATTCGCCTGGCCGTTTCGCCGGAGTGGAAATCGGGCGAGATCAAGGCCATCAAAAAGGGCCGCGGCGCCAAACGCATCGTCGCCAACACCATGGCCGATTGCCTCGCATTTTTGACCGAGCATCCGGGCTCCAGCGTGCGCGTGCTCACGACCGGCGCCGCCGAGGAGCAGGATCTCGTCAACCAAGCGCTCGCAGGCCAGAACTACGTAGACGCCGGCACCGGCCCCATCGGCTGCACCATCGCCACCCACGTAGGCGTCGACGCCATCGCCATCAGCTACTGCCCCCGCTACCAGCCAACTCACTAGGGACGCCCACATCAGTTGCGGTGGAATAGGGACTGTTTTTGGCTTATCAGCCGCAAATCAATCCCTATTCCACCGCAACTTGGAAATCGGCGATCGGGTCAGCGGACCCTGAAACAGCTCCTGATGAGTGCCCATTCTCACCAGCCTAATCACTGGGTTAGTCTTATGGGGAAGATAAAGAACGACCACATCGACCAAGCCATCGGATAGGTGGAAATCGATGTGGCCGTTGTAGTTTCCGCCCGGGTTTGAGAGCTCGTGGGCGCCATACTCCGCCGGAAGTAACCCATGAGCCACAAGCTCTGCAACCGCCGCTTTAAACTCACTTTTTAGCTGCGGATGCATGCGCATCGTTCGTTTGTAGTCCACCTTAAATTGAGCCTCGACTTTAATCTCAAACATCGCTAGCCCTCATCGAGGAACGATATAAGCTCATCAGCGTTATTGAATGACGGGCTGTCGTCTGGCAGAATCCCCAACTCATGAGCCTCGGCAATCACCATGGCGCGCCTCGTCGCCTCGTTGGGCACCTCCGCCCTTCCTACAATCTCAAAAGGAATCTTTCGCTGATTTACAAGCTGCCGGACAGCAAGGTTGAGATACGAATTGAGACTCAGACCAACCGTATCCAAGAACTCAGTCGCCTGTTCCTTGAGCCCCTCTTCGATGCGAACCGTCGTAGGCTTAACCGTTGCAGTAGACATATGCGACCTCCTCGCCTCGTCTTTTGCATCAGTATACCCAGTTTAGATGGCAGACTGATGTTAAATAGCATCAGTCTGCCGTTCTCATTACTACAACGACAGGCACGCTCGCCCTACATCAGCCCGCTCAGGGCGATGTCGACGGCCTCGTTGTAGTCGTCGGTAATGTGCACCAGCTCCGGATCGAGCGGGCTGATCATACCGGCGTCCATCACCGGGCCGTTGAGCCAGTCGAACAGGCCCTGCCAGTATTCGGTGCCCACCAAAACGAGCGGCATGCGCTTGACCTTGTGCGTCTGCACCAGTGTGAGCACCTCGAACATCTCGTCGAGTGTGCCAAACCCGCCGGGGAACACGATGGCACCCGAGCTGTATTTGACAAACATGGTCTTGCGCACAAAGAAGTAGCGGAAGTCCATGCCAAGGTTCACGTATTTGTTGAGCCCGTGCTCGTGCGGCAGCTCGATACCCAAGCCGACCGACTTGCCGTTGACGCTCGCCGCTCCCCTGTTGGCCGCCTCCATAATGCCAGGGCCGCCGCCGGTGATAACCGCCACGCCGCGCTGCGCGATCTTGCGGCCGACCGTGCGCGCCGCCTTGTAGAGCGGATCGGTCTTGGGCGTGCGGGCGCTCCCGAAAATGGTCACCGCAGGCCCGAGCTCGGCAAGCGCGCCGAAGCCATCGACAAACTCGGCCTGAATGCGCAGCACGCGCCAGGGGTCGGCATGCAGCCAGTCGGTCGAATCTTCGGGTGCCAGCAGGTTGGCGTAGGTGTTGTCCTTAGGAATCATGGGGCCGCGCATGACCACGGGACCACGGCGGTACGTCTCGTCGTAGGCAGGCTCGCCCTCGACGTTCTCATTCTTAATCATGGGGCACTCCTATCGAAAATAGAAGCGGGCGGGGTCGACGCCATGCGTCAAACACCCGCCCGAACATCAACTATTCGGTATGGTACCCACGATGCATCATGCGCTTGCAAGGCATCGGTCAGCGGTCGCGCAGCCGGCGTCCGCGAATGCGACGAGCGGCTGCCGCTCAGCCTTTGCCGTTGCCCACGCTCTGCAAGCGTGTCTGTCGCCCTTAGTAGTCCACCGCCGCAGGGCTGTTCATCCAGTCGCTCACAAACGCGCCGTAGCGGCCCTCGATAATGGCCCGGCGGGCACGCTGCATAAGGTTGAGCAGGTAGTAGATGTTGTGCATCGAAAGCAGGATGCCGCCGAGCATCTCCTTCTGCGTGACCATGTGACGGATGAGCGCGCGGCTGTAGCCGCCCGTGCACACCGGACAGGTGCAGGTGGGGTCGATGGGGCCGTCATCGTGCGCAAAGCGCGCGTTGCGGAAGTTGAGGCGACCCTCGCTGGAGAACGCCGTGCCCATACGGCCGGTGCGCGTCGGCAGCACGCAGTCGAACATGTCAATGCCCACGCCAACGCCGCGCACGAGCGTGGTAGGGTTGCCGACGCCCATGAGGTAGCGCGGCTTGTGCTTAGGCATGTACTCGGAAACCAGCGGCGCCAGCGTCTCGAACATAGTCTCGTGGTCCTCGCCCACCGAGTAGCCGCCGATGCCGTAACCGGGGAAGTCGCCGCACTCCTCCAGATGGCGCAGCGAGCGCAGGCGCAGATCCAGATGCATGCCACCCTGGACGATGCCAAAGAGCGCCTGGTCATCGCGGGTGTGAGCCTTGTAGCAGCGCTCGGCCCACATACTCGACAGCTCAACGGCGCGCTCAACGTAGGCGCGCGTGGCGGGATAGCCCGGGCATTGGTCGAGCTGCATGCAGATGTCGGAACCGAGCTTCATGGCGATTTCCATGTTGTCCTCGGGCGTCCAGAACACATGGCGGCCGTCGTAGTCGTTGACGATAAAGCGCACGCCCTCGTCGGTGAGCTTGACGGCGTCGTTATGGCTGAACACCTGGAAGCCGCCCGAGTCGGTAAGAATGGGGCCATGCCAGTTCATAAACTTGTGCAGTCCGCCCAGCTCGGCGATGGTGTCCTCGCCGGGACGCATGGACAGGTGGTAGGTGTTGGCGAGCACGATCTGCGCACCGAGCTGCTTAACGGTCTCGGTGGGGATGCCCTTGACGTTTGCCTTGGTGCCCACGGGCATAAAGATCGGCGTCTCGATGTCGCCGTGCGGGGTGTGCAGCACGCCGGCGCGCGCGTGCGTCGTCGGGTCCTCGGCGATCAAGTCGAATTTAAAAAGGCTCTGGTCCATAAACTGGAACTCCTTGGTTGCGGTTCATACGCAAACCATTATACGGGCAACCCGCAAGAAGCACCGACTCGACAGAAACTAGTGCAAAGGAAACCTGCCCCCTGCACCAATGCACCAGGATAAAAATGATCCGTTTTCCTCCGTCCCCAACGGATCATTTCCGACAGCGAAAACCCGCCAGATCGAGCAAGGTGCCTTCAAGCAAAATGGCGCCGCAGGTTGAGCATAAGTCAGCGAGCGGGCCGCATTTGAGACAAGGTGATGTGAAACGAAAGGGCGCTGACCTTCTGGTCGCGCCCTTGAAGTTGAACGTCAGATTGTCCAAATGCGGCCCGCGCAGCGTCGGCTGGTCCGCCGTTCGTTAGAACGGCGGAAGCTGAGACGTAACCCCTAAGGCCGCTGGCCCATGCCGCCCTCAAGGGTGACAGTCTCGCCGTTCATGTACTTAAAGTCGGGGCCGCAGAGCTGAACGACCACGCGGCCGATTTCCTTCTCGACGTCGCCGTAGTGACCAGCCGGCGGCATGTGGACGTTGGCCTTGAACGCCTCGGGATAGGCATCCTGGAAGTTCTCGAGCGCAGCGGTCCAAGCAAGCGGGCAAACGATGTTGACGTTGATGCCGTCCTTGCCCCACTCGTTGGCAACGACGCGGGTCAGACCGCGGATGCCCTCCTTGGCGGCAGCATAGCTGCACTGGCCATAGTTGCCAAACAGGCCGGCGCCCGAAGCAAAGTTGACCACGGAGCCCTTGGTCTCCTTCAGGTGCGGATAGGCCTTCTGCATGTACAGATAGGTAGCATACAGACCGGAGTAAATGGCCAGGTTAAACTGATCCATGGTGTGGTCGGCGATGGTCACACCCGAGGCGCTGGCCTGAGCATTGTTGACGACGGCGTCGATGCGGCCGAACTCCTCAATGGCCTTGTCGATAACGTTCTGGACGACAGCCTCGTTGTCCTGACCAGCCGAAACATCGGCCTGAACAGGCAGAACCTTGACACCGTACTCGGCCTCGAGGGACTCCTTGGCGGCCTCGAGCTTGGCGACGTTGCGGCCGGTGATAACGAGGTTCGCGCCCTCCTTGGCAAAAGCGATATCGATGCCGTAACCGATGGAGCCAGCGGAGCCGTCCTTAAGCGTGGCCTTGCCGCCGCCGGTGACGATCACGGTCTTACCAGTGAAAAGTCCCATATAAAGTCCTTTCAAATCGCGACGGGCGCACCCGCCGACTGCGCGCATCCAAATAAACGCGCCAAAAGCTGAAATGCAACTTTAACGGGTTCAAGTGAAAAATAAAGCCCATGGCAGGCGAACGGCGCAACGTCTTTCGGCGAAGGGAATGTCAAGTAAAAATTGGATAGAGTGGCCGAGTTTTTGCTATCGACGCGAGCCATCGAACACGTTTTGAAACTTTGCTGCGGCGCGTGGGATGTCGGCGCGAAACTTTATCATAGGGTGACAAACAACGATGAGGAGCACATGCCTATGACAGACGAGCTGGACCCCCAGACTCAACAGCATATTGATGATTCCGCAGACGTCATCGCAGATACTGACGTTGTAACCTGCGATGGTATCGACATCGACGACCCCATCTTGGACGAAAGCGCTACGGCGGAAACCCCTGCCGCAGAAAACGCCGATGAGCAAAACGACGATGCGCCCGCTCAGGACGACGCCCCTGTACAGGACGACGTCCCGCAAGCAGCGGGCCCCATCGAGGTCTCTTCGGAAGAAGAGCTCGATGCCGTCATGGACTCCATGATGGATGCTGTCAAAGCGATGAAAGACGCCGTGGCCGATGCCGATATTGATGCCGAAGAAGAGGAGGCCGCCGAGGCGGCCTCGACCTTTGTGCCCGGCGAGACTCCGGTTGCCGACCAAGGCAGTACCATGCCCTCGTTTCTGCAGCTCGAACATCCCACGATTGGCGCCGATGCGGTCGATCCGCACGCAGCAGGCTTTTCTGTGATCGAGGGCGGTACCGGCAATATCGCCGTGCCGCAGGCTGCCGATGCGGACGCTGCCGGCACCGCTCGCCCGACCGTCCCCCACTCCCCCGCCGCGAGTCGCGATCTGGGGACCGCTGTCTCGAACACCGCGAACGCCGTGGGCACCTTTATCGCCCAGGGTGCCTCGGCCATGCGCGAGATGAACGCCGCGAAAAAGGCACTTGCCGATGCCCGCGCCCATCTGACCGAACTTGAGCAGCGCATTGCCGATCAGGCCGAGGAACTCGAGACGCGCCAGGATATCGCAGGCCGCTACGACCAGATCGTCGCCGACCAGCGCCAGGCGATTGCCACGGCCCAAAAGACTGCAGCGGCCGCCGAGATTGACCGTGATGCCCACGCCGCCAAAGCGACAGAGCTCAAGAGTCAGTTCGAACAAATGAAGACAGAGGATGACGCGACTGAGCTCCGGCTGAAGGCCGCGCTCGATGCCGTGGAGGCCCGCGAGGCGAGCTCGCGCGAGACCGGCAACCGCCTCATTCGACGTCTTGAGGATTCCAAGCGCATCCGCGACAAGGTGAAGGCCGAGCGAGACGCCGGCATTGCCGCCGCACAACAAACCGTCGACGCCACGCGCGCCCAGCTCGAGACGCTGCGTCATGAGTATGCCGAGCTGCAACGCAATCCCTCGGCAAATCCCGCCAACTATACGGTGCGCACCAGCGAGCTCTCGATGCAGATCTCCGACACGGCAGATGCCCTGCGTAAAGCCGAAGAAGATGTCCCGCGCATCACCGCCGACCTTGAGCACTCGCTTGCCGCAGCCGAGCAGGCCGTCGAGCAGGCTCAAGCCCCCATTGCCGAAGCCAAACGCGCGCACCAAGCCGTGACGACTGAGGCTGATGCCGCGCGCGACGAGCTGCAGACGGCGAAGACTGCCGCCGCGACGCGCCAGCGCGAACTGCGCGAGAAGATCGCTGCCGAGGACAAGGCACGCCGCGACCAAGAGCAGGGCATCGCTAACGCCCAAGCAGATGCCGCACATGCGCAGTCGATCATCGAACAGGCGACCGAGGTACACGACCACCCAGAGATCACTGAGTCGCTTGCAGGATCCTTGGCCCGAGACAAAGCCGAACACGCCGAGACCGAGCGAGAAGTCGCCCAGCTCGAGGCCACCGAGGACGCGGTGCGCGAGCGTACCCGCGGCTCACGCATCAAATTCACCAGCGCCATCGTCTGCATCGTCGCCGCAATCCTGGTGATCATCCTAGTCTGGCTGTTCGCGAGCAAGTAAACCAGCTGCCAAAAAACGCTCAACGCAGTTGCGGTGAGATAGTTCCTGTTTAGCCCTCAAAAAGCCAATTCAAGAACTATCTCACCGCAACTTATTAGATTGATGCAAGGCAATCTATCCCTCTTGCACCAATCTCTTGACATAAGGACTGTCCCCAGGTGCCGGCACAAAAGGAACGTCCCCAAGTGCCAACAACGGCGACGCCGATGCCTTGGCAAAGTCAGCGAAAACGCCCCTAAGCGAGCAAGGTGACGTGAAAGAGGAGGGCATTGACCTTCTGGTCATGCCCGACGATTGAACGTCAGATTGCCGCTTAGGGGCGTTTGCAGCGTCGAGCAGTTACGCGGTTCGTAGAACCGCGTAACTAACAGATGAGCATGGCGTCGCCGAAGCTGAAGAAGCGGTAACGTTCTTCGATAGCAGCGGCGTAGGCATCCATGATCTGGTCGCGGGAGGCAAGCGCGCTCACGAGCATCATGAGCGTAGAGCGCGGCACGTGGAAGTTCGTGATCAGTGCGTCAACCACGTGATAGGTCGAGCCGGGCATGAGGTAGAGCTGCGTCGTGGCGTTCTCGCGCACCACGATGTCACCGCGGCCGAGCGTGTCGGCCCCGTCCTCGCGGCCTTCAAAATAGCGCGCCGTCACGGCCGGATCGGACACCGGGGCATCCACGTCAAACGCGCTCTCGAGCGAGCGCACTGCGGTGGTGCCGACGGCGATCACGCGATGCCCCTCGGCCTTCGCCTTATGCACGGCATCGACAACCTCCTGAGACACGTGGTAGCGCTCGGTGTGCATCACGTGCTGCGTAGGGTCGTCCTCCTCCACCAAGCGGAAGGTATCGATGCCCACCTCGAGCTCGACGGCGGCAAACTTCGCGCCCTTGGCCTCGATAGCGGCCATGAGCTCGGGAGTAAAGTGCAGACCCGCCGTGGGAGCGGCAGCCGAGTGCTCCTCCTTCATGGCGTAGACGGTCTGGTATTTCTCGGGATCGCCCTCGTAATCGGTAATGTAGGGCGGCAGCGGCACGTGGCCGGCAGCGTGGATGGCCTCGTCGAGTGTGCGTGGGTCGCCGGCTGCGTTGCAGCCCGCCGGCTCAAAACGCACCAGGCGGCCGCCGCGGCTATCGGTGACAAAGTCGACAACCTCGGCCGTCAGTACCACAGGAGCCCCCTCGGGCGCATGGGCGCCACCTGCGCGATACTCAATCTGAGCACCGGGCTTCAGACGCTTGCCCGGCTTGACCAGGCACTCCCAAACGTGGCCCAGCGGGTCAACATCCTCGCGGCGCTTGAGCAGCAGCGTCTCGACCACGCCGCCCGAGCCCGTCTTGCGACCGATCAGGCGGGCCGGCATCACACGCGTCTGGTTGATGACGAGCACGTCACCCGGCTCGATATAGTCGATGATGTCGCGGAAGATGCGGTGCTCGACGGTACCGCCGTGCTCCAGCGGCGTTCCCGCCTGGGAGCCCTTGCGATCCACCACCAGCAGGCGGCAGGAGTCGCGCGGCTTGGCAGGAGCCTGGGCAATCAGTTCCTCGGGAAGGTTGTAGTCAAAATCATCGGTACGCATAGACACGTCGGATACTCCTTATATAGCTAAAGTCCGCTCTACATCCTAGCAGGCTGACGTCCCAAATGAACTACTTTTTGGCGGCTTTGCGCTCGTCGCGGATGCGGGCTCGATCCATGGCCGCCTCGACGGCCGAGAACCGGCAGCCGCAGTAATTCTGTCGATACATGCCAAGCTCGCGCGAACGACGCGTGGCCTCGGGGTAATACGGGCGAAAATCGCGAACCACCGGCGTAAGCCCGCGGGCGGCAGCCAGACGCTCCAACACATCATTGCAGGTTTCGAACAACTGATACGGCGAGACGGCGAGCGTCGTGCCCACAAACTCAAACCCGCGCTCCTGGGCCACACGGCACGCCTCGGCCAGACGCAGGGCATAGCAGGCTCGACAGCGACGGGGCCGATCGGCGCCCAGCGGGGCCACGCCGGCCTCCCAGCGCTCGCGATCCTCCCCCGCCTCGATAAGCTCGATGTCGCCATCGGCACACCACCGGCGCAGCTCGTCCAAACGCCGCTGCCATTCATCGTGAGGCTGAATATTAGGGTTGGTCCAGCAGATTGTGGGTTCAAACCCCTCCTCGCGCAGCAGGCGAACCGGCTCAAGCGAGCACGGCGCACAGCAAGCGTGCAACAACAACGGCTTCATCAACATCTCCTCACACGCAATGATTTTTTAAGGCTCTGTTAGACCAGGATTGACATGCCGACCTGCCGGCTAAC
>CALKBO010000014.1 GCA_937989875.1 uncultured Collinsella sp. | reverse complement strand
TGAACTGCCTCCCATTTCTTGGACATGAGAAATGGGAGGCTTTCTTTATGCGCGTTGATTTGAGAGTGAAGCATGATGTCGAGGCCAGGAAGGCGGCCATAGGGCTCTTCGAGCTCGGGCACGGGTATAAATCTGCCGCGATTGCCCTTTCGCTTCCCGCGGAAGCCGTGAGAAGATGGCAGGAGATATACCGCGCATTCGGGAGCGAGGTGCTGCTGCGCATGGACGGAAAGCAGGGCAGGTACACATACGAACAGAGGGTCGCCGCCGCCTCCGCCGTCGTCGACGGCGGCATGACGAGGGCCGAGGCGATGGCGGCGTTCGGCATAATGTCGATGTCGCCGCTCAAGAAGTGGTGCGCGCTGTACCGCCGGGGCGGCGCGGAGGCCCTGCGCCCGAGGCCCAAGGGCCGGCCGAGCGGTTCCAAGGCGAGGCCGCGGACCCGCGAGGAGGAGCTCGAGGAGCGGTGCCGTAGGCTCGAGGCCGAGGTGGCCTACCTAAAAAAATTGCGCGCCCTGGTCGAGAGGGACGGGCTCTGACCAGGGCGAAGGCCGAGGCGGTCGCGGCCCTGCGCGCCGAGGGGCACGCGCTCGGGCACCTGCTCGCATGCGCCGAGCTCAAGAGGTCGACCTACTACTACGCCCTCGCGCACCCTCCGAGGCCGACGCGCCCCGAGCTCCGGGAGGCGGCCGCCGAGATCTTCTCGCGCACCGCCAACGGCTGCGGACACCGGCAGATAGCGATGTGCCTCAGGGCGGAAGAGGGGGCCGTGATAGCCGACAAGACCGTGCTCAAGATGATGCGCGAGATGGGGATCCGCTGCGGTATCAGACGCGAGACGGCCTACCACAGGTACAACTCGTACAGGGGCGTCGTCGGCAGAACGTTCGAGAACGTGATCGCGAGGGATTTCGACGCCGGGGCCCCGTGGCAGAAGCTGGGGACGGACGTCACCGAGTTCAAGGTGGCCGGCGGCAAGGCCTACTGGGCCCCGACGCTGGACTTCTGCACCAAGGAGATCGTGGCGAGCGACATATCGACCACGCCCGACATGGCCCAGCAGGCGAGGATGCTCGACGAGCTGCTGCCCAAGATCCCCGAGGGCGCCGCCCCGACCATGCACTCGGACCGGGGCTGGCAGTACCAGCACGCATCATACACATCCAGGCTCGAGGCCGCCGGCATCGTCCAGAGCATGTCCAGGAAGGCGAACTGCATCGACAATGCCGCCACCGAGCAGCTCTTCGGCCACGTCAAGGACGAGTTCTACAGGGGCCGCGAGTGGAAGACGTTCGAGGATTTCAAACGCGACCTGGAGGAATACATAGTCCACTGGAACACGAGCCGGAGGCAGGTAAGATTGAAGGGCCTGACCCCGGAGGAGTTCCGGAATCAGGCCCTCGCGGCCTAGTCGCTATTTAGGGCGTCCAAGATTTGGGACGCAGTTCAAATTCGGACGGGCTTCTGTGCTCGATATAAGGTTTACGCGGCGGGGCTGCAAGGCCCGGCGGTGTAGCTTAGCGTCGACGCTTCCGGATAATGCCGAGGATGATGACGATGATGCCGCCGATAAGGCACGCGCCAACTACTGCCAGCGTGTGGTCTCCCGTTGCGGCGAGCTTACCAGTCGTCTTCTTGGTGATGACCTTCGTGGTCGTCGTGTCCGTCTTAGGCGAGGGCTTAGGCGTCGGGGCCGGTGTGGGCGTGGGGTCCACGGCAGCGGAGCCAAAGCTGATGGTGCCCGCGAGCGAGACCATCTTGCTCTCCCAGCTGTTCTGCCCGATCAGCGCCCTCAGCGCCGCCTCGCACGTGCCCCACTCGGTGTACTTGGTGGCGTGTGCAAAGGTGGGAAAGTCGGTCGTGTTGGTGATGATGTAGTTGTTGGTGGCGACGGTATAGGTCTTGGCGGGGTCGAGCGTGCTGCCGTCTTTGGTGAGTGTGGCACTCACAATGCGCTTGCCCTCGGGCTGTGTCCAATCAATCGTCACGTTGATGCCGCCAAAGGAGAGAACGCTGCCAGAGTCATCGCGCCACTTGTACTTGTCTTGCGCCTCCTGCTCGGTGTGACCGGCCGCCACATAAGCCTGCTGAAGCTCGTAGCTGTCGTTGCAATCGTCGCTGATTTGTAGCGAGTGCTCGAGCGCTGCGAGGAAGTCCGCGCCGGTCATGGTCCAGGTCTCCACGGTGTTGCCGTAGGGCGAGATGGCGATGACGTTGCCGGCGGTCACGTTGCCCGCCGCGATGCCGCCGCGGATGCCGCCAGCGTTTTCGATAGCGAAGTCCGCGCCCGTCAGGGCAAGATAGGAGCCGCAAATCACGTGGCCGATGGTCTGGGCCTTGGTGGTGTCGCCCTCCTTGCTGGGGCGGAAATCAGTGGTGCGCACCATTTCCCAACCATGCGTGCCTGCGGCGTCCTCGCCGTAGAAATAGTTGGTAGAGCTCGTGCCGAGCACCTCGCTCGATGCGGCGCTAAAGGCATCGTCGAGCGGCTTGATCTTGTTGTTGTGGACCTCATCAAGGATGCTCTGATAGGCGGAGCCCTTGTTGGGGTCGGTCAAAAGAGCGTTTACGTCTTTGGCGGTGTAGAGCTTCTCGTCGCTGCCGTCTGCGGGGACCGTGACCGTGTCATCGTCGGTTGTCTCGGTGCCATTCGTGTCGTACTTGTACGGAATGGAAAGCAGCCCCACCTCGGCAAAGGCGCTGCCCGCCTCGACAACGTGGATCGTCTTGCCGTCGGCTCCCGTCACCTTCTCGTTAAGGTTGATGTGCTCGTGGCCTGCGATAAGGGCATCGACGCCACGGAGCCGCGTGGCAAAGGTCTTGGCGTTGAGTGTATGCGCGATACACACAACAACATCGCAGCCCTCCCTGCGCAGCTGCTCTGCCTCGGTATTGATGGCGTTCGCGGCACTCGAGAACGACGTACCCGCGACCAGGTCCGCGCGCAGCGAGGATTCCAGCGACTCATCCATGGCGCCCACGACGCCGACCTTGATTTTGTAGTCGAATGTGGAGTGATCTTCGCTATCCTCCCAGGTGCGATCGAGCGTCTTCGTGATGCTCGAGCTCCATACGCCGCTCGTAGACTTTGCGTTCGCGCAGAGCATGGCGAAGGGCGTGCCAGTGGTGCTGTAGCTGGTCATGGTGCGGAGTTTGTCCGCGCCGTAGCTCCAGTCGTGGTTACCTGGCGTGGTCGCGTCGTAGCCGTCGGCATAGAAGGTGTCCATGAGCTCGGCGATGCTCTTGCCCTCACTCATGGTGGCGAAGGACTGTCCGTGGAAGGTGTCGCCCGCATCGAGCAAAAGATCGGGGGCGTTGCCCTGGGCGCTATAGAGAACCGCCAGTCCGTCAAAGCCCACAGTGCCAGTGCCCTTGCTTTCGTTGTAGCTGTACTTGTAGCTGCCGTGGATGTCGTTGGTGTGCATGACGGCCACGGAGCCGTCAATAGCGGCGGGCAGGTTCCCCGCGAAAGCGAGGCTTGGGATGCCTGCGAGCGCGCCGGCAAACAACGCGGCGGCTAACGCAAGGCGGGGGAGTCTTTTCATGGCAGTTTCCTTAGTCCTTAGCCAGAATGTCTGGTTGAATATCGGATTATCGACATAATATGCGAAAACCGCCGCAAGGGCGTCTGTCCCTTTGCGGCGGTTTTGACGTTTGCGCAGATAAAACCTGCCAAAATAAACCTGTCCCTTTTTGGCAGGTTTTAGCTTAGCAGCATGCGGTCGTTGGCGAGCTCGCCGCCCGAGACCTCTTCAAACTTCTGCAGTAGGTCGGCGACGGTGAGCGACTTCTTCTCATCGCCCGCCACGTCGTAGATCACGTGGCCCTCGTGCATCATGATCAGGCGATTGCCCAGACGTATGGCGTCGTTCATGTTGTGCGTGACCATGAGCGTGGTCAGGTGGTTCTCGTCGACGATCTCCTCGGTCAGGTTGAGCACCTTCGATGCCGTCTTGGGGTCGAGGGCCGCCGTGTGCTCGTCGAGCAGCAGCAGGCGCGGCTTGGTGAGCGTGGCCATCAGCAGGGTGAGTGCCTGGCGCTGGCCGCCCGAGAGCAGGCCGACCTTAGCGTTGAGACGTGTATCCAGGCCAAGGTCCAGGCGCTTGAGCAGCTCAACGTACTCATCCTTCTCGGCCTTGGTGACACCCCATGAAAGGCCGCGATGCTGGCCACGGCGCTTGGCGAGGGCCAGGTTCTCGGCGATCTGCATGTCGGCTGCGGTGCCGCGCATGGGGTCCTGGAACACACGGCCCAGGTACTTGGCGCGCTGCGACTCGCTCAGACGCGAGATGTCGGTGCCGTCGAGCTCGATAATACCCGAATCGAGCGGATACACGCCGGCGATCATGTTGAGCAGCGTGGACTTGCCGGCGCCGTTGCCGCCAATCACGGTTACAAAGTCGCCGTCGTTAAGGGTGAGGTCGACGCCGGTGAGCGCGCGCTTCTCGGTGACAGTGCCCTTGTTAAAGGTCTTTTTGACGTGCGAGAGCTTAAGCATCTGCCTCATCCCCCTTCGTGTAGGAGCTGCGGAGCTTATAGCGCTCCCAAACCACGGGCACGCACAGGGCCACGGCGACAATCACGGCGGAGAGCAACTTCATGTCGTTGGCGTCCATGCCCAACTGCAGCACGATGGCGCGGATAAGGAAGTACACCACGGAGCCAAAGACGGCGGAGGCAAGACGGACGCTAAACTGCGTGAGGCCGCCGGGCAGCAGACGGCCGAGCACCTCACCGATAACAATGGCGGCAAGACCGATAACGATGGCGCCGGTGCCCATACCAATGTCGGCATACTTTTGGCTCTGGCAGATGAGCGCGCCCGAAAGGCCGATGAGGGCGTTGGAGAGCACGAGAGCGATCATCTTGGTGGAGTTGGTGTTGACGCCCAGAGCGCGGATCATGTACTCGTTGTTGCCGGTGGCGCGCAGCGCCGAGCCGATCTCGGTGCCAAAGAACCAATACAGGATGGCAACGATAGCCACGGCGAGCAGGATGCCCAAGATGATGGCAACGGTGGACTGCGGCAGACCGGTCATATTGCTGACGGCCGAGAACACGGTGCCCTTGGCAAGAATGGGCGTATTGGACTTGCCCATGATGCGCAGGTTGATGGACCACAGGCTGATCTGGGTGAGGATTCCGGCGAGGATCGCGGGAATCTCGAAGACGGTGGTCAAAATGCCCGTGACGGCGCCCGCGATGGCGCCGGCGCACATGCCGGCCAGCACGGCGAGCAGCGGGTCGACGTTGTTATTGACGATGAGCACAGCGCAGACGCAGCCGCCGAGGGCAAAGCTGCCGTCGCAGGTCATATCGGGAATGTCGAGCAGGCGGAACGTGATAAACACGCCAAGCACCATAATGCCCCAGAGGACGCCCTGCGAAACGGCGCCCTGCAATGCAATGAGCATGCTTCATACCTCCTAGGATAGGGTGGACACGTGATTCACCATAATAGCGGTAACAATGCATAGAAGAGTTACGGACAGACGTTTTGTTTTACCTGAAACAAGCAGGGCGGACGCCGGTCTACAGCGCCCGCCCCTGTGGCTCAGATATTGAATAACGCGGCTAAAGCGCGAGCACGGGCTCTAGACGCATGCCGCGTATGGCATTACGCGTCCAGGGCGGAAAGGTCGATGCCCAGGGCCTCGGCCATTTCGTCGTTCTTGACGACGACCAGGTCCTTGCTCGAGAGGTGCTTGATCGGCATATCCTCGGGCTTGGCCTCGCCCTTCAGGATCTTAACGGCCATCTCGCCCGCGGCGTAGCCCAGGTCCTCATAGTTGATGGAGAGGGTGAACAGGCCGCCGGCCATGCACATACCCTCCTCGCCAGTCACGAAGGGAAGCTTGTTTTCCTTGCAGATCTGGCCGACCTGCGAGGCACCCGCGGCGATGGTGTTGTCGGTGGGGGAGTACAGCGCGTCGACCTTGCCCACGGCAGACTCGACGACGGACTGAATCTCGTTGGAGCTCGAGACGGTGAAGTCAGTGTACTCGAGGCCCAGCTTGTCGAGCTCCTTCTTGGCGGCCTTGATCTGGACGTCGGAGTTGGACTCGGCGGTGCAGTAGAGCAGGCCGACCTTTTTAACGTCGGGCAGGACCTTCTGCATCATCTCGAGCTGCTCGGCGACCGGGGTGAGGTCGGAAGCGCCCGTGACGTTGGTGCCGGGCTTGTCGTTGTCCTGGACCAGGCCGGAGGCGGCGTAGTCGGTGATGGCGCAGCCCACGATGGGGATATCGGCCGTGGCGCCGGCGGCAGCCTGCGCGGCGGGCGTGGCGATGGCATAAATCAGGTTGACGTTGTCGCCCACAAACTTGTCGGCAATGGACTTACACGTGGACTGGTCGTTCTGGGCGTTCTTCTGGTCGATCTTGACCTTAAGGCCGCTCTCCTTGATGGCCTTGACAAAGCCGTCGTTGGCGGCATCGAGTGCGGAATGCTCGGTGAGTTGCAGAACGCCGATGGTGTAGTCGGAACCGGCGGCAGCAGAGCCGGAACCAGAGTTGCCGCCGCATCCGGCGAGCGGGGCGAGCGCGAGCAGACCGGCGGAGACCAGAAGGCTCCTGCGACTGATGGTGATGTCCTTCATATCATTACCCCCAGTATAAAAATGGCTGGAAACACTGCACTGGGACAAAGTGCAAGTGGAACTTATAGTAGCGCTGATGTCCATTTTTACAACAGCCTGGCGGGTTTTTTAATACAGAATCGGATGGGCGGTACGGGTAGTCGAATGGGCGGCGGAGGGTCTTATGCGGCGGAGGAGGCGTCGTCCTCCTCGTCGAGGGCGGCGAAGAGCTTCTTGCCGTCGAGGAGACGTGTGGTGACGTTTCTCATGCGGCCAATCTCTACGGTGCGCAGCGTGTCATCGGCACCTCGGGCGTCATAGACCGTTCCCAGCAAATACGAGATGCCATCGCGCTGCCTGATGGCAAAGGGGCGGAGTGTCATCCGTGCTACTTCGGTTTCGCCACGTGCCGTGACGCTCGAAATATCAAAACTCACCGTGGTTCCGTGGTCGATGGCCTGCTCGACGAGCTCGCACGTGTCGATGCGCTTGATGGGCGTGCGTGTTGCCTTGGTAGCCTTGCTGCCTGCGCTCGGAACGGGTTCGGGTGTATCGAGGTAGCCGCGAACGTCGGCACTCGCCATGGCAACTAAGTGCTGCGCCATGCTCTTGCGGATAGCGATAGGCGTGGAGCGGTTGCGCATGACCATACCGTGGAGCCGGATGATCTCTTCATCGGTGAGCGGACGGGTAAGAAGTTTGTAGCCCACGCCGCGTTTGTACTCAATTTCGTATCCGGCATGGCGAAGCGCGGAGATGGCGGTGTAGATGCTGCGCCGCGCCGCCGAGATGGGCATGCGGGCGGGGTCGTCGGGATGGGCGAGGCGCCGGATCAACTCATCGGAAAGCATGGCCTTGTCCTCGCCGGTGTTTTCGCTCAAGAGCTGCAGGATGCGAACGGCGCGATAGGCTGCCATCGAGGCGGCGCCTCTCGTCGTGGTGTCGTAGGTTTCAACAGCGGCTTCGGTCATGGTGCCCACGTCCTTTCCGTTTTGGGTGGCGACGGTATGGAGTCTAGGACGTGGGGCTTTCCCAGGGGCGCAGGGCGCTCTGGGCGGTCGGTAGTCGTCGGCAAACGGCGGGTCGAGTTTTCAACAGCCCTGCTCAACTGTCCAAAAACTTGCCAAAAGCTTGACGGATGCTGTTGAAAAAAGCGCCTCTCGACCGATGTCGAGAGGCGCTTGTGCGATGAGCGTTGGCGTGTGGCGACGCGAGCTAGCGTCCGACGATTAGAAGTCGGCGTTGCCCACGGTGCGCGGGTGCGGCAGGACGTCGCGGATGTTGCCCACGCCGGTCAGATACATGACCAAGCGCTCGAAGCCCAGACCGTAGCCGGCGTGCTTGCAGGAACCGTAGCGGCGCAGGTCAAGGTAGTACTTGTACTGCTCGGGATTCATACCCAGGTCCTTGATGCGGGCCTCGAGCAGATCCAGGCGCTCCTCGCGCTGGGAGCCACCGATGATCTCGCCGATGCCCGGCACCAGGCAGTCGGCGGCGGCGACGGTCTTGCCGTCCTCGTTCATGCGCATGTAGAATGCCTTGATCCCAGCCGGGTAGTCGGTCACGAAGGTCGGGCGCTTAAAGTGCTCCTCGGTCAGGAAGCGTTCGTGCTCGGTTTGCAGGTCGATGCCCCAGCTCACGGGATAGTCAAACTTGTGACCGGCGGCGACGGCCTGCTCCAGGATTTCGACGGCCTCGGTATAGGTGACGCGGGCGAAGTCGGAGTTGGCGACATGGTCCAGGCGCTCGAGCAGACCCTTGTCCACAAACTTGTTGAGCATATTGAGCTCGTCGGGGCAGGTGGCCATAACGTCCTTAAGGACGTACTTGAGCATGGCCTCGGCGTTGTCCATGTAGTCGTTGAGGTCGGCGAAGGCCATCTCGGGCTCGATCATCCAAAACTCGGCGGCGTGGCGCGTGGTGTTGGAGTTTTCGGCGCGGAAGGTGGGGCCAAAGGTGTACACGTCGCCAAAGGCCATGGCAAAGTTCTCGGCATTGAGCTGGCCGGACACGGTGAGGCTTGCATGCTTGCCAAAGAAGTCCTGGCTCCAGTCGACCTCGCCGGACTCGGTGAGGGGCGGATTTTTGGGGCCGAGCGTGGTCACGCGGAACATCTCGCCGGCGCCCTCGCAGTCACTCGTGGTGATGATGGGGGTGTTGACGTAGACAAAGCCCTGCTCCTGGAAGAAGCGGTGGATGGCGGCAGCCGCGACAGAGCGGATGCGGAACACGGCGCGGAACAGGTTGGTGCGCGGGCGCAGGTGCTGCTGGGTGCGCAGGAACTCGACGGTTGCGCGCTTCTTCTGCAGCGGGTAATCCGGGGCGCTCGTGCCCTCGACCTCGATGGAGGTGGCAGAAAGCTCGAAAGGCTGGGGCGCATCGGGGGTCAGCTTGACGGTGCCGGTGCAAATGAGTGCGGCCGAGACGTTTTGATGGGCGATCTCGTCGTAGTTGTCGAGTGCCTCGCGGTTCATGACGACCTGCAGGTCGCGGAAGCAGCTGCCGTCGTTGAGCGTAACAAAGCCAAAGTTCTTCATGTCGCGGACGGACTTGACCCAGCCGGCGACGGTGACGGTCTGGCCGCCGAGCGACTCGGCATCGGCATAGAGCTGCGCGATTTTGGTGCGGTTCACGTATCCTCCCATAACGGTTGAATGATAGTTATCCATACAGTTCGATATTCTAGCAGCTCGGCTCATTTGAGCTATACAGATAAAGCATTGGCGGGATGGTTTTTCAAACGAAAAGCGCCCGCGGCCAAATGGTCGCGGGCGCTTGACGAGGTGCCTTTTGGCTGTGTGGCGTGGGGCCTGGCTACTTGGTCTTGGCAACCAGCAGCGGGTCGCCAAGCTTGACGAGCGGGTTGCCGCCGATAAGCGTTCCAGACTCGCCGACATGGTCGATGCTCTTAAGACGATCGAGCTCGGAGACGATGACGGTCACGATGTCCTCGTGACCAGCGGCCTTAATGGCCTCGCGGTCGAAGCTGATGAGCGGCTGGCCTGCCTTGACCACATCGCCCATCTCGACAAAGCGGGCAAAACCCTTGCCGTTCATTTCCACGGTGCCCAGGCCAACATGGATGAACACGCGCAGGCCGTCCTCGGTGATCATGCCGATGGAGTGGTTGGTGACAGTGGTGGCACCGATGCGGCCGTTGGCGGGCGCATAGATGGTGCCGGTAATGGGCTCGATGCCATAGCCCTGGCCAAGCATGCCCGAGGCGATCGTCTCGTCGGGAACCTCGTCCAGGTTGACGAGCACGCCGTTGACGGGGGCATAGATGACGCCTTCGCGGGTAGCGAAGCTTGCTGCGGGCGGAACGGACGCCTCGCCGGTCGAGGTGAAGGTGGACTTAAGCGAATCGAGCAGACCCATAGTTGCCTCCAACTTAAATAGGCGCATATCGTGCGTTTGGTTTGCCGGAAACGTTTCACATGTGTTTCGCGGCTTGGTCAACGCCCCTATTCTACGCTGCTCAACGATACCTCTGAACTGGGATTATGTGATATATCAGTTGAAGGGAAACTTATTGCCGGAGTGTTTCTGTGCCACGGGTTCAAGTGGGGTACGCTTGAAGGCGAAAAACAAGGGCGCATAATTTGCGCGAAGGGAGCACATATGATTGTCGAGAACCATGCGCTGTGGGGCGAGGAGCCGACCGAGGAATATCCGGCGACGTTTACGTATTTGGGTGCCGAGCCGCTGCCCGATAAACCGAATGGCCGCCGCCCTGCCGTGATTATCTGTGGCGGAGGTGCGTTTACGCATATCGCTCCGCATGAGCAGGATCCTGTGGCGTTTGCGTTTTTGGATCACGGTTACCAGGCCTTTGTGCTCAACTATGTCACGAGTTCTACGGGTGACGTGAGCTTTCCGCACCCCCAGGCAGATCTTGCCAAGATGGTCGCCACGGTGCGCGCCAACGCCGACGAGTGGCATGTCGATCCTAAGCGCGTGTGCGTCGTGGGATTCTCGGCGGGCGGCATGATCTGCGCCTCGCTGGCAACGCAGTGGAAGACCGGCCCCTTCGCGGCACTTGCCGGGGCACGTCCGGACGACATTCGTCCCGATGCCGTGGTGCTGGGTTATCCATTGCTCGACTTTGCCTATGTGCGCGACATGCAGACGCGCGATCCGCGCATTGACTTGCGTGTGCCCAAGACGGGCGGCAAGACGGGGCGCGATCTGCTCAACGACTACCTGTCGATGGTGACGGGCGGCGAGGCAACTGACGAGCATCTGGCCGACATCTGCCCCACCACGCATGTTTCGCGTCAGATGCCACCGACCTTTGTGTGGGGCGTGTCCGACGACAAGACGGCGCCGATCGCGCAGGTCTATCCGTTTGCCCAACGCATGGCGGAGGAGGGCGTCGCTTGCGAGATGCACGTCTTTGACCAGGGCGGTCACGGCCTTTCGCTCGGCAACGCCAACACCGCGGTCGACAACGAGGACAAGCAGGTTTCCGTCCGTCCCTGGATCCGCCTGGCCTTCCGCTTCCTCGAGCGCCATCTGTAAGAGTCCCGGCATCCAAGCCCTTCAATAACTTGCGGTGAAATAGTTCCTATCTGGGGCATCAACCAGCCCATCCAGGAACTATTCCACCGCAACTTCGTTTTTGATGCCCCGTCCGGAAACTGCGCCCCAGTTTTGCCTTTCAAGGTGGGACGCAGTTTCCCATAGGGCCTCGACTGGGAAAGCGCGTCCCGTTTCGAGCGGGGATTCCGGGATGCATTTTCCGTAAGAGGCCTGTTTGGGAAACCATATCCCGTTTCGAGCCGGAATTCTGGGATGTAGTTTCCCCGAGAGGCCTCATCGGGAAACTATGGCCCTGAACTCTCCTGCCTGTCCCCATTGCGCCAATTTGCTGATTGAACATCGTTGTGTGTTCGCGCTATCATGCATGGTTAAATTGGTTAGCCGTGGCAAACGGTTAGCCAAGGTGAACATAAATGCAACGCCCTGTGGGCGCCGGGGGAGGAACACGGACGTGAAGCTCGATACACTCGAGATTGGAAAGGACGCCGTTGTCGCATCGGTGGCATCGGACGATCAGGCACTCCGACAGCATATTTTGGACATGGGTCTAACGCCGGGCACCGAAGTCACCATGATGAAGTACGCCCCCATGGGTGACCCGCTCGAGATCCGCCTGCGTGGCTACGAGTTGACACTGCGTAAGGACGATGCCGCTCGCATCGAGCTCGTGGGTATTCACGACACCGATACGGGTCCGCGCGCTAACGCCGCAATCGGCACGACGGAGCATCCGGCCCTGGGCGAGGGGACGTATTCGCCCCGTGCGGCAAAGACGGCCGTGCCAGAGGGCGCGCCGCTGCACTTTGCCCTCGCCGGCAACCAAAACTGCGGCAAGACCACGTTATTCAACCAGCTGACGGGCTCCAACCAGCACGTCGGTAACTTTCCCGGCGTGACGGTCGACCGCAAAGATGGCACCATCCGTAACCATCCCGAGGCGAGCGTTACCGACCTGCCCGGCATTTACTCCCTGTCGCCGTACACAGGCGAGGAAGTCGTGAGCCGTCAGTTCATCCTCGACGAGCGTCCGGACGCCATCATCGACATCATTGACGCCACCAACATCGAGCGCAACCTGTACCTGACACTGCAGCTCATGGAGCTTGACCGTCCTATGGTCATCGCGCTCAACATGATGGACGAGGTGACCGCCAACGGCGGCGCCGTAGACGTCAACTTGCTCGAGAGCCTGTTGGGCGTGCCCGTTGTCCCCATTAGTGCTGCCCGCAACGAGGGCATCGGCGAGCTGGTGGACCACGCCCTGCACGTGGCACGGTTCCGCGAGCGCCCCGGTCGCCTGGACTTTTGCGCGCCCGACGGTCCGGACGGCGGTGCACTGCATCGCTGCATTCACGGCATTGCTAACCTGATCGAGGACCATGCCGTGACGGCGCACATCCCGGTGCGCTTTGCGGCGACCAAGCTGGTCGAGGGCGATGAGCTGGTAACCGAGGCGCTTCACCTGGATCGCAACGAGCTCGACGCTATCGAGCACATCATCACCCAGATGGAGGGCGAGGCCGGCACTGACCGCCTGTCTGCGCTGGCGGACATGCGCTTTAGCTTTATCGGCGATGTGTGCGGGCGCTGCGTCGTCAAGCCGCACGAAAGTCGCGAACACGTGCGCTCTGTCAAAATCGACCGCATTCTGACGGGTCGCTATACGGCCATTCCGGCGTTTCTGCTGATCATGGGCCTCGTCTTTTGGCTGACGTTTGGCGTGATCGGCGCGGCGTTGCAGGGACTCATGGAGGACGGTATCGCTGCCATCATCGCCTCGGCCGATGCGGGCCTCAAGGCGTTCGGTACCAACGACGTGGTGCGCTCGCTGGCTGTCGACGGCGTGCTTACGGGCGTGGGCAGTGTGCTGACCTTCCTGCCGATTATCGTCGTGCTCTTTTTGTTCCTCTCCATTCTGGAAGACTCCGGATACATGGCGCGCGTGGCCTTTGTCATGGATAAGGTGTTGCGTCGCTTTGGTCTGTCGGGCCGCAGTTTCGTGCCCATGCTCGTCGGCTTTGGCTGCACCGTGCCAGCTATCATGTCGACCCGTACGCTCCCATCCGAGTACGACCGCAAGATGACGGTCATGCTCACGCCGTTTATGAGCTGCTCAGCCAAGCTGCCGGTTTACGGCTTGCTGTGCGGGGCGTTTTTCCCGCAGGCGACGGTTCCCGCCATGGTCTCGCTCTATCTGATCGGTATCGTGGTCGGCTGCGTCGCGGCTTTGGTGCTCAACCGCACGGCATTTAAGGGCGACCCGGTGCCGTTTATCATGGAGCTCCCCAATTACCGCCTGCCGAGCGTCAAGACGACGGTGATGCTGGCATGGGATAAGGCCAAGGACTTCATCACCAAGGCCTTTACCATTATCTTTGCCGCGACCGTGGTCATCTGGTTCCTTCAGACGTTCGACATCCGCTTTAACGTGGTCGCCGACCAGTCGCAAAGCCTGCTTGCGGGCCTCGGCAGCATCATCGCGCCGGCGCTGGCGCCGCTTGGCTTTGGCGATTGGCGCGCATCCACGGCGCTCGTCACCGGACTTATCGCCAAGGAGAGTGTCATCTCGACCCTCACCGTGCTTTTGGGCGCGACCTCGCCCGCGGCACTGTCGACCATGTTTTCGCCGTTTACCGCTTACGTGTTCCTGGTCTTTACGTTGCTGTACCCGCCCTGCGTGGCGGCCATCGGCGCCGTCAGGAGCGAGTTGGGCGCGCGCTATGCCGTTGCCGTGTTCGCGTTTCAAGTGACGGTCGCCTGGATCGTGGCGTTTGTCGTGCATTCGGCGGGCATATTGCTGGGGTTGGCTTAGTTATTTATTGACGGCGCAACCTCTGTGTATCGAATGGTTGATTTTCAATCTCAACGCAACAGCCTGAACGGACCCCGCGTTTCCGCAGC
>CALKBO010000013.1 GCA_937989875.1 uncultured Collinsella sp. | reverse complement strand
AACTGCGGGAACGGCCTATCCGCTCAAAGTGTTCGGCTGAGATCGGAAATCAACCATTTTCATTTGACCGAAGCTGAAGAGGCCCGCCACCGTAAACGGGGACGGGCCTCAACTGCACGGTTTGCGCGTTGGCTCGAGCTATGCGTTCTTTTTGCCCAGCTTAGCCTTGACCAGACCGACCACGGTCGGGATGATCGACACGGCAACGATGCCAACGATTAGCAGCTCAAAGTGCTCCTGTACAAAGGGAATGCCACCAAAGAAGTAGCCCAGCAGTGTAAAGAGCGTTGACCAGGTAATGCCACCCAGCACGTTAAAGATGACAAAGTTGCGCCAGTGCATGCCGCCCATACCGGCAATAAAGGGCACAAAGGTGCGGATAAACGGGAAGAAGCGACCCAGGAAGATGGCCAGGTGGCCCCACTTGTCCAAGAAATCCTCGGACTTTTTGATGCGCTCGGGCGTCATAGCCTTGACCTTGCCCGAAGCGATGATCTTTTTGCCAAAGAAGTGACCGATCATAAAGTTGCACTGATCGCCCAAAATGGCAGCGGCCCATGCGGTGGCCAGAAGCGCCACAATGTTAAAGCCGCCATTGTGGGCAAAGAAACCCGAGGCGAACAGCAGCGAATCACCGGGAAGGAACGGGAAGAACACCACGCCCGTCTCGATAAAGATGATCAGGAACACGCAGCCGTAGGCCATAAGCGGGCCGGCGGCGATCCAGCTGGCGATCGCGGTGCGCGGGTCCTTAAGCAGCTCGGCAATAAAATTGATGAAACCCATGAAGTAAAACCTCTCAGTTGTGGGCGCGGATACGTCCAAGTTGACCAGTATACGGTTGCGGTGCCCCCTCGTGCGCAACCCCACAAAAGCATGACTCCATTACCAGCAAGTTTGCATAACTGACACCTGTCGCGCAATGCCGCCAAGATTGTCCTTCCTAATCCCTAGCGAATCGCTATACTTTATTGAATCGCATTGCCATGGCGCTAAGGGAGGGCGGCCGGTGAGCTTTATCAATACCATTCGCGAGGACATCAAGACCGTCCAAGCGCAGGACCCCGCCGCGCAAAACGGTCTGGTCATCTTCCTTTCCTATCCTGGCCTGCACGCCAAGTGGAACCACGTGCCCGAGCACTGGCTGTGGGAGCATGGACATCGCTCGCTCGCCCGCGTGCTCTCGCAAATCACCCGCCACATCACCGGCGTCGAGATTCACCCCGCGGCACAGATCGGCAAGCATTTCTTTATCGACCACGCCATGGGCGTCGTCATCGGCGAGACCACCATTGTGGGCGACAACTGTGTGCTCTACCAGGGCGTCACGCTCGGCGGCACCGGCAACGAGACCGGCAAGCGTCACCCCACCCTGGGCAACAATGTCACGGTGGGCACGGGCGCCAAGGTGCTCGGCAACATCCGCATCGGCAACAACGTCAAGATCGGCGGCAACTCGGTCGTCGTTAAGGACGTCCCCGACAACTGCACCGTCGTGGGCGTGCCGGGACGCATCATCAAGCGCAACGGCTGCCGTGTGTTCGAGGAGAGTTTCGACGCCAAGCAGCATCGCGAGTACATGCCCGATGACGCCGCCGAGCAGTCCGCCCTCAACCGCCAGGGCATCACCGAGAATGCCCGCCGCGTCAAGGAACTCGAGCGAGAGGTGGCCGAGCTCAAGGCCCTCGTCGCCAAGCTCGTGGACGAACGCTAGGAACGCAAGCGGCACAAAACGACATCGGCATCAACGCAAAGGCGCGCCAGGGAATTCACCCCCGGCGCGCCTTATTTGTGATGTGGCAAAGAGACTGTCCCTTTGTCACATTATGCGAACTGACTCAGATAGAGGTCGGCATAAGCGCCCTCGGCTGCGAGCAGCTCCTTATGCGTGCCCTGCTCGATAATGTTGCCGTGGTCCATGACCAAGATCAGGTCGGCGTCCACGATCGTCGACAGGCGATGCGCGATCACAAAGCTCGTGCGCCCGCGCATAAGCGCGTCCATGGCACGGCCGATGGCAAGCTCGGTACGCGTGTCCACGCTTGAGGTCGCCTCGTCCAGGATGAGAATCGCCGGGTTGTTGAGCAGCACGCGCGCGATGGTCAGCAGCTGACGCTGGCCCTGGCTGATGCTTTCGGCATCGTTGGCCACGCGCGTGTCGTAGCCCTGCGGCATGGTGCGCACGAAGAAGTCGACCTGCGCGGCACGAGCGGCGGCCACAATTTCGTCGCGCGTTGCCTCGGGGCAGCCGTAGGCGATGTTTTCGGCAATCGTGCCATCGAATAGCCAGGCGTCTTGCAGCACCATGCCAAACTGCTGACGTAGCTCGCCGCGATCCATGCGGCTCGTATCCACGCCGTCGAGCGTAATACGCCCGCCGTCAATCTCGTAGAAGCGCATGAGCAGGTTGATGAGCGTCGTCTTGCCTGCGCCCGTGGTTCCCACCACCGCGATCTTCTGGCCCGGCTCGGCAGTAAACGACACGTCGCGCATAAGCGGCTTGTCGGGCGAATAACCAAAGCGCACATGCTCAAAGGAGACACGGCCCTCGACCTTGCCCGGCAGCTTGGCGGCCTCGTCCGGCAGCGGATCGGCCTCCATCTCGGGCTCATCGAGCAGGTCGAACACGCGCTCCGCACTCGCCAGCGCGCTCTGCAGCGAGTTGAAGGTAAACGACAGCTGCGTCATGGGCTCAGATGCCTCGTAGATAAACTGGAAGAACGCCTGGAACACGCCGACGGTCATGTGGCCGGCAACCAGCATACTGCAGCCCACAATCGCAATCACGATCTGCGCCAAACGGCCGATAAAGCGCACTGCGGGGCCGACAGCATTGATCATAAAGTCGGCCTTGGTGCTCACACGAGCCAGTTCCTTCGAAGCCTCGTGCACCTCAGCGGAGCTCTGACGTTCGCGGTTAAACGCGCGGATCACCAGACGGCCCGAATAGCCTTCCTCGACCGCACTCGTAATCTTGGACACCCACTCCTGGCGCTCGCCCGTCACATCGTGTGTGCGGCGCGAGACGACCTTCGTCACCAGCAGCGACAGTGCCGTAAAGAACAGAAAGACGAGCGTAAGCTGCACGCTGAACACGAACATCACGCTCACAGCACCAACAACCGTGCCGATCGACACGAGCAGCTGCAGCAATCCGCGCTGCATGCTCTCGGACATCTTGTCCAGGTCGTTGGTCGCGCGGCTGACGACCTCGCCGGGACGATGCGCGTCAAAATAGGCGAGCGGCAGACGGTTGAGCTTTTGCGCGATGCGGTTGCGCAGGCGCAGATTGAGGCGTTCGGCCACGCTCGACATCAAAAAGCTCTGGAGCGCATAGAACGAGGCAGCGGCAGTCCAGATCATAAAGTAGACGAAAATGGTCTTGCCGCAGTTCTCCCAGGTGATGCTGAAAGTGGTGTCGCTGGCAAACGCCACCTGAATGTGGCCCCACAGCTCATCGATCACGCGGGCGCTATATGCCGGCGCGGCGGTGTTAAAGATGACATAGAACACAATGCTCGCGAACACGATATAGAAGCGCCAATGGTCGCCGGCGGCCTCGCTCCACAGGCGGCGCACCGTCGCCCAGGTGTCGCGGGGCGTCTCGTCCTCGTCTTCGTCGTCCACGTCGCGCATACGCTCTGCCTCGGCGCGGGCGCGCTCGTCCTCGGCACGTTCGTTTTCCTCGTAGAGCGCTTGGCGGCGAGCCTCGCGCTCGGCCGCAGCCTTGGCGGCGTCATCCAGCTCGGTCGACGCGGCAGCCGTTTCCTCGACCAGTCCCGCGGCAGCGGCGTCATCAACGCCGCCCTGCTTCTTGAGCTCCTCGGTCATGCTACTCACCTCCCTTCATCTGCGATTCCGCGATGGCGCGGTACACCTCGCAGGTTTCCATAAGCTCGCCATGCGTGCCCAGACCCACAACCTCGCCATCCTTGAGCACCACGATCTGGTCGGCGTGCAAGATCGTCGAGATGCGCTGCGCGATGATGAGCACCGCAGCGTCACGCGTCTCGTCTTGCAACGCATGACGCAGGGCGGCATCGGTCTTAAAGTCCAGGGCCGAAAAGCTATCGTCGAAGATATACAGATCGGCATGCTTCATGAGCGCACGGGCGATTGCCAGACGCTGGCGCTGGCCGCCCGAAAAGTTCGTACCGCCCTGGGCAACCGGGGTATCGAGCCCCTGCGGTTGGTCGAGTACAAAGGTGCTCTGGGCAACCTCAAGCGCGTGGAGCATGTCGCCCTCGGTCGCACCTTCGTTACCAAAGCGAAGGTTGCTCGCCACCGTGCCCGAGAACAGCCACGCCTTCTGCGGCACATAGGCAATGCGCCCGCGGATTTCGTCTTGCGTAAGCTCGCGCAGGTCCACACCATTCAGGCGAATGGAGCCCTTGGTGGCATCGTGGAAGCGCAGCAGAAGCTTTGCCACCGTCGATTTGCCCGAGCCTGTCGAGCCAACGATCGCAGTCGTCTGACCGCGACGGCAGGCAAAGCTCAGGTCGCACAGGGTGTCCTCGTCGGCATCGTCAAAGCGAAACGACATGTGGTCGAACACGGCCACCGCATCGGCTTCGTCTTGGGGCTCGCGCGCCCCGTCATCCAGCGTGCGGTCACCGTCCACGATGCTCGGCTCGATCTCCAGCACCTGCTGCGCGCGGTTCAGACATGCGGCGGCGCGCGGAAGTGTCAGCACCACCATCTGGGCCATCATCACAAAGAACAGGATCAGAATTGCATACTCCAGCACCGCCGAGATACTCGCAATCTGCATGGCGTGGGCGCCTACGCGGTTGCCGCCCACCCACAGCACCGCCACCTCGGCGATGTTCATCAAAAAGAAGCTTGAGCTGTCGAGGCCCACAAACAGGTGGTTGACTTTGATGGCGTTGGCGGCGTATTCGCTAAACACCTCGTCCAGACGCCGTTCCTCGTGGCGCTCCTTGTTAAACGCACGGATGACGCGCACGCCCACAATATTCTCGCGCAGCACCACGTTCATGCGGTCGATAAAGCCCTGTAGGCGCATAAAAATCGGCGCCGCGTTGGCAACCGTAAAGACCGCCGCCACCAGCACAATCGCAACGACTACGCCCAGAAGCGTGCCCATGGCAGGATCGATAAACCAGGCGAAGATGATGCCCGCCACAGCCAAAAACGGCACGGGCAGCACCAGCTGAATCGTCTGCAGAATCGCCTGCTGAATCACGTTGATGTCGTTGAGCGAGCGCGTGATCATCGATCCGGTGCCAAAGCGCTCAAAATCGCTGGCCGCGAGCTCGAGCGATTTGTCGTACACGGCATTGCGGATATCGCAAGCCACGTTGGCGGCCAGGCGCGCCGAAAGATAGCAGCCCAGCACCGTGCCGCCGCTAGCCATGCTGGTCGCGATAAACATGTATAGGCCGTTGCGTAAAATGTAGTCGACATCGCCCGTGGTAATACCGGTGTTGACCATGTTCGCCAACATCGTGGGAACCAACAGCGTACCAACGTTATCCACCAGCAGCACCAGCAGCGTCACTGCGACAAGCCCTCGATATGGCTTTAGAAACCTCATTAACAGTCGCACGACTCCCCCTCACCTTGATTCTCGGCTTGGCTCTCGGCAGCGATATGCTGCTTAAAGGCATCGCACTCATCGCCGAGCACCTGAGAGAATTTGCCGATCAAGCGCATAATCTCGCGCTGCTCACATGGCTCAAGCGCGCCAAAGGCTCGCTGTTCGGCCTTGAGTGCCGGCAGCGCATAACGCTCGGCAAATCGCCTGCCCTCTCCGGTCAGGCTCACAACCTTGTTCTTACGACTGCCTTCGGCAAACTCCAACGTTGCGAAGCCCCGCGCCGTCAAGGTTTTAATTGCCGAGTTGATGGTCTGCTTGCTGTAGAACCATTCGCTTGTCAGACGGCTTACGGCAATACTGCCGCCCGCCGTGCTGGTGTCGACGAGCATCCAATAGGCGCAGTCCGAAAGGCCGCAGGCGCGCGAGAACTCCGAATAGATATGGTCGAGTCCATTGAGCAACCGATCGAAGTCGACCAGCGTAACCGCACTATTCATCTATCCCACCATTCGATTGTCCGATTTTTGACCAATTATATGTCTCTAGATTAGTCCGAGTTTTGACTATCGTCAACAGGCTCTCCGCAAATGCGCGCACTTTTATGGCCTATCGGCAGAAAAAGACCGCCGGCGCGGGGGCAGCGCCAGCGGTCACGTGAAAATCGGGTTTTATTGCCTGTTAAGCGGCGGCGGCCTCATAGACCGTAGCGCCCGAGAAGCTGTCATGCAGGCTCTTGCCGGCAATCCACGGCAGCTCGACGACCTCGCAGACCGTGTTGACCAACTCAGAGCAGTCAGTAAAGTGGCCCTTGTCGTTGAGGGCCTCGCAATCCTGAACACGCCAATAGCCATCGGTGTGCGTGATGTAGTACTCGTGATCGTTGATCGACACGAAAGCGCGCGTCTTGGAACGCAGCAGCTTCAGAAATCCTTCGAAATCGGTCTCGACGACATCTCCAGCCTGGAACATGATGTTACCTCCTGGCCCGGCGCCACCACGGCGCATTGATAAACGTTGGTACTCCTTTAGTAAAACCTTTATCAAAGGTTATGCGTTCGTCATTTAGGCAAGTGGTAAAAAACCGCAGGGTAGACGGGATAAAACGTTTAACCATCCCATTTGTTTGTCACATTCTGAAGGTACTTTTATGCAAACCTACTTTCCCAATTGGAATCTATCCTTTTGGCCGGGCAATTGACCGTCTATCGTTTAAGCCCGACGGGTATGAACGGGGCATCTGCAACGCCACCGCAAGGAGACACCATGGAGACTATCGAAGCACTCATTCACCGCCGCAGCTGCCGCAACTACAGCGATCGTCCCGTCGAGGCTGAAAAGCTTGCACGTATTATCGAAGCCGGCCAATATGCACCGAGCGGCATGGGCCGCCAGCCGGTGACGTTTGTCGCCGTCACCGACCCCGCGACCGTCGAGCATCTCTCACAGCTCAACGCCCAGGTCATGGACAGCAACAGCGACCCCTTCTATGGCGCCAAGACCGTTGTGGTGGTGCTGGTTGACCGCAGCGTGCCCACACATCTGGAAGACGGCTCGCTCGCCATGGGCAACTTGCTCAACGCCGCCTATGCACTGGGTGTCGATTCGTGCTGGATTCACCGCGCGCATGAGGTCTTTGACTCGCCCGAGGGCCTGGAGCTGCTGGCCAGCTGGGGCCTGCCCGCCGACGGCAGCCTGCGCGGCGTCGGTAACTGCATTCTTGGCTACGCCGAGGACACGCTACCCGAGGCAAAGCCGCGCCGCAACAACGTGGTGTACGTGAAATAGTACAGGAACGTCAGCAGGGGTAGCTAATTTGGGACGGGGCTATTTTAGCTACCCCACTCGCAACTTATATTGACGTCGCCGTTGTCGTCGTTTCGTTCGTCTGGGCCGTTTCGACGTCGTCGCCTTGCTTGTCTTCGTCCTTTTGCGCATCGGCGATGGTGGAGGCCGCCGCGACGATACCGCGCTGGGGCGCAACGCCCGTCTGGGTCTGTGCGCCCTCGACAACTTCTGTGCCTGCATGCGCGAGCTCGGGCGATTTAAACATTGCGTCCAAGTTGGCGCCACCGCCGGCATATCCGAGCGCAGCGAGCGCGATGACGATCACTGCAACGGCGGCCACGATCGGCACGTAGCGATGCCAGCCGGCGGGATTGAGCCCGCTGCGGCGAGCCGCCCCGCGGCTGATGTAGCCGAGCGTTCCGTCGTGCTTGAGCTTTGATCCCACCACGCGTTTGCGGCCCAACAGCGAGGACTCTGCCTGCATTGCCAAGCGGGCGCTTGCCGAAGGATAGCCGTATTTAGTGCGCTTGAACGAGCCATCAAACCCCGAGGCGTGTTTGCCCCACGTCACCGATGTTGTGCGTCGGTTGACCGGCGCGGCACTCCGCCTTCTGCGGCTCGGTTTTGAAGTCTCAGCCATATGCCCTCGCACGCCGTAACCAAATCGAAACAATAACGCTTTGGACTGTAGCACACGCGTCGCGCGCGGTCACGGGCGCCTCGCTCAACGGTCATCGTCCTTCAGCAAGCGCCACAGCGTTGTACGGCTTATGCCCAGCACCTCCGCCGCACGGGTTCGGTTGCCGTGGAGATGATCTACAACCAGATGCGCGATATCTCGCTCGGTATCGGCCAGCGGTCGCAGGATATACAGGTCACTTTCGAGCGTCGGGGCACCAAAGGTTGCGGTCTTAATCACGTCCTCTTGGGCGAGCACTTCCTCCGCCACAGCGCGGTCCACCGTGCCCGCCCCCACCAATATATACAGTCGTTCCGAGACCTCGCGGAGCTGCAGATAATTGCGCGGCCAGCGATAAGCATCGAGCGTCTTCGTCGCCGCGGCAGACAGCGTGGGCGCTGCCGTCCCAAATGCATCAGCGAGATATTCCAAATAGCGCGCAACCTTCGTCGACGCGGCTCCCTGCTCGGCGATTGCCGGCGCCACACTCACCGCACAGGCGAAACGCTCGGTCACAAAGGCGGCTTGATCACTTTCGCCGCCGCCCGGCATGTCATTCGCTGTCAGCACCACATGGCAGCGCGTCGCCAACGCGGTGTCGGCCATCGTGGAAACGAGCTCGCGGAGGCGCTGAGGGCCAACCGCATTCCAGCCCTCAATGCAAAGGGTCAGCCCCGTTTGGAACAACGGCGATTCGGCGCTTTTGAGCACGTGGCGCCAACCGCGATCGGTGAGTTCATCGAGCGCGACGGAAACAAAGGGCTGATCGGCAAAAGGACCGTCCAGATAGAGGCGCTTGGCGATCTCGACCTGACCCGCTCCCAGCTCGCCCTCGAGCATAAGGGGCACACCGCGCGCGTAACTCTCTGCAACCGGCGCAGCCACCGCAGCGGCACCCTCAACGATGCCGTACGCGCTCGATTCGTAGCGGGCCTCAACTTCGTCGGCGTTGAGCCACTCGATGCCCGCATGCGCCGCGGCGCCGCGCACCTCGCGGACCACGACGACCCAAAGGCCCCCGCCCTCTTTGTCGGTGGGGCGAACGGTCAGGCTCAGGCGCGTACCCGCACGCCCCATAACCAGACGCGCGCCGTCTCCTATACGGTCGAGGCGCTCAGCGACAAAAGCCGCCACATCCCGCTCAAGCGCCGCGTCATTCATGGTCGAGATCGCGACGCCCCCACGCGCATCGATTGCCAATGCCGAGGCCCCGGCAGCAGCCAGGGCCTCGGTCAAGATGTTCAGCTTGGCATCGCTATCCATGATTTGCCCCCGTCCGCAGCGACGTGCAACCGCCGACGGTCGCACGACCAAGTGTTTCAAAATTGAACGATATTGCTCACCAAACACTATAGGGTAGAAAGCGTCATCCTGCGAGTATAGGTGTTGCCCCGCATCGCCATCCTGGCGGGGCGATAAGAGCTCTTCGGGACTTATAAACCTGCGGACAAGCCATACCCGCAAGAGCTCCTATCGCTCCACCGCAGGCTTGCGCTCACCAGCAACCAACACGCAGCACGCAAACAAGCTACTTCTCTACCAGATTCCCAGCACGTGCTGCATTCCCAAACTCATGCACGCAATGCCAATCCAGCAGCAAAAGCCCAGCGCGATGGGCTTGCCGCCCTTTTTGACCAGCTCGACGATATCGGTATTAAAACCAATAGCCGCCATGGCCATCACGATAAAGAACTTCGACAGCTCCTTGATGGGCGCCGTGATGGACACAGGAAGCTGAAACACCGTGGTGATCACGCTCGCCAGCACAAAGAACAGCACAAACATGGGAAACGCGCGTTTAAGCGAGAACGTGCTCTTAGCGTCGCCACCGGCCTTGCGTGCCAGATGCATCTGCCAGCATGCGAGGACCAACGTGATGGGAATAATGGCCAGCGTCCTGGTGAGCTTGACCACTGTGGTGCTCTCGAGCACATTGGCGCCGGGATGCATGCTGTCCCAAGCGCTCGCCGCAGCCGTTACGGACGAGGTGTCGTTGATGGCGGTACCGGCAAACAGGCCAAAGCCCTCGTTGGTCAGCCCGAGCATGCCGCCGAGCGTTGGAAACACGAGCGCCGCGATAACGTTAAACAGGAAGATGACCGAAATAGCCTGGGCAATCTCGCGATCGTCGGCATCGATGACGGGCGCGGTCGCGGCGATGGCAGAACCGCCGCAAATCGACGAACCCACACCCACAAGCGTCGCGATCTTGCCCGGCACGTTCATAACGCGGCAGAGCACAAAGGCGATGACAAGCGAGGTCGAGATTGTTGCCACGATAATCGGTAGCGACTGGGCGCCCTTGGACAGAATCTGGGAGAGGTTCATGCCAAAGCCAAGCAGGATAACCGCGTACTGCAAGACTTTTTTGGACGTATAGGTAACGCCGGCGGCGAGCGGTTCGCGACGATTCTTGGGAAAGACGAGCGCCAGGACCATGCCAAAGAGGATGGCAAATACCGGACCGCCGACCACCTCAATTTGTTTGCCGAGCAACGTCGCGGGAATGGCGATGATTAGGCAGAACAAGACGCCTTTCCAGCGCTCGCGTACGATATTTGCCAGTTGCATATGGGATTCCTTCTTTCTATTTCACGTTTGCGACGGCTTATGATACGGCAACATTGAGCGCAGCCTTGCGCAAACACAGACTAAGATGCCGCAATAGTTCTCAGGCAACAGCCGAATTACCCACCGCGGAGAGCTGATTCGCGGCATAATTAACAACTGACATATGAGTTTGATAGAACAGTTGCGAGGCGCTATGGAAGAATCGATGCACGTCGGCGAGCAGGAAACGAGCCTACAGGACCAGTCCTACCACACCATTCGACGCAAAATCGTCTACCTGGACTACAAGCCGGGCGAAAAGCTGGGCGTCAAGCAACTTTGCGATGACCTGGATATGGGGCGCACCCCTGTGCGCGAGGCTTTGGTTCGCTTGGCGCAGGAAGGCCTGGTGCGCACCGTGCCCCAGAGCGGTACCTACGTCTCGCCCATCAACCTCACCCTTGCCGAGAGTGCCTGTTACATCCGCGAGCATCTGGAAAAGCAGGTGATTGTGGAGTGCTGCGCGCGCGCCACGTCGGCTGGCATCGAGCAGCTCGACCGCGCCATCGTGCTGCAGGAAAAGGCCATGGCCGAAGAGGATCGCATCGGCTTCTTTTTGAGCGACAACCTCATGCATCACATGATTTTTAGCATCGCATGTCGCAGCACCGTGTGGTCGTGGCTCGAAGAGACCAATGCCGACCTTGAGCGCTTCCGCTGGCTGCGCGCTGCCACGCAGGTTCTCGACAATCAGGACATCGTGAACGAGCACAAGCAGATTCGCCGCGCTATCGCCGGTCGCGACCCCATCGAAGCGAGCTTTTTGGTCAGCAAGCACCTGCACATGATGTTCCGCAACCAAACCGAGGTCCTGGACCAGTTCCCCGAGTACTTCGAGACCAGCAAGCTCCGCTAACCTACCAAAAAAGGACAGGTTCATTTTGGCAGGTTTTATCTGTGCAAATGCAACAAGGCCCGGCTCCGTCAAATGCGGAGCCGGGCCTTAGTCGCTAGAACGGCGGAACCAACTACTCGACAGTAACGCTTTTCGCCAGGTTACGGGGCTGGTCAACGTCGCAACCGCGCAGGATGGCCACCTCGCGGGCGAGCAACTGCAGCGGGACGCTCGCCGTGATGGGGCTGAACACGTCGCGGACTGCTGGTACGCGGATGATGCAGTCGGCGATCTTGTTGATCTCCTCGTCGCCCTCGGTGGCAACGACGATGACCTTGGCGCCGCGTGCCTTGCACTCCATGAGGTTTGACACGGTCTTGTCGTAGGTGGCACTCTTGGTGGCCACGGCGATGACAGGGAAGCCCGGGTCGATCAGCGCGATGGGGCCGTGCTTCATCTCGCCGGCGGCGTAGGCCTCGGCGTGCAGGTAGCTGACCTCCTTGAGCTTGAGCGCGCCCTCGTAGGAAATAGCGGCACCCATGCCACGGCCCACGAACAGCGCCGACTGCGCATCCTTGCACAGCAGGGCGGCCTCATGCACGGCCTCGGTTTGGGTATCCAAAATCCACTGGATCTGCTCGGCCGTATCGGAAAGCTCGCGGAACAGCATGCGCGCCTGCTTGGTGGTCAAGCGGTACTTGACCTGCGCCAGTAGCAGGGCCAAAAGCGTGAGGCTCACGACCTGGCCGATAAAGCTCTTGGTCGAGGCGACCGCGATCTCCTTGTTGGCCTTGGTGTAGATGACGCCGTCGCTCTCACGCGCCACGGGGCTGCCCACCACGTTGGTGATGCCGAAGACCTTGGCACCCTTGATGCGCGCATCGCGAATGGCGGCGAGAGTGTCAGCCGTCTCGCCCGACTGGGACACGGCAACGACGAGCGTCGTCGGCGTGATGATGGGATTGCGATAACGGAACTCGCTGGCCGCCTCCACCTCGGTGGGGATGCGAGCCCAGCCCTCAATGAGATTCTTGGCAATGAGGCCAGCGTGATAGCTGGTGCCGCAAGCGATCACGTAGACGCGATCGATGTCGTTGAGCTCCTCGAGCGAAAGGCCCAACTCGTCAATATCGAGCTCGCCAGCAGGCGTCATGCGGCCCACCAGCGTGTCGCGCACCACGCGCGGCTGCTCGTGGATTTCCTTGAGCATAAAGTCGGGATAACCGCCCTTTTCTGCCATGTCCAGGTCCCAGTCGATGTGGGTGACCTTGGGCTCAATCACGTTGCCGGCCTCGTCGGTATACTCGACGCCTGCGGGCGTGAGCTTGGCAAACTGACCGTCCTCGAGCACCACGACGTCGCGGGTTGCGTCGATGAGCGCGATGACGTCGGAGGCGACATAGGCGCCGGTCTCGCCCGCGCCGACCACGATCGGGGAATCCTTGCGGGCCACGGCGATCACGCCGGGCTCGTCAGCGCACACGGCGGCCAGACCATAGGCACCGACCACGTGGGTGCAAGCCTCGCGCACGGAGGCCATCAGGTCGTGCGTCTCGGCATAAGCCTCTTCGATCAGATGCGCGAAGACCTCGGTATCGGTCTCGCTCTTAAAGTGATGGCCGCGGCCCTCCAGCTCTTCGCGCAGCTCGGCGAAGTTCTCGATGATGCCGTTGTGGACGATGGCGATACGACCGTCGCAGCTGGTGTGGGGGTGAGCGTTAACGACGGAGGGCTTGCCGTGGGTGGCCCAACGGGTATGACCGATACCGCAGGTAGCGTCGCTGTCGACGTTGGAAAGCTCGCTCTCCAGGCCCGCGACCTTGCCCACGCGGCGGATGACGTCGAGGTGCGCCGCGGCGCCCTCGCCCACCTCGAGCGCGACGCCCGAAGAGTCATAGCCGCGATACTCCATGCGCTTGAGGCCCGTGACCAGGATGTTCTTTGCAATATCAGAGCCGGTGTAGCCGACAATTCCGCACATAGGATAAATCCCTTCGTTCGCGTGACTGCAAGACGTCCACGCACAGGGGGCGCTGAGACGTATAACGTTCGAGTATTGTACTCACGCAAGCGCAAGCTGATATACCAGAAGTGGTATCTCAACTTAGATACCACCCGATGCACACATGCCCAGCCGGTCCAAACCACCGCAAAGGTGCCTGTCCCCTTCGTGGTGGTCGCGCTGGCAACGGCGTTTCCCCAGATAAAACCTGCCAAAATAAACCTGTCCCTTTTTGGAAGGTTTGGGATGCTACAATCTGGCTTGTACTTGAAACGCATCAAAGGGGCCGCTATGGCAAAGGTAAAAATCAGCGACGTCGCGCGCGAGGCCGGGGTTTCGCTGGGCACGGTTTCCAACGCGCTCAACCACCCCGAAAAGCTGCGCCCCGAGACCCTCAAGCTCATCAACGAGACCATCAATCGCCTTGGCTACCTGCCCAACCAAAGCGCTCGTCAGCTCGCGGGCGGCGCCACCAAGTCCTTTGGCCTGGTGCTCCCCCGTCTCGATCACGGCTTTTCGCTCCAAATCGCCAGCGGCGCCCACAACGAGGCTCGCAAGCACGGCTATGACTTGCTCATCGCCAACGCCGATAACGACGATATTCTCCAGGACCATTACCTGCGCTACTTTATGGGCACCCAGATGTCCGGCGTCATGGTTCAGCCCATGGCATCCCCCGACTGGCACCCCGCCATGGCCAAGATGCCCGTGCCGATCGTCCATCTGGACATCCATTGCTCCGAGCCCGGCTACTACGTAGCGGCCGACAACGAGGCCCAGGGTCGCATCATTGCCGAACTTGCCATCGCCCGCGGTGCACGCCATATCACCGTTGTGGGTAGAGCAGCATTTATGCAACTCACCCTGCGCGTCCTTGGCATTCATAAGGCACTCGCCCTACACCCCGATATCAAGATCGAAGTCATCGACGCCGGCGAATGGAATACCGCCGCCGACGGCTACGGCATCGGTGCCCAAATCGCCGAGCGCCCCGCCGACGAACGCCCCGATTTTGTCGTCGGCCTGACCGACGTGTTGGCCTCAGGCGTCATCTCGGCGCTGGTCGACAAAGGCATCGCCGTCCCCGGGCAAGTACGCGTAGCAGGTTGCGATGGCAACCCGCTCGCTTGGAGCGGATCGGTCCCGCTCACTACGGTAGCGCCCCCGGGCTACGAGATTGGCCGCAAGGGCGTTCAATTGCTCATGGAGCAAATCGAGAACAAGGCCCCGGCGAAGACCAAGCACGTCCACATCGGCTCTGCCGCGCGCACCGTCACCGCGGTCACGGCCATCGAGGACATCAACCGCCAAGAACTCGTGCGGCCGTTCCTGCTGGAACGCGCCAGCACCCAGGCAAGCAGCCAGACCGACGCCACGGCCATCAACCTCGGTGCGTATCTATAGCACGCCCGCAAGTATGCTAAGTCGCCGCTTAAGCAAAAGGGGCCCGACCATTGCCGGGCCCCTTTTGCTTAAGTGCAAACGTGGGCAATTGCTCGTTTCAACACCGCAATTGTCTAGCGCACGGCCTTGACTGCCGCTGCCAGGTCGAACAACGTATCGAGCACGGCCTCGCAGCCATCCACCACGTCCTGCGGCAGCGGCACGATGTCGGGGACGGCAAAGACGTGACAGCCAGCCGTAATGCCCGAGACGCAGCCGTTGCGCGAATCCTCGACCACGGCACATTCCTCGGAAGCAAAGCCCGCGCGCTCGCAGGCGAGCAGATACATCTCGGGGTCGGGCTTGCCGTGCACGACGTCCTCGCCACACGTTACCGTTTCAAACTTGTCAAAGAGGCCGAATGCTTTAAGGTTGCGCTCGGCCGTAACATGGCGCGATGACGTTGCAAGGCCGACGTGATAGCCCGCAGCCAACAGCTCGTCTATGCACTCGGCGGCACCGACCTTAAGCTCCAGTTCGGTCTTGACCATCTCGTCGCGAATCTCCTTGTGGCGACGATAGATCGCCTCGGTGGTTTCATGGCTGCCGTAATGATTATCGAGGATGTCCATAACATCGGGCAGCGTGCGGCCGATAAACTGATGGATCAGCGCTTCATCAATCGCGAGCCCCAGCTCAGCGGCGCCTGCCTTCCAGGCCTTAATCCCCAAACGCTCAGTATCGACCAGCGTTCCATCCATGTCAAAAATAACAGCCTTGATCATATCGGTCCCCTCACCGGATTGTGTTACTACCACTCTACCGCACTTACAAACTTGTATATAACGTATATAGCATATTGCACTTTCGTTACATAGCTGGAAGTCTTATGACAAGCAGCTCGGTGGGATTATAGTTTCATCCGAGCTTTAATAACTGTAAGGAACTTTCATGCTTTCAGACACCACCGCACCCGCAGAGGAGCTTCAGGACAAACTCGCAGCACTCGAGCAGCTGCTTTTGGCATACGGACGCGTCGCCATCGGCTTTTCCGGTGGTGTCGACAGCAGCTTTTTGGCCGCGGTCTGCGCCCGCATCATGCCCACCAATACCCTCCTCGTCCATCTCACCACGCCGCTCATCGGTACGCCCGAACAGGCTTCGTTTGAGCGGTCCGTTGATGGACAAGCCAATGAGGGGCCGCATTTTAAGCTCCCCGTGCTCAATCTTTCGGTGGATCAGCTGCAGCTCCCCCAAGTAGCCTGCAACGATGCCAATCGCTGCTACCACTGCAAGCACGCCGGCTTTACCGCCATCGTCAACCACGCCAAGTCGCTCGGTTTTCCCACTGTCATCGATGGCAGCAATGCAAGCGATCGCGGTGACTACCGCCCCGGCATGCGTGCGGCAGAAGAGCTCGGCGTACGCTCCCCTCTTATGGAGGTCGGCTTTACCAAGGACGAAGAGCGCGAGCTGCTGCGTGCATGGGGCTACCCCGTTTGGAACCTGCCGGCGGGAGCCTGTCTTGCCACGCGCGTTCCCACGGGCGAGAAGCTTACGCGCGAGAAGGTCGATTTAATCCGCGCCTGCGAAGATTACCTGCACGATCTTGACTTGGCTCAGGTACGCGCGCGCTTGATCGGCGGCTGCATGCATATCGAAGCCGCTCCCGCAGATGTCGCCAAGATTGCCGCCCTCGGCGGTGCCGCCGTCGACGACAAGGGCAAGACCCCGCTGCCCGCCGTTATCGAGTCCGCGCTACGCGAGCTGGGCTGCGACCATATCTCCCCCGAGGTCACCCCCTACATTCACGGTGCCATGAATCTTTAGGCTACGCCGTTTTACAAACGGCGTAACTGCTCGGCGCTGCGCAGGCCCCGGGCGCGGCAATCTGACGTTCAACTTCACGGGCGCGACCAAAAGGTCAGCGCCCGCTTGTTTCACGTCACCTTACCGCACCCGGAGCCTGCTCGCTCGCATATGCTCAACCTGGACTGCATTAACTGACATGCCAAAAAGGGACAGGTTTATTTTGGCAGGTTTTATCTGGGGAAATATCGCGAGGCAGTCGCTCCTCTAGCACCCATCTAACTTCGAGAGGCACTAGAGAGGCGACCCGGCTGCATCTACTTCTTCCGATATCGGCGGTTACGACTCGTCGATGAACCCATTACTTCGATGAGCCCTTTATCCGCCATTTTTGGCAGATGGTAGCTGACGGACGATTTTTGGCATTCCGTCTCTCTAAAACAATAGATTTATCTCTCTAACTTTAAAGAGATAAACGCCTTGTTTTAGAGAGACATTTAGAGAGATGTATCGAATTCGCTGCTAGATTGCCTAATGCTATCTCTCTAACCAACCTTCTCTTTAGAGAGACATTTAGAGAGACGAGTGCGACCTCTCTAATCATGGGCTCCACTCTTTAAGGTGCACACTTCCTAACCGTGCCCTAAGTTGCGGTGAAATAGTCCCCGATTAACCTGCCAAAAAGGGACAGGTTTATTTTGGCAGGTTTTATCTTGGGAAACGCAAACAGGGCCGCGACACCTATATGGCGTCGCGGCCCTTTTCCTTGGAGAAGGATCGATTGATTGAACGGGATGACCGTTCTAGTCTTCGAGTCCGCTATTGATGAGCTCCGCAATCTCAACGGGATCGGTGCTCGCGCGCACCTTGTCACGGAAGCCGGCGTCCATCAGCATCACGGCAGCCTTGGAGAGCAGACGCAGGTGCGTAGTTCCGGCCTCGCCGGCGGGCACGTACAGCGCGAGCGCAACATCGACGGGCACCCCATCGAAGCTCGGCCATTCAACGGGCTCGGTCAGTTTAAGCACGGCAACGCCCGGCGTGTGGATCGCGTCGCTTTTGGCATGCGGAACGGCAAAACCGGCGACAAGGCCGGTCTCGGCCTCGTTCTCGCGAGCAATGAAGGCGGCCTCTACGGCAGATGCGTCATCGGCAAAGCCGAGCTCGATGGCCTGCTCGGACAAATAATGTAGGGCGTCCTCGCGCGAGGCGGCGGTATACCCGATTGTCACTTGGTTGGCAGATACAAATCCCATGGAAACCTTCCTTACAACACGGACCTGACCGCAGCTTCGATGCCGTCGGCGTCCAAACCGTACTTGTGCAGCAAATCGACCGCAGGGCCGGACTCGCCATACACATCGCGCACGCCGACGCGACGCATCGGCACCGGATGCTGCTCCGCGAGCACCGAGGCCACGGCCTCGCCAAGACCACCGATAATCGAATGCTCCTCGGCGGTGACCACGCGACCAGTCTTCTTGGCGCTGGCAACCACCAGGCGCTCATCAAGCGGCTTAATCGTGTGCATGTTGATGACCTCGGCATCGATACCATCGGCAGCGAGCGCCTCGGCAGCCTCAAGCGCCTCGGCGACCATAAGGCCACAAGCGATGATGGTCACATCGGACCCCTCGCGCACGACCACGCCGCGACCAATCTTGAACTCATAGTCCTCGTGATCGTTGATGACCGGTGTTGCCAGGCGGCCGAAGCGCATGTAAACCGGGCCCTCAAACTCATAGGCGGCGCGCACACAGGCACGAGCCTCGACGTCGTCGGCGGGAACGACCACCGTCATACCCGGAATCGTGCGCATGAGTGCGATATCCTCGCAGCACTGGTGCGTGGCGCCGTCCTCGCCCACCGAAATGCCGGCATGAGTAGCGCCAATCTTGACGTTGAGGTGCGGGTAGCCGATGGAATTGCGGACCTGCTCGTAGGCGCGACCGGCGGCAAAGATCGCAAAGGTGCTCGCAAAAGCAACGCGGCCCGTGGTCGCGATGCCGGCGGCGAGCCCCATCAGGTTGCTCTCGGCAATGCCGGCGTCGTAGAAGCGCTCAGGGTGCGCAGCCTTAAACTTACCGGTCTGCGTGGCGGCGGCCAGGTCGGCATCGAGAACCACAAAGTCATCGCGCTCATTGCCCAGCTCGACAAGTGCCTCGCCATAGCTAACGCGCGTGGCGACTTTCTTGACGTCTGCCATTAGAGCTCCTCCCCTGCTGCTGCGAGCTCGGCCATGGCCTGCTCAAACTGTTCATCGTTGGGTGCCTTGCCGTGCCAGCCCACCTGGTTTTCCATAAAGGAGACGCCCTTGCCCTTCACCGTCTCGGCGATAATGGCCACGGGCGAGTCGCTCACTTTGCGGGCCTCGGCAAAGGCGGCGGCAATCTGCGCCATGTCGTTACCGTCGGCGAGCTCGATCACATGCCACTTAAAGGCGCGGAACTTGTCAGCGAGCGGCATGGCCGAGTTGACTTCATCGATCGTGCCGTCAATCTGCAAGCCGTTGTGGTCGACGACGGCAACAAGATTGTCGAGCGCATGGTTGCCGGCGAACATGGCCGCCTCCCACACCTGGCCTTCCTCGCACTCACCGTCGCCCAGCAACGTGTAGACACGGTAGCCGTCGCCCCAGTGCTTAGCGGCAAGCGCCATTCCAACTGCAGCAGAGATGCCCTGACCGAGCGATCCGGTGGACATATCGATGCCAGGGGCGTCGTTCATGTTGGGATGGCCCTGCAGTCGGCTGCCAATATGACGGAGCGTCTCGAGCTCTTCGACGGGAAAATAGCCGCGATTTGCCAACACCGAATACAGGCCCGGCGCCGCGTGACCCTTGGAGAGCACAAAGCGATCGCGATCGGCCTTGTGAGGGTCGGCAGGATCGATATTCATTTCCTCAAAGTACAGATACGTCATGATGTCGGCAGCACCGAGCGATCCACCCGGGTGTCCCGACTTGGCCGCGTGAACCGCAGTCACGACACCCTTCCTGACCTCATTGGCGACCTTCGCCAGCTCCTGGTTGGTCATACGAATTCCTCTCTTGAGAACAACCCCGGCACCGGATGACGCGATGCCGGGGCAATCCACTCGTTAAGCCTGAGCGACGACCTTCTGCCAGTCAGCCTCAAAAGAGGCGAGGCCCTGGTCGGTCAGCGGATGATGCAGGCACTTCTTGAGAGCGGCCATGGGCACGGTCGCAATATCGGCACCGAGTAGCGCGGCCTGGGTCACGTGGTTGGGCGTACGAACCGAGGCGGTGACGATCTCGACGGTGTCGTCGACGTTCTTGCCCGTCCAGTCGTAGTTCTTAATGCAGGTCACGACGTTGTCGAGCTGCGAGATACCGTCCTCGGCGATGTCGTCGAAACGACCGACAAACGGGCTGATGTAGCGAGCACCGGCGTTGGCGGCCATAAGAGCCTGCGTCGGCGAGAAGACGAGCGTCATGTTGACGCGCACGCCAGCATCGGCCAGCGCACGGCAGGCGGCAAGGCCGGCCTCGCACACGGGAAGCTTGACCACGATGTTGGGGGCGAGGGCGGCAAGGCGCTTGCCCTCCTCGATCATACCCTCGGCAGTGGTCGCGGTAGACTCGGCGGACACGGGCAGGCCCTCGCAGAGCTCGGCAATCTTGAGCATATGCGGCTCAAAGTCGGCAAGCTTGCCGCCGGTCTTGGCGTACAGGGACGGGTTGGTGGTAACACCGGCCAGGCAGCCCCAGCTCTTGGCCTCGGCAATCTCGTCCAGATTGGCGGTATCGATAAAGAACTTCATGGTGAACCCCTTCAAAGGAAGCTAAAACTCAAAAGAATGGGACAAAGGGACTGCCCCTTTGTCCCATGTGCCGGGCCTGCAGCTGGGACATGCCCCAGGCCCGGCGTCGCGTAGGAAAAGCTACTTACTCGGCAAGAGCGGCCTCGATGCGGGTCGTGACGCCCTTGAGGTTAAGACCGACGACGTACTGCTTGATCGGGCGCTTGATGTGTTCGATGACAAAGCGCTTGCCGTCGATGTCCTGAGCGGCGAGGTTGCGGTAGAGCTTCTCGACCTGCTCCTTGACCTCAGGATCGTTGAACGCATAGTGACCGGAGACATCCAGGATCTTCAGGCTGAGCTCATCGTCGGCAAGGATGTCGTCGACCTGCAGGTTGACGTCGTCGCCAGTCATCCACTTGCGCCAGCGCTCGGTCTTGATAGCCTTGACCAGCAGGGTGTGATACAGGTCGGAGGGGTCATCGCACAGACCGTTGTCGACCAGGATCTGCTCGGTGGCGCAGAGCTTGAGGTAGGCGCGGGTCTCCTCGGTGCCATACTGCGGAGCAACGTTGGAGGCGGTCACGTGTGCCGGGATGTGCTCGAGCAGCGTCGCATCGTCCAGATAGTCGGCGTTGTGCTCCTTCAGGCCCACGCCGTAGCGCTTAGCCATGTCGGCGAGCTCGCGGGCATTCTTGAAGTTGTAATGGCCGACCTGCTCGGTCCAACGGGTGAGCGTACCGGTCTGGCCGACGATAAAGGTGGGCATGGGGCAGCCGCGCTTCTCGAGCTCGGGCTGCAGCTGAGAAATGAACTCCTCGTACTTATCGGTAGAGGTCAAGCCGCCATTGGTCTCCTCGGTACCGACCTCATAGGCAACCTCGGGCAGGTTATGCTCGCGACGGTACTGCTCAAGGTAGTCGATAAGATCAATCGTGCGGCGAAGCACCACGTCGAGCGGAATAACCTTGCCGATCTGATAGGGGTCCTTGGTGGGGTCGACCATCAGCAGGTCAAAGCCTGCCTCCATGTCGGCGACGAAGGACTTGCGGGCGAGCTCCATGGCCTCGTCCTCGGGCAGGTGGGCGTTACGCTCCTCGTCGCGCTGCCACGGACCGCCGTGATCGCGGCACAGGTAGTACGGACCGGTGTAACCCACCTCGTCGGCAACCTTCTTGATGTCGGCGGCAAAGCGCGTCTGGTCCCAACCGTTGACGTAGCCGGCGCCCATCTCGTCCATATCGACCTGGTTGCGGCTGGCGATAAACATGGGCGGGAAATCCTCGTCCTTGGCAAGCTCGAACACGGCCTGAATCAGGTTGGGGCTCATGGGGCCAATGCCGACCATGGTTGCGTGATCGCCGCTATCCTGCAGCTTGAGCATGCCCTGAACGGCCTGACGGATGGTGAGGTTGGACATTTTGTTCTCCTTCTCCAGAGGATTTTTGACAAAAGTTCCCTGGGACCCAGATGTGGGCCCTATCAGTACGGATGGATTTTGTTGTGTAGGGGCGGTTGTGCGGAGTCAAATCCATCCCTCCGCACAACCGGAGTCCTTAAAGGTTTACTTGGCCTGCTTATCGAGCGTGGGCTTCATGGCAATCAGGATTGCAGCGGCGACCACGGCGCCAATCACGATGTCCAGGCAGAACAGCGCGACGTTGTTGGTGGCAAGGGCGACGATAAAGCCACCGTGCGGGACGTAGCAGTCGATGCCCTGGAAGGCGGCAAGTGCCGCACCCACGGCAGAGCCGATGCAAATGCCGGGCAGGGTGTGACCGAGGTCCTTGACCGCGAAGGGGATAGCGCCCTCGGTAATACCGATGCAGCCCATGAACAGCGCGGAGATGCCCATCTGGCGGTCAGCGTCATCGAACTTGTTCTTGGCGATGAGCGCAGCGAGGCCACAGGCGATCGGGGGAACGGCGACGGCGACGCGGAACATACCGTTAGGACCGTAGATACCGGAGGCCATGATGGCCATGGTGAAGGTCGAGGCGGTCTTGTTGATGGGGCCACCCATATCGAAGGCGGTCATAACGCCAATGACCAGACCCAGGACAACTGCGGAACCGCCCTGCAGGCTGCCGAGCACGCCGGTGAGCCAGTCCATCACAAAGCCAAGCGGCGTGGCCAGGATGTAGATATAGGCCATGCCCAGGACAAGCGAGGTCAGAATCGGGATGATCAGGATGGGCATGATGGTCTGGATGGTGTTGTTGACCTTCCAGGTCTTCATCCAGCGGACAAAGTAGCCGCAGATGACCGCCATGATCATGGCGCCCAGGAAGCCGGTCGAAACGCTGTTGCCGTTAGGAGTAACGACTGCGTTGTTGACCAGGTAGCCCAGGACAAAACCGGGGGCGAGCGCGGGCTTGCCGGCCATCGAGTAGGAGATGTATGCCGCAAGCACCGGGATCATCATGGAGATGCCGGCCATGCCGATGGTGTTAAGGCTCACCATCAGCGGGTTCGTAACCTCCATGCCGTTGGCACCGGCGGTACCGGATGCCAGCGAGAAGGCAAGAAACACGCCGCCGATAACGACGATGGGGATAAAATAGGAAACGCCGGTATTGAATGCATTGAGCAGCGTCTTGCCAGGATCGGCAAAGATAGACTGCTTGGACGCCGGTGTCGGGGCCTGCGGGGCAGCGGAGACGGCCTTCTTCTCTGCCTTGGCCTCGGCCTTGGGCGCGTCAACGGCGCCACCCGTCGCCTTGATGATCTCAATGGCCTGGTCGATGATCTTTACCGGATCGGCGATTACATCCGAGGTGCCGACCTTCAGGAACTTGCCCTCGGCCATCTTCTGCTCAAAACGGTCCTCGTTCTCGACACCCACGTCGACGGACTCCAGGACCAGGTCGGCGGAGTCCACGTCTTCCTGCGTGAGCTCATTCTCGATACCCAGGCCACCCTGAGCCTCGACCTTGCACTCGATGCCACGGGCGGCGCATTCATCCTGAATCGCCTTCTGGGCCATATACGTGTGAGCGATACCCACAGTACAGGCGGCAACGCCTACGATCTTCATTGCTTCCCTCTTTTCATAGAGTTGCGTGCGCAAGACACCGTTTGCGGAGACCTCCGGAGCATCCCCTGCCGTTTGGACTTGCTGTCTTTTCGACAAGAACAATATAGGTGCTCGTTTTTCTTAATGCCAGCTTATTTCGGTAAACGCGCAGGTCAGAGCGTTGGTTATGCGATTTAGTTATGCGTTTAACCAAAAATGAATCCTGCGATTTTGCCCTCGATTTCAAAAGTCAAGAAGTATTTGATTTTCTCGGTAGACGGCAGATGCGCATGCCGGTCACAAATTTCGACCCCACCCGTATGCCGCATTTGTTGCATACTCATATGAAAGGAAAAAGCCGCTCACCGAAGCGTATCCTTCACCAAGACTCAAAGTCATCATGTTGGAAAATGCTCATCTGTCGGAAGGAGTCGCTGTGGCAAAACAGCGCGTTACGATCGCAGACGTCGCTCGAGAGGCGGGAACCTCGACGGCAAGCGTCTCGTATTACCTCAACGACAAACGAGAAAAGCTTAGCGAGAAGACGCAGAACAAAATCGCGCGCGTCATTAAGGAACTCGGATACGTTCCCAACGCCCAAGCGCAGACGCTCACCGGCAAGCAAACCCACGTCATTGCCATCATCATTTTGGATAACACCAACAAATGGGCGGGGCTCGTTCTCAATGGCATGGAGCAGGTCATGCTCCCCGCGGGCTACCAGACGGTCGTTTGCACGAGCAACTTTAACCCCGAGACCGAGCTCATGTACGTCGACAAGATGCTCTCGCTGGGCGTCGATGGCTTTATCATCCAGCCCACGGCAAACTTCAAAGCCGTGCATGACCGCATTAGACGCGCCGGCAAGCCGGTCGTCTTTTTCGATGCGGCCATCTATAGCCCAGGTACCAGCTGGATCAAAACCAACCTTTACGACGGCGTGTACAACGCCACACAGGCACTCCTCGACGCCGGCTACGAAGATTTCTTTTCCATTGCCGCCAACATGACCGAAATGCGCACCCGCATGGAGCGTTTTCAGGGGTATGCCGAGGCGCTGGCAGCGAACGGGCAGCTCTACAAAGCGATTCCCATCGATCACAACAAGCCGTCAATCAACGAGCTCACCGAATACTTTAAATTCAAGTTCAATCCCGCCAAGCGAACCCTTATCTTCGTGCAAAATCAGTGGGCACTTCCCCGTGTCTACAAGGCCCTCCAGCCAATGGCCCATCTGCTTCCGCAGCAAATCGGCCTTTTGGGACTCAACTGCGAAGACTGGACTAATCTCACCACACCGACCGTCTCCACCATCATCGAGCCCGTCGACCAAGAAGGTCGCGAAGCAGCCGAGATGCTGCTCGCCCTACTTGACGGAAGCAGCGAACCCGGCGAGCAGCGCATTCTCGAGTGCAAGCTCAACTGGCACGACTCCACCTCGATCTAGACCGCGGGACAAATGAATCAGTAGCGTCTATCCCAAATCTTGAGTATTTGTTCGACAGAACGGCCCCTGCCGGCTCCTGCTAGACTGGTAGATTCCCAACCGTCCATCCAGGAGCCTCAATGTCGCGCAAGCCCGCCTACAAGCAAGTACTTTCCATCGGCACCGCCGTGGTGCTCGGGTTTGCGCTGTTTACGGGATCGCTCGACGGAGCGCCCAAGTTGCTGTCGCCGCAAAGCGATGAGCAGGCGGTAGCTCTGGCCGAGAAACAAAACGAAAGTCCCAGCCGCACCGACGACGAGGCGGACCTGGTCGCTCGGCTCGAATCGGGAACGGCGAGCTCCTCGGACCCTCAAAACGGTCAGGACCCTGGCGATGGCTCCGATTCCGCCGCAACCGACACCGGCGACGGCGCTTCCGCGGACAGCGCCGCCACCCCCATCGACGAGGTCGAAAACCCCGACCTCAACCGCGCCCGCGGTGTTTATCTCAGCAGCATTCCCGACTACGCCGGCAACCCCTACGTTGCCCTGCGCGCCGACAGCACACACCCGCTCGGCACACCATCATTCACGCTCGATGAATACGAGCGCGCTACAGAAGAGGGTTGCTTTAAGAAGTTCTCCAAGCTTGACAGCCTGGGCCGCACCCGCAAAGCGCTCGCCTGCGTGGGCCCCGAATCACTCGGTCAAGGCGAGCGCGGCGATATCTCGCGTATCCATCCCGCTGGATGGCGCCAGCAGCGCTACGACTTTATTCCGGGCCAGAGCCTCTACAACCGCTGCCATCTCATCGCCTGGTCGCTCTGCGGCGAAAACGCCAACCGCAAGAATCTCCTCACCGGCACGCGTTATCTCAACGAGACAGGCATGCTGCCGTTTGAGGAGCAGATTCTCGGCTACATCCGCGAGACGGGCAACCACGTGCTCTATCGCGTCACACCCATGTATAACGAAGAGGAACTTGTCTGCCGCGGCGTGCGCCTTGAGGCGCAATCGGTCGAGGACCACGGCAAGACCCTCTGCTTCCACGTGTACTGCTACAACCTGCAGCCGCACGTGCAGATCGACTACGCCACCGGCCGCAACCAGGCATCCGGAGACTAGTGCCGACCGCACCGCCCGTAACCCAAAAATGATTCGTTTTCCTCCGTCCCCATGGGATCAAAAAAGGCCGCCCTGGATTACCCAGGGCGGCCTTTTCGTCAGCGTCCACATTGCAGGCAACGCCACACGCTACTTGGCGCGACCCTCCTCATAGCGCTCGACCAGCTTGGCCTGAACGTCATAGGGAACCTGCTCGTAGCCAGCAGGCTTCATGGTAAAGTCGCCCGTGCCGCGCGTGATAGAGCGCAGGCGCGTCGAGTAATCCGTCAGCTCGGCGAGAGGTGCCTGGGCGATGACCACGGTGTCGCCGCGCTCATCGGTCTCCATGCCCGTCACGCGACCGCGCGATGCCGAGATGTCGCCCATCACGGCGCCGGCGTAGCTCTCGGGGATAGTCACCGTGATTTCCTCGATGGGCTCCAGCACCACCGGATCGGCATCGGCGCATGCCTTGCGCAGGCCGATGCGAGCCGCCGCGCGAAACGCCATCTCGTTGGAGTCGACGCTGTGATACGAACCGTCGTACACAGCCACGCGAATGCCCGTAAGCGGGTAGCCGGCAATAATACCGTCCTTCATGGTCTCCTGGACGCCCTTGTCCACGGCGGGGATCAGCGAGCGCGGAATGCGGCCGCCCACGACCTCATCCACAAACTCGTAGCCGTCGCTCGTGCCGTCGGGCCCAATAAGCGGCTCCACGCGCAGCCAGCAGTCGCCGTACTGACCGGCGCCACCGGTCTGCTTCTTGTGGCGACCCTGGGCGCTCGCCGTGCGGCGGATGGTCTCGCGATACGGAATGCGGATCGGCACGCTCTTGGCCACGACCTTGGTACGGTCCTCCAAACGGTTGAGCAGCACCGAAACCTGCGCCTCACCCACGGCGGAGATAATGGTCTGGCCGGTCTCCTCGTCACGATCGATGCTCATGGTCGGATCGGCCTTGCAGGCCTTCTCGATAAACGTGTAGAGCTTCTCTTCGTCCCCGCGATTCTCGGCCTCGATGGCAATGCGGTACTGCGAGTTGGGGAACTTAAACGCCGCAGCCTCGACCTTGCCGGTAATCGAGAGCGTATCGCCCGTCTCGGCCGCCAGCTTGGGTGCCACGATAATGTCGCCGGCATAGGCGTGACCGACCTCGGTCATGTCGCGGCCGCACATCACATACAGGTGAGCCAGACGGTCGCCCTTGCGCGTGCGCGCGTTGACCAGCTCAAGGCCCGGCTCAAGCGTACCCGTCAGCACCTTAATAAAGCTGATGCGACCCTGCTGCGGATCGGCCAGGGTCTTAAACACAAACGCCACCGGACGATCATCGTCGCTTGAAATCTTGAGCGAATCGCCGTCGATAAGCGGCATCTCGCCGTAGTCGGTCGGCGCCGGGAAGTATGTGGCGATGTCGTCCATCAGCGAGTTGACGCCCTGCTCCTTAATGCAATCGCCCGCAAAGACCGGCACAAAGATGCGCTCGGCGATCGCCTTCGACAGCAGGCCCTCAAGCTCCTCCTGCGTCAGCGTCTCCTCACCTTCCAGGTACTTCATCATCAGCTCATCGTCGGCCTCGGCCACCAACTCGCACAGATGGTCATGGGCCTCCTCGGCCTGGGCACGATACTCCTCGGGAATCTCCGACTCAACGGCTTCGGTGCCGTTGCAATGGCGCGCCTTCATGCGCACCAGGTCGATGATGCCGTCAAAGTCCTCGCCCTCGCCCCAGGGAAGGGTCACGGCGCCCAGGCGCGTGCCAAAGCGCTCTTGCAGCAGGTCCATCGTGGTCGCAAAGCTGGCCTCGGAGCGCGACAGGCGGTTTACGAACACCGCACGCGCCAGACGCAGGTCCTCGGCGGCATACCAGAGCTTAACCGTCGTAGGCTGTGGGCCGGCCTCGGCGTCGACCACAAACAGGGCCGTCTCGCAGACGCTCATCGCGGCAAAGGCGTCGCCGATAAAATCGGGGTAGCACGGGGCATCGAGCACATTGATGCGCGCGCCCTTCCAGTCGATCGGCGCGATGGTCGTCGAGATGGAAAACGCACGCTTAACCTCTTCGGGGTCATAGTCGAGCGTGGGCTTGGTGCCGTCGTGGCCGCCCAGGCGGGCGGTCTTGCCGGAAAGGTGGAGCATGGCTTCGGCGAGTGAAGTCTTGCCCACCCCGCCTTGGCCTACGAGCACCACGTTCCTTACGTTACCGGTCTTGGGAGCACCCATGATGACCTCCTTGCAGGGCCGCGCGCAATGCGCGACGCCAACGGGGAGAGTTCGCGGTCGGTGCCATCCCGGGAGCAGCATGGTCGGCAGCCGAGCCGACTCACCCTCCAAATGTCCTATGCCACCACCCTACCCTCACGGGCGGCTGTCCATGCATACCTTTCGGCGCACGTACGAATACAGGCGGCGAGAGGAAGAGACAAGCTTGTGAGGCGATTATTGAACCCCGTCGATGCAAACAAAAAGCCGCCACAGACCGTAAGACCTGCGGCGGCTTCGCCTCAATTAATAGTTGAGTAAATACCTGAGCCTATCCCTCGATACGGCTCAAGAACTCACGGGTGCGCTGCTCACGCGGATGGTCGATGACCTGCTCGGCAGGACCCTCCTCGACAATGCGGCCGCCATCCATAAAGACCACGCGGTCGGCAACATCGCGCGCAAACTGCATCGCGTGGGTCACGATCACCATCGTCATATTCTGCGCGGCAAGGTCTTTAATGACACGCAGCACCTCGGCCGTCAGCTCGGGGTCGAGCGCCGAGGTCGGCTCGTCAAAGAATAAGATTTCCGGATCGAGCGCCAGGGCGCGGGCAATACTCACGCGCTGCTGTTGACCGCCCGAAAGCTCACACGGAACCTTGTTCTCGTTGCCCACAAGCCCCATCTGAGCAATCAATTCATGCGCACGAGCTTCCGCCTGCTCGCGCGGGCGCTTGAGCACGCGGATCGGCGCGTCGATGATGTTTTTCATCACGGTATAGTGCGGGAACAGGTTGTAATTTTGGAACACTAGGCCGAATCGCGAGCGCGCCTGCTTGGGCACATCGCCCTTCGCATAGACCGCGCCCGAACCCGCATCCGTCGCAACGGCAAGGTCACCAAACGAGAGCGAGCCTCCGTCGAGTGTCTCGAGCAGCGTGGCACACCGCAGCAGCGTGGACTTGCCGCCACCCGAAGGCCCGATAATCGCCACGACCTCGCCACGCTTGACCTCGAGCGAAATATCCTTGAGCACCTCATTGCCGCCAAACGCCTTGCGCGCGCTTTCGATTTTCATCACTGAGTTAGTCATGATAATAGTCCAGCTTCTTTTCGGCGGCGCCCAGCAGCATCTCGACCACAAAGTTAAAAATCCAGTAGATCAGCGCCGCGATCGCAAACGGCACCATGCTCACCTGCGAGGCGACCAGCGCCTTGGCCGTCGAGAACATCTCACCCACGCCAATGGCAAACGCCAGCGACGTGTCCTTGACCAGCGTGATGATCTCGTTGCCCATCGCCGGCAGAATACGCTTGGCGACCTGCGGCATCACGATATACAGAAACGTCTGCACGCGCGAGTAGCCCAGCACCTCGGCCGCCTCGTATTGACCACGCGGAATGGACTGCAGGCCCGAGCGATAGATCTCGGCAAAGTAACCGGCGTAGTTGATGATGAACGCCACGACGCACGCCGTCCACTTGGAATCGGGCGTGAGCGAAATGCCAAACACGTAGTACGGGGCAAAGTAGATGGCAAACATCTGCAGCATGAGCGGCGTACCGCGCATGACCGAGATATAGATGCGCGCAATCCAGCGAAGCGGCGCGATTTTGCTCATGCGCATAAACGCCACGGGAATTCCCAGCGGAATCGACCCCAGCAGCGTCAGCACAAACAACTGCAAACTGACCAAGAATCCCTGGCCGAGCATCTGCATCATGACCTGAATAGACAACCTAAGCTCTCTTTCGCGACAACAGAACAGCAAACCCAATGCTAAAGCGGGTTTTCCAGGTGCTCGAGTTTGCCGTGAAAGAGGAGCGCCGCGTACTAAATGTACGCAAGCGACGGTTTGAACGGCAAAATCGGGTGCCTGGGAAAGCCGCTATTTCAGAACCCAGTTGTCGAAGGAAAGACCATAATCTGCATACTTGTCGCACAGGTCCTTGACCGTGCCGTCCTCATAGAGTGCCTTGAGCGACTCGGTCACGGCGTCGGCCGACTTGGTGTCGCCCCGCTTAAAGCCAACGGCGTAGTGCTCGCTGGACAGCGGCTCATCAAGCTGCGTATAGGCATCGGGCTTGGCGGCAAGCTGATACTGGGCAATCGAAAGATCGCACGCCACGGCATCGACCGCGCCGCTCTCGAGCTGCATAAAGGCCGTGTTGTACTCGCCGATCGTGTCGAGCGTGGCAAACGTCGCCGCCAGATCCTTCTGGTCACCCTCGAGCACATCCTGCGCAGCGGAATCGGTCTGGGTAATCACGGTCTTGCCGGCAAGATCGTCCCAGCTCTTGATGCCTGCATCCTTCTTTACCACCAGCACCTGCTCGTTGAGCATGTACGGCTCGGAGAACGTGTAGTCGTCCTCACGGCCCTCCATGGTAAAGCCGTTCCAGATGCAGTTGATGGCGCCCGAGTTAAGCAGCGTATCCTTGGCATCCCAGTCGATGGCCTCGTATTTGACCTCCCAGCCCTGCTTATCGGCAACAGCCTTGGCCAGATCGAGATCAAAGCCGGTGTACTCGCCATCGTCGCCCACAAAGCCGTACGGAGGATAGGACTTATCAAAGCCCACCACGAGCTTCTTGGACTCCGCAGCGCCCTTCACATCCTTGGCTGCGGCAGAGCCAGCAGCAGAGCCCTTACCGGCACCACCGCCGCAACCGACAAGACCAAGGCCAAGCACCGTGGCAAACGAGCCGGCTAGACCAACAAACTGACGACGAGACATATCGGTATTCATAGTATTCCCCCTTGATGGCACTTTAGTTAAGTAAAGTGAGTCATGTAACGTTCAGAATCATACACTTTAGCGTGATAGAGCACAAGATGAGTTTGCCCGCCGCGCGAGGGGTGCGGGGGTTAAGTTTCCTGCTCTACAGTCCTGCTCACGACGGAGGCCACATTAAGTGGCCTCCTGTTCGTGCGGAACTCGCGATAAACTTAACCCCCGCACCCCTCGCGCGGCGGGCAACCGTCGTTGGACTTATCACTGACACCAATAAACCGCTTGCATATCGTCTGTTGGCCTGGCACGGTACAATGCTTGTAGCTTTAAATTTATAAATTAGTGGGGTTATCGATGGCAGAATCTCGTGCGGAGCGTAGGGCTCGTCGTGCTTTAGTGGAGGCGGCTGAGGGGTCGAAGGAGGAGAAATCTTCTACGAAATCCAAGTCTTCTAAAGCTGCAAAAAGCAAGTCGGCTAAGGCCAAGCGTCCCGGCTCTCGTCGGAGCGAGGATAAGGCATCTCAGACTCGCTCCAAGCGCCCGTATAAGAATCCGGTTTCGTCTGCGCGTAAAGCTGTGGACCCCAAGTCTCCTTGTTCCATCATGAAAGCTTGCGGTGGGTGTACGGCGCTCAATCGTCCTTATAAGAAGCAGCTCGCCGCCAAGCAGGCTGCTATGGAGGAGCTTTTTGCTTCGCTTTGTGAGCGTGAAGGCATTGCTGTAGATCCTATTCGCGGTATGGGAGTCACCCTGGGCGACCCGGGCAAATATCCTGCGCCGCGCGGTTTTCGCCATAAGGCCGCCACTCCCTTTGCCCCCGGCAAAGAGGGCGCTGTCCGCTGCGGTTTCTTTGAGCGCGGCACGCACAAGATCGTTGCCGTACCCGAATGCCCCGTCGAGGCACCGGGCGCCCGACAGATTCTTAACGGCATCGCGCGTGAAGCTGAGCGCCTGCACATTCCCGCCTTTAACGAGGACAAGCATCTGGGCTTGCTCCGCTATGCCGTCGTCCGCTGCGGTTGGCGTACCGACCAGGTCATGGTTACGCTCGTGACCGCCCAGCGTGACTTACCGCATGCGCAGGAGTTCTTTGAGGCTGTCGCCGCACTCAATCCGCACATCGTCACCGTTGCCCAAAACATCAACGGACGCCCCGGCAACGCCATCCTCGGCGAGGAAACCCGCATCGTCTATGGCGCCGAATGCATGCGCGACCAGCTGCTCGGCTGCGAATTCGACATCTCCCCCACCGCGTTTTATCAGACCAACCCGCAACAGACCGAGCTGCTCTATCAGCTCGCTATCGACGGCATGGATTTGCACCAGGGCGATGTGCTCATGGATGCCTACTGTGGCAGCGGTACCATCGGTCTTTGCGCAGCTAAAGATGCCCAGAACAAGGGTATCGGCATTATGCTGCTCGGCGTGGAGCGCAACCCGGCGGGCATTGCCGACGCACGCCGCAATGCCGAGCTCAACGGCCTCACCCGCAGCGCTTGGTTTATGGTCGACGACGCCACCGATTACATCCTGGATGCCGCCGATAACAACGAGCGGGTCGATGTCCTTTCCATCGATCCGCCGCGCGCCGGCTCCACGCCCGAGTTCCTCGAAGCTGCCTGCGCGCTTAAGCCGCGCCGCATCACCTATATCAGCTGCAACCCCGTAACTCAAGAGCGCGACCTGCATCAGCTCCTCGACGGAGGCTATTGCCTGCTCAAGATCACGCCCGTCGACATGTTCCCTCACACCGACCACACCGAAACCGTAGCGGTCCTCGAACGCCGCTAACCAACCTCAGTAGATTTTTGGGACAAGAAAGGGGGCGACCCGCCTGGGCCGCCCCCTTCGCTTGGTTTATAAACTCCGCTACATCCCCTTGCGCAGGTCGCACACACCAGCTGCCGCCATCTCGCGCAGCAGCGTCTCGCGGTCGCGCGTCACGATCAAATCCAGCGGGAAGCGAATCTCGTCGAGCATCTTGCGCGCGTGATCGAGCTTGCCAATGGCCATGCCAATGTGGGCATCGGTCGACACGCCAATGCCCACGCCCAGCTCGGCGCAGCGCTCGGCGATCTTGCGGCATGCGGCCCAATGCTCAGTGTCGACACCGTGTTCAAGACTATGGTTGTTGATCTCGATAATCTTATGCTTGGCCTTGGCCGCCAGCAGTACCTCATCGATATCGAACGGCACGCCCGAACGACCCGTATGCCCAAGCATGAACACCTTGGGGTGCTCCAAGGCGTTGATATACATCTCGGTCGTCTGGGCCAGCGTCGCGCCTTCAGCAATCTGCGGATTATGCACGCTTGCAACCAAATAATCCAAATTACGCGTAACCAAATCGAACAGCGAATGCTGACGGCTGTACGAATCGCCGGCAATATCGAGCGTGACAGGAGTGTCCTCGCCAAACAGGCTTCCGTCTAGCGAAACGATATCGGCCTCGGCACCACGCAGCACTAGCACGCCGCTCCAAATGCGCGGCCAGATATCCTGGTTGATAAAGAACTGGTAACTGCGCAGGTCATTGGGGCAAGCCGTAACCATAGAGCTCAGATGGTCGGCGGATCCGAGCACCTGCAAGCCACGCTCTGCCGCCCAGTACACATTCTCCTCAATGGTCGAATATGCATGCGCAGAGAACATCGTATGGGTATGAATGTCACAAGAAAGCAGGTAGGGCATCAGGTCTCCTTATCTGGCACGGCCGTCGCTTATATTCATTGTACGCATAGCCTTCGATAGTCGTAAAACCACTCCATCCCAAAGACACAACGTCCATGACAACGGGGTCCGGCTTAACACCAAACCCCGTTTCACGTAAAACATTGTAGACAGAGCGCTTTACTTTTAACGATACTCGTCCGCCAACTGTTTCCAAGCGGGTAGCGAATTGACAATCGTTTCGTAACTCACGCAATAGCCCAGGCGGAACCAACCCGGCATACCAAAGCTGTCCGAGGGAACCGCAAGCAACTCATACTTCTTTGCGCGCTCGCAAAACGCATTCGCATCGGGCTCCAACGCTTTCACCCATAGGTAGAACGCGCCATCCGGCTCAACATAGGTGTAGCCATACTCCGCTAGTGCGTCGGTAAGCGCGGTGCGGTTGCGTGCATAGGCCTCAACGTCACTCGGCTCATCGATGCAGTCGATAATTACGCGCTGGAAGAGTGCCGGTGCGCATACAAAACCCAGCGTACGGGCAGCACCCGCAACAGCCGGCATCAGACGGGCAGCCTGCGGATTGGTGTTGGGAACCAAGATCCACCCCACGCGCTCACCCGGCAGCGACAGCGACTTGGAATACGAGTAGCACACGATGGTGTGCTCGTAGATCGAGGGCACCCAAGGAACCTCGGCACCGTACACAATCTCGCGGTACGGCTCATCCGAGATGAGCATAATCGGATTCTCGGGATCGCGCTGAGCGTTGGCCTCGCGCAGAACATTGGCCAGTCGCGTCAGCGTGTCGCACGTATATACGGCACCGGTCGGGTTGTTAGGCGAGTCGATAATGACGGCCGCCGTCTTATCGGTAATCGCCTTGAGCACGTGATCTACGCTCAGCTGGAATGTGTCCTCGTTGGCAAGCGCCTCGACACACGTGCAACCAGCCTTCTCAATCCACACGCGATACTCCGGGAAGTACGGAGCGATAACGATGACCTCGTCGCCCGGATTCGTAACGGCGTTAAGCGTACAGGTGAGCGAAGCCGCCGCGCCCACGGTCATAAAGACATCCTTGCCCTCATAGCTCGTACCGAAGCGACGGTTGAGCGATTCGGCGACGGCTGCTCGACATTGCGGCAGGCCCGGAGCGGGGGTGTAGCCGTGCAGCTGGTCACTCGGCAGCTCCAGGACCTTCTTAATCGACTCAGCCACAGCAGCGGGTGCCGGAACGCTCGGATTGCCCAGCGAAAAATCGAATACGTTTTCCGCACCGATCTGTGCCTTGCGCTCAAGGCCATAGCTAAAAATCTCACGGATGATGGAGCTTTCCGCGCCGCGAGCATACATAGTTTCGTTGATCATCTGTTCCCCTTTCGCATAGGCGCTATTGTACGCTTTAGCCGAGCAAAGTGCCGCAGCAATGTTAATTGGGGACAGACTTAAATGCGTGAAAACGCTCATTTAAGTCTGTCCCCAATCAACAGACGGCCCCATATCGCTCAAAAGAAAAAGCCTCCGCAGGTTTCCCCGCGGAGGCTTTCGCCACAAAGACTATTTGTCGGCGTCGGTGTCGGCATCGGCATCGACGACGGCACGGTCATCGTCAGCATCATCGGATGCGGCTTTGGCATCCTCCTGCATGGCCGCTTGCGCAAAGGCCGCGGCATCAGCCGCCAGCTCCTCCTCACTCATACGAGGCGTGCGCTTCTTGGTCGGCAAGCCAGCCGCCTTGGCGTTGCGCTCCTCCTTGGCCGCCAGGATATCGCCCTCGCGCTCAAGGTAGGCGTCCCACTCGTTATCGAGCAGGGCATTCACGGCATCGCCCTCGACAGTCTCGCGCTCAAGCAGCACCTTCGCCATCAGATCGAGCTGATCGCGACGGGCATCCAAGATCTCGACAGCACGACGATGGGCCTCGCGCATGATGCGCTGAACCTCGATATCAATGCGGCGCGCCGTCTCCTCGGAATAATCCTGATGATCAGCATAGTCCTCGACCTCGTCCATCGAGATCACGGAACGATGGCGGCGGGCAGCCAACAGCGCAGACTCGTTGAGCAGATTTGCCAGATCGGCACCAGTGAAGCCAACGGTCATCTGGGCGAGCTTCTCAAACTTAACGTCCTCGTCCATCGGCTTGTTCTCGGCATGCACGCGCAAGATCTGCTCGCGGCCCTTCACATCCGGACGGTCGACCGTAACCTGACGGTCAAAACGACCGGGACGCAGCAGCGCCGGATCCAGAATGTCGGGGCGGTTGGTGGCGGCGATCAGGATGACCGACTCGCTTTCCTCAAAGCCGTCCATCTCGACCAGCAGCTGGTTGAGCGTCTGCTCGCGCTCGTCGTGACCGCCGCCCAAGCCAGCTCCGCGCTGACGTCCCACGGCATCGATCTCATCGATGAAGATGATCGACGGGGCCTGGGACTTGGCCTCCTTAAAGAGGTCACGCACACGGCTGGCGCCGACACCTACGAACATCTCGACAAAGTCGGAACCCGAGATGCTAAAGAACGGCACGCCCGCCTCGCCGGCAACGGCCTTGGCCAGCAGCGTTTTACCGGTGCCCGGAGGGCCAACCAGCAACACGCCACGCGGGATCTTGGCGCCCAGCTTGCGATAGCGATCCGGATCGCTCAAAAAGTCACGGATCTCCTCGAGCTCCTCGACTGCCTCGTCCACTCCGGCAACGTCTTCAAACTTGACCTTGGGGCGTGTGGCCTCGTTGGTCTTGGCGTTGGTCTTGCCAAACTGCATGTTCCTGTTGTTGGCGCCCATCATCTGGCGCATAAAGTAGAACATGATGGCGATAAGGGCGATCGTCGGAAGCACACTCATCGCCAAGTCGCCCCAAAAATCGGGATCGTTGGTGTTGACGATGTACTTGGTATCGGGGTGCTCCGCCATGAGCTCGGCAAGCGAATCGGAGCCGACATAGGTCGAAGAGAAGCTCTTGAGCTCGCTCGTATCGCCCTTGTCTTTTTTGTCTTCCAGTAATGACCCGTCACGCTTCCGTCTTGAACCGTATAGGTCAGATCTTCGACGCAATCCTGCTTGATGGCGCTGACCATCTCGCTCGTCGCGAGCTTAACGGTATTGCTGGAGCTGGCAAAGCCGGAACCCATATTAAAGAAGGCATAGCCCAGAAGCGCGCAAGCCAAAAGAAAATACAGCCAGCCCGTACGCGTGGGCTTCTTGCCTCCGGGCATCCCCGGGATCTTTGGGTCCCGGGGAGTCTGGGAATTGTTGTCGTTACGGTCGTCGGGCATCTTACGAATAAACCTCCGGTTTCAAAATGCCCAGATACGGAAGGTTGCGATAGCGCTCGGCATAGTCGAGACCGTAGCCCACCACAAAGGCATCGGGGCAATGGGTTCCAACATACTTGGGCGTGATGGCCGAGACGCGGTCCTCAACGTCCTTCCACAGGAAGGCGGCGACCTCCAGAGAAGCGGGCTTGCGGCTCTCGAGGTTCTTCATCAGATACTTGAGCGTCAGGCCCGAGTCCAGAATGTCCTCGACGATCAGCACGTCGCGACCGCGGATGTCGATATCCAGGTCTTTAATGATACGCACGATACCCGAGGACTTCACACCGTCGCCGTAGCTCGAAACAGCCATGAAATCGATGTTGGTCGGCAGCTCGATCTTACGCATCAGGTCGCCCATAAAGACCACGGCGCCGCGCAGGACCGCAATCAGCACCAGATCCTTACCCGCGTAGTCGCGCGTAATCTCCTCGCCCAGGCGAGAGACGATACCGTCGATATCCTCCTGCGTAAACAGAACCTTCTCGATATCCGGATGTTGAGAAGCCATGACAACCCTTTCTTGTGCTTATCGCCCACACACCGCCGTATGGACGCGAACTACACATTCTAGCAGCGCACGGGGTAAATTTACCAGCCCGTGCGCCATCAGCGCGGGAATACCGTCAACGTCGCACAGAATAGCAGGCGTGGGACGCTATTCCGCATCGACCACGCGGAGCAGATATGCCACGCGCGTTGCGGCCGTGCACTTAAAACGCTCGTCCGCGCGAACTCCGGCGACCCACACCACGGCACCCCCCGGCGCCGTCCTCACCATGGGCACGCCGGCGCGCTCGGAAACGGGAATGCGAGCCTCACCTAGCAAATCGGATACTTTCTTGCTTCGGCCACTCATCCCTAACGGGCACATCACGTCTCCCGGCGCGGGACCGTCCACCCACAGGCGCGCCAATCGCGCCTCGGCAGGGATCTCGCCACGCGAGCCCGCCAGGATCCGCTCACTATCGCTGTCGGCAAAACCCAGGGCAGCCGCGTCTACCAAAGCTGTCACTTCCCCGGCAGCCGCAAGCTCACGGGCGCGGCGCACGATATCGCATCCCGGCTCAACAGCCATCGGTTCTGTGACCAGCATACGTCCCCCGCCCAACGGCAAACGACCGGGTACGGTAACCCAGCCCGCGACCAGGCCCTCGCGAGCCGCCGGCGCCTTAAACGCCAGCATGCCAAACTCAATGCGTGCGTCAATCCCCGCCGGAAGCGTGACCGAGCCGGTGCCCTCGGCAACGCAGGAAAGGACTCGCTCCACATGTCGCATCTCGGGACGAGCGTCCGGATCGATGCGCTTAATCGCCAGTCGCACGATGCGCCGCGCGATTACCACCTCGGCCGCAGCCAGGCGCCTGGCATCGAGCACCAGCGCACCCGCTGCCTCTCTGCGCAAACAGCTTCGAAACGCCTGTGCCGACAGCTGGGATAGAAACGCATCTTCATCACCCAAGATCTCACAGGCGGCGCCAATCGTCTTGCACACGCTCGCATTACGCTGTGCCACCACCGGCATTACCCGATGGCGCACGTAGTTTCGCAGATACGAGATATCCTCATTGCTCTCGTCTTCACGCCACGGCTGACCATGTACCTGTAGATAGCCCACGAGCTCGCCATGAGTTAGGTCGAGCAAGGGACGTACCACGATATTCCTCCGGCGAGGAATGCTCGATAGGCCAGCGGGGCCCGAACCCTTAATCGCGTTCATCAAAAACGTTTCCGCGCGATCCGAAGACGTGTGCGCGGTGCAGATACGAGCCGCCGTTCGCGGTGCCCCCGTCTGGGCGCAGAGCTCGCGAACATACCTCCGCGCCGCGGCATAGCGCACTTCGCGGGCCGCGGCCTCAATATTGCCCGACTCCCCATCAAAATAAGCGTGCTCCACGCACAGCGGTAAACCATATTTCGCGCAGAGCTCACGCACAAAGGCCTCGTCGCCATCGGACGCCTTGCCGCGCAGATGATGGTTTACATGCAGCACATGCAGGCGCTCGCGAGCAATGGGGGCAACACCGCGCCCGTCTTGGATATCCAGCTTTGATGTGCACGCCATAAGAAGCAGTGCCGTCGAGTCCGCGCCGCCTGATACCATGAGCACGACAGGAGCAGCCTGCTGCCTCGTTCGGGTCTCATCGACTGCCCCGGGCACGGCATGGTGTCCGTAATGCTGTGATACCGTAGGCATTTGCTTCCTCCTCTATTCGTCCGCACCCATTGTATCCTTTGGAATCTTATGTCTCGTCTGCACCTTCATATCCTTGGCAGCGGCTCAAAAGGCAACTGCGCGCTCATCGAAGGCCCCCGGGGGCTCATCATGATTGACGACGGTCTTTCTCGCCGCGAGACATTAAAGCGCATGGCAGAACTGGGACTCTCGGCAGACAACGTCTCGGCTCTTCTCATTACTCATGAGCATAGCGATCACATCAAGGGTCTCGATGTCTGGTGCAAGCACTGGCACGGTCCCCTCTTTGCCAGTAGGGGCACACTTTCGAGCAAAGAAAATCTTTCGCATCTGCCTGTCGAGGAATTCGACCCCGGTGACACCCTATCCATTGCCGGCATCCACGCGCAAACCTACTCAACATCACACGATGTCATAAATCCAATCGGCTTTCGATTCGACGCCCTCGATGATTCCATCGGCTTTGCTACCGACACCGGAGAGCTATCGAGCCAAGCCATGAACACCCTCAAAGATTGTCGAGTCCTCGCGCTCGAAAGCAACCACGATGTGACCATGCTGCGCGAGGGAGAATATCCCCGCTTTCTTCAGGAGCGCATCCTGTCTGCAAGGGGACACCTCTCCAACGGCCAAGCCGCCGAAGCCGCGCGCGAACTTGTTACCGATCGCACCGAACAGCTCATTGCCATGCATATCAGCCAAGATAACAATCGTCCGAGCCTTACCGTCAAAAGCTATGCCAAAGCTCTAGCCGCAACCCTGGATGACGAGCTCGGCAGCTCCGCCACCCTTCTCCAAGGATCGCGAAAACTCTCGATACGCCCCGCAAGCCAGTATCGGCCAGCAACCATTCAATAGACTGTCCTAAACAGCAAAAGGGGCCGGGAATCGCTTCCCAGCCCCTTTTGTTGTCTTTTAATAGCGAAGAACACCAACGAAGTTATTCGATGGAGATCTTCGTAACGTTCTTCTTCTCGACGATCTTGGGAACCGTAACGGTCAGGATGCCGTCAGCGTACTTAGCCGAGAGGCCCTCGCTCGAAGCGTCCTTAAGATACACGCCACGCGTCGCGCTGTACGAGCTGAACTCCTTCTGCAGGAAGTTCTTGCCCTCGTTCTCCTCGTCTTCCTCGACATTCACGCTAATGGACAGACGGCCCTCGTTAAGCTCGACATCGATATCGTCCTTGGCGACGCCGGTCAGATAAGCCTTGACCTCATAGCCATCGCCCTTATCCTCAACGTCAACGGGGAACGCCTTAGAGGCAATCGAGCTGTTCGCTAGGTCGCCCATATCATCAAACAGATCGAACAGCGAGCTTGCAGAGGGACGAACGCCAAAAACCGAACGATAAGGAACCATGCTTGCCATGTTTACCACTCCTTTATAGGACTGCCGAGTCATCTTCCAGGTGACTGGGACTTCTTTTGACGCTCTTATATATGCCCACCCAGTGCTCATATATACATCGACTATAAAGTTTTTTGAGTCCAGTACTATAAGCATATCTAAGTGCGTATGACTTAGGTTTTAGGAAGGTTAAGGTTCTTTGAACCAGAGCTTAAATACCGAGTATGTCCCCAGCTACAAATAACAAGGGGCTTACAATGAGCGCGTACACGTTGTTAGTAACGAGCTAAAGGGCATCATGGACGACCAAAACCAGAACAATATGTTTATGCCGACGCAGGGGGAAGATACTTCCACGCAGCCGCCACGGTTCCATCGCCCCCACATCTCGCAAGAGCCCATTAATGATCCGGAGCCCGAGTATGTGACGAGAAATCGATATCAAACACTCGAGGATGCCCAAACGGGGCGTAAACATATGGGCGTCGCCTCGGGAGACCCCGTATATCTGAAAGACGCACCATTATCTAAAAACAGCGCAGCTAGTGATGAGCCGATGAAAGCATCCGTCACTCATCACCAAAGAGGTCCTCGACCAAAGCAAACCTTGACGCATTCGGCTCGCTATCTCGAAACGCCAAAACAGGGAAAATCAATCTTCGTTTCGTCAAGTAAACGACGCAAGCAGCATCGACTGACAATCCTGCTTTTGATCATTGTGGCCATAGCAGTTGCCCTTGTTATTCGATTTATCTTCTTTAAATAAAGGCTCAATACCAAAAACGATAAGATCGTCTGGTGTAATTGAGTCATTTACGCCCCATAAACGTAAAAAGGGGGGAGGCCGCGAGGCCTCCCCCCTTCTCAGTTCGATGACGGCTCGGTGCCGTCCACCGGTCAGCGGCGCCCT
>CALKBO010000012.1 GCA_937989875.1 uncultured Collinsella sp. | reverse complement strand
GCGCAACGCGTTGCGCTGAGTCCTGAGGCTGTTGCAATGAAAATGACAATCAAGGAAAAACTCTTTTCAAAATTCTTGAAAATTGGGGGTTGCATCACGTGGCGTTCCTTGCAATAATAGTCGAGCGCGAAGCGCATAGGACACGGTGGGTGTAGCTCAGTTGGCTAGAGCGACGGGTTGTGGTCCCGTAGGTCGAGGGTTCGAGTCCCTTTACCCACCCCAGTTCTTGCTTCGTGTTGATATCGGGTCGTTAGCTCAGTTGGTAGAGCAGGGGACTCTTAATCCCAAGGTCCAGGGTTCGAACCCCTGACGGCCCACCACACGATATCTCCTCTAAAGTCCACCACAACGGACTTTAGCTTTGGGTCGTTAGCTCAGTTGGTAGAGCAGGGGACTCTTAATCCCAAGGTCCAGGGTTCGACCCCCTGACGGCCCACCCAAAGCATGTTAAAGCGACTGGCTTAGACTGGTCGCTTTTTTTGTTAACCTCACATGGGGTCGAACCCGTCGGGGTGCGGAGCTGAGGAAATGCGTAAGCATTTGCCAGCGCAGCGCGCAAGGCGCGAAGCGCCGCAGTGACCGCCTGCACAGCAGGCTGACCCCCTGACGGCCCACCCAAAGCATGTTAAAGCGACTGGCTTAGGCTGGTCGCTTTTTTGTTAACCTCGCATGGGGTCGAACCCGAAAGGGCGCGGCCGCTTTCACAGATTGAGTCTACCCTGGGGATCGGTGAAACCGTCAGTACCCTCCTTGAGTTTCTTCTCGTCTGCCTTCACGCGACGCTCGAGCTTTTTTGTATCCTCGGCAGGCGGTAGGTTCTCGGGAACAATTCCGCGGTCGATGAGGCTGCCACGCACGCTCGTGTTGTTCTCGACGTGTTCTTGTTTGATCTGGTCCAGACCGTACAAGTCGTGTTCCTCGGCGTTGAAGGCCGTCATCGAGTTCGTGAGGTCCTTTGCTTTGATGAGGACATCGGCTAACCTGTCCGCCAATGCCGCGCTCTTGGGTACGCCGAGCTGCTGCTTCATTTCCGCCGTGCTTCTGCCGCCGAATAACGCCTCATCGCCCTTCGACTTGATGATTGCGAATCCTTTGGAGTCCACGCCGCGTTTGAACGCAATACCCGAGAGCTGTTTCTCTGAATCGGATAGCGAGTGGCGCGCCTGCAAGCGCTGAATCTCTGCGAAGCGCTGCTCTATGAGCTCTTGGCGGCGCGTCTGCACGGCAAAGTATGCCTGGGCGAGCGCGATCTCTGGCTTGTTTGAATCTCCGTTCTGTGCGATTAAATAGCATGCATAGCGCGTAAGTTTGTAGTCTTTAACCGCGCGAGCGGCGACACCGGCAGTTACCATTTTCGTGGTGTCACGAAAATGGGAATCAACTGGAGTTTTGTTTGTTTCGCACGAGACTTTTGCCCTCTTAACAACTTCGGCGAAGTTCTCCCATCGAGTGTACCCCATGGGTTCCATTAAATCGCGTGCGAGCCAATACTCAACGCCGTCTTCCACATGGGCGTAGCTGTCAAGTTCGACACGCCATTTCTCGATATCCCTGCTGTCCATATCTCCTCCTCGCTGGTCTATTTTCTATGCGGGCTTTGCCCGCTCTATATTCAGAATAAGGATACGCTGTCATGCGGACACGAATGGGCCCCGTGCTGCTTCAAGCTCACGGGGCCCATGGATATCGATTGATTGTGTTCTGCTTTAGATAGGTGTCCGGTTTAATCCGCTCGATAGTGCGATCCGAGACTTTCGGTCCGCTTACGCATGGCTTTGACCATCTCCGTCGACAGCTGAATCTGCGACTGTAGGCGGGCGAGGGCTGCGATCTCGCTGTCATCGGCATGCGGCTTGCTCAGCGCCATGGCCTTGTCTTGCAGGCTTTCAAGCTGTTGCAGGGCCTCGGATAGGCCTGTTTCGGTCCTGTTGATCATGCAATAGGTGCTCATCGTGTGCCTAAGGCTGTGTGTCAGGCGATCGGCATCTGTTGTGGCAATGCCGTACTGGGGGAGGGTGATATCCGTCTTCAGGGCCGCTTCAGGCTCTTTCTGCGCTGTGAGGGCTGCCGATGCGCCCGCGATACGTCCGAATACGATGCCGTTGGCGCTTGACAAGCCACCAATGCGGTCGGCGCCGTGCATGCCGCCTGTCGCCTCGCCGCAAGCGTAGAGGCCCTCAACGCCCGTGTGCGCGGTCTTATCGATCTTGATGCCGCCGTTAGCAGCGTGGGCATACATCGCAACGCGCATCTCGTCGGTCGGCGCGATGCCGTGCTCGTCTTGCAGCCAGGTGGCAAAGGTCTGCACAAACTCTGGGACATCCTCGCGGGGGAAGTCGTAGTGGAGTGCCAGGCCTTCGACACCTGCCTGATCGATGACGAGATCGATAGCGCGGGAGGCCAAGCGTGACGTGAAGGGACCATATCCAGAGCGCTGCTCGAGCAGGTCGTCCAGCTTGTCGTCGGCAATATCTACCGGCTGGTCTACGTGCACGTAGCGCCAGGTTTTCTCATTGAAGACCAAGTTACGCCTGGGCTCGATGAAGCCGGGCATCATCTGCATGAACTCTATATTAGTAAGTGTTGCGCCGTACGCCAGCGCGATGGCCTGCGAGGAACTGAGCACATCAGCCGACGTAAGGCTGCGCTCGAACAGGCCGCCTGTGCCACCGGCTGCGATGACCGTGGCCTTGGCAGCAAAGGGCACGATTCGATTTTCGGTAAGGTCGTAGAGTACGGTTCCGGTTATTCTGCCGTTCGTGTCCTCAATAAGGTCGATAAGCTCATGGCGGGGGAGCAGGCGAATGCCGAGCGACTCGATCCAGGTCGTCAGAGCGTTCTCAAGGGGCTTGCGGGTGAGACCGCGCCACATGCGTGTCTTATGGTCAAAGCAAGGGATAAATTGCTTTTGCTGGGCGCTCTCGGCGCTTTGCGGACGCTGGAGCTCAACGCCCAGGTCTTGCTCGAGCCAGTCAATCGCTTGGGGAATGCCGTGGACGAACGTTTGGACGAGTTCGGGGTCGGCAACGCCGCCGCCGACGGCCAGGATGGTGTCGATGAGGTCCTGCTCGTCGTCTTCGTCGACGGGACCGATGAGGCCGAGGCCCCAGGTACCCGGGAAGAAGCTCGATCCACTCATGGTCTTGCCGGCGCTTGCCACAGTGACGGTTGCACCCGTGCGTGCCGCTTCGATGGCGGCACAAAGGCCCGCAATGCCAGATCCAATTACCAGTACATCAGTCGATTCCATCGGATTCCTTTCTCGTCCGGCGCATTGTCGCACGGGTGATCGGCAATGGGGCCGCAAAGACGCGGCAAATCGGTAAAGGGCAAATATGGCAGGTGGGTGTCATGGACGCTCTGACGCTCCATCTCATCACATCTTGTATTTCGCCCCAACTGATATATCGGCATTAGCTACTCTGCGACAGCGCAAACAAAAAGAGCCGCTACCCGGGTGGGTAGCGGCTCCAAAGCTCAGCTATATGAGCATCGTGCGGGCGCGATTAGGCCTTGAGGGCCTCCTCGACGGCGACAGCGCAGGCGACGGTGGCACCGACCATGGGGTTGTTGCCCATGCCGATGAGACCCATCATGTCGACGTGCGCAGGCACGGAGGAAGAACCGGCGAACTGGGCGTCGGAGTGCATACGGCCCATGGTGTCGGTCATGCCGTAAGAGGCAGGGCCGGCGCCCATGTTGTCCGGGTGCAGGGTACGGCCAGTGCCGCCACCAGAAGCGACGGAGAAGTACTTCTTGCCAGCCTCGAGGCGCTCCTTCTTGTAGGTGCCAGCGACGGGGTGCTGGAAGCGCGTGGGGTTGGTGGAGTTACCGGTGATCGAGATGTCGACGTTCTCGTGCCACATGATGGCAACGCCCTCGCGGACGTCGTCGGCGCCGTAGCAGTTAACGGCGGCGCGGGGACCATCGGAGTAGGGGATGGTCTCGACGACCTTGAGCTCGCCCGTGAAGTAGTCGAACTGGGTCTTCACGTAGGTGAAGCCGTTGATGCGGGCGATGATCTGAGCAGCGTCCTTGCCCAGACCGTTGAGGATGACGCGCAGCGGCTTCTTGCGAGCCTTGTTGGCGTTCAGAGCCAGGCCGATAGCACCCTCAGCGGCAGCGAAGGACTCGTGACCGGCTAGGAAGGCGAAGCACTCGGTGTCGTCGGAGAGCAGCATAGCGCCCAGGTTGCCGTGGCCCAGACCGACCTTGCGGTCCTCGGCGACGGAGCCGGGAACGGTGAAGGCCTGGATGCCCTCGCCGATGATGGCGGCAGCCTCAGAAGCGGACTTGGCGCCACGCTTGACAGCGAGAGCGCAACCGAGGGTGTAGGCCCACTCGGCATTCTGGAAGGCGATGGACTGGGTGTTGTTGACGATCTCACGCGGGTTGAAGCCCTTGTCGGTGCAGATCTGCAGAGCTTCCTCGAGGGAGGCGATGCCGTTGTCGGCGAGGCACTTGTTGATCTTGTCAGCGCGGCGCTCGTAACCTTCGAACGTAACAGTCATAGTTATTTCCCTCCCTTTCTACTCGTGAACCGGGAACACGCTGGCGACGGAGTGAGTCTCCTCGTCGGTGCGCGGGTCGATGTACTTGGCAGCGTTCTCCCACTGACCATAGTGGCCCATAGCGCCAGCGATGGCCTCCTCGGGGGTCTTGCCGGCCTTAACGGCGTCGGTGAACTTGCCGAGGTTCAGGAACTCGAATGCGATGATCTCGTTCTTGTCGTTGAGAGCCATGCGGGTGACGTAGCCCTGAGCGAGCTCGAGGTAACGAGCGCCCTTGGCCTTGGTGCCGAACATGGTGCCGACCTGAGAGCGAAGGCCCTTGCCGAGGTCGTCGAGGGAGGCGCCCACGGGCAGGCCGCCCTCGGAGAACGCGGTCTGGCTGCGGCCGTAAACGATCTGCAGGAAGATCTCGCGCATAGCAACGTTGATGGCGTCGCAGACGAGGTCGGTGTTGAGGGCCTCGAGGATGGTCTTACCGGGAAGAATCTCGGAAGCCATGGCGGCAGAGTGGGTCATGCCCGAGCAGCCGATGGTCTCAACGAGGGCCTCCTCGATGATGCCGTCCTTGACGTTCAGCGTGAGCTTGCAGGCGCCCTGCTGAGGTGCGCACCAACCCACACCGTGCGTAAGACCGGAGATGTCGGAAATCTCCTTAGCCTGGACCCACTTGCCCTCCTCGGGGATGGGTGCGGGGCCGTGGTATGCACCCTTGGCAACGGGGCACATGTTCTCCACTTCCTGTGAGTACTGCATGCCTCTCCTCTCTATCGTGTTGGCGTCCCGTCTGGGGGTCGTGGCTGGCGATTGCCGGGCGACCCTTCGAAAGGGACATGACATGCAGCCCCTATAATACCGCGAAATGCACGGAATATTCGGCGAACGGCTCAGTTTTCGTAGCGAGAAGTCCTGAAGTTTTAATTGAAACGGTTTAACTCTATGTTCTGTGGTCATGAACTTCCGTAGAGGGGGTCCGTCTTGGGCAAGCTTTTGGTCCGCTCTTGCAAGCGTTGCAGTGGTTGACCTGTTGCAACGGTGCCGTTCGCCGCCTGTTTGCTGCCTTTGGCCGCGCGAGTGTATTGTTTTGCGTGAATGTTTTGATGGCACGCTTCAATCGTGCTGTATTGGATGGTAAGCAGATCCCGGCGAAGGGAGCGCCATGCAGCGCGTTTGGAGAACGGTTACCGGCTTTTACCATGTCTGTGCCCGCGGTACGGGCAAGCAGCTCATCTTTGAGGGCGATGAAGACCGATGGGAGTTTTTGGAGCTGATGCGCGAGTGCTGCCGCGAGGAGGGCGTGACGGTTATCGCCTGGTGTCTTATGGGCACTCACGTGCATTTGGTGCTTGCAGATTACGAGGACAGGATGAGCGCGGCGATGCACCGGTTGCTTTTGACGTACGCGCGGCGGTTCAATAAACGCACGGGGCGCACAGGCCATCTGTTCCAGAACCGTTTTGACCGGCGTTCGCTCGATACCGACTGGCAGGTGATGGAGGCTATTCGTTCCGTACACGCCGATCCGCAGGAGGCTGGCATCAGCTTAATCGAGCGTTATCCCTGGAGCAGCTTTGCCGAGCATTTGCGCGCTTACGACGGTGACGCGACTGATGTCGCGAGGGGATTTTCTGATCCTTCTTGCGTGCTTGAGCTTTTTGGTTCTGCCGAGGGCTTTATTACCCATTCGCTTTCGACGCCCGACGGCGGCGAGCCAGCGCTGGGCGATATGAAAGAGACGGAGTGGGAACGCCACGCCTTTGCCGACAAGATGGCGAAGAGCCTCGGGGTTCCGCTCCACGGGGTTAAAGCCGCGCCGTCGGCGCAGCGCAATATCGTCATTCTTGGATTGCACGATGCCGGTTTTACGGTGCGTCAGATTGAGCGATATACGGGGATTGGCAAAAGTAGCGTCTCTCGTATTGTGCGTGCTTATGCGCGGGTGAAGGCACAGGCTGAGCTCTCGGAATAGAAAATGGCCGAACCACTCTTGTCAAGCGATTCGGCCAACAAAAATCTTAAGATTTGGGACAAGTACTACTGATTATTTTGCCCCTCGAGCATGCCGTCGAGGGTGCGCCAGGCGAGCTCGGCGCACTTGACGCGGGCGGGCATGTGCGAGATGTCCTGGAGCTGGGCGGCTTCGTCCAAGTCTTCCAGGTCCTCCTCGGAGAGCTTCTCGCCGCGGATCATGGCGAGGAAGAGCTCTGCTAGGCGACGTGCCTCCTCGACGGTCTCGCCGGTGATGAGGTCGGCCATGATGTCGGCACTGGCCTGACTGATGGCGCAGCCGTGGCCGGTAAAGGAGGCCTCCTCGATCACGCCGTTCTCGACGCGCAGCTGCAAGGTGAGCTCGTCGCCGCAGCTGGGGTTGATGCCGTCGTGCTCGTGCGTGGGAGCATCCATCTCGTACTTATAGTCGGGGTGCGAGTTGTGCTCCATAAACGTGGTGGAGGTGTACAGATTACCCATTGAACGTGCTCCAAACGTGATGCAGGCCGGCGATGAACTTGTCGATGTCGGCCTTGTCGTTGTAGAAGGCCACGCTGGCGCGGCAGCAGGCGAGGTTCTCGACGCCCAGCCAGGTGAGCAGCGGCTGCGCGCAGTGGTGGCCGGCGCGGATGCAGACGCCGTCCATGTCCATGATGCTCGCGACGTCGTGCGGATGGATGCCCTTGACGTTAAAGCTCACAACGCCGTGGTGGTTGTCCCAATAGATGGAACCGATGATCTGGACAAAGTCGAGCTGCATGAGTTCGCCCATCAGATAGTGGACGAGTGCCTGCTCGCGGGCCTGGATGTTCTCGTAACCCACCGTGTTGACCAGGTAATCAAGGGCGGCACCCGTGGCGAAGATGCCGGCGGCGTCCTGCGTGCCGGCCTCGAATTTCTCGGGGACGGGCGCCCAGACGGCGTCCTGCTCGGTGACCGAATCGATCATCTCGCCACCGGTGAGCATGGGCGGCATGGCGTTCAGCAGGTCCATCTTGCCCCACAGCACGCCGATGCCCATGGGGCCCATGGCCTTGTGCGCGCTAAAGGCAAAGAAGTCGGCACCCAGGTCGGCCACATCGACCGGCATGTGCGGCAGCGACTGCGCACCGTCGACGACCAGGTAGCCGCCGTACTTGTGCACGAGCTTGCTGAGGTTCTTGACTGGGTTCTCGACGCCCAACACGTTGGAGACCTGTCCCACGGCCAGGATCTTGGTCTTGGGACCCACCTTGGCAAGAACCTCCTCGGTGGTGAGCTGGCCGGTCTTGGTGGGGTAGAGGTAGACGAGCTTGGCGCCGGTCTCGTGGCAGACCTGCTGCCACGGAATCAGGTTGGAGTGGTGTTCCATGATGGTGATGACGACCTCGTCGCCCGGTTCGAGCACTGTGGGCGCAAAGCTCTTGGCGACCAGGTTGAGCGACTCGCTCGTGTTGCGGGTGAAGATGACCTCGTTGGCCTGTGAGGCACCGATGAGGTCGGCGATCTGCTGGCGGACTTTCGCGATGGCGTCGGTGGCCTCGACGGACAGCGAGTACAGGCCACGCAGGGGGTTGGCGTTCATGCGCTGATAGAAGTCGCGCTCGGCGTCGAGCACACAGGCAGGGCGCTGCGCGGTGGCGGCGCTATCGAGGAAGGCGATCTCGGGGTGCTGCTGAAACAGCGGGAACTGCGCCTTGTAGGGGTTGGTCTCGATGTCCACGGTGGGCCAGCCGCGCGAGGCCTCGTCGCTGGCGTCGAGCTCCATGGGCTCAGGCGCGGTGCAGGTATCGCATTTAACGTGCTCGGTGTCGATCATGCGAGCTCCTCTTCAAAGTTGTCGATCAGGTTGTTGCCCAGGCGGACGACGGCTGCGCGGGTGCGCTCGTCGGTGGCGGAAAGCGCGGCGTCCTCCAGCTTGGCGCGGATGAACAGGTCCTCGGCGGCGTTTTGGTCAAGGCCGCGGCAGGCGAGATAGAACAGTTGCTCGTCGCGGACGTGGCCGATGGTGGCGCCGTGGTTGCCGGCGACGTCGTCCTCGTCGCAGAGAATGACGGGAACGGTCTTGTTGTCGACGCCCTTGTTGGCTAAAAGCACCGTCTCGCGCTCGGTGCCGGTTGCACCCTTGCAGCCGTGCACGAGGTCGATGGTGCCGCGGTAGACCTTCTTGGACGTGCCGGTCAGCACGCCGTTGGCGTCGATCTCGCACTCGGTCTTGCGACCGCGGTGACGCAGCTCGTAGTTAAAGTCGCGCACCTGCTCGCGGGCGCCCAGGTAGTCAGTATCGATGGTAACCTTGGCGGTATCGCCCAGCAGGTCGCCGGCAAGGCCTGTGGCGCTGGCGCCGGCACCCAGGACGGTGTGCTGCACGTTGACGCGCGCACCCTCGTCCAGGAACAGGCCGGTGTCGTCGAGCGCAATCCAGCTATCGTCGAGCGTCTGCGTACAGGTCACGTTGACGGTGGCGTACTCGTGGGCGCACACGCGTAGCACGGAGCCCACGACGCCTTGGCCGGCAACGGGGGAGTCCAGGGCTATGCGTAGGTCGAGCGTTGCCTGCGGACGGGCGACGACATCGATGGCGGCGATGGCCGCGGCTGCATCGACACCGCTCACGCGCACGGTAACCGTAGCGTGCTTGTATGCGGGCACATCGATGACGATGCGCTTGGCGGCGTGGTCGGCCAAGTAGGTGTAGGCAGCCTCGCCCATGCCGGTCTTGAAGGCTTCAGCAGGGGAGAGCTCCTCCTCGAGCTTGATGGCACCGGCCTGGTAGATGGAGGTGGCGGGCACGTCAAGCTCGGTCTCGGGTGTGATGCGGGCGCGGTCGGCGGCATCACCAGGGGCGGAGGCGCGGCGCTCGGGGAAGCGCTCGGCCATGGCGTCCATGGCGGCGTCGAACGCGTCTGCCACGCCAGCAAACTGCTCGTCCAAGCCCTCAACCTTAACGGTCTCGGCGGGAGCGGCGGCAAGCTCGTCAGAGAGCTCGAGCTTGGTTTGATTCATCTTCAGCCAGCCCCATGTGGCAGCCGGCATCGCATTGACCTGCTCAAGGGTGGTAGCAGCGGTGTTCGTGGTCTGATTCATTATCCGATCGCTCCTTCCATCTCGAGCTTGATCAGGTTGTTCATCTCGACGGCGTACTCCAGCGGCAGCTCCTTGGAGACTGGGTTGGCAAAGCCGTTGACGATCATGGTACGGGCCTCTTCCTCCGAGATACCGCGGCTCATCAGGTAGAACACCTTGTCGTCGCCGATACGTCCGATGGTGGCCTCGTGGCCGATGTCGACATTCTTGGCGCGGATGTCCATGGCCGGAATAGTGTCGGAGCGGCTTTGGTCGTCGAGCATCAGCGACTGGCAGCTCACGGTTGCCTTGGAGCCCTCGGCCTTGGGTGTCGCCACAATAGAGCTGCGGAACGTCTGGATGCCGCCGCTCTTGGAGATGCCCTTGGTCTCGACAGTTGCCGAGGTCTCGGGCGCGTTGAGCACGACCTTGCAGCCGGTGTCGAGGTTTTGACCGGCGCCGGCAAAGGTGATGCCGGTAAAGCTCGAGCGGGCGCGGCGGCCGTTGAGCACGCTCATGGGGTAGAGGTAGCCCACGTGGCTGCCGAAGGAGCCGCTGATCCACTCGATGTCGCCGTCCTCGTCCACGCGCGCACGCTTGGTGTTGAGGTTGTACATGTTCTTGGACCAGTTTTCGATGGTCGAGTAGCGCAGGTGCGCGCGCTTGCCTACAAAGAGCTCCACAGCGCCGGCGTGGAGGTTGGCCACGTTGTACTTGGGCGCGGAACAACCCTCGATAAAGTGCAGGTCGGCATCGTCCTCGACGATGATGAGCGTGTGCTCAAACTGGCCGGCGCCCTTGGCGTTGAGGCGGAAGTAGCTCTGCAGCGGAAAATCGAGCTTGGTGCCCTTGGGCACGTAGACAAACGAGCCGCCCGACCACACGGCACCGTGCAGGGCCGCAAACTTGTGGTCGGTGGGCGGGATGAGCGTCATAAACTTCTCGTGGATGAGCGGCTCCCACTGCGGGTCGTGCAGAGCCTCCTCGATGCCGGAGTAGACGATGCCCATCTTGGACGCCGTGTCCTGCATGTTGTGGTAGACCAGCTCGGAGTCGTACTGCGCGCCGACGCCCGCCAGGTAGCTACGCTCAGCGTCGGGGATGCCCAAGCGCTCAAAGGTGTTCTTGATGTCGTCAGGCACCGACTCCCAGTCGTGCTTTTGGTCGGTGTTGGGCTTGACGTAGGTGACGATGTTATCCATGTCCAGGCCCTCGATGGAGGGGCCCCACGTCGGATCCGGGAAGCGGTTGAAGATCTCGAGGGACTTGAGGCGCAGGTCGAGCATCCACTGCGGCTCGTCCTTCTTGGCGCTGATCTCGCGCACGATGTCGGGCGTGATGCCGGCGTCGAGGCGCTCAAATCCCTCCTCGCCATAGGTGAAGTCGTAGAGGCTGCGGTCGATGTCCGCGACCTCGGTGCGGTTCTTGGTCATTGCGTCGCCCCTTTACGCCTGCTGCTCGGCAGCGGCGGCCTCGGCCTGGGCGCGCTGCTCGGCGGCCTCGCGCTCGAAGGTCTCAAAACCGTTCTTGTCGATCCAGGGAATGAGCGAGGCGTCGTCCTCGCGTACGATGTGGCCCTTGACCATAACGTGGACGTGGTCGACATCCAGGTGCTCCAGGATGCGCGTGTTGTGCGTGATGATGAGCATGGAGCCGTCGCAGCTCTTGCGGTAGGCGTCCATGCCGTGGCTGACGGTGGAAAGCGCGTCGACGTCTAGGCCCGAGTCGGTCTCGTCGAGGATGGCGAGCTTGGGCTGCAGCAGCAGAAGCTGAAGCATCTCGACCTTCTTCTTCTCGCCGCCCGAGAAGCCTACGCCCAGCTCGCGGTTGAGATAGGCGGTATCCATGTTGAGCTCGGCCGCGAGCTCCTTGACGCGACGGCGGAACTCCTTGCCCTTCATCTCCAGGCCGGGGCGGCCGGCGATACTGGCGCGCAAAAAGCTCGACAGCGGCACGCCCGGAATCTCGACCGGGGCCTGGAAGCTCAGGAACAGGCCGGCGCGCGAGCGCTTGTCGGTGGTGAGCTCGGTGATGTCCTGGCCGTCAAAGACGATGCGGCCGTCGTTGACCGTGTAGACGGGGTCGCCCATGACCAGGTGGCCGAGGGTGGACTTGCCGGCGCCGTTGGGTCCCATCAGCACGTGGGTCTCGCCGGCGGCGACGTTGAGGTTGACGTTGTGGAGGATGGTCTTCTCGTCCACGGAGGCGGTGAGACCTTCGATGGAAAGCAGCGGATTTGCGCTCATGCTGTCCCTCTCTGTATATGGTGTACTCATAGGTGTACTAAACCCTAGGAATCTTCTCGGAATAAAGTTACTATGGGTTCGGCGTTAGTCAAGGGAAAACCCGACTAATCCACTCGACTTTTCAAATTCTGGGACAAAATAACCTGTTGTGTCTGTCCCACTTACTTAAGATTTGGGACAAACAAACCTGGTCATGTTGTTCCAGATGCGATGGGAGGGTAGGTATGCTCATTTCTTCTAAGGGCCGCTATGCCCTCCGACTGATGATCTATATCGCGGCGCTGGGCGACGCCGAGGGCAAGATTGCCCTGCGCGAGGTTGCCGACCGCGAGCATATCTCGCAAAAGTATCTGGAGCAGCTGGTTCGTCCGCTTATGAAGGCGGGCCTGCTTAAGAGCGTGCGCGGCAAGGGCGGCGGCTACATGATGGCCAAGGACCCGGCCGAGGTGCGTGCTGGCGACATCCTGCGCGCCGTCGAGGGCAGCACGGCTCCGGTGGCGTGCGATGGCATCGACAACAGCTGCGCCCGCAGTGACCTGTGTTCCACCGTCAAGTTCTGGCGTGGCCTTGACGAGGTCATCGAGAACTATGTCGACGGCGTGACGTTGGCCGACCTGGCCGCCGTTCCCGAAATCAACTTTGACATTAAGCTGTAGGGCTGCAAATGGCATCTCTCGACAAGGTGTATAAGCAAATTGAAGTTTTTGCTCGGGAATGTGACGCCGAGAAGGTTGTGCTGTTTGGCTCCCGCGCTCGAGGTGACAACTTGCCTAAGAGCGATATTGACATCGCCGTAGCAGGTTGCCGGGATTTCGGCCGGTTGTCATATTTGATCGAGGAGCGTCTTGATACTCTTTTAGATGTAGATGTCGTCAATCTCGATGAGCCCTTATCGCAGCAATTGCTCGATGAAATTGCCAGGGATGGTGTGATTCTGTATGAAAAAATATGAGAACTTTGCCAGCGCCTTGGCGAATCTTGAGGATGCGCCCAATCAGGATCTCAACAATGATTTTGTTCAGAGTGGATTGATTAATAAGTTCAATCTTCAATTTGAACTGAGCTGGAAGCTCCTTAAGCGTCTGCTCGAGTATGAGGGCGCCACGCTTGCCGCGTCGGGGTCTCCTCGTGCCATCTTGAAGGAGTCGTACCGATTCTACGACTTTATTGATGAGGCGGCCTGGCTAGATATGCTCCGAGACCGCAATACGAACGTCCATATCTATGACAACAAGCTCGCTCAAGATTTGATTCAGCGCATCTTGAACGTCTATATCCCCGCTTTCTGTCAGTTGCGAGACGGGCTGATGGAGCGTTACGGCGAGCTTCTGCTAGCGCCCGACGACCAGTTTGTTTAATTCCTTAAGATTTCGCGGAGGGTTGTTGCCGTTTACCGAGGGGTTGTTGTGCAACAACGGGCGAGCTGCAATAATTATTTTTATCTTTGCAAACAGCACTTTAACTATACCAATGCAGGGAGGATCTTATGCAGCCCAAGCATTCCGCGATTGTTGCGGGCCTGACGCTGGCGCTTTCGTTTGGCGCCGTTGCCGCGCCGGCACCCGCCGCTGCCGAGGAGCTCACGCCGGGTGTTGCCTCGGATGCCACCGATATCGATAAGGGCCTTTACACCCAACAGTCCTTCTCGGGCGTGCTGAGGTCGGTCCAGGGCGTTTCGTTTGTCAACGTGACTCCCGAGATGAAGTACTTTACCAAGTACGAGAGCCATGGCAACTACAACCAGGGCTTTTCGTACGGTGACGGCTATAACGCGCTGGGTTATTACCAGTTCGACCGTCGTTGGTCGCTCATTCCGTTTATGAAGCAGGCCTACAACTACAACCCCGAAAAATACAGCATGCTCAAGGATGCGATTGATCGCGGCGGCGAGATTTCCAACGCGAACAATTCCATGTCCGAGAACGGTCAGCTTACCGAGCTGGGCCGTATTGCACAGGAGGCCTTCCAGGGTGCTTATAACACCGATCCTGCTGAGTTTTCGGCTCTGCAGGATGCGTATGCGTACAACTCGTACTATGCGGTGACCGAGGCATGGCTCAAGAGCGGCCTGGGTATTGATATTTCGGGCCGCGCCGATTGCGTCAAGGGCATGGTGTGGAGCATTACCAACATGTGCGGCACTGGTGGCTGCAGGGACTTTTTCCGCTGTGCGAATCTTTCCAACGATATGTCTGACCGCGAGTTTGTGACGGCGCTTTCCAATAGCGTGGTCAACAATGTCGCCACCAAGTTTTCAAGTCAGCCCCAGTATCATGAGGGCTGGAAGAATCGTTATAAGAATGAGCTGAAGGACTGCTTGGTTTTTATCGCCGAGGATGAGGCTGCCGCTGCGACGCCCGTGCAGCCCGAGCCTGCGCCGGCGCCCTCGCCGACACCTGATTCGAATGACGGCTCGGGGGACGATGCCAACGATGACAGAATGGATGCGCCCTCTACCGATGCGGACGGTAATGGCTCTGCTGGTGGCACTACCAACGACGGCTCTACCTCGAACGGCTCCGATTCGAACGGCCCTGCTGCGGGCGATTCGTCTTCAAACTCTGCCGGCAATACGGACGGCGACGCTTCTGGTTCGACCGACGCTGACACCTCTAACTCATCCACCGGCTCTAACAACGGCTCCGGCTCTGACGCAACCCCTGATTCCGATGCTTCCAAGGACGACTCGAATAAAGCGCCGGACGCTCCCGTTGCTTCGCCGGACAAGAAGCCCTCTTTCTCCGAGCAGCTTGGTTCTACGCTGGGTTCTTCGCTGATGGCTGGCGTCAATAACGGCTCGACCCAGAACAAGGACAACTCTGATCAGGTTTCCAAGGAAAAGACCGAAGCCTCAAAGGGCGACTCCAAGGACAAAGCTTCCGAGAAGACCGAATCCGATAAGGGTTCTAGCTCTGAGGCGAAGGACGACAAATCCGAACAGGAGAAGGACGAGAGCAAGACCGAGGGCGAAAAGAAACAGCCCGAAGACGACGACAAGAGCGGTGCTGACAACCAGGTCCAAGAGCAAAATGACTCCAAGACGGTGACCACTACAACCTCGACGACTACAACGACCAAGTCATCTGGCGGTAACATGCCCAAGACGGGCGACCTTATCGTTATGGCGAGCCTTGCCAGTGCGAGCTTGGCTACGCTGGGCGCTACGTCTATCGTAAGTGGTAAGCATAAGCTCGATCAGCAGAAGAAGAATTCTGGGGAGGATGGCTCGGAGGAGTAGCCTCTTGGTTGCTAGATAACTAAAGAATCGGGACGGGGTCCGGTGCGAATGCATCGGGCCCCGTTTTGTTGTGCAACGATTAGTTATGCCCCCTCATACCTCTTGTTGATACCGTTGCCCGATATGTTCGCGCGGCGTCGTCGGTACGCGCGAGGCGGTCATTACAATTGGCATCGTGCAGCGATTTAGGGGGGAACGTTTTGGTGTCTGAACAGGCAAATGTTGATTGTGCTGCTGGCTTTGGCGTGCGCTTGATCGGCTGTGCCGACGATGCGGTTTTGCCCATCGGCATACACGACTATGCGGAGGCCCTTGGTTGCTCCATGCTGGTTGACAAGACCATGTTTATTGCCGATGTGTTGGACTGCGACGCGTTCGTTGTGGTGTGCTGTCGACCCGAGGGTTTTGGCAAGAGCATGAACTTGTCGATGCTCAGGGCTTTTCTGGAGCGTCCAGCGGTCGGTCGCTCTGGTCAGCATTTGTTTGCCGATGCTCAGATTTGGGATGCGAACGGCGGGCGCTATCGGGATGAGTATGCTTGCTATCCGGTGATATCGCTGGACTTTTCTGGCGCTGCGAGGCGTGGCCCCGCTGTTGCCGGCGTCGTGCGCGATGCCCTTTCGGGCGAGTGCGCTCGCTTGTTGGCGCTCTTGGAGGCTCCGGATTTAGCTCGAGATAAGGTGCGTCACATCGAACGTGTCGCGCGTGGCGTGGCGAGCGCGGACGAGGTTGACTCGGTGCTCGGTGTGCTCATAGAGCTGCTGGAGATTGCCTGCGATGAGCAGGTTGTATTGCTCGTTGATGGGTACGATGCGGCGTGGTCTCGCCGTGCGAGCGCGAGGGACGCTTCCGACGCCTATCCGGCAGAACTACTTGACCGTGTGCTGTTTGACGCCATTGCCACTGCGCGCGATTCGTTGCGGCTTACGTGTCTGATGGGGGAGCGTCCCGGTCCTGCCGAAGCGGCGCTTTCTTCGCGCGGCTGCTCGTATTGTCTGACGACGCCGCTGTCGGCATGGTGTGACCGTTGGTTCGGTTTTTCGGATGCCGAGGTCCAGGCTCTTTTGAATCATGCTGGGCGCGAGGAATACCTGGATGATGCGCGTGAATGGCTCGAGGGGTATCGGTTTGGCAGGGCCTATTGCTCGAGTCCAGAGCGTGTGATCGGTTTTCTGGACCGAGACTGCACGGCGCCTGTGCGTGCCGATCTGTATGGATATGCCGATTGCCTGAGTAGGGTAGTTGCCGGGTGGAATCTCGACCGCCTTTCGGTCTTGTTTGATTTGCTCGAGGCCCATGGGTGCGCTGAGGCACCGCTTTGTTTGGGCACTGCAGAGCCAGATGTCTCGTCTGACGATGGCATGTGGACAGCGCTGTATCTGTCCGGTTTTTTCACGACGGATATGACTGAGGAGCCAGAGCATGGCGATCGCCTCCGTGCTTTGCGATTGCCCAATAACGAGCTTCGCCAGGCCTTGCGTCTAGTGATCATTGAGTGGTTTGAGTGCGCTGCAGAAGACATTCGAGACGTCGATGCGTTTCGAGATGGGCTGTGCCATGGGAACGAGGATACCGTGAGGCGGGCGCTAAGCCGCATCTTGGGAGATGCGGGAATCGGTGCGACCGACCCAGATACACCGCTGCCATATCACCTGCTCTTGCAGGGGCTCTGCTTTGGATTGCCGGGCTATGCCAATCCTGCCTCGAGGCGAAAGTGCAGCACGGATCGCTGGGACATCCAGGTTTTTCCTACGGGCGCCGTGTTCGACATAGCTGATACGATCGGTATGCTCGATGAACGTCCGCTGATAACGATCAACATGATGTATGACCCCGGTGTGGATGCGCTGGGCCTGGAATTGCTGGCCGTGCAGGCGCTGCTCGACATAGAGCGCGACGGCATCGACGAAATCCGTGTGCCGCGACCCGGCGTTGGCCGCATGCGCTGGGGGTTTGGATTTGATGGACAGCATGTGGCTACGGTGTACCAGCGGCTTTAAGCGCTGAGGTGTTTCCGGCTTCCGTTACTCGGTGTCCTTCATGGGCGGCATGGGCTTCCAGTTGGGATCCTTGATGATCTTGCGGGCGTCCTTCATGCCGCGGCGCAGCGCCGGAATGCCGGTCTTAAAGCACTTATCGACCGCAGCCAGGCGAATGAATTCCTTGCAGAAGGTCGCGGCATTGCCCAGGCGGAACAGCATGGGGTGGTAGTCGCCGTAGATCTGCATGTAGCGTGCCAGATAACCGCGGTTGCGCATGATGTAGTAACGGTTGGTGTCGCTCGTGGAGTTGAGCTGGCGCTTGCCGGCGATATCCCAGTTAGAGACGGCGCGGGCGCGCTTGAGCACCACGTCGGCGACCACGGCGGCGGGGAAGTGTTGGCTGGCTACGTAGCCGTAGCAGGCATCGTCACCGTAGATAAAGAAGCGCGCGTCAGGCAGGCCGATCTTGTCGACCACGCGGCGCGAGAACATGCCGCCCTCAAAGCACAGCTGGTTCATGGCGCGGTAGCCCTCGGGGCCCAAGTCCCACTTGGCGACAGGGTTGGGAATGCCGAGCGAAAGGATGAGCTGGTACTGCCAAAAGAAGGCGCCGCCGTCGAAGTCCAGGCGCGAACCCTGGATGACATCGTAGCGGTCGGTCCACTTGGCAAGACGCTCGATGCCTTCGGGGATGACGAGCACGTCGTCGTCCATCACCCAGAACCACTGGGCGCCCAGGTCGTAGGCGCATTTGGTGCCGGCTGAGAAGCCGCCCGCACCGCCGCCGTTTTCGAGCTGCGGGGCATAGATGACACGGTCGGTGCCGCCCTGCGCGTCGGGCTGCTCGGTGTCGATGCCCCACAGGTTGGCCAGGCGCTCGTTGAATGCGGTGCACATGGCCTCGGTCTCGCGCGAATTCTCGTTATCGACAATCACGATGCGCCAGGGCGTTGCCGTGAGCTCGGTCATAGAGTCGAACAAGTTGGCCAGGAGTTCCTGGCGCTTGTACGTAACGACGACGATGGCGAGCTTATCGATGGGAGCGGGAAGGGTTGAAGGCATGGGGCAATATATCCTTTCACGCGCGGCGGGCGAGCGCTGCACGGAAGCTATCGAATACGTCCTTGGGACTGTCCTATTGTAAAGGCTCGGCGCACCTTGGCGGCAAGCTTTGAATAAAACGCAGGAACCTGCCACGGCTGTAGCGGCTTTAGGGTCTGACGGCAGCGTGCCTATTGCCGCTTGGGCTTGCGAGCGATAAGGCTTCTAGCTGCGTCGATGGTGAGAAGTGTCAGGGCAAAGACGATGCTAATGACGGTACCCGTGACGAAACATATAGCTGCCGGGCTGTTTTGGCTGATCAGTATGTTTGCGAGCAACGTATTGAAGACGGGACGCCACAAGCCACTGGTGAGCGACTGCATCACATAGAAACCGAGCGTGGCGGTCGATAAGGTGACGATGATACTTGCAGTCCGCGGATTGCCTGAGGTACTGTGTCGGGTTGCCGCAAAGAGTAAGGAGGCGGCAGCGAGGGCAAACGAAATCAGCGAGGTCGATTTGTAGGAGAGGGTTGCCGTCGCCGTGAGGTTGCCGGTGAAGGAGAGTGCTCCTTCCAGGATGATGGTGAGCACCAAAACCGTTACGAGCGAGCGCATGCCCAAGGTGCCCGCTCTGTCCGAATCCATGACATCGGTAACGTCGCGGAGCAGCCCGCCGATCAAAAACGCGACTACGTACGTGGCAGCGCTCATGAGCTTCTGGAGCCAAGAAAACTCGCCGGCGCTTGTCGCACTCATAGCGGCTAAATACCCGTTAACAACAAATGCGAGGATGCCAACGGCGATGACCGTCGTCTTGTAGGTTTTCTGGGGGAGTCGACTCTTGGCCAGTCCAAACCATGGCGCCATGAAGACCGTGGCGGCATAGACCCAGATAAACTCAAGGCCTAGCGTGTACCAGTAGTGCGTATTGAGGGTAACATCGGGAATGGGTGAGACGACCGTGGACCACGCGAGCGCCACGAGGCAATAAAACGCAGTGGGCATAATGACCTTGCCAAGGCGCTGCGCCGTCCGTTGCATTTGCGACTTCCACGTTGCTCCACCGTCCCAAGCACGCGCGGCCGAAGCGATGAGAAAATAGCCCGAGATCATAAAGAAGACCTCGTTGGCCCAGCAGCCAAGCAAGTTAATAAAACCGAGCGCGCCGGAATAGGGGAATATCGCAAGTGGGGCATATTCCACGGCGCCGACGCAGACGGCTTGGAAGGTCCACTGAAAGGTGTGGAACACCGCGATGCCGGCGACCGCGACCAAACGCAGCGCTTCGATGGGTATGTTGCGTGCGGCTTTGGGCTGCATGACGTCCTTTCTTATCGGTTTGCCTCTGCGAGCTCCATAGATTATATAAACGCCCGCTAGCGCGCTGACCCTTTGATACCATGAAACGACAGGTATTTCCTAAGGAGCACATTTGTCTACTAACGCCTCTGGCAGCCCTGTTCTGTCGCTGCTTATTCCCATTTACAATGTTCAGCGCTACCTGCGCGAGTGTCTCGATTCCGCCCTGGCGCAGACGCTCAAGGATATTGAGATCATCTGCATTAACGACGGGTCGACCGACAACTCGCCGGCGATTATCCGCGAGTATATGGAGCGCGATGAGCGCGTTAAGATGATCGACAAGGCCAACAGCGGCTACGGCGACTCGATGAACCACGGTCTGGAGATGGCGCGTGGCAAGTACGTTGGCATCTTGGAGTCCGATGACTTTATGGCGTCCGACGCACTCGAAAAGCTTGTCTCGGCCGCCGATAGCAATAATGCCGACTTCGCGAAGGCGAACTTTGATTTCTACTGGTCTAAGCCCGAGGAGCGCCGTTCGCTGCACGAGATGTTTAAAGCCAAGGACTGTGGAAAGCCAGTGCACCCGAGCGATACGACGCAGTTCTTTAAGCAAAAGCCGTCGATTTGGTCGGCCGTGTACCGTCGCGATTTTCTTGAGCGCAACGGCATTACGTTCCTGCCGACTCCGGGGGCATCCTTTCAGGACACGTCATTCGCCTTTAAGGTGATCGCGTGCGCCGATAAGGCTGTTTACCTTCATGATGCCGTGTTGTCTTATCGCCAGGACAACGAGAATTCCTCGGTCAATTCTTCGGCTAAGGTCTTTTGCGTCAATACCGAGTATGCCGAGATTGAGCGTTGGATTCGAGAGGATTATGCCCGTGACCACGCAAGTGATGACGTCGCGCGCATGCTCAAGTTCAATCAGCTCATTAAGTACGATTCGTACATGTGGAACTACGTGCGCCTAGCGCCTAAGTTCTATAAGGAGTTCCTGGTTCAGATGGCCAAGGAGTTCCAAGCGGCCTTGGACGCGGGGGAGTTTTCGCTTGACGATCTCAAGCCGTGGAAGCGCGCAAATCTCGCTGCCATCCTCAAAGATCCTGAGGGCTGGGTTGACGAGCATCCGAGTTTTGCGACGGATGGTGCCTTGGGGCGTGCTAAGTATTACGCCTCGGTTGGAGGCCCAGGTGTGGTTGCTGCCTTCCTCATCGAATCACTGAGGGGGTAGGTCGACATGGGAGAGACTTTGACCCCCAAAGCGACCATTGTCGTTCCCGTCTACAATTCGTCGCGCTCCATTCAGCGATGCGTCGATTCGCTGTTGGCCCAGTCCGAGCGCTCGATTCAGGTTGTCTGCGTCAACGACGGTTCGACTGATGATTCGTTGAACGTGTTGCGCCAGATCGCGCAGGCCGACGATCACGTACTGGTGATTGACCAGGAAAACGCGGGCGTCTCGTGTGCTCGAAATGCCGGTATCGATGCCGCCGTGGGCGAGACCGTCTTTTTTGTGGACGCCGACGATTACATCGATGCCCAGACGGTCGAGCGCGTGCTGCATGCCATGGAGTCTGCAGATGCCGAGGCTGCCGTTTTTGGCGGTGTCTGTGAACCCGTCGATGCTGCCCCCAAACGCATCCAGCAACTCATGAGCCCCAAAGCCGGTACCTTCGGCGCCCGTGATCCCCAACTGCTGTTCCATTCGAATGCGCAGCCCTATGCCTGCCGTGCGGCTTTTTCGCGCGAGCTGCTCAATCGCGAAGGCATTCGCTTCGCCCCCGGTTTGGCTTTGGGCGAGGACGTCGTCTTCCAATTTGCGGCTTATGCGCTTGCCCGCAAGACCGTCGTCATGCCGGACAAGTTCTACCACTACGTGATGGAGAGCGAATCGGCGACGCACGAGTTCAACAGTGCCGAGGCTCGTGCCAAAAAGCTTGACGCCCACATGAGGATGCTCGAGGAGGTCTTGGAGGACTGGGCGGCCTACGGTCTTTTGGACCTGTGTCCCGGCGAGCTGATAACTTGGTTTTTGGACCTAATTGTGTTCGACCTGGCGCGCTTGGATGCCGATGGCTTCCATCGCGTGGCGGCTCGCGTCAACATGGACCTCGCGACGTTTTTGGGAGCGGACTGGGCGGATACGCCTGCCAAGGGCGCCGTTTGCCGTGTTGCCCACAAGTTCGTCGCGACGACCTCGGGCGTTTCGATGGCAGACGCCACGCTGTTCTATCTTTCGACTCGTGGTCTCAAAGCCTGCCTGGAGCGCTTTATCTAATTCCAAGCGCTGCCGCCCGCCGCAATTCGGCTGCTAAAATAACCCTGTTACACGCTATTCAACAGGAGGTTCTCTTGCAGAACTCTGATACCCCTAAAGTTTCGCTGCTTGTTCCCATTTGCAATGTCGAACGCTACCTGCGCGAGTGCTTCGATTCTGCCGTGACTCAGACGCTCAAGGACATCGAGATCATCTGCATCAATGACGGTTCCACCGATAGCTCGCCGGATATCATTCGCGAGTACATGGAGCGCGACCCCCGTGTAAAGATGATCGACAAAGCCAACAGCGGCTACGGTGACTCGATGAACCGCGGCCTGGAGATGGCGCGCGGCGAGTACGTGGGCATCCTTGAGTCCGACGACTTTATGTTTGAGGATTCGCTCCAAAAGCTGGTTGCCAAGGCCGATGCTGAACATGCCGATGTGGTAAAGGGCGACTTTTACCTGTATTGGTCCACGCCCAGTGAGCGCCGTGAGCTGTTTGGGATTATCGATGAGCATATGACGGGCGCCGCGTATCGCCCCGTCGATCGCCCGGGGATTTTCTACCGCAAACCTTCCATTTGGTCGGCTATCTATCGACGCGAGTTCCTCAACGACAATCAGATTCGGTTCCTTCCCACGCCGGGCGCCTCGTATCAGGACGCAGGCTTTAACTTTAAGGTTTGGGCTTGTGCCGAACGTGCCGCGTTTATTACGGACCCCATTTTGTGCTATCGCCAGGATAACGAGAAGAGCTCCGTTAATTCGCCCAACAAGGTGTTTTGCGTGTGCGACGAATATGCCGAGATGCAACGTTTTTTGGACGAGCGTCCCGAGCTCAAGGCTCAGCTCCAGGGTATTTTAATGCGCATGAAGGTCGATACGTACCGCTGGAATGATGAGCGTCTGGTCGATGAGCTGCGTGGGCAGTTTTGGGACAAGGCTTCCCCCGAGCTCAAGGCCGATTGGGATGCCGGTCGCTTTGACCTGTCGCTGTTTGATCCGCGTGGCGAGACCGACTTGCGCCTGATGGTCAAGTCGCCCCGCGCCTATATCGATTCGCGCTTTGACTTTAAGAAGCCGGGCAAGCTCAATACGTTTAAGCATTACTTTAAGATTGGTGGCCTGCCGCTGGTCTGGCGCGTGCTGACGTATCAGCGCTCCTACGGCGACAACCCGCATCCCGATGACGTCCCGGCCGCACAGTAGGAGCGAGTGACTATGGCTACCCCCAAGATTTCCGTTGTCGTTCCCATCTATAAAGTTGAGGAGTGCCTGGCCTGGTGCCTGGACTCCCTGCTTGCGCAGGATATGCCCGATTGGGAAGGTGTGCTGGTCAACGATGGCTCGCCGGATGGCTCGCGCGATATTGCGGCCGCTTATTGCGAAAAGGACGCTCGCTTTACGCTGGTCGATAAGGAGAACGGCGGCCTGTCGAGTGCACGTAATGCAGGCATCGCCGCGTCCACGGCGCCTATCGTCGCGTTTTTGGATTCCGACGACCGCTTTACGCCCGATGCGTGCCGTGTGATCGTCGATGCCTTTGAGCGCGAACGCTGTGATGTTTTGACCTTTGGCGCGAATCCGTATCCGCTGGAGGCGGGGTATCCGTGGCTTAACTATGTGCTGAGCCCACGCGATGTGTCGTTTGAAGGCTATAGCTCCGATCTGCTGTTTAAGGAAGCATCTCGCCCCTTTGCATGGCGCACCGCCTGCAAGCGTGAGTTTTTGCTGGGCAACGGGATCGTGTTCGACGAAACCGTTAAGTATGGCGAGGACCAGGTCTTCGATTTTGCCGTGTACGGTCGTTCGCACAAGAGCGCGCTTATCTCGAACAAGCTGTATGACTACCGCGTGGCGCGCAAGGGTTCGCTCATGGACACTATGCGCTACGACGACGAGACGCGTCTGCTGGAGCACGTGAAGATTTACTCCGCGGTGCTGACTGACTGGCAGCGCGACGGTCTCGATGCACAGCATGCCGATGACCTGGCGTACTTCCTATGCGATCTGGTGCTGTACGATGCGCTCAGGTTGCTGGGTTCGGACTGCGGCAAGGTGTTTGCTGCCGTTGCCACGGCGCTTGCCGGTTCTGCCGCGGGCAGCGATGCTGCGCTCGCACAATGCGCTCCTTCTGTTGCTGCTATGGTGCGTGCGGCGCTTACCAGCAAGGCCCCCAATGCCCGTGAGTGCAAAAAGCTCATGTTCGATTACGACGTCTTGAGGTTTGGGCGCCTGGGTGCCTGCAAACGCATGGCAGCGAACGCCCTGGGAAAGCGAGAAGTGTAGATGAGTATCAAGCGTTTGACACTTTGCCGCAGTCAGGGCCGTCTGTTTGTGTTGCTTCGTTTTGCCGGCCAGGATGTCGCCGCGCTTATTGAGCAAGAAGGTTCTCAGGCCTTTGTCCGCGCGACGACGAGCGGTTCTTGTGTGCCGTCGCTGGTACTCCCGGTTGACCATGGCCGTGTGCTGGCGCTTTGCCCTTCCGTTGCCGATTACGAGCGCGAGCTCGCCGTCTTGGTGCTTCCGTTTTTGGATGGCTCTGCGATCGACGCTGCATTTGTGTCCGGTGGCCAAAAGCTTGGCGCCATTCGCCTCGATAGCCGCGTGGCCAAGCTGGAATCCAAGATTAACTACAAAGCAAAGCCTGCGCTGTGCGCGCTTATCCGCGATGCGCAGCGTGGCGAATGCTGCGGTCGCTACGAGATCGATGCCATTCGCTATTTGCCGACAGACGCCGGCGCGGTGTGGCGCTATGAGGTTACGTGGGTGGGAGACCCCCAGTGCGCACCTGAGCTCCAGGTCTTCGATACGCATATGAACGCTATCGATATCACCGTGCATGTGTTTGAGTCGCAGGTCTATGTGCCGCAGCAGGACGGATGCCGCGTCAATAAAACGTTTCTGAGCGTTGAGATGCCTCAGGATATACGAGATTTTGTCGCGATTGTGAGCGATCCCACAGAGCAGATCCAGAGCGGGTTTTGCGCCATGGATGGTCGCCTGTACAACGGCATGGTCGACGACAGCTGGAACCGTATGAAGGACGCGCGTGCAGACGACGCAGCTTATCGACGATGGTTTGAGCAGCATCGCGCAAAGCCGGGCGATTTGGCGTGCCAGTGTGTCACTTCGGTGGCCTTTGCCTATAGACCGCTCGTGAGCATTGTGGTGCCGTGCTACAAGACTGATCGGGTCTACCTGCGCGAGCTGCTGGACTCGGTGCTAGCCCAGAGCTATGACAACTGGGAACTGCTCCTTATGGATGCCTCGCCCGAATGGGACGCGGTTGCCGACCTTGCGGCAGGTGCTCACGACGAGCGCGTTCGTCGCATCGGGCTGCCCGGCAACGGCGGCATTGTGGTCAACACCAACGCAGGTATCGAGCAAGCGACGGGCGACTACATCGCGTTCCTGGACCATGACGACATTCTGGAGCCGGACGCGTTATTCCAGTATGTTTCCGCGCTGAATAAGGCGGCCGAGGGCGAGCGCCCCCAGGTCTTGTTCTGCGACGAGGATATGTTTCAGAAAACGGGGGAGTGGGGCCAGCCGGTCTTTAAGACGCGGCTCAACGTCGATCTGCTCTATAGCCATAACTGCGTGACGCATTTCCTGATGGTGGAGAAGGCGCTCATCGATCACATTGGTATGTCCCCAGAAGACGTTGCGGGCGCCCAGGATTACGACCTGACGCTCCGCTGCCTTGCAGCCGGCGCGCGCTTTGAGCACGTTGCGCATGTGCTGTATCACTGGCGCGTGCATCCGGGATCGACCGCCGACGGTTCTGCCGATAGCAAGCCGTATGCTATTGAAGCCGGGCGCCTTGCGCTTCAGCGCCACTTTAACGCGCTGGGCATTTGCGGAACGGTCGAGGAGACCGAGATGCCGTTTGTCTATCACATGCGTTATGCGCTGCCGGAGTCTGCGCCGCTGGTGAGCATTGTGATTCCCACCAAGGATCACGTTGAGACGCTCGATGCCTGCGTGATGTCGATCGCTCAGAAGGCAACGTATGCCAATTACGAGATCGTCTTGGTGGAGAACAACAGCAAAGCCCCGGAGACGTTTGCGTATTACGAAACCCTGCCAGAGCGCGTGACTGCTGCATCCGAAGGTAAGGGCATCGCACACGTTGTGTACTGGCCGGGTGAGTTCAATTACTCCAAGATCATTAACTTTGGCGTTGAGCATGCCAGGGGCGACTATCTGCTGCTGCTCAACAACGATACCGAGGTCATAAGTCCGGACTTTATCGAAGAGATGATGGGGTATCTGCAGCGTTCCGATGCGGGCGTGGTGGGCGCCAAACTCTACTTTGCCGATCATCTGGTGCAACATGCCGGCATCTTGGTTGGCGTGCGTGGCGCACTTGCCCATGCCAACCAGGACTTCTCGGCAAAGCGCGAGGGCTATCTTGCCCGCGCTGTGCGCCCCGGTAACTTTAGCGCCGTAACTGGTGCCTGTCAGATGGTCCGACGCGACGTATTTGAGCGGGTCGGAGGCTACGACGAGGAATTCGCCGTCGGCTTTAACGACGCGGACTTTTGTCTGCGCGTGTGGGAGGCGGGCTATCGAACCATCTATACGCCCTATGCCGAGCTGTATCACTACGAGTTCACCTCGCGCGGCAGGGAAGAGGCCAACGAGAAAAAGCTGCGCCGCTGGAAGCGCGAGCAAGCGCTGTTCATGCAGCGCTGGCCAGAGTTCTTCCTCGATGGCGATCTGTGGCTCGGGTCAAACCTATCCTCCGACAGTGAGTACTTCTCGCTTTAGCGCGAGGTGACGTGAAATCCAGCATAGGGTGCTCAAGGGCTGTGAGGACGTTGGGTTTTTGCTAAATTGCTGGAGTTTGATTCGTGGAGCCTACGCTTAGCTTTTCTTATACGTGTCGATGCGATTATCGGGATTTCAGGTGCAGTCCGCTTGTCTAAGGGTGAAACAGCATGAGATTATCGAGAACGATCGTAATAGCGTCATCCGTCGTTGCGGCTATCTCGTTTATTTTCTATATTTGCCCTCTAAACGCAGTCATTTTGACGGATGAACAGATGAACGAGGTTTTGTTAGCGGTTTTAGGCGCAGGAATATCATCTTTGTTTGTCGGCACAATTGAATACTGCGATCGCTGTCGGGAGCTTGAAGATCGTTTTTTATTCGGCATCGAGCCGTTATTGTCCGGATTGGCGGAATGAAAGAATGCTGTATTGAATCTCTGCGCGCTACCGGATACTCCTCCTAATTCTGTGGAAGCTAATGCAAATGTTGTAACGAGCTCAAGGCAAGATGGACGGCGGCGCGCCATGATGTATTTGCATGAGCGTCCGGCTGTTTAATAGGTATTTAAAGTTAGGATAAAATCAATCTGTTATTTCATCAAATACGCTGGAGAGCGCAGTGAATAGTCCTATTCGTCAACAAGATATGTGCGATCAAAAGCCTTGGCTTACTCCTTGGGAACAAGTCTCCCATCTTAAGAGCAAGGGTGTCCGTTTCCGCTATATGAGCGAGGCAGAGGCAGTCGAGTATCTGACGAAGAACAACAATTACTTTCGCTTGCGCTCGTACCGCACCGGATTTCCAAAGGTTTCTGATGGAAAACGCAAGGGTGAATATGTCAACTTAGATTTCAAGATGCTTGTTGACCTTTCGATTATCGATATGTTGCTTCGAAACGAGATGATTTCACTCACTCTTGATATCGAGCACTTCTGCAAAGTTGACTTGCTGGGCAGGATAGAGCAGCATGCCGAGGACGGTTACGAAATCGTTCAAGACTATTTGAGCGAGCAGGATACATTTGATAGCAAGGGGAATGTGACCAACTGGGTTAAAAAAGAGATTTCACGTTGTGAGTCGAGTGCCTATTCTGCAGGCATTCTTGCAAAATACAGTGGTTTTAATATGCCTGTCTGGGCCTTTCTGGAAGTTATTACCTTTGGCGCCTTTAATTCATTCATTTTGTTTTGCGCCAAACGGTTTGACGATGATGAGCTTCGCGATAGGTTTTATTTGCTTCGCGCGGCAAAAGATCTCCACAACGCGTGTGCTCACAATAGTTGCATTCTTAATGGTCTTGCTTCGGATGAGAATGCCCGAAGGGCAAATAACGGTGTTATGAAGGCATTGAGCAAAATAGATGGGGTTGGCTCTTATCAGCGTAAGGCAAGGATGAGCAATGAGCGAATACGCCAGATTGTCACAACGCTATATCTGCACAAAGAGGTGTCGTCTAAAGGCGTTATTAAGCACAAAGCACAATCGCTTTCCAAGTTTATTTCTAGGGCAAATCGCAACATCAACTACTATAAAGCTGCGGAGGTCATAACTTCCTCCTTCTCGTTTTTGTCGAAAGTGATCGGCGCATGGTATTTGTGTGACGCTGAAGATATGCCTTCTTGCGATTCCTAGGCATCTGGTGCAAAATATTTCCCACTTCGAAAAGCGGTTCGGCCGTTTTGCAAGGGGGCTTCTCTTTATGGGACGCCCTCTATTTTTATGCCGCGCCAATCGGAAGATATTACGTTTTCGGCTACTGCATTTTTTTCAATCCCCAACGGTTGTAGATCAATACCTACCGCTCGCACTTGTTGCTTAACAAATGGCGAGGTTGGTGGGCTAAGTTGGTGACAGTGTTTTGCTGGAGGAGGGCAAATGCCCTATGCCGAGCTGTGCCACTACGAGTTCACCTCGCGCGGCAGGGAAGAGGCCAACGAGGAAAAGCTGCGCCGCTGGAAGCGCGAGCAAGCGCTGTTCATGCAGCGCTGGCCTGAGTTCTTCTTGAGAGGCGATCCGTGGCTCGGACCAAACCTATCCTCCGACAGTGAATACTTCTCGCTTTAGAGCGAAGTAATTCCAAGATCCGGCAAAGTATCCTCAAGAGCTGCAAGAGCGGTGGGGTTCAAGTACTCCTCGTTGAAGCGGCTCTTGTCATATCGAAAACGTGTGTCAGGATTTTTAGGTGACCGTATTAATTAAATTGGTTCGCTTATGTGCTCGGTTTGACTCAGAAGCTATTTAGCGTAACGGTTGAGGTGTGGCGACTCATATTTAAATTGCAGTCACAAAGACACCTTTTATCGATTTCCCGTTGAAATACTGAATTGATAGTTTAAAAATTACTTAAGAGAGCCTTAAATCTCGGAGAAAGGATGTCGTATGAAAAACCTTCGAGAAAGATGGCGCGGACTAACAGTGCTGGGAGTTGTTGCATTTGCCGCTGTCTGCACGACGGTTGCCCCGGCGCCCTCATTTGCTGATATTGCTGGCGGTGGCGGAGGCGGTGGACCGATTACGGAATGGTGTTCCGACGGTCGTCCGAAGACTGGACTCGTTCGGTGCGAGGACGGCAACCTTCGCTATTTCGATCCCGAAACTGGCGCCATGGTCACGAACCAGTGGCATAACGAATACGAAGCTGTCTGGTACTATTTTGGCGCTGACGGGATCGCGGTGTCGGGCTGGCAGTCTATCGGTGGGGACAAGTATTACTTCTACCCCGAAAGCCATGATATGGCATACGGCCGAGTTCAGATTGACGGCAAGAACTACTTCCTGAACACCCCTGGTGCCAACGCCGATGGCCGCATGCAGCATAGCGGCTGGCTCTATGACTCCATCTATGGAAAGTGGTTCTATGCGACCTCCAGTGGCGAACTGCTGACCGGTTGGCATAATATCGGTGGAACTTGGTATTATTTCGACGAGTATGGTGTCATGCTGACCGGCTGGATCAACGTTTCGGGGACGTGGTACTACGCCAACGCTTCCGGTGCGATGGCCACTGGCTGGCTCAACATCGGCGGTACGTGGTACTACCTCGACGGTTCGGGCGCCATGGTCGCTAACAGCTGGCGCAGCCTCGGCGGCTCCTGGTACTGGTTCGGCGACTCCGGTGCAATGGCCACTGGCTGGTTCTTGGCAGGCGGCTCTTGGTACTATGCGAGCAGTTCGGGCGCCATGGCAACCGGCTGGCTCAGCAATGGCGGCACGTGGTATTGGCTCGGAGGTTCGGGCGCTATGGCCTCTAACTCTTGGGCTAACGTTGGTGGAGTTTGGTACTGGTTCGACGATTCCGGCGCGATGGTCACCGGCTGGCGTCAGGTCGGCGGCGCCTGGTACTACTTTAGCGGTTCCGGCGCTATGGCCCACGACGCCTGGGTCGGCGACTACTACCTCCAGTCTTCCGGTGCCATGGCTACGAATGCCTGGGTTGGCTCCTACTATGTCGGCGAGGACGGCAAGTGGATTCCGGGCTATGGTTTAGTTTGGTATAAGAGCGGTAGCCATGTTTACCATACGCATAAGTGCCGTACCGTTGGCAAGGACGCAAAGGGCTATTCGCAGATCTCTATCCAGGAGGCCCAGAGGCGTGGCGCTTCACGAGAGTGCAAAAACTGCCAGCAAATTGGCTAGTACATTACTGAGCTAGTTTTGATTGAGGCCCCGTTGCCCTGAGGTGACGGGGCCACTGCGTGATTGGATACTGTGCTGCTATGAAGAAATGGTCATTCGGGGTGCTGGTCTTTTCGGGCCTTGTTTCTTTGGGGCTCCTTTTGGGTTCGCCCTCGATGTTATACGCCCTTGATTTGAATAACACTGACGAAGGTCCCGCATCTAACGTTGCTATTGCTTCTGTCGAGTCAGGCGTTGATGCTCAGCGCGAATCGACCTTCGCTGTCGAGCAGAACTCTCAGGTGGATAATGAGACCCCTTCCGAGGTTTCGAATCAAATTATTTGGCATCAGGGGTGGATATCACCCGAAGAATGGGCTGGTTTTTGGCGTTGGGGCTTGTCCGACGGAACAATCGCTGTTTCTTCTTGGAGACATATAAACGGTAGCTGGTACTGGTTCGACGACGAAGGTCGAATGGCTCAGGATGGGTTGGTTCAAGTCGGGGGTGCGACGTATGCCTTTTCCTCTTCGGGCGCAATGCGTGTCGGCTGGTACCTAGATTCTACGGGCTCCACTTCTGCTTGGCGTTATTTCTCCGGTTCTGGCGCCATGGTAAAAGGCTGGCTTTCAGACGGCAGCAACTGGTATTGGCTGGATGATGAGGGCAAGATGGTCCACGATGCGATGCTGCAGATTGGGGGAGCCACGTATGGATTCTCTTCTTCTGGTGCAATGCTTATCGGATGGCATCTTGATGCTTCTGTCTGGCGTTATTTTTCCGGCTCTGGTGCTCTGGTAAAGGGCTGGCTCTCGGATGGGGGTCGTTGGTACTGGCTTGATCCTGCAGACGGTTCTATGGCCACCGGGCTGAATGAATGCAATGGCACCTCTTATATCTTTAACAGTTCAGGGGCCATGCTATCCTCCCAGTGGGCACTTATTGACAACAACTGGTATTACGCTGACTCTAACGGCTTGCTGCATGGAGGCTGGTTACTTCTAGGGAATTCTTGGTATTACCTGGATCCAGGAAGCCATATTATGCTCACGGGCTTTGTGCAAGTGGGCTCGTCCACCTATTTCCTTATGAGTTCAGGTGCCATGGCAACAGGCTGGGCACTTGCTGATGGTACTTGGTATTACGCCGCATCAAACGGAGCTATTCAACGAGGGCGATGGATAAAGTCCGGAAGCGCCTGGTATTACCTTGATGATGTATCCGGCGCAATGCGTACTGGTGAATTTGCGGTAGGAAGCAAGCGCTATTTTTCTTATGATTCCGGTGCAATGGCATCTTCGTGCTGGATCAACTTGAACGATGGTATAGCATGGGCGAATTCGTCTGGAGCACTGAGCGAGCCGTTGCCTACTTCATCTGATGGATCTCCTGTAGTCGCTGATCGTACCGACTCGTCTTCATTGCCAGGTGTGATTCATATTGGAGATGCGGTTTTCTATGCGGATGCGAATGGTGTCGTTAACGTGGCGTCTGGTTGGATTATGTCGAAAGACGCTTCTGACGAAAGTGGCAATACTTGGTACTACGCATCTTCCAATGGTGTCCTTAAGTCTGGTTGGCAATATGTCAACAGTGCGTGGTATTGGATGGACCCTTCCACATTCAAGATGAAAACTGGATGGCTTAATGACGGCGGTACGTGGTACTGGCTCCAGCCTTCGGGTGCCATGTTTGCTAACGGGTGGCTGAAAATCGATGGCGTTGGCTATTACTTCAATGCAAGTGGTGCATGGTTGAATACGTCTGGTTCTGTTTTGGGGGTTAATAGGTCCAGCCTGGTCAATTGGCTTATGAGCCACGAAAGCGACGGCTATGACCGTGGAACACGCTACGACACGCATCTCAGCCAGGAAACGTGCATGTACCCAAAGGGTGATCCGCGTTGGGACGGTTATACGGGCATGAATTGTGGTGGATTTGTATCGCATGCATATATGAAGGCGGGCGGGAATTTAGCTCCCATTGCCGCCGAGCAGAGCCATTCCCCTTGGAGTGGAGGTCCCGGAAGGGGCGGCTGCGTAAACGCTTATCGTTGGTACGGCTACGCTATCGATACGTGCGCGAACGTGACTTATTTCAACTCTATTGATGAGTTGTTACGCAGTGGTTTGGCTCGTAAGGGGGACATTGTGTTCTTCAATCCTTACAACCCATATGCGGACGATAGCCACATTGGCTTTTTCTGGGGCAATTCGCCGAGCGAAAATTTGTTCTGGCATAGTGATGGTTATGGAAATCGCATCTCCGGTTTGACTGCTTTGGGCCCATCGAAAGTAATCTTGATTCGTTAGAATTCCGCGTTGTAGGGGACTCTCTGGGTCCCCTACCTTTTTGACATCTGGTTTGAAAGCTAACTGATGTCGGCATTCTTTGGGGCTAAGAGTAGGGACTAGGAGTCCTTGGTTTCACCCTGCTGGGAAGTTCTTGTTTACATTATGGTATTACGTGCAGTTATTTGTCGTCCTAGATGGCATCTTGTCCAGTTGGATGTTCGGAAATCTTTCACAGCCATGCTGTAAGCTAAACGCAAACAAGAACGAATGACGAGGTTTACATGAGCAAACATCTTAAGTTATTTTCGGCATTGTTGGTGCTGATGGTCCTTGCGCCCATTTCTGTGTTTGTTTTCCCCTCGAACGCGGAAGCTGCGCGGTCCCTAGTTGAGAATTCCTGGCGTTATGAGGATGGGCAATTGGTCGCAGAGGATGCTTCTTCCGAAGAAGATGGAATAGCCTTATTGTCCATGGGCATTCTTCCCGATGGGGCTACGGCGCAGGGCATCGATGTCAGCGAGCATCAAGGACGTATTGACTGGAATGCTGTTAAGGCTTCTGGTATCGATTTCGCTATTCTGCGTGTTGGATTTGGCGCTCCATCTTGGGGCGGTCGAGTTGACTATCAATTTAATCGAAATATTTCTGAGTGCGAGCGACTCGGAATTCCCTACGGCGTCTATATCTATTCATATGCTTTTGATAATCAGCAGGCAGCTGATGAGGCATCAATGGTGATCAATTGCCTTTCTGGGCATAATCCAAGATTGCCGGTGTATTACGATCTTGAGGATAACTCGATAATTGCAAATGGACGTCAAACCGGAATTGCATCGAGGGCGCAGGTTTTTTGTAATAGGATTTCTGCCGCAGGATATGAGCCTGGTATTTATGCAAATTTAAATTGGTTTAACAACATTTTGACTGACTCTGTATTTAAGAGTAGCTCTTGGGATCATTGGATTGCTCAATATAACTCGCAATGTGACTATACCGGCAATTACAGTTTTTGGCAGTATAAGAGCAACGGAAAAGTCCCTGGAATCAACGGCAACGTTGATATGAACTACGCGTATGTTGATGTCTCCCTTTATCATTGGCAACTAATTGACAGCACCTGGTATTATGCAGCCTCCAACGGCAAGGCGTATACCGGATGGTTGTTTCAGAGTGGCACGTGGTACTGGCTCGAGCCCGACGCGGGCGGCGCCATGGTGACGGGCCTTCACGAGTGCAACGGCTCCCTGTACTGGTTTAATTTGTCCGGCGCGATGGCGACCGGGTGGGTCCTCGACGGCGGGACCTGGTACTACGCGACTGGCTCCGGCGCGCTGGCGCGCGGCCCCGTATCCGTCGGCGGCGTGCCCTACTGCTTCGACGCCCGGACGGGGGCCATGCTGACGGGTTACCAGACTGATGCGCAGGGCGTCCGCCGCTACTTCGGCAGCTGCGGCCCTCTTAACGGCTGGGGCTTCGTCGACGGCTCCTGGTACTGGTTCGCTGACGGTATCGCCTCGACCGGCTGGCTTTACACCGGCGGTTCCTGGTACTGGCTCGACCCCGACGCGGGCGGCGCCATGGTGACGGGCCTCCACGCGTGCAACGGCTCAGCGTACTGGTTCAGCGCCTCCGGCGCGATGGCGACCGGATGGGTGCTCGACGGCGGGACCTGGTACTACGCGACGGGCTCCGGCGCCCTCGCCTCCGGCTGGCTCAACTTAAACGGTACGTGGTACTGGCTCGATCCCTCGGCGCACGCCATGGCCACCGGGCTCCATGGGTGCAACGGCTCCATGTACTGGTTCAACGGCTCCGGCTCGATGGCGACCGGATGGGTCCTCGACGGCGGCACCTGGTACTACGCGACGGGATCAGGCGTGCTGGCCTCCGGCTGGGCATACGTCGGCGGCGCCTGGTACTGGCTTGACCCCACGACGCACGCAATGACTACGGGTGTTCAAGAAATCGATGGGGTGCAATACTCTTTTGCTAGCAATGGTGTATGGCTTGGCTAGCAGCTCTTCTTTAATTGCTTTTTTCTAATTACATATTGCTCTTAGCCATCCATTTGTAGACTATGTTTATGTAAAAATTGGTTACTACTGGGGGCTGCACATGGCAAGGAAAAAGCGAATAATATTAATCCTAATCATTCTTTCAACCCTACTGCTCGCTGGGCCCGGTGTGGTTGATATCGCGAACGCAGAACCCATAAGCTCCTCTATCCCTACTGATATTGAGAGGCAATCCGTCCCCTCGACTCTTTCTCCTTCCGATTCAATCGATGATGGTCCTGCTCAAGAATCCGTTAAATGGAATCTGGGTTGGAATTCGTTTGACGGCAACTGGTTCTATGTGGATTCAGTCAATCCGGTCTCGTTGCATTCTGGCTGGCTCTATACCAATGGGGCCTGGTACTGGCTCGATCCCTCGACGCACGCCATGGCCATCGGGCTCCATGAGTGCAATGGCTCCGCATACTGGTTCAATGGCTCCGGCGCGATGGCGACCGGATGGGTGCTCGACGGCGGGACCTGGTACTACGCGACGGGCTCAGGCGCGCTGGCCTCCGGCTGGCTCAACCTAAACGGTGCGTGGTACTGGCTCGATCCCTCGACGCACGCCATGGCGACGGGCTTTCACGAGTGCAACGGCTCCCTGTACTGGTTTAATTCGTCCGGCGCGATGGCGACCGGTTGGGTGCTCGACGGCGGGACCTGGTACTACTGTGTTTCGTCAAGAGGATTTGAGCAAAAAGAGCATCGGAAATTGAGCAGCCT
>CALKBO010000011.1 GCA_937989875.1 uncultured Collinsella sp. | reverse complement strand
CTACCGTCTTATATCCCCGTAGTTGAAACAAGGGGTTTTACGACGATTTTGATAAGCCGTGATGTAGCTACCAACAGCGCATGAATCTGCCGATCGGTTGTTAATGGCGTGCCAGCGAACAACGACAACCTTCCCGCCATCGCCAGTCGAGGAATCATGCACCTCGACGCCGGCGACTGAATACTTCATCTTGCCGTAAACCCCGTCTTCCTGCGCGTTATCAGAATCGGCGACCTGAACTGCCGTCTGATAATCGTCTGCCTGGCTGCACCCAGAGGTCATAACTAGGGCGGCTGCCAGAACACCCGCAGCCCCAAAGTTCCGAGCTAGGTTGATTGCCTTTTTAACAGAGAGATGCTCCATCGATTACTCCAAACTTAATTGTTTTTGAATGCCATCAGCCAAACAGCCAAGCCCCAATGAGCATGACCACTGAAACTGCCGTAAGCGAAGCCCAGACGGCATTTTGACGGGTGATGACACCGTTGATGGTGAGCGGATTTGCGCCGGCACCATCAATGACAGTCCAGACGAGTGGCGTGACCAAAAAGACGACTAGCCCTGCCGTTATCAACTCACGGCGAGACGGCCTTAGCTTGTCGGACATATCTACACGCCCCTCGTCTGGGTCATGACCTCGACCTTGGCCTCGGCCACGGCCGCCCGCTGCTCGGAGGCGGCGAGGCGGTCCTTGAGGGCGGCGACCTCGGCCATCAGGTCACGCTGGGCGAGGAGGGAGACGTTGAGATCGGCCTGAGCCTTGGCCGCGGCGTCGACCGCACCCCTCATGCTTTCAATTCGATCGTCTTTTGCGGCTGATTCTGCCAAGAGCTGATTGTTCTCGGAATCGAGCTTCTTGAGCTGCGAGAGGTAATCGGCGACGGCGGCGTGGAGCTCATCGTTCTCAATCTCCAAGCTCGCAGTATCCAGCTCGAATTTCTCTTTGATGGCGGCGACCTGCTCGACGCAATTAGATTTGATGCTCTGAATCTGTTCCATTGCACTTTTCTTGGCAGCGTCGGCGTCCTCGCGGGCAGCACGAGCCTCCATCGCGGCAGCTTCGGCAGCGCCCACGATGATGCGCTTGACCCGCTCGACCGCCTCATCGAGGACGGCCGATGCGTCGAGCGCAGCCTTCACGCCGGGAGTGGCGTTAGGGTGGTAGCCATCGACCAAGCGGGCGACGGTATCGGCCTGCGAGAGACCAAGGCTCGTGCTGATGTCCTTTATGGCGTCACGGGTCTCCGATGAGACATTCAGGCTGGTCATTTTCTTTTCGGACTGGACTTGGTTTTCGGCCATGATGCGGCACTCCAATCAACAACGGGCATGGCTCCGCCATGCCATATGGCTGGGAACAATGCACGGCCGCTGTTGAGTTGTCTTTTTCCTGCGATCGGTGAGTTCTAAAAAGGCGTCTCAAGTCATGCGTTCACGCAGGTTTTCGGTTAGAGAAATACCGCACCCTTATATAGTAACGCCGCCGCACTCGGGCCTATTAGGCAAATCGCGAAACGACAGACGGACTTATTTCCTGACGCCCACCAATCCGCGTTCACGAAGGATGCGGTACAGCGTTGATTTGGAGACGCCAGTCGCAGCGCAAATATCGGGAATAGGAGTCTCTCCTCCAAGATAGAGCCTTACTGCAGCATCGGCTTTGACGCCGGCAGTGCGAGGCCTGCCACCCACGTTGCCGCCGTGGCTCCGTTTGACGGCGATACCCTCGGCCTGGCGTTGCCTGATCAGATCTCGCTCAAGTTCCGCGGTGCAAGCATGGGTGCCAAGCACGAAGCGCCCGAATGCGGTATCTAGATCCACGGGCTGTTTCAGGGACGTGAGCTTCACGCCGAGGTTTCGAAACATAAGGTCATAGTTGAGCAGCTGCCTGGTCGATCTGGTCAAGCGCTCCCAGGATTCGACCACCACCTCGTCGCCCGCCCGCATCTTCTTGAACAGGCGCTTCTGCTGCGTCCGGTCGCCGTCCTGGGCACCCGTGACCTTGTCCTTGTAGATATGGCCATAGGCCACGCCAGCGTTCACCAGAGCCTCGATCTGGCGGTCCAACCTCTGGTCTTTCGTGCTCACGCGAGCATATCCGTAACGTGTCATTTCAGCCTCCTGCCTTGTATTTGATTTTCCCATGGGAATTGACGCGGAGGTTTTGACACTGGGTTTTGGCACTCGACGTTCACGGCATCGAGGGTTCGATTCTCGAGTGCCCAGAGGCATACCTTTTGAGACTGTTCAATTTGAACAATAACAGAGGTGTACCAGTTAACCGGGGTAGTCGCAGATTCGGTTAGAATTGATGTCACGGCGCATTCCGTGCGCGGGCGGCCGACGATTTGATCGGAGGTCACCATATGCTGAAATTCCTTAACGCGCTGGCCGCTCTTGCAACGGTCGGCACGTTCATCATCGCGTTTTTAAACTCGTATGAGGTTCGGATTAAGGTCCGTAGGCGTACGCGCGGTGCGGACAGTGGACGGCATTTGCGCCACAAGCGCAAATAAGAATGCCCGGGGGTCGGAGCCCGGGCATTTAACAAAGACTGAAAACTAGGCCGCCCGCGCTCCATGTTGCTTACACGGGATGCGTCGTTTTCTGTTGTCATTCTACCCTCTTTGGGCAGATAAAACCACCGTACGCTTGGGTTCTCATGCGAGTTCATCCATCATCCATGCGGCGTGATCGCAACAGTGGGAGCCGTCCAGGACGGCTCATCTTACAATCGAATGAATTGCAGCTGCCGAATTGATCTCCTTGACACTCCCCGTAGTTGAAACCAGGGGATTCTCAGTTCTGCGAGGTCTGCCGTCGAGGACCGATATAGTCCTCTAGGGTCTTACGTCCTCTCCCCGAGCGTTTAGGCGGTTGTAGCCGCCACGGTTCCCGCGTGCCCCGCGGTACCTTCCGTGTTGGAGAGGATGCGTTTCCCCTCCGTCAGTATGTTTCTCGCCGCGTTGACGTCGCGGTCGTGGTGCGCACCGCACGCAGGGCAGTCCCACGACCGCACCGACAGCGGCAGGGCGTCGAGCCTGTGCCCGCAGGCCGAGCAGGTCTTGCTCGACGATCTCGCGGGACTCCGCATGGCTACGCCCATGCATCCGGACCGTTCGTTTTAACGCGCCGGCCGTCCTCACCGGCACCCCCGTACATGGCGGAACCCGGGGTTGGGCTCAGAATCCGTCACGGCTGCATGCTCATCGTGATCCTCTTTGCTTGACGTTGCGGCTTATCACCGCGACACGTGTGTTGCCACACGGCTATCCAACCAACTCCTGATCTTCGGCTGTTCGCCTACTTTCCTGCAGTTTTCCAGCAGGACAATCGCTCTGAATCCGGCACGCCATCTCCGCCCAGAAGGGCCGAGGCGGCGCAGGGGTCACATGGAGGGCACTACCCCCGTCGAAGTCTCCGTAGAGACGGGACAATGAACCTGTACAGCTCAGTCTCCGATTATTCGAGCCCTTGGCTACCTTTTTGAACGGGTCTTAAACCCGTGCCGACCGGGAACGGCATATGTCCGCTCCCTTGACACTCCCCGTAGTTGAAACCAGGGGATTCTCAGTTCTGCGAGGTCTGCCG
>CALKBO010000010.1 GCA_937989875.1 uncultured Collinsella sp. | reverse complement strand
GCTGCGGAAACGCGGGGTCCGTTCAGGCTGTTGCGTTGAGATTGAAAATCAACCACTGTCTCAAACCTTGCATCAGCCTAAAGTTACGAAATGAGACACAATTAGGGCAGGTGACACACGTTCCAGATTTGATTTTGGGCGTGAGACAAATGTCTCACCGAAGTTGAGACACGAAAGTTTTCGCAGGAAAACGGGTGCGACTCGGAGCCAACAGGTCAAAATGATCCGTTTTCCTCCGTCCCCGGGGGATCAGTTGGTAACGCTCGCCACGAAATCGGGCCATCTACTACGTTTGACTCGATACCCCGACCATAGCCGCTTTTCATGAAAAACCGCAAGCGTTCTACCTGCGGTTTTCATTTCGCATTACTTGACGTGGTCGAGGACTGCCGCCTAAACGTAGTAGATAGGCCCATTTCGTGGCAGACGGGTCACGCGGCAGCCCTCGTGAGGCAAAAATGATCCGTTTCCCTCTGTCCACGGGAGATCAAGGGCTGCTACGGATATGGTGCTATTTCAAAACTATGCCGGATTACGGGGCTAAAGTCGGAGTCCTCATCCATACAGCCTTTTTTTGAAAAACGGCAGGCTATCTACCTGCGGTTTTGTTTTTCGATTTTCTGTATGGTTGGGGATTCGCAATCCAGCCCCGTAATCCGGCATAGTTTTGTTCGTGGCAGCCCAACCGCGCGTTTAAGCGCGGGGCCGGTGGGGCATTTTTGCCCCACCGGCCCCTATTCCAGCGCTATACCAGCCCCATCCCAACGCTATTCCGGCTTGGTTTCTACTGTGGGAGTCTTGTCCGCCGCGACTGGAGTGCGCGCGGTGTCCATGCTCAGGCAGTGTTTAGGACAGCTTTCGATGCACTCGCCGCACACCACACAGGCATACGGGTCGATCGACCACGTTCCGCCCTTGCGATCGACCGCGAGTGCGCCCGCCGGGCAGCGGCGCGCGCACATGCCACAGCAGATGCACACGTTCATGTCGTTAACGATATGCCCGCGCAGGCGCTCGGGTGCCGCGAGCTTCTCCTGCGGATAGCACACCGTTACCGGCTGCTTGACCATAGAGCCCAAGGCCGTCTTGGCAAATGTCAGTAAACTCATGCCGCGCCTACCTTTCCGTGCAGCTAATGCAGGGGTCGATGGTCAGGATAATCATGGGCACGTTGGCAAGGAGCACGCCCTGCAGCGCATGCGTCAGACCCGCCAGGTTCTGCGACGTCGGCGTGCGCACGCGGAAACGGTCCAGGTTCTTGGTGCCGTTACCGCGCACATAGTAATATGCCTCGCCGCGCGGCTGTTCAATCACAACCTCGCCGCGCGCGCCGTCGGCCGGCGTGAGCTTGGTACGCCCGCCGATACCGTCGTGCGGAATCTTGCCGACAAGCTCCTTGATAATGTCCATGGCCTGCGTAACCTCGGCACAACGCACCTGGCAGCGGGCATAACAGTCGCCATCGGTGGCAACAATCGGCTCAAACGCAGCCAAGTCCGCATAGGCACCGTCACCGAACATGCGCACGTCATAATCCACGCCCGAGGCGCGACCGAACGGGCCGACCATCGACAGATCCAGCGCGTCCTTCTTGCTGATCACGCCCACGCTATGCAGGCGCTCGCCGCAGCTATTGTCGTCCAAAAATGTATGCACCACGGCCTCGTAGTCAGGGCGCATAGCGTCGAGCGTCTGGACAATACCCGCCAGCTCGGAATCCTCAATGTCGTGTTTAAGGCCGCCAATCTCGTTAATCGACAGAATCACGCGACCGCCGCACGTGCTCTCAAAGATCTTGAGAATCTGCTCGCGCAGCGTCCACGAACGATAGAACAGCGCCTCAAAGCCAAAGGCATCGGCGAGCAGGCCCAGCCACAGCAGGTGCGAGTGAATGCGCGAAAGCTCATGCAGAATGGTGCGGATATACTGCACGCGACCAGGCACCTCGATGCCGAGCATGCGCTCGCAGGCGCTGGCGTAGCCACAGCTATGGCCCACGGCGCAGATGCCGCAGATGCGCTCGGCGATGTAGCCAAACTGATGCATATCGCGCTTTTCGGTGAGCTTCTCGAGTCCGCGGTGCACAAAGCCGATCTGCGGAATTGCTTCGATGACGCGGTCGTCCTCGATCACCAGGTCCAGATGAAGCGGCTCGGGCAGCACCGGGTGCTGCGGGCCAAACGGAATTACGGAGCGATGAGCCATGGACCTTACGCCTCCTTTTTCTGCTTGTCGCGGGCGGCCTTGGCGGCAAGCGCCGCGCGGACCTTGGCCGCTTTCTCGGGATCCATGGCAGCGAGCTTTGCCTCCATCTCGGCAGCCTTGAGCGCGGCCTTGGCAGCGGCATCGTCATGCTGGGCATCGGAGCCGGCAGCCGCAGCGGGCTGAGCAGCGACGCCCGCGGCATCGCCGGCGCTCGCAGCGCCTTCCCCTGCAGCAGCCGCAGCCGTGGCGGCCTTCTCGGCCGCGACCTTGCGCGCCTTGGCCTCGGCAGCCGCACGGACCTTCATGGCTTTCTCGCGCGCGGCCTTCACCTCGGGCGTGATAACGCTCATGGGCTCGGCAGTCGAGACCTGGTAGAAAAAGCCCTTAAAGTCGATCTGCATGTCGGTAATGGCAAGACCAAACAGGTCGTGGACCTCGTTTTCAAACGGGAATACCGCCGGATAGTACGAACTGATAGACGGAATCTCCTGGTACTGATCAATTCCCTCAACCACCAGGTTTTCGATCGCATAGTTGCCGTCCTGCACAATATGCTCCTGAGCAGCACGAACGTTGATAAATGTATAGACCAGGCGATACGTGCCGTCGTCGACGTTGCGTTCGGCGTGCATCTGCACAAAGCGCGCGCCAACGCCCTTGAGCGCCTGGACATGCGACAGGAGCTCGTCAATCCCGACGATGGTATAGATAGCCTTTTGCATTACTCGGCCTCCTTTGCAGCGGCGGGCGCGGCGGACCTGGTGGACACGTTGACCTCGACGCCGTCACCGGCGACGGCCCCGGCCCCCGCAGCCACAAACCCGTCCTCGCCCAGCTCAACGCCACCGTCCCAAGTAGCGGCGCCGCCCACGGTAAGCGGATCGCCGCCGGCGCGCATCACGGCCTCCTTCTGGTCCAGAATGCCGCACGCCTCCACAATGGCATCGATCACGGTCTCGGGGCGAATGGCGCACCCGGGCGCGTACACGTCCACGGGAATCGCGCGGTCCACGCCGCCGATTACGTTATAGGCATCGCGGAACACGCCGCCCGAACACGCGCAGATACCGCAGGCCACCACACACTTGGGCTCGAGCATCTGGTTGTAAATCTGGCGCACGACGGGCAGATTCTGCGCGTTGACCGACCCCGTCACCAAAAAGATATCCGCATGCTTGGGGTTGCCGGTATTGACCACGCCAAAGCGCTCCGCATCGAACAGCGGCGTGAGCGAGGCCAGCACCTCGATATCGCATCCGTTGCAGCTCGAACCGTCGTAATGAATAACCCACGGCGAGCGCGACATTTTATGATCCATGGATGCCGCCTCCTAAATAAATACGTCGACGAGGATGGGCATAAGGTTGAGCAGGCCAAACACCAGCGCCACGCCCCATCCGAGCCTAAAGCAGCTGCGCCAGGTGCTGCGTGCGAAGGTGTTGTCGATCAGGACCTCGACAAAATACGTCGCGGCCATCACGACCAGGGCTACAACCCAGCTCACGGGGTTGTCCCAAACAAAGAACATGCCCACCCACATCAAAAACAGCACGGTCTCGCACCAGTGCATAAGGGCCATCTTGGTCAGCGTGCCGCCGCTCATCTCGGTGGCGACGCCCTGGACGATCTCCTGATGCGCGTGATGCGAGTACGAAAGGTCAAACGGCGACTTGCGCAGCTTGATGGTAAGCACCGCGAGCAACGCGAGGAAAATGGGTGCGCTGTACACGATGATGGGGACCGACTGCCCCGTCACGGCGATGGAATCGAAACTGTCGGTGGCAAGGTACAGGCCCACGCTCATCAGCAGAACGGCGGGCTCGTAACTCATGACCTGCAGCAGCTCGCGATCGGCGCCAACCTGGGCAAACGGGCTTTGCGTCGAGGCGGACGCCAGCACCACAAAGATCGCGGCGAGCGTCACCATAAAGGCGCACAGCAGTGTGTTGGAGCCCGACACAAAGATGCCGCCGCCCACCACGGTAAAGATGAGCGCGCACGCCATGTAGGTGTCGTCCATGGTGTTTACGCTGGCGGGGGCCTTGCGCAGGAGCTTGGCCACATCGTAGAAGGGTTGCAGCAGGCGCGGGCCCACGCGGCCCTGCATGCGAGCCGAAAGCTTACGGTCAAGACCGTCGATCAGGCCGCCCACAAGCGGCGCCAGCAGGGCAAACACCACGGTACCAATAAATATGCCCACGACGCCCGAGCCTTCGAAATACTTACCGCGCAGCACCGAGGGCGCACTCATGGCAAGCCGCTCGGGCCCAATCCACGCGCAACACAGCAGCGCAAACAAGATAATGCTGCAGCACACGACGCTGCCCGCGGGGCCAATACGCTTCTCGCCAAGGGCGTCCTCCGAGTACCAATTGCGCTTTTCGGCCTTCACCTCGTGTCCCATCGAGCCGCGGAAATGGCGATATTTGTCGGTCCCCACACCCGAAAGGTACACGTTGACGTGCGGCTTGTTGCTCACGCGGAATGAAGTCAGCAGCACCACGGCGATAAAAGCCACGATAACCACCATCAGATACATGGAGTCCTTGCCAATAACGTACGGCACGCGGCCAAACACCATGGCCAAGTAAGGCGACACCAGACCGCTCGAGATAACCGGGAACGCCACGCAGCACAGAATCAGCAGCGCGGCGATGGTGTTGAGGGCCATCCATTCGGTCTTATGGACATTGACCTCAACGTTTTGAGCCGTGGGGTCGACGCCCGAAAGCTTGGCAAGCCACTTGCCCCAGAAGAAGAACGTCGTGGCCGAGCCAAAGGCAAGCACCATGATCATGAGTACGTTGCCGGTCTGTGCAAACGCCACCAGGGCGCCCCACTTGGACACGAGCATGCCAAACGGCGCCACAAACATGCCCATGATGCCCAGCATCATCAGGCGCGTCAGGTGAGGCATGCGGCTGAACATGCCGTCCATGTCCTCGATATTGCGGCTGCCGATATGGTGCTCGGCCGTGCCCACGCACAGGAACAGCAACGACTTGGCCACCGTGTGGAACAGGATCAGGAAGATGGCCGCCCATACGGCCTCGGGCGCACCGACACCCAAGCAGGCGCTGATGAGACCCAAGTTGGAAATGGTGGAGTACGCGAGCACGCGCTTGGCGTTGCTCTGCGAGATGGCCATGAGAGCGGCGAGCAAAAACGTGATGGCACCCACACTCGTAACCATAAAGCCGGTCACGGGATAGATGGCATAGAGCGGGCTGAGCTTGACCATCAGGAAGACGCCGGCCTTGACCATGGTGGACGAGTGCAGCAGGGCGCTCGTGGGAGTAGGGGCAACCATGGCACCCAACAGCCAAGTGTGGAACGGCATCTGTGCGGCCTTGGTAAGGGCGGCGAGCGACAGCAGAATGACCGGCATCACCAGCAGCGCGGATTGTGCGGTTCCAGCACCGGAAAGCTCGATCATGCCCGAGATGGTCAGCGGCATGCCGTTGACGTGCAGATACATGAGTCCGGCCAAAAACGCGATACCGCCCAGCATGTTGAGGATGATCTGGATGAAGGCGTTCTTGATGGCCTCGGGCGTGCGCGTGTAGCCAATCATAAGGAACGAGCACACGGTAGTGATTTCCCAGCCGCAGAACAGCCACTCAAGGTTGTCGCTCGTCACGATGACGAACATGGCTGAGAGGAACAGGAACATGAGCGCCAGGAACTGCGGGCGTCGGTCGGGCGCGGTCTGCCCGCGCAGCGCAGCCTCGTGCTCATCGTGCGCTTGGAAGTCCTTCATGTAGCCCAAGGCATACACGCAGATTAGGCTGCCGACAATGCCGACGGCGAGGACCATGATCACGCTCATGTAGTCTAGGTAGAGCGGCGTCGCCGTGACGGCTTCGGCCGCGGGCAGCGTCATGGCTGCAAAGGCGAGCGAGCCCACCAGCTGGACTATGCCGAGTACCGTTGTGAGCGCGTTCCCATATTTGAACGCGTTGTACAGGATAACGGCGCACAGAATCACGTCGATGGCGGAGCTGATGATCGAGAGCACATGCGAGGTGCCGGGGGCAACCTCAAAGCTCTGCGGACCCGTGCCAAAAAACATGACGGCGACTACAACTGTCACCGCCATAATAATGCCGGAACCTATGAGCCCCACCGCATCGCGGGCGCGGTCACCGCGCGCGAGCAGCATGCCCAGCGCCGGTACCAGCGGAAACAGGGTAAGGAAATACAGTAGCGTCATACCATCACTCCCCCATGCAAAAACGCTGCAATTGTTTAACGTTATAGCTCAATTGAGGAGCAGCGGCGGCAGGTTTTCGGTCAACTGGGGAGTTTTAGGCGTACGGGGTAAGGGCACGTCCGCTTTGGAGCAGTGGGGCGACGCTCCCCTATCGCAGCGACAGGCACGCGGGCCACTGCGCGCAGTTTATTGGCCACTTTGGAGAATGTCCCGACAGGCTCGCGCCGGTCCAAAAAGTTGGCGCGGCAAGAAAAATGCGCCCCTGTGGGCGCACCATCCCGTTTGCTATTCCGCCTTTTTAACGCGCGGCTTGCGACCGCGCGGCTTATCGACCAGTGCGGACTCACCGCTCTCGCGGTACTGACGGCACCAAGCCTTGACCGAAGACTCGCTGGGAATCTTGTGCTTGATCATGGCCTCGCGAACCGTCAAGCCGTTTTCCAGACGGTCCTTAACCACAGCGAGCTTTACGTCGTACGAATAGGTGTGATGATGCGAACCGGCGTTGAGAACGGCGTCGGCACCGCCCACGGCATACGCGCGGGCCCACTGACGAGCCGTGGCCTGGGGAATGCCAAGCTCCGCAGCGAGGGCGCGATGACCGACCCCCTCTTGGAGGATCTCGACGGCGCGCTGCCTAACCTCAGGCGCATGCGTGCGAGTCCTAGTTGCTTCCGACATACCTGCCACTTCTTAGCCTTAACCGTTAATCTGCTTTCTTACGTGCAAGTTAGATAGTAGCATTTTACTGTTTGCTCAAAGCAGTTAATTAAAATAGACGCGGCGTTATCTGGGCATTTGGCACCAAATTACGACATTTCTTTATCGATTATTTACGCTGGTAGCTAACTCGCAGCTAATCGTCATTCGCTTGTCAACAAAATTGGCATCTCTTTATGTCCTTTGGTATAGAGGATATAGTTATTAACCCCTCCCCCAATAATTTTGAGTGATCTGCGAGACAGTAGACGTCCTCACTCCTCATGATTACCGCGCATTGCCATCCACCGGAGCAAAACAAAAAGGGCGGGACCTGCTGCGCTTGCAGGCCCCGCACCGATTGACACCCGACGGGACACAGCCGGGCGAGACGGATCCGTGCCACCGTCCCGCCTGGCCGCGATGTTCAACTACAGCTCGTTGGCCGCGTGATACGCCGTGCGAATGGCGCTCGCAATGTCGGCGGTGCGCTCACCCGAGCAGTCGCCCACGCAGGTCACGGGCACCGTCACGCCATCCAGGTCAAACGCGTTGGCCTTGGAGCCCACGGCCATCACCACGTAATCGCAGGCGATCTTCACCGGCTCCTCGGCGCCGGCCTCAGTGGTGCGAATGGCCTCCACGCCCTCGTCTGTAATGGCGGTCAGGCGGGTCTTCACGTGCTGCTCCACGTTGTGCTCTGCAAAGTCGCTCATAATCAGCGGCAGAATGGTCTCGGACTCGCCCGCGGCAATCTTGTCGAGCATCTCCACGATCGCCACCTCGCAGCCGTGCTGCAGCAGGTACTCGGCGGTCTCGGTGCCCACCAGGCCGCCACCAATGACGGCGACGCGGCCCGTAAGCTCCACCTTGCCGGCCAGCACATCCCAGCTCGAGACGACCTTCTCCGAGTCGGCACCCGGAACGGGGATGACCACGTCGTGCGCGCCCACAGCCACAATCGCGGCATCGGCGGCGTTGAGGTCCTCTGCCGTAGCGACGTGGCTGAGCTCAACCTTCACGCCAAGGCCAGGCAGAATCTTCTCGTAGTACTCGACCGAGCGCATGATCTCGTCCTTGCGCGGAGGCGCAGCCGCCAGCACAATCTGGCCGCCCAGATGATCGCTCGCCTCGTAGACGGTCACGTCGTAGCCGCGCTTGGCCGCCACGCGCGCGGCCTCCAGGCCGGCAATACCGCCGCCCACCACGGCGATCTTCTTGTCGCCCTCGCCCGGCTTGATGGCGATGGTCGCCTCGTCGCCGTTCTCGGCATTGAGCACGCACGAGATGTACTTGCGGTTTTGAATCGCGTCGACGCAACCCTTGTTGCAGTTGAGGCACTCGCGGATGGGCTCGCCCGTGGCGGCCTTCAGCGCAATGTCGGGGTCGCACATGAGCGAGCGGCCGTAGGCGATGATGTCGGCGGCGCCGTCTTCCAGAATCTTCTCGCCGGCCTCGACCGAGACCACGCGGCCGACGGTTGCCACCGGCACGGAGACCAGGGCCTTGACGCGCTCGGCCACGGGCAGCGTCCAGTTGTAGGGCATGGCGCCCATGGGCGGAATGGTGTCGCCCATGTTGCCGGTGTGGTTTGCCTGTGCGACCTGGATCATGTCGATGCCCGCACCCTCGAGCAGCTTGGCGAACCCGCATGCCTCGTCGGGCTGCAAGCCACCCTTGCCGCGCGGCGTGCCATCGGGGTTCTCCATGATCACGGGGAGCTTGTACTCCACCATCAGCTGCGGCGCGGCTTCCTTAATGGCAGCGACGACCTCCAGCGCGTAGCGAACGCGGTTCTCGAACGAACCACCGTACTCGTCGGTGCGCTGGTTGAGGATGGCCGAGCACAGCGAACCTACCAGGCGGTCGCCGTGGACCTCGATGGCATCGATCCCGGCCTGCTGCGCGCGAGCGGCCGAGGCGGCGATAGCCTCCTTGATCTGGGTGAGCTGCTCCACACTCGCCTCGTTCACAAAGTGCTGCATGTCGTGGTGCAGCTTGGCGTAGGCCTGGTTGCGGATCTCGTTGGACTCGGCCATCTTGGCGGCAAAGGTCTCCTCGTCGCCGGCGGCCTTGGCCTCCTGCGCGGCCTTGGCGGCGGCCATGGATCCCATGACCATGCGGCCGACGCCGGGCACGTCGTACTCGGGGTGGAACAGCTGCAGCGCGACCTTGGCGCCGTGCTTGTGGACGGCATCGGCCAGCGCCTTAAACGTGGGGATCTGGGCGTCGGTTGCCAGCTTGGGCGTGGGGCTTGCGGTCATGACGGGAGCAACGTCGCCGATGACGATGTAGCTCACGCCGCCACGGGCCAAGCGCTCGTAAAAAGCCAGGCTGCGCTCGCCGATGGAACCGTCACGCTCCTCGTAGCCGGTGGTCAGCGGCGGAAACATAATGCGGTTCTTGAGCTCAAGGGGGCCAACCGTAATGGGCTGGAGCAGCTTGGATGCAGGTGTGGTCATGGACATTCCTCTCTTGTAGGCGCGGCGGCGATGATGCCGCGTAGTTGTCTAGAGGATATGGCATGGGAGCACGGCGGCACAACGGAAATCGGCGAATATCAGGTGGCAGCAGGTGGATGGGGCGTGGCGGCCCGTCGGTTTGTCTCAATCTGTAACAGTTACTCGGCAAAACCGGGTCTTACTGTTACAGATCGAGATTTTGTTTGAGAGGCCGAGAATTGGACCGAAAACACGGTCCCGGAATAACAAAAAAGCTCGCCGGCTAGGCCGACGAGCTGCAAGTTCTTGGTCGCGGGGGCAGGATTTGAACCTACGACCTCCGGGTTATGAGCCCGGCGAGCTACCAGACTGCTCCACCCCGCAATGTCTGGGCGCCTCATGTGCGCAAGAAAGAATATTACGCGGGAGTTCGGTAAACGGCAAGGAAAAACTCGTGGAGCATAATTCCTTCATATTTAAACCCCTCAGCCCCTATCACCGTAAACGAATCGCAGCCGAGCGCCGTCGGCGGCGCGTATACAATGGTGCGCGTCCTTTTATGCCAACACTGGGAGTAGACATGCTGCTCGCTATCGATATGGGAAACACGCAGACGGCCATGGGCCTGTTTGACGGAGACGAGCTGGTGCAGTCGTGGCGCATGCCCACCGACCGCTCCTATACCGCCGACGAGATCCATGTGCGCCTGATGGGTTTCTTTAAGATGTACGGCCTTTCGCTCGACGCGGTCGACGCGATCGCCTTTGCCGGCGTGGTGCCGCAGCTCTCGCGCGAATGGCACGCCGTGGCCGACCGCATTGCCGCGGACGCCATCGTCATCGGGCCGCAGACGGCCGCGGTGACCAAGCTGCGCGCGGCGCGTCCCCAAGCCGTAGGCGCCGATCGCGTCGCTAACGCCGTTGCGGCCGAAACTTTCTACGGCGCGCCGGCAATCGTGGTGGACTTTGGCACCGCGACCAATATCGACGTCATCGATGAGGACGGTTATTACATTGGCGGAGCGATCGCGCCGGGCATTCGCATCTCCATGGACGCGCTTGCCGCCCGTGCCGCCAAGCTCGCCAGCGTGCCGCTCGCGGCGCCCGAGCACGCCATCGGCCGCGATACCGAGGAGTGCATCAAGGTCGGCGCCGTAACGGGCGCCGCTGCCATGGCCGAGGGCCTGGTCGCGCGCATGAAGCGCGAGCTGGGCCGCGAGGATGCCACCGTTATCGCCACGGGCGGTCTCGCCAGCATCGTCGCCGATTCGACCGATGCCTTCGACGTGGTCGATGGCCAACTCACCATTAAGGGCATCTGCGAAATCTACCGCCGCATGCAGGAGCTGGGATAGAGCAGGGGCTTAAGTCGAGCACGCCCGATGCCACAGTCCCCGCAAAGGCTCGCCAAGCCTATTCCTCAGATAAGCGAAACCCTCCCCGGCACAGGCCGAGAAGGGTCTTGTTGCCATCGTTATCTTTGAGCGCTGGCGCCCCGCGCTACAGCCCGCGAATTCGTACAGCCTCGGGCGGAAACTCCTGCTCGCCGGCATCGGTCTTGATGGTCGCGCGGCCCCAGATGTCCAGGCCCGCAAACACACCGACCGCAAGCGGCAAGCCGTTGGGAGACACCGCCGCAACCTGGCGGCCCAGCAGCGGCACCATGTCGAAGTACTCGCCCAGCACGGGAGCCAGCGGCCCTGCGGCGCCTTGCGGCGTGTTGGCAACAACCGCCCAGGCGTCCACGCGGGCCAGCACGGCGGCGGCCAGCGTCTCGACCAGCGCTTCGTCAGCCACGTCCACACCAAGCTCGCTCAGCGCCGAACGCTCAATATCCACCGTCACGGCACCGAACATGCCCGCAGCACCGGCACCGCCGTTCACGGCAACACGCGCGAGCGACGTCTCAAACGCAGGCGCACCGCACACGATATCGCTCGGCCACTGGATACCCACCTTACCGGCAAGGCCCAACCCCGGCGTCGAAGCCGTGCCCACAAGCGCGTCCATCATGCCCATAGCCGCCACAAACGGCAGGCCGTGGAAGGCATGCATGTTCACATCGGGGCGCACGACCAGCGAAAACATCAGCGATGCATCGCCCGCGCTCCACGCGCACCAGCCCGCGGACATGCCCTCGCGGCCCGCGTCGCGCGCCGCGTCGAGCTCGGTGCCAGCGGCAACAGCATTCATCTCGATCATCTACATACGCCCCAATTCGCCCACGATATGGCCCACGCGGTCCTCGGGCTCCTTGACCTCGACGCCGTTGTAGCGGAAGAACCGCGCCGGGTCGTGCATCAGGTCCTCGAGCGGCACCAGCACAAAATCGCGTTCGCCGATCAGCGGATGCGGCAGGCGCAGCTTTTTGCCGCCGTGGGTCTCGCCGTCCATCCACAGCAGGTCCAGGTCGATGGTGCGCGGACCGTTGGCCTTGGCCTTTTTGGAGCGGTCGCGCCCCAGCTCGGCCTCGATCTTCATAAGCTCGTCGAGCAGCACCAACGGCGCCAGCTCGGTCTTGATCTCGATGACGGCGTTGGCAAACGCGTCCTGGCGCGTCTCGTAGGCAGGCTCGCTCTCGTAGATCTTGGAGGAGTTGGACACGCAGGTGAGTGGAATCTCGGCGATCATCTCGCGTGCAGCGCGGATGTTGTCGCAGCGATGCCCCAGGTTGGAGCCCACAGCCACAAACGCGCGGCGCGGCTGCGGCTTGGCAACCGCCCAGTAACCGTTCAGGAACTGCGCAAAACCCGCGGCGTCGTGCACGCGCACGATGTTGGCACCGGCCTGGATGGCGCCCAGGCACACGCCAAACGTAGCGGCATCGCGCTCGGCGGCCTCGGTCACACCCGAGACGGCGCCCACAAAGCGCTTGCGCGACACGGCGCACATGAGCGGATAGCCCAGTGACGCCATCTTGGCAGTCTCGCGCTGGATGACGATGTCCTCGTTAGCCGACTTACCAAAGCCCGGGCCAGGATCAATGCAGATGCGGTCGCGCGACACGCCGGCATGGATGAGCGTGCGGGCCTGGTCGGACAGAAAGCCCATGACGCGGCGCATGATGGGCGCCGAATCGGGCAGGGTGAAGCGGCGGAGCTGCGAGGTGGGCACGTAGGCTTCCTCGCGGCGGGCGCTGCGGCGCATCATGGCGGCCAGGCGGTCATTGGACTCCGATGCGGCCTCGGTGGCTGCGGGAGTGGCCTCGGGCGCGGGCGCGACGGTCTCGGCGGCAGTAGCCTGCTTGGCGGCCGGCGTCTCCTGCTCGCTTGAAGGCTCGGACGTGGGCTCCGGTTCGCCAAACGGCAACGAGGGCTGCACCACGCCGCCCGGAAGCTTGGCCTCCGGCTTAGGCTCGCCCAGCAACTTGCCGCGACGGCGGCGAGCCGGCTTCTCGGCCTCACGCGCGGCCTCGGCAGCCGCCTCGCGCGCCTTCTCGGCAACAAACGCCGCTGCCGAGGTATCGAGCTGCACCGTTGCGTGTGTGCGTGCGGGCGCGGCGACCTCGCCGGCATGCATCACGATGACGCCGCAGGTGCTCGTCTTAACAAACTCGACCATCTTGGGATCGGTGAAGCCGGTCACGTCATTGACGATCGAGGCGCCGCAGCGCACGGCCGCCTTGGCAACCGCCACATGACGCGTGTCGATCGAGACGATGGCGCCCTCCTTGGCCAGCGCGCGCACCACGGGCAGCACGCGGCGAGCCTCCTCGTCTGGGTTGACCGGGGTAAAGCCGGGGCGCGTGGACTCGCCGCCCACGTCGATGATGTCGGCGCCGGCGTCGAGCATCGCCAGGCCGTACTCGATGGCGGCATCCGGGTCGAAGTGCTCCCCGCCATCGCTAAACGAATCGGGCGTCACGTTGAGGACGCCCATGATGCGCGGACGGTCAAAGCTGAGCTCATACTTTCCGCACCGCCATGTCTTGCTGTCGTTCGCCATGAACATCCTCCTAAAATGCCCACACCGCCGAGCTTGGGGAGCTGGCGGCGGGGTCGCTTTGCACTCAGTCTTTCTATTGTATCCGCGCACACGGGCTAGAACGCAAACGCGGCCGCGATGTCGCAAGAAATCAGCAGGTCGGCATTTGCATCCTGATCGGTGGGAGCAAGGTTGCATATGGCCAGCGTATCGCCGGTAAAGTAACGCGTAAGGCCTGCCGCCGGATACACCACGAGCGAGGTCCCGCCCACAATGAGGGCATCGGCCGCGGCGATGGCGGCAACGGCACCGGTCAGCACGTGCTCGTCGAGCGGCTCCTCGTAGAGCACTACATCGGGCTTGATGCGGCCGCCGCACGCGGGACACGCAGGCACGCCCGCGGCGTCCTCGTGCTCGCGCGAGCAAATCCACTCGGCGCTATAGACCGCGCCACACGACTGGCAAATGTTGCGATGGACCGATCCGTGCAGCTCAAACACGCGCCGTGAGCCGGCCATCTGATGCAGGCCGTCGATATTTTGCGTCACCACGGCATTTAGCTTGCCGGCGCGCTCCAGCTCGGCCAGCTTGGTGTGGCAGCGATTGGGCTTGGCGCCAAGCGCGATCATCTTGGTGCGGTAGAAGTCGAAGAACTCGGCCGGATGCGCCTCGTAAAAGCTATGCGAGAGCATGGTCTCGGGCGGGTAGGCAAACTGCTGGTGATACAGGCCGTCCACGCTGCGGAAATCGGGGATGCCACTCGCCGTGGAAACGCCCGCGCCACCAAAGAAGACCACGCGCTTGTGGGTGCCGAACAGCTCCGCCAGCGCGGCGGAGGCCTGCTTGGGGTCCGATATTGCCTGCGTCATATGAGTCCTCCGTCCTTGTTAGTCGGGCAGCGTTGGACGACGTCCCAGCATGCGGCCTTTAAGTCAGCATGCGCGGAGCCCACCGCGCCCCTGTTGCGCTAATCTTAAGCCTGCCAACCCCGTCGAAAGGACACCATGCCTCAGACTTACACTTTCGCCTCGTGGAACGTTAACGGCCTGCGCGCCGTGCTCAAAAAGGACCCGAGCTTTATCCAGATCGCGCAAGAACTCGACGTCGATATCCTGGCGCTGCAAGAGACCAAGCTGCAAGAAGGCCAGGTTGATATTGACCTGCCCGGCTATCGCCAAACCTGGAGCTACGCCGAGCGTAAAGGCTACTCGGGCACTGCGGTCTTTAGCCGCCAGGAACCGCTGCGCGTGCTGCACGCCGATGCGCTGTTACCCTACGCCGGCGAGGGCGAGGCGGCCGAGCTCGTCGCCCAAGCCGCAACCGAGGGCCGCGTCTGCGCGCTGGAGTTCGACAAGTTCTGGTTTGTGGATGTCTACACTCCCAACGCGCAAAACGAACTCGCCCGCATCGACGTGCGCATGGCCTGGGACGATGCCTACCGCGACTTTTTGAGCGCGCTCGAGCGCGAGACCGGCAAACCCGTCGTGACCTGCGGCGACTTTAACGTTGCGCACGAGGAGATCGACCTTAAGAACCCCAAGTCCAACCGCGGCAACGCAGGCTTTTCGGACGAGGAGCGCGGCAAGTTTACCGAACTGCTCAACGCCGGCTTTACCGATACCTGGCGCGCGGCAAACCCCGACGTCGAGGGCGTTTACAGCTGGTGGAGCTACCGCTTTAATGCCCGCAAGAACAACGCCGGCTGGCGCATCGACTACTTCCTGGTAAGCGACGCAATCGCCGACAACGTACGCGACACCGGTATCCGTGGCGACATCTTCGGCAGCGACCACTGCCCTGTCACCCTCACGCTAGAGCTCTAGCCCCCAAATGATCCCCCGGGGACGAAGGAATACGGATCACTTTTGCCCGCGCAAGGGCGCCCGCGTGACCCCGTCCGCCACGAAACCAGCCCATCTACTACGTTTAAGCCACTACCCTCAACCACAGCGAACAACGCAAAAAGAAAACCGCAGGTAGAAAGCCTGCGGTTTTTCATAAAACGCGGTCATGGTCGGGGGTATCAAGCTAAACGTAGTAGATGGGCCGGTTTCGTGACAAGCGCCGTCAACTGATTTCCTGGGGACATCTGGAGACGGAAGAAAATGGATCAATTTGGCTCTCTGGGGGCCACGATGCCCGTCGTATCAGCCGGCCATTCCAAAACTATGCCGGTTTACGGGGCTGAATCGCGAACCCCCAACCATACACAATTCCGAGATAATAAAACCGCAGGTGAACGGCTTGCTCTATTTCGAAAAAAACTGGTATGGTCTGCCTGTGCTAATCTGGCCCCGTAAACCGGCGTAGTTTTGAAATGGCGCTTCGGCAGTATTGATTCCCGCCCCGGCGCAACCAGCCCTACAGCCCGTACTTCACGACGACTCGGTTAATGCGGCGACACCAGGGCTTGTACAGGGCGACCAAGAACACGCAGGTCGCGAGGCCATGTGTGATATCGAACGGCACTGCCGTGGCAAGACGCGCCACGGCACCCGCCCAAGTAAGCGGCTGTACAAATCCAATGATGTCATACGCGTTGATCACCACGCCGTACAGCAAACCCGAAGCAAAGCCGTAGGTCAGTAGCGCCGGCATGCGCACGGTGCCATCGGCGCGGTCGAATGCACCCGCATACGACAGCGCACCGCCAACGTATCCCACGAGCCCCCAGGCATACATCTGCCACGGCGTCCACATGCCCTGTCCAAAAAAGAAATTGCTGGTCAGCGCCGCCAGCGCGCCAACCATAAAACCATTGCGGCGACCAAGCGTCGCCCCCGCGATAATGGCGATGGCGCTCACCGGTTTAAAGTCGGGAATGGGCCCAAACAGGATGCGCCCCGCCGCCGCCAGCACCGCCAGCACCAGCGTGGGCATAATCTGGCGCAAACCCGGACGAGATGCCTCGTAACCCGCAAAGAACAGTGCAAGCACCAGCGCCACCACGACAAGCATGGCAAGCGCCGCCTGCTCAACGCCCGCCAGCAATGCCGCTGCCATCACCGCCGGCACCGCCAACAACAGCGGGATCTCCAGTTTTGTGAGTAAACGCGAGAAACGACAGCCCGTCATCCCATCACGCCCTATAGAACACGTTGTCGGCAAAGAAGTCGGCCGGGGGCTCCATGCAGGCAATCTCGCCATCAAACATCATGGCGACGTCGTCGGCTACCTGCTCGGCAAAGTCCAAATCGTGCGTAGCCATGATGACGGTGCCGCCAGCCTTCACATGGTCACGCAGGGCGCGGGCGATGATGCGACGGCTCTCCAGGTCCAAGCCCTTCGTGGGCTCGTCAAGCAGCAGCAGCTCGGGGCCGATCAGCAGCAGCTTTGCCAGCGCAAGCAGCTGGCGCTGTCCGCCCGAGAGGTCGTAAGGGTGGCGCGTCTCCAGGCCGTCCAATCCCAGTTGCGCCGCACGCTCCCGCGCCAAGTTCTCGTCATATCCGCAGGTCGAGGCCCATTCCATCAGCTCGTCGCGCACCGTCTCGGCAACCAGTAGGGCCTTGGGGTTCTGCGGCAGCAGCGCAGCCGAGGCCGCCCCGCGCACCATACGACCACGCTGCAGCTTGGCAGTCTTGGCCAGCACCGAAAGCATCGTCGACTTGCCGCAGCCGTTACCGCCCACAACCGCATGCACCGCGCCAGCCGAAAACGACGCATCGAGCCCGCGCAGCACCCAGCCGGACGCTCGATCGTAGCGAAACCAGCCTTCCGACAGGGTGGTAGCCGACCCGCCGTGCATTTTTTGGAGTATTCTGCTTCCATCCGTACGCGAGAAGGCTTCCGAGCCGTTCTCGAGCGACGTTTGCGCCACAAATTCGGACGATTTGTCCAATTCCGAACTTTTTTTCGCGCTCGATACGTCCCCGGGCGGCTCCAGAGAGCCCAAATTGTCCTCACGCCTGCTGAATACTCCTTTATTTGCACATCGGATGGCACCCCATCCCAACATGTCATCGGAAAACAGCGGTTCTCGGCGTCCCAAGGAAGCCATATCCGCCACCTCGCGCACGCGACCGTCCTCAATCCGGTACGCACACGTCGCGTATTCGAGCATTGGGCGCGGCTGATGCGTCGCCACAACAACCGTGCAGCCCAGCTCACGGTTCACGCGAAACAGCGCGTGCAGAAAATTCTTCTCGGCAACGGGATCGAGCTGAGACGTGGGCTCGTCGAGTAGCAGCACACGTGGACGCAGCGCCAGGACAGCGGCAAGCGACAGCAGCTGCTTGCGGCCACCCGAAAGCGTATCGGTATCGCGATGAAGCCAGTCCTCCAGACCAAAGAAATAGCTGGTCTCGGCAACACGGCGGCGCATCTCGTCGCGCGACACACCCAGATTCTCTAGGCCAAACGCCATCTCGTGCCACACGGTTTCGCACACGATCTGGTTCTCGGGATCCTGGAACACATAACCCACGCGCTCCGCCGATGCCCGCACGTCCATGTCGGCGACGGGCTCGCCCAGCACGCGCAGCTCGCCGGAGCGCGTACCCGCCGGAGCGATCTCGGGCTTGAGCAGCGACAGCAGCGTCGATTTGCCCGACCCGGTACCGCCAACAAGCAGCGCAAACGCACCTTGGGAAACACGCCAATCAAGTCCCTCGAGCACCGGTGCCTCGGCCCCGGGATAGGCAAAACTAAGGCCTCGCACCTCAATCGCCGGCGCGGCCGAGCCATATGCCACACCCGCCGCCGAGCTCCTATCAAACCGAGCCATCAGCCAAACCTCTTCTCATCAATCGCATGCAACGCGCAAGGCAGCACCATCCAGGCAGCGTACACGACATAGCCCGGCCACGGCGCCGGCAGCGAGAGCTGCGGATAAAACGAATACTGCGTCGTCGCGGTCCACGCCACTGCCGCCGTGGCCACGCCAAACAACGCAAGCCCAACCAACGCGGCAATGTCGCTGCGCCCCAGTCGATACCTCGCATACGTCGTACGACGCGTCGCGGCACCCCACCCGCGCGAGCGCATCGCGTCCGCACGCTCCAGCGAATCTTCCATGCCCCAGCCCATCAACACGCTCGACGCCCGCAGGCGCGAGCGCACGGGGTCGGCCGGCGCGCGGCCCGGCACGTCAATCGCATCTTGCACCGCCAGTACCGTGCGGCCGCGGCGCAAAAACTGCGGGATAAGCCTCATGCACATCGAGATCATGAGCGCGATCACCGGCGCGGCATTACCCAGCAGCGCAAGCACCTTGTCGTAGCCAAGCATCGACGCCGCGGCCTCAAACCACAGCACGCTCGCCACAAACAGCCCGCCCATGCACAGGCCGTATACCATGCTTTCCAGATACACCGCGCGCATGCCAATACGGAACAGCTCCGTCGAGCCCGAGGCGCTAAACAGCGGGTTGACCAGTGCAATGATCAAAATCACCGGCAACTGCCAGCGGAGTGCGCCCAGCGTGCGGGCAGCCCCACGCGTCGCAAATCCATACGCCAGCCCGCCCGCAAGTGACAGCGCAATCAGCACCGGCTGCATCGAGAACATGGTGAGCCCCAGCGTCAGCACTATATAGAGTGCCGGCACAGCCGGATGCGACATCGAGAACGCCGCGACGGGCTCGCCGCCAAACTCCTCTTGTATGTTGTCCACGAGCACCCCCGTCCCCTCGCTCAAACGACAGCTCCGCAGCGCCGCCGCCATACACAACCAGCGCAAACACCACGCCGGCGGCAGCGACATCGGCCGTCGCACACCAATCGCTACGCGCTCATCATATGCCTGCGGTATCATATTGCGCCGTGTATCGTTTCCAAACACACGTCTCTATAACGTAACAGGAGATCACATGGACGCAACCGCAATTATCCTCGCCGCCGGCGAGGGCACCCGCATGAAGTCGAACCACTGCAAGGTTTCGCACAAGATCCTGGGCAAGCCCATGGTCCAGTGGATCGTCGACGCTACCATCAAGGCCGGCTGCAGCCGCATCGTGGTCGTCATCGGCAGCCACGCCGACGAGATGCGCGCCCTGATCGACGGCGCCTACGCCAACAGCGCCACCAAGGTCGAGTGCGTTGAGCAGACCGAGCGCCTGGGCACCGGCCACGCCGTGAAGGTCGCGCTCGAGGCCTGCGGCATCACGCAAGGCCCCGTCGTCGTGCTCAACGGCGACCTGCCGCTCATCACCGCCGACACCGTCGCCAAATTCGCACAGACCGTCGCCACCGGCGAGCTCGCCTGCACCGTCATGACCATGACCCCGCCCGATCCTTTCGGCTACGGCCGCATCAAGCTGGGCGCCGACGGCCAAATCGAGCGCATCATCGAGCAGAAGGACTGCACGCCCGAGCAGGCCGCCACGCTGCTGGAGTGCAACGCCGGCTGCTACGCCTTTGACGGCGCGCAGCTCGCCGCCCACATTGACGAGATCGGCAACGACAACGCGCAGTCCGAGTACTACCTGCCCGACATGCTCGAAATCCTCAAGGGTCACGGCCAGGCGGTCTCCATCTTCCACTGCGATGACTACCGCGACGGCTTGGGCGTCAACAGCCGCATCCAGCTCGCGCAGCTCACCGCCATTGCGCGCGACCGTATCAACGAGCACTGGATGGCCGAGGGCGTCACGTTCATCGACCCCACGCAGGCCTGGATCGGCCCCGATGCCGTTATCGGCCGCGACACCGTCGTGTGGCCGCAGACGCACCTGATCGGCCACGTCACCGTGGGCGAGGAGTGCCAGCTCGGCCCCAACAGTCGCCTCACCGACACCACCGTCGGCAGCGGCTGCACCATCGATGAGACCATCGCCATCGAAGCCGTCATCGAGAACGGCGTCGACTGCGGCCCGCGCGCCTACCTGCGCCCGGGCACCCATATGCTCGACGGCTCCAAGGCCGGCACGCACGTGGAGATCAAGAAGTCCACGATCGGCGAGGGCTCTAAGGTGCCGCACCTGTCCTACATCGGCGACACCACCATGGGCTCCGGCGTCAACGTGGGCGCGGGCTCCATCACCTGCAACTACGACGGCGTGCACAAGCACAAGACCGTCATCGGCAAGGATGCCTTCATCGGCTCCGACACCATGATGGTCGCGCCCGCCCAGATTGGCGACGGCGCGCTCGTGGCCGCCGGCTCCGTCATCACCGAGCCGGTCCCGGCAGACGCACTTGGCCTGGGTCGTGCCCGCCAGATAAATATTGAGGGCTGGGCCGCCGATTATCGCCGCCGTCTGCACGAGGACGACGAGGTATAACGTTTTACCAAGCATCTAAGGAGCTGTTCCCATGGGGGCGGCTCCTTTTTCTATCGTGACCTGCGCAACCGGATGAGTGGTCGGTTCGTGTCCGTTGACGGTAAAGACGTTATCAAGACCCGATTAACCCCGCCGCGCGGTTACAATGCAACAAGGCATCTATATGGCATTCGATATAAAGGAGAAGGGTAATGCCGATTAATGATCCCGAGAAGTCGGAGAATATGCGCAAGTCCATCCGCGTGTATTCCGGTTCCTCCAACCGTCCCCTCGCTCAGAAGATCGCTGAGTACCTTGGGGTCGAGCTTTCGGGCCTTACGCTAAAGCAGTTCGCCAACGGTGAGATTTACGCCCGCTACGACGAGACCGTCCGCGGCGCCGACGTCTTCCTGATTCAGTCCGTGGCCGGCGGCAACGTCAATGACATGCTCATGGAGCTGCTCATCGCCACCGACGCTGCCAAGCGCGCATCCGCCCGCTCCATCACCGCCGTTATCACCCACTACGGCTATGCCCGCCAGGACCGCAAGGCCGGCCCGCGCGAGCCCATCACCGCCCGCCTCGTCGCCAACCTGCTCGAGCGCGCCGGCGTCAACCGCATCATCACCCTCGACCTGCACCAGGGCCAGATCCAGGGCTTCTTCGATATCCCGGTTAACCACCTGTCCGCGCTGCCGCTGTTTGGCCAGTACTACAACGACATGCACTTCGACACCGACAACCTGGTTGTCGTCTCCCCCGATGTGGGCCGCGCCAAGGCCGCCAAGAAGCTGTCCGACATGCTCGGCTGCGACCTGGCCATCGCCCACAAGGGCCGTCCGCGCCACAACGCCGCCGAGGTCATGGGCATCATCGGTGACATCAAGGGCAAGACCTGCATCATCAACGACGACATGATCGACACCGCTGGCACCCTGTGCGCCAACGTCAAGGAGCTCAAGGCTATGGGCGCTGGCGACATCTACGTCTGCGCCACCCACGGCATCTTCTCCGGTCCGGCCATCGAGCGTCTGAACGACGCCCCGATCGTCGAGTGCCTCGTCACCGACGCCATTCCCGTCGAGGTCGGCGGCAAGATCAAGACCATCTCGGTCGCCGAGGAGTTCGCTCAGGCCATCTCCGCCGTTTACCACGAGGAGCCCGTCTCCACGCTCGTCGGCGGCGACTTCGCGCTGTAGCCTGCCGCGCATCGCATCATCTTTGATGCTTTTAAAGGGTCGGAAGCTCGCTTCCGACCCTTTTTCTATCCCTCGCCAACCTTCCCTGGACAATTAGTTCAGATACGTATTTTTTTAAAGCTCCAAAGGACCGTTCGGAGCCTTCTGAGCTCCCCAGCGGATGCCATGCCGTCCAAATCTCATCGTTCTCGAGTACAACCGCTGCATATTTACCCTCAAATCGCCCTCAAGGGCCTTAGACACGCCTCGAACGCCCGCCGCCTTATACGTATCTGAATTAACCGTCCAGTAGCTATCGTCAACCTTCGCGGCTGAGCTCAATTTCCTGCAATCCCCTCAACCGATTCCACCGATTTCATAACACCCAGCCGTTCATGGCGCGCAGCGCCCCGCTGAGCGAAAAGAACGGTATGGGGGTCACATTCTGCCGCCAACTTAGTACGTTATAGCTATGACGACCGTGATTTCACATTTCTCCGCCCTCCGCGCAATTCGTCGCGCACGACGGGCGTACTCTGCCCTACCCTGGGACTCCGTTGATAGTGAACAGCAAGCACAGGCCTTGGCTAGCTGCATTCCCAATAATGACGCGATAGACTTTGGCGCACTTTCGATACTCGATGCCTGGAATGAAGATGATTCCGAACTACTCGATCTTCTCGTTTCAAACGAAGACAACAGACGCCCCGACAAGCGACTTCTTCAGCATATTCTCTCCGCTCCTCTTCCTGAAGGTGCAATTATGCACGTCGAGGCCGACATCTACGCAACGTCTCCTGCCATGACAGCCATGCTTTGTTCCAAAAATGAATCAGTCGCCAAAACCTTGATGCTTCTCATGGAACTGCTCGGAACCTACTCCCTTCCTCCCGGGGCAACATACCCCATTGCCCATGACGACATCTGGCCCAAGGGCGATGGCTGCGCAGCGACGGGCGATCTTGATTGCTTGGGCAACCAGTCGGTGGTCGAGCAACAGAACGAAACCCGCTATGAACAGGCACACTACAAATGCGAGCCCGCCACAACCATCGAAGAGCTTGAGGCGGTTGCACGCTTCGCCAAAAGTAGCTCATACATATCGTTTCGCACGGCAGTCAAACTTGCCCGACCCGGATCTGCATCCCCAGCCGAATCCCTAATGTTTGCCGTTCTCGGAGCGCCCATGCGCTTTGGAGGATTCGGATGTTGCAGTCTGCCCATGGGAGGCCTGCTACTCAACTATCGAATCGACTTCGACACTCTTGCGGTCAACATGTCCTCGGGCATCCCCTATGCCATCTGCGACCTATATTGCCCGGCAGCCGGAGTCGACAACGAATACAACGGAATTGGGCATGAGCTTCAAAACGCTCGCATCCACGATGGCAATCGAAATAATGGCCTCAAGGCAATGGGCATCCACGTCCTGGTTATCAATCGCGACCAAATGAAAGACCTTGTTGCACTCGAAGCCTTCGCCCAAACGATGCATCGACTCGCGGGAGTCCGATTCCGATACCGTATCAAGGGCTATCGCAAGCGTCAGGCCGCTTGGCTCAACGCTCTGCGGGCCGGAATCGGCCTTGCGCCGGTCTAAACGGCGAATCACCCGCGCGCCGCCGAACAGGACTGGACAGTTAGTTTAAATACGTATAAATGGACACATTGAATTAGGCTGTTTTGCAGCTATCTCTATACCATTCGCCCTATTTGAAGGCAGGGTAGACTTCAAAACAGCGCCATATGGACTAACTAAAGCTCCAAAACAACGTATCGGCATTGAATTGAGCACTTCGAGTCCTCAGAACTTATACGTATCTGAACTAACTGTCCACCTCTGATTTCGACGGCCGTCCAAACGCCCCTAAACGCCCTCAATTACCCTCCATTTGACAGCGGCAACAGGGTCGCTCACCATAGCAGGCGACAAATCAACGAAAGGATGAACATGGCAGCTGCACAGCCGCTTAAGATTCGCATGGTTGCCGGACTTGGCAACCCTGGCGAGGAATATGCCGAGACCCGTCACAACGCTGGTTTCAAAGCAATCGACGAGCTGGCCCGTCAGGCCGGCGTCACGTACTGGAAAAACCAAGCAGGCGCCGAGGTCGCGCTCATCAACATCAACGATGCCGAGGAAGAGGGCGGTAAGCGCCAGATTGTACTGGTCAAGCCGCAGTCGTACATGAACACCTCGGGCGGGCCCATCTCCAAGCTCTGCCGCGAGTACAAGATCAAGGCCGAGGAGCTGCTCGTCATCCACGACGAGCTCGATATTCCCGCCGGCGACGTGCGTGTTAAGGTGGGCGGAGGCCATGCCGGTCACAACGGCCTGCGCTCCATCATCGACAAGATGGGCAGCCGCGACTTTAGCCGTATCCGCACCGGCATCGGCAACCCTCCCGGCAAGATGGCCGTCGCCGACTACGTGCTCAAGCAGCTGCGTGCCCGCGAGGCCGAGGATTTCCAGGACACCTGTGCCCGCGCCGCAGATGCCGCCGGTCTGGCCATCGTCCACGGCGTAATCTACGCCCGCGATCACGTAAACGGCGCCGCTTCCGCCAACGGCAAGCACTAAAACCTACCAAATAGGGATGTTTATTTTGGCAGGTTTTATCTACGGAAACGCCGCAGTCGGCACATCGCAATAAACCCCGCACTGCCATACACACATAGCGCCCCAAAGGGGGCCGGCCTCATCACGACACGAGGCCGGCCCCTTTGCTGTTTTGCCTGATAAAACTGACCAAAATAAACCTGTCCCTATTTGGTAGGTCGAAGTGGATAAACCCTTTTCCCAACCGCCGAAGACACACGTAAGCGACATGTCCATGAGGGTATAATTTGCACCGTATGTCTGCACAACGCCTGTGCGCGTACGGTTTTATTCGGGCTACCGTCCATTTCCGTGGAGGCACGGTTCGGCGGCCCTAACAAGAGAGGGGTTCTATGTATAAGATCCTGGAGAAGACGCAGTTCTCGGAGAAGGTGTTCAAGTTCCGCATCGAGGCGCCTGCAATCGCCAAGCATGCGCACGCTGGACAGTTCCTCATGGTTCGCGCCAACGAGACGGGCGAGCGCGTCCCGTTTACCCTGGCCGGCTGGAACGGTGACGAGGGCTGGGTCGAGTTCATCTTCATGGTGATCGGCAAGACCACCGAGATGCTGTCCACCTACGAGGCCGGCGAGTCGCTGCGCGACGTCGTGGGCCCGCTGGGCGTTCCCACCGAGATGGCTGAGGGCCCCTGCGCCGTCATTGGCGGCGGCGTCGGCCTGGCAATTGCCTTCCCGGTCGCCAAGCACCTGGTCGAGACCGGCCACGAGGTGCACGCCATCATGGGCGCCCGCACCAAGGACCTCCTGCTCATGGAGGACCAGTTCCGCGAGCTCCTCGACGAGGACCACATCCACATCACTACCGATGACGGTTCCTACGGCGAGCAGGGCGTTGTCACCGCTCCGCTGGAGCGCCTGCTGCAGGACAAGGCCGTGAGCCAGGTCTTCTGCGTCGGCCCCGTTCCGATGATGAAGTTCTCGACCCTCACCGCCCAGAAGTACGACACCCCCATCACCGCGTCCCTCAACCCCATCATGGTTGACGGCACCGGTATGTGCGGCTGCTGCCGCGTCGAGGTGGGCGGCGTGACCAAGTTCGCTTGCGTCGACGGCCCCGACTTTGATGCCACCCTGGTCGACTGGGATGACCTTCGTGCCCGCCAGGCCGCTTACCGTTCCGAAGAGGGCGAGTCCCTCAAGGCCTATGAGGAAAAGAGCTGCGCATGCCACTAGTTAACGGTCGTTTCGTTGCCGATATGAAGTCGCCCCGCACCCCCGATAACGAGGAGCCGGCTGCTGAGCGCGCCTGCGACTTCCGCCCCGTCGACAAGGGCTTCACCGAGGAGATGGCGCTGGCCGAGGCCGAGCGCTGCCTCAACTGCAAGAAGCCGTTCTGTGTTGAGGGCTGCCCCGTCAACATCAACATCCCCCGCTTTATCGAGCAGATCCGCGAGAAGGACTTCGGCGGCGCTCTCGATACCATCCGCGAGGACTCCATGCTTCCCGCCATCTGCGGCCGCGTCTGCCCGCAGGAGAACCAGTGCGAGGGCAAGTGCATCCGTGGCAAGAAGTCCGAGCCCGTGGCCATCGGCCAGCTCGAGCGCTTCCTGGGTGACCGCCCCGAGCTCGCGTCCACGCCCAAGATGGCTCCCAAGAACGGCAAGAAGGTCGCCGTCGTCGGCTCCGGCCCGTCCGGCATCACCTGCGCCGGCGAGCTCGCCCGCAACGGCTTTGACGTTACCGTCTTTGAGGCATTCTTCACCGGCGGCGGCGTGCTGGTCTACGGCATCCCCGAGTTCCGTCTGCCCAAGGCAGTCGTCAAGCGCGAGATTGACGGCCTGGAGGACATGGGCGTCAAGTTTGAGTACAACTCCGTCGTGGGCAACATGGCCACGGCCGAAGAGCTGTTCGAGCAGGGCTTCGACGCCATCTACGTGGCGACCGGCGCTGGCCTGCCCAAGTTCCTCAACGTCCCCGGCGAGAACCTGCCCAACGTCTTCTTCGCGAACGAATACCTCACCCGCGTGAACCTGATGAAGGCCAACAAGTTCCCCGAGTACGATACCCCCACCAAGCACGGCAAGAACGTCGTCGTCTTTGGTGGCGGCAACGTGGCTATGGACGCCGTCCGTACCGCCAAGCGTCTGGGCGCCGAGCACGCCATCATCGCTTACCGCCGTACCGAGGACGAGATGCCCTGCCGTCGTGCCGAGCTGCACCACGCCAAGGCCGAGGGCGTCGAGGTTCTGCCGCTCGTTTCCCCGCTCGAGTTTGTCGCTGGCGAGGACGGCTCCGTGTGCGCCGTCAAGGTCCAGAAGATGGAGCTCGGCGAGCCCGACGAGTCCGGCCGTCGTCGCCCGGTGCCCATCGAGGGCGCCATCGAGGAGATCCCCTGCGACGTCGCGATCTCGGCTATCGGCACCAACGCCAACCCCTTCGCAAAGAAGATCGGCGGCAAGATGGAGCTCAACAAGTGGGGCTACATCGTCGCCGACGAGGAGACCGGCCAGACCACCGATCCCCGCATCTGGGCTGGCGGCGACATCGTCACCGGTGCCGCTACGGTCATTCTGGCGATGGGCGCCGGCAAGAAGGCCGCCGCTTCCATCACCAAGAGCCTGCTGGGCGAGTAATCACCCTCAGCGCTAGCCATTAAACGGCAAAGTCCCCGTCGAGCACACGCTCGGCGGGGACTTTTTCTATGCCGATCGCCCTACCACCGCAAAGGTGCCTGTCCCCCTTGCGGTGGTTTTGGTCGGCTAGCCTTCGAGTTGGGCCACCTTGTAGCGGTAGGCTGCGGCGATGACGTCCTTGCAGCCTTCGCGGCCCAGCTTGGCGCGGTTGACGACGATGTCTTTACCGCTCGTCATCTTCCACTTGCCGGCGCTATAGCGCTTATAGAACGCCTCGCGCGCCTTCTGCTGCTGTTTGACCAGCTTGGCGCCCTTCTTTTTGTTAAGGCCACGCTTCTTGCGCACAATCTCGACGCGGTCCTCAAAGGGTGCGGTCACCAACACGGCAATGTGGTTGGGGTTGTTGCGCAGCAGGTAATCGGACAGACGGCCTTCGATAATGCAGCTCTCGGTCTCGCCCAGATCCAAAATCACCTGGCTCATCTTTTGGAACAACTTATCCGAGTACGAACGCGCATCGTAGCGGTCGGGCAGAAACGCCATGTTCTCCACGGCCAGACGCTCATCATAGGCGGCCATCTTATCGAGCGACTCGCCCGCGCGCAGCGACGCACGTACCAGCAGCTCGTTATCGTACAGCGGAATCCCCAACTCGTCGGCAAGCATGCGGCCAATCTCGTGGCCCTCGGCGCCAAAGTCGCGCGCGATGGTAATGACCACAGGATTCTTCTTATTCTCCAGATCGCTCATCGCGATTCCTTTCTCTATGTGACAAAGGGGCTGTCCCTTTGCCACATTCTACGCTGCCACCATTCGCCTCTGATATGCGCGAACCAGCAACGAGATGCCAAAGTTGAGCACAAAGTACATCGCAAACACCAGGCCGTAGAGCATAAGAACCTGCGACAGGTCAATCGCGTGGGCCATCACGACATTTGCCGTGTACATGAGCTCGGCCACGTTAATGCCCGAAAGATACGAGCTGTCCTTAATGACGGTCGTGCACTGGCTAAACAGCGCCGGAATGATCGTCTTAAACGTCTGCGGCAGAATGATGTAGCACATGGTGGCAAAGAAGCCAAAGCCCTGGCTCTGCGCTGCCTCAAACTGGCCGCGCGGAATCGAGTTGAGACCGCCGCGCACAATCTCGGCCATAACGGCGCTGGTAAACAGCGTAAAGGCGATGGTCGAAATCACAATGTCCAAACCCTGCACCGTAAAGTAGATAAACAGGATCCACAGCAGGTTTGGCGTGCAACGGAACAGCTCGATATAGGCGCTCACCAAAATACGAAACGGGCGGGGCGCATAGCTTTTAACGAGCGCCAGCACCGTGCCAAAGATGAGCGAGAAAAAGATCGACAGCGCCGAGATCTCGATTGTCTTAACAAAGCCGCCCCAAATGTAGAGCAGGTTGGTCGCGTTGAAGATTTCCATGCGCTAGGCCTCCTCTACGTTGTCGAGCCCCAGCTCGGCCAGGCTCACGCCGCGCGGACGCTCCTTGGAGCGGCGCTCGAGCCACTGCACCAGCATGGCGAGCGGAAAGCAGATGATGAAGTACATAAGGCAGCAGACGATGTATCCCTGCAGGTAACCGTACAGACTCACAAAGTTGTCGGAACGGTACATAAGGTCGCCGCCGGCCACAAGCGCCAGCACCGACGTGTTCTTGACCAGGTTGAGCGCCTGGTTACACAGCGGCGGCAGAATGATCTTGAATGTCTGGGGCAGCACGATGTACCAGTACGCCTGCGCACGGGTGAAGCCCTGGCTCTGGGCCGCCTCCATCTGACCGCGCGGAACCGCCTCGATACCAGTGCGGATGACCTCCGAAATGTAGGCCGCGTGATACAGGCCCACACCCAAGAAGCCCAGCACGAACGGCGCGATGCGCACCGGCTGATCGGCACCGGTTATGGCCTGCAAAAACTGCGGACCGGCCATGTACATAAAGAGCACCTGTACGGGCAACGGGGTGTTCTGGTAAAACTCCACGTACACGCGGCTTATGGCGCGCAGCACGCGCGAACGAGTGGTAGAGAACACGCCCAGCAGCGTGCCCAGCACCAGCGACAGCAGCAGGCCGGCAACGACCACCTGCAGCGTCACGCCAAAGCCCTCCCAGAAGGGCCCCATGTTTTGGAATGTCGTCGACCAACGGTCGGCGTCAAATAATCCTTCGAGCATTTGATTCCTTCCTTGGACGATGCGCCTATACAAGACCCCAGGTCTTGACCTCTTGGTCGAGCCAGCCGTCGGCCAGGCGATCGCAAATCACCTGATCGACCACGGCCGAAAGGTCGCAGCCCTTCTTGGTCGCCACGCCGTAGCCCTGCTCACCAAACTTGACCTCGGGCTGCAGCAGCTCAACGGTCTCGTTCATGTAACCGGCCAGCGTGGAGCGGTCCATGGCAAAAACGTCGATATTGCCGGCATCGAGCGAACTCTTGATGATGGGGTAGCCGCTAAAGGCCCTAAACTCGGGCTCGCAGCTAAAGCCGTTGTCCTTGATCATCTGCTCGATCAGGCCCTGCGTGGTGGCACCCTGGCTCACGCCAATGACCTTGCCGTCCAGGTCCTCAATCGAGGTAAAGCCCGAACGCTTCTTGACCATGAGTCCCACGTAGTCGGTGCGGTACGGCGTCGAGAAATCCCAGCTCTTCTTGCGCTCGTCGGTGATGGTGTAGGTCGCCGCGACCACGTCAAGTTGGCTGTTATCGATCAGCGGGCCGCGCGTCTTGGGCGTTACGTCGGTAAACTCGACAAGCTCCTGAGCGCGAGCCTCCTTGTAGCTCACGCCAAAGACGGCAGCGGCGATCTGGTAGCACAAATCGACTTCCATGCCCTCAAAGCTGCCCTTGGCGGTGTCGTAGTAGCCGTAGCCGGGAACGTCCTTCTTAACGCCGGCATTCAGATGGCCACGCGACTTAATGGCCGCAAGCTTGGACCCCTTGTCGGAACCCTCGCCGCTGGTGGAGTTGCCGCAACCGGTAAGCGCGGCCCCCGTCAGCGCGAGCATGCCGGCGCCCGCCAGCTGCAAAAAGTGACGGCGCGACACGGCCGCCCTCGTCATATCCGTCATGTCCATCACCGCGCCTAGTGCAGAATCTTGGACAGGAACTCGCGGCAGCGCGGGTTCTCGGGGTTATCGAAGAAGTGCTCGGGCGCGCCCTCCTCCAGGATGCGGCCGTCCTCCATAAAGATGACGCGGTCGGCCACCTGGCGCGCAAAGCCCATCTCGTGCGTCACGCAGATCATGGTGATGTCCTCCTGCGCGAGCTCAATCATAACGTCCAGAACCTCCTGGACCATCTCGGGGTCGAGCGCCGAGGTCGGCTCGTCAAACAGGATGATGGGCTGCTTGGTGCACAGGGCACGGGCGATGGCGATGCGCTGCTGCTGACCGCCCGAGAGATTCTGCGGATACTCGCCGGCCTTATGCGCCATGCCAACGCGCTTGAGAGCGGCGATGGCGATCTCGGTCGCCTCCTCCTTGCTCTTCTTTTGCAGCTTGATGGGCGCGAGCGTCAGGTTGCCGAGCACCGTCATGTTGGGATACAGGTTGAACTGCTGAAACACCATGGAACTATACTTGCGAGCCATCTCCAGGTGATTCTTTTTGGTGAGCGGCGTACCGTCGATGACGACCTCGCCCGACGTGGGCTCCTCCAGATAATCGACGCAACGGATGAGCGTCGACTTACCCGAGCCGGAAGGCCCGATCATTACGAGCTTCTCGCCGCGCTTGACGGTGAGATTGATATCTTTGAGCACATGCAGGTCGCCAAAGTACTTGTTGAGATGCTTGATCTCGATCATGTCTGCCATGAATGTCCCTTCCCTGCGTTTACACGAGTTGAACTATTGTACGGAAAGAACCGCGTTTCCGCAGCCCACACTACATTCCCGTAAAGAACCCGCAACCTTTAACCCACTCATTGGGGACGGGCTTAAATGAGTACCCGCTCATTGGGCACTCATTTAAGCCCGTCCCCAATGATTGCCCAGCCCAGCAAAAAGGGGCGCGACCGCAATGGTCACGTCCCCTTAACATCAACTATGTACCGCTCGGCCCTTAAGCCAGCTTTGCTCCGACGATCTTTGCCGCGGCAGGCTTATCGAAGTTGCCGCCGGTGGCCTTGCCGAGTGCTCCCATGACCTGGCCCATCTGCTTCTTGGAAGTAGCGCCCAGCTCGGCGATGACCTGCTCGATCAGGGCCTCGAGCTCCTCGCCCGAAACCTGCGCAGGCAGCAGGCTCTCCAGAATCTTGACCTGCTCGGTCAGGTTGTCGGTACGCTCCTGGTCGGTGCCGGCCTTGATGGACATCTCCAGCGTCTCGCTCGTCTGCTTGATCAGACGCTTGATCATGCTGTTGACGTCTTCCTCGGTCACATCGCGGCGCTCGTTAACCTCGATATTCTTCACCTCGGCCTTGACCTGGCGAATGATGGACAGGCGAACCTTGTCCTTGGCCTTCATGGCCGCGATCATTTCTTTCTGCAGCTCTTCGTTGGTCATCTGCAAATCCTCTCTAATAGCGTGGGCGGCACTCACGCGAGCACCGCCCCATGGTTACTCAGTCTTCGACGAATCGTCGGTCGAACTCTTGGTGGCGCCCTTCAGACTCACGTTATAGGGTACGTCCTTGGGCATGGGGTTGACGGTGATGTCGGCATCCTTCTTGTACTGCTCCAGCCACTCGCTGTACGCGGTGCTGGCCGCTTGCGTCTTCACCACATTGGAAACGTACTTCTTGATGGCCTTGGGCACCTGGTTGATGTCATCGACCTGATTATCGACATGGAAGTAGTCGGTGCACTTGATGATGTGGTAACCATAGGTCGACTCGACGACTTCGCTCACGTCGCCCTTGTTGAGCCCCTCGAGCGCCGTCTGGTAGCTGTCGACGAAAGTGGTGAGCTTATCCCAGCCCACATCGCCCTTCTTCTCCTTGGAGCTGGTATCGTCGGAGTACTGCTCAACGGCGTCCTCAAAGCTCAGCTCACCGGAGTTGATCTTGTCCAGGCACTCCTGTGCCTTGGCCTTGGCGGCAGCCTTGTCCTCGTCGGAAGCGTCGGAATCAACCTTGATCAGGATGTTCGACGAGCGGCGAGCATCGTTGTAGTTAGACAGGTTCTCGTTGATGTAATCGACGATCTCGCTGTCCTTGGGCTTGCTGGTGGGCGCAACGGCATCCTTGAGTTTCTGCTGCGCCAGGCTCTCCTTGAGCGAATCCTTGTAGGTGTCCTCGGTATAGCCGTAGGTCTTGAGGGTCTTCTTAAAGGCCTTGGCACCGCCCGCGCTCTTGCACGCGTCCTTCCAAGCCTTCTCGACCTCCTCGTCCGACACCGTCACGCCGTTCTCCTTCTGTGCCTGCTGAAGCAGAATCTGCTGCGTGTAGGAGTCGATGAGTTGCTTGCGGTACTTCTTGGGCGTGAGGTCGTTGTCAACCAGATACTGCGCCCAATCCTCATCCTTGGTGTAGCCGTAGGACGTGCGCATGCTCATGATCTGCTTGGTCACGGTGTCCTCGGTAAGGTTGGTGCCGTTGATAGTAGCAGCAACACCGCCGGTCAGCTTGTAGCTCGAGGTGTCCTCAGCCTGCGACATAAGGCCGGAGCACGCCATCGCCGAGACGGAAAGCAGCATCGCCAGCACGCCGATGACCACCAGAACGATCTTGACGGTCTTAGACACGTACGTCTTGCGCTGCTTCTTGCGAGAGCTGGAGGCAGCGCGGGCCTGCTGCTCGGGCGTCGGCGCGGCCTCGGAGTTCTTTTTCTTATTTGCCATAGTTGGCCTTTCGCATAACGAATCGAACAAACGCCATTGTGTCACAACGCAGCCCCCGCGGCACGCTTGGTGCATTGGGGACAGATTAATCTGCACCATTTTGGTGCAAAGGGGACAGCTCTGGCAGCCGGCAGTTAGGGACAGTCCCCAAGTGCCGACTCAGCCCCACCTTAGAAGTGGCGGCGGATGGCGTCGACCATGCCCTGGGGCGTGGTCTGGCCGAGCACGTCGGCTGCGGCATCGGCGCCCATAAAGATGTTCATGAGTGCCTGCAGGGCCTCGACCTGGCCGCCCGGCTCGGCGATGCCCAGATTGATGACGATCTGCGCCGGCACCGGAGCGCCCATGCCAGCCATAGCGTTAAATGTCACGGGCGCGGCGGGCTTCACCACCGCGATATAGGGCTTGGCCACAAACCCCGGATCGGTATGCGGAATGGCAATGTTTGCCGCCGGCATAGCGAGACCCGTGGGATAGGCATCCTCGCGCGTGCGGACGGCATCGAGCCAACCGGATGCAATGTAGCCATGTGGTGCAAGCTCGCCCTCAAGCCGCGCGAACACCTCATCCGGCGTCGCACACTCCCAATCAAAAAACACCAGCTCAGGCGTAAACAGCGCTTCGTTATCCGCCATGCGCTCACCTCTCTCACCTAGCCACCTGCGACGTTCTTGAATGACTAGTCGTTAAAGAACGTCGCAGGTGGCTACCCAAAACAAAAGGTGGCCACGCGCGTCTTGGCGCCAATGACCACCCTGACTACTCGGCTAAATTGTACTGTGCGCCGCTAGCCGCGAGGCGCGTCAATTGCGACCTTGCCGCTCTCCAGCACGTGAACGCGGCCGTCGGCGAGCATCTGCACGACCTCGGGATACAGCACGTGCTCGATCGCGTGGATGTGCTCCTCGAGCGTGTCGACGTCCCAGCCCTCCTCAACAGTCAGCGCACGCTGGGCAATGATGGGACCGTTGTCGTAGATCTCGTTGGCAAAGTGCACGGTCACGCCGGTCACCTTGACGCCGCGAGCAAACGCATCGTCGATCGCGTGGGCACCGGTAAAGCTCGGCAGCAGCGCCGGGTGCAAGTTGACCACGCGGTTGGGGAACGCCGCCAGCAGCGGGGTGTGCACCATACGCATGTAGCCGGCCATCACCACGTACTCGCAGCCGCGCTCGAGCAGCTCGTGCGCGATGATCTCGTCGGCGGCGATGGGGTCAGCATAGACATCCTTGGACAGCGTGAGCGTCTGGATGCCCGCGCGCTCAGCGCGCTGCAAACCCTTAGCCGAAGGACGGCTCGACACCACAAGCTCAATCGAAGCGTTGAGCTTGCCGGCGGCGATCAGATCGATCAGCGCTTGCAGGTTGGTACCCGAACCGCTGATGAGCACACCGATCTTGAGCGGCTCAGCCGTATCGGTGCCGGTCGGACGGGTGTAGGGCACAAAGCCCAAGCTCTCGGCAGCAGCCATCTGCTCGTTAGCGCTCATCGGAGTACACGACCTTACCGGAACCCTCAACGCACTCGCCCACGCGGGACGGCTTCTCGCCCAGCGCGACCAGGGCCTCGGTAACCGCGGCCTCGTCCTCGGGGGCGACGATCAGGCACAGGCCAACGCCCATGTTGAAGGTCTTGCATGCCTCGTTGGGCGCGAGCTCGGCCTGGCGCGACACGTAGGTGATGACGGGCGGAACGTCCCAACCCATCTCGGCGCCGTTGCGGGTGACCACGGCGTCGACGTCGTCGGCAAGCGCGCGGTTGAGGTTCTCGGTAATACCGCCGCCAGTAATGTGGGCGATAGCGTGCACGTTGGCGCCGCCGCGGAGCAACTCAAGAATCGGCTTGACATAGATGCGCGTGGGGGCCAACAGGGCGTCTGCCAGCGATGCGCCGCCGAGCTCCTCGAGCGGACGGCTCAGCTCCTCGGCCTTAGCGGCGGCCTCGGGCGTGCCCGGCTTAATGCCGTCGACGCCAATGACCTTGCGCACGAGCGAGTAACCGTTGGAGTGCACGCCGGTGGAAGGCAGGCCCAGAATCACGTCGCCGGGGCGGACGTTTGCGGGATCGAGCATCTTGGGACGGTCGACGACGCCCACGGTAAAGCCGGCAAGGTCGTAGTCGGCCGGAGCCATGACGCCGGGGTGCTCGGCCATCTCGCCGCCCACGAGCGCGCAGCCCGCGAGCTTGCAGCCGTCGGCCACACCCTTGATGATCTTTGCCATGTGCTCGGCCTCAATGTGGCCGATGGCAACGTAGTCCAGGAAGAACAGCGGCTCGGCGCCCGAAGCCAAAATGTCGTTGACGCACATGGCGACCAGGTCCTGGCCCACCGTCTCGTGACGATCCATGATCTGGGCGAGCACAAGTTTGGTGCCCACGCCGTCGGTACCGCTGATCAGAATCGGGTCTTCCATATCCTTAAGCGCGGCGGCCGAGAATAAGCCACCAAAGCCACCGATACCGCCGATGACCTCGGGACGGTTGGTGTCCTTAACCATTTGCTTAATGGCGTCGACGGCGCGGCCGCCCTCGGCGGTATCGACGCCGGCGTCCTCATACGTCACATGCTTGCTGTCGCTCATCTGAGCCTTCCTCTCCCACTACCGTCCGCCGCGCGGGCGCCAAACGGTGCTCATAGTTGCGTTCATTTCGGCGCGCGCCATAACAGCACGCGCCGTCATATCAACAAAACAGCAGGTAAAACCTACCAAAATGAACCTGTCCCTACATGGCAGGTTTTAGGCCTCGCCGTGCTTCTCTTCCCAGCTGCGGTCGTCGTATTTCTCGACCACGGCGTCGTCGTCAAAGTGCAGCGGCTTATCCAGGTTGCGGGGCTTAAAGCCCTCCATAAACTTGTCGCGGCCAAAGCTCTCGGGAATCGCCACGGGGTAGCGGCCGGTAAAGCACGCATCGCAGTAACCGCCCTTGGGCATGACCTTCAGCAGGCCCTCGACCGAAAGGAAGGCCAGCGAATCGGCGCCGATATACTCGCAAATCTCGTCGACCGTCTTGTTGGCGCTGATAAGCTGCGACTGTACGTCGGTATCGATACCGTAGAAGCACGGCCAGATGACCTCGGGCGAGTTGATGCGGATATGAATCTCCTTGGCGCCAGCGTTGCGCAGCATCTTGACGAGCTGCACCATGGTGGTGCCACGCACGATGGAGTCGTCGATGACGACCAGGCGCTTGCCCTCGATGTTGTCGCGCAGCGGGTTGAGCTTCATGCGCACGCCCATGGCGCGCAACTCCTGCGTAGGCTCGATAAACGTACGGCCCACGTAGCGGTTCTTGATGAGGCCCTCGCCAAAGGGAATGCCGCTCTCGTGCGAATAGCCCTCCGCGGGCGGCAGGCCGGAGTCGGGCACGCCGATGACCAGGTCGGCCTCGACGGGCTCCTCATGTGCCAGCTGACGACCCATGTCATAACGGCAGGCGTAGACGCTCTTGCCGTTCATGATGGAATCGGGGCGAGCAAAGTAGACCTGCTCAAAAATGCAGTTAGCAGGCTCTTCGGCGGCAGGCACGCCCTGCTCGGACACAAGGCCCTCGGCGCTGATGCGCAAAATCTCACCGGGACGGACGTCGCGGACGTACTCGGCGCCCACGATATCGAGCGCGCAGGTCTCGGAGGCAACGACCCAGCCGCCGGCGCGCGTGACATGGGTGGTGGCGTCGACCGTCGCGGCGCCGTCCTGCGACGGCAGCTGCGAAACGGATGCGGCATCGGCCTGGTCCAGGCCCTCATCCACCAGCTTGCCCAGCACGAGCGGGCGAATGCCGTGCGGATCGCGGAATGCGTAGAGCGCCTGCTCGTTGATGAGCGTCATGGCGTAGCCGCCGCGCACGAGCTCCATGGTCTTGCGAATGCCCTCGCGCAGATGGCCAGTACGCTGAGTAAAGTAGCCGATGAGTTTGGTCGCGACCTCGGAATCCGAGTTGGAGAGGAACGGTACGCCCAGCTCGATCAGCTGGCGACGCAGCTCGTCGGTGTTGACGAGGGTGCCGTTGTGCGCGAGCGCGATAATGACGCTATTGATGGTAGAGAGGTGCGGCTGAGAGGCTTCCCAGCTCTTGGCGCCGGCGGTGCCGTAGCGCACATGACCCACGGCCAGCTGACCGGAGAGCGTCGACAAGTCGGCATTGGAGAACACGCGGTCGAGCAGGCCCAGATCCTTGCGGACCATAACCGTACCGCCGTCACCAACGGCGATTCCCGCCGATTCTTGGCCGCGATGCTGCAGTGCACGCAGGCCAAAGTACGTCAGTCGAGCCACGTCGCGATCGGGCGCCCAGACACCAAAAACGCCGCATTCCTCATGCAGCTGGTCAGAGTCCGGATCATACGTCGACATGGCGTTCACCTGTCCCGCGGCACGCTCGGCCGCGCGGATGGTTTCTTGAGACATGGCATCCCCTCAGAGCCTCGTATTTTGGCGTTACCCGCCTTATTATACGCACGGCGCGACGCGCTCCCCCGCGCATGAGCAGCGCTTTTTAAAAGCCCACCGAGCTTATTATCCGTTTTGCGACCAAACATTTTATTGGGTAGTCCACTCTCAGGGGCAACGGCCTCGAAGACTTCCCGTGCGCCGTGTCTCGCCCGCGCTAGGGGCTACATTGTTGCAATTGGGACGTTCGTCCTGTCTTTTAGCTGGTCGTCGGCGTATCCTTGTAGGCTACTACAAGACGAGAAAGGTAGCGTATGGATCGAAATCAACTCGACCCCAGTGTCCCCAGCACCACGGAGGCCAAGAAGATCCCCCTTATCATCAAGGTCTACGCAGTCCTGTGCACCCTATCTGGCGTGGGCACGCTCCCGTCAGTCGCCGTCTTTATGTGGCAGGTCATCACCGCACTCATTAACGGCAACGTCGCCGCTAAGCTCGGTGATAACACCCTGGTCGCGGTTGGCCTTATCGTCGCCGGCATTATGCTCTCGGCGGCAAGCGCGATCATCTTGATCGTCTTTGGCCTGGACCTCATCAAGGACCAGCGGCGCAATGCCGCCCGCCTGTCTTACGTCCTCATCGCATTTACCGTCGTGGAGCTTTTAGTTGACGTGATGCTCCAGGGCATCGGACCCTTCCTGCTGCGCCCCGCCGTCCAGCTTGTCATCCTCATTGCGCTGTCGGCCACCGTCGACCCCACGCTACGCCAGGAGCGCGAACTGCAGCGCCGTCTGCAAGAGATGCTCGACCGCGATGCCGCCGCCGAGGGGATGCTCGGCCGCGACGAAACCGGCGAGGGCTACATCAAGCTCAACTACTTCAACCTGTTCTGGGTATTCTTCGTCTGCAGCGTGTTAGGTCTCATTCTCGAGGAAGTCTGGCATATGGTCGTCGTCGATCCCGGCGTCTATCAGGACCGTGCCGGTATGCTATTTGGCCCCTTTAGCCCCATCTACGGATTTGGCGCGGTGCTCATGACCATGGCGCTCAACCGCTTCTATAAAAAGAATCCTCTGATCATTTTCCTGGTAAGTGCCCTGATCGGCGGCGCTTTCGAGGTGTTTGTAGGCTGGTTTATGCAGACCTCATTTGGCGTGGTGTCGTGGAGCTATTCACACATTAGGCTATTCGGCATGCCCGATCCCATCGCGGTATTGACCGGGGGACGCACATGCACGCCGTTTGCCTGCATGTGGGGCCTGGGTGGCCTCATCTGGATCAAGGTCTTGCTGCCGCGCCTGCTTAAGCTCATCAATATGATTCCATGGAAACGCCGCTACTCTGCTACCGTCATCCTGACCGCCGTCATGTTGATCGACGGCGTCATGACGTTGCAATCGCTCGACTATTGGTATCAGCGCGTCAACGGAACCGTTCGAAATATTCCCGTCGCACAGTTCTATGACAAGCATTTCGATAACGAATATATGGAGAACCGTTTTCAGAGTATGACCATGAGCCCCAAGGACGCCACACGCGTGTAGCAAACGCCAGAGCAAAATAGCTCCAACACATCAAAGCCCGCTGGCAGATCTACATGAACTGCCGGCGGGCTTTCGCTATAGACAGACTCGGATTGCCGACGAGGCCTTACACCTCGCGCTCGACCTCGCTCACGCACTCGTTCTTGATGGTGCCGACGAGCGACTGCAGCGCATCGACCACATGCGGGCGAATGTCCCCGCCAATGAGCACGAGCATGATGTCGTCACCTACGGCAAGCTCGCCGCTTGCCAGCCACACGCGCACATAGCCGATACCCGGCATCGCGCGCGTGGCCTCGATAGCAGCCTGCACTTTCTGAGCATCGAAGCCGAACACCATGCCGCCCACCCTGCGCCCGGGAGCTACGCCATCGGTTTCGATCCCGCGGACCTCGGACTTGGGCGTCGCGCGCACCACACCGTTATGTGTCAGATACATACCGCACGCAGGTGCCGACGAATCGGCCTTGGCCTCGCGCAGCCAAGCATCAACCGAAGGCATCGTTTTGCCATTCTCAAGCATCATTTCTCCCTTACCGTCATCGAGTAGCCAATTTGGAACGGGGCTTTTTTAGCTACTCTCGAACAACTTATTCCTCGACCGGCGTGAGCACCATGACGGCACGCGTGTTGCTCAGCGATAACGAACGACAGGTCACAAGCGTTGCCACCTTGGTTGCCGAAGCGGCACGATCGATGGCATCGCTCGCCACGGCAGAGGCACCGTCGAGCATCTCGGACAGGTAGTTCTTGAGCCCGTCGTCGCCCTCAAAATTGGGCGTGCGCGCCTTGGCATACGTGTCCTCGACAACTTTGGTCGCCAGTGGTCGCAGTTTATAGGTGGCGTCGCGCGTGATGTAATACACGTACTCTATGCTGTCGAACGTCGCCTGATCGGTCGTATCCGAGATCACATTGAACATCGATCCGTCGTTCATGTGGTGGCCGTAGATCGTGGTCTGCTGGTCAACCATTCCCGGCGCGGTATCGTCACTGTCCAAGAAAATCGCACCCGATGCATTGGACGTACCGTCAAACAGCGTGTTGAGGTATTTGGAGTTGTTATTGGACTGCACCACGGGATAGTTGATGTTGGTTCCCGGCGCGTAAATCCAACCCACAATCTCGGGGTTTGTCTGAGCAAGCGCATCGAAGTCGATAATCGGCACGCCGCTGGCGTCCTTATCGCTTACATATTGCTTCTCGATTTTCTGATACGACTCGCTCGCCTGCTTATAGCCAATCTGAGCATTAATAAAGATAGCGGCGGCGGCGACAATCAGACCGATGCCGATGATGATGAGCAGAATGGGAATAATGGAGCGGCGCTTTTTGCGCGGCGGCTCGGTGTAATCCGACGGCGCGGCATGCGATGAAGACCGGGGCGGCTTCTTAGCGTTGCTATAAGATGAAGGTCGATATGCGGCTGGCGCGTCCTGTCGACGATGCGTCGCCGGTGTCACGGGGCGCGGCGCGCGCGGCTGCTGAGGAGAGGATGCCCGACCCTGCTGCGCCGCATGGGCAGCACCCGGCTTCGATGGATCGGGAATCTGAGAAGCCTTGAATCGTTTTCCCTGATAGTCGGACATGGCTCTCCTTATACTGCGGTGAAACGGCAGAACGCCTAGGCGTCGGCCATCTCCTGCTTCATCTTCTCGATAACCTTGCGGTACTCGGGGTCGCAAGCGCCTAGAATCTGCGTGGCGTAGATGGCGGCGTTCTTGGCGCCGTTGATGGCAACGCAGGCCACGGGCACGCCCGAAGGCATCTGCACCATCGACAGCAGCGAATCCATACCGCCCAGGTCACTCGTCTTCATAGGCACGCCGATGACCGGCAGCGGCGTAAAGGCAGCCACGACACCACCCAGGTGAGCGGCCTTGCCGGCGGCGGCGATAATCACTTTGATACCGCGATCGGCAGCAGTCGAAGCCCACTCGTGGACCTTCGCCGGCGTGCGGTGTGCGCTCGCAATGACGAGCTCATAGGGCACGCCCAGCGCCTCGAGCTCGGCGGTGCAGCCTTCCATAACGCCCAGATCGGACTTGGAACCCATGATGATCCCGACAACCGGCTTTTGATCTGCCATAAACAAAGACCTCCTGTTGAGAGCGGTGACGCGGCGGATCCGCGACCCTTAACTACTGAGAGTAGTATAGCCGCTCCCGTCCCTGCGGTCTTTGTGGCGCTTCGCGGGCGGGCCAGGCTTTATCTTCACTCCGGTTGCTTCGCAAAGTCGTTCAGATAAAGCCTGGCCCGCCCGCGAAGCGCCCTGCGACCTACCGGGAATTGCCATGACGTACGTTGGCTGAAATATTAACGTGGGCTCTGTCGTTCATTCGAACGACAGAGCCCACATTCATTTTCTATTCAGCCCTAGTCATCGCGCAAAGCCCCTTCGGCAGCACACGGTGCAACCAAGTCACCGCAGGCCGGGGCGGGAGGCGGTCCTTTCTCTCGGAAAACTTCGCGAAGCCCAGTTTCCGAGAGAAAGTGTCCGGCTCCCGCCCCGGCCGACCAGGTCAACTACACCGTGTACTGCGGCAGGTCCTGCAGGGCGATGACGTCCATGCCCATGTCGTTGGCACTGCCGTGACCCTGCTGGTCCTCGCGCACGGCCTCGATAGCACTCACGTACGTGTTGGCGGCAGACATCGCGGTCACGCAGGTCACGCCGCGGCGCACCGCCTCGGTACGCAACAGATAGCCGTCGCCACGAGAACCCGGGCCATACGGCGTATTGACGATCACCGCGATCTTGCCGTCGGCGATCAGGTCGCCGATGTTGGGACGCTCGCCATCGTGCGGGCCGCTGATCTTCTCCACGACCTCGCACGTCACGTTGCCTCCACGCAGCACGCGCGCCGTGCCCTCAGTGGAGCAGATGTCAAAGCCTAGGTAGCGCAGGATACGGGCGACCGAAAGGATATGACGCTTGTCGCGGTCGCACACGCTGATGAACACCTTACCGGCGCTCGGGTCGGGCAGCTTGTAGTCAATCGCCAGCTGCGTCTTGGCGTATGCCTCGGGATAGCTCTTGGCGATACCCATGACCTCGCCCGTCGACTTCATCTCGGGACCCAGGATAACGTCGGCGCCCGGGAAACGACCCCAGGGCATAACGGCTTCCTTCATGCAGAACCAATCGAGCTGACGCTCGTCGCTCGGCAGGCCCAAGCTCGCGATGGAATCGCCTGCCATGATGCGCGCCGCGCACTTGGCCAGCGGCACGCCGGTTGCCTTGGAGATGAACGGCACGGTGCGGCTCGCGCGCGGGTTTGCCTCGATCACGTAGACGGTCTCGCCCTTGATGGCGTACTGCACGTTGACCAGGCCGCGTACGCCCAGCGCCATCGCGATGCGGCGCGTGGTCTCGCGAAGCTTTGCCTGCAGGCTCTCGCTAAAGCTGAACGGCGGGATGCAGGTCGCGGAGTCGCCAGAGTGGATACCGGCCTCCTCGATATGCTCCAGGATACCGCCGATATAGACCTTTTCGCCATCGCACAGGGCGTCGACATCGGACTCGATCGCACCCTCCAGGAAGCGGTCCAGGTACACCGGGTAGTCGGGGCTAATGCGCGCAGCCTCGGCCATGTAATCGCGCAGATGCTCGGCATCGTAGGCGATCATCATGCCGCGGCCGCCCAGCACGTAGCTCGGACGCACCAGCAGCGGGTAGCCGATGTGCGCGGCCACGGCCTCGGCCTCCTCAAACGAGGTGGCCTGGCCCGCCGGCGGGTACATGATGCCAAGCTTGTCGAGCAGAGCGGCGAAGCGCTCGCGGTCCTCGGCAAAGTCGATGGCATCGGGCTTGGTACCCATGATGTTCACGCCGCTCTCCTCGAGCATGCGCGCCAGCTTAAGCGGAGTCTGGCCGCCGAGCGTCACCACGACGCCGTTGGGTCGCTCAACATCGATGACATCCATGACGTCCTCGTAGGTGAGCGGCTCAAAGTACAGACGGTCGGACGTGTCGTAGTCGGTCGAAACGGTCTCGGGATTGCAGTTGACCATGATGGTCTCAAAGCCGCGGGCCGCCAGCGCGTAGCTCGCGTGCACGCAGCAGTAATCGAACTCGATACCCTGGCCAATGCGGTTGGGACCGGCGCCCAAGATCATCGCCTTGGGCTTGTCCGCCGGCGTGGTCTCGTCGGGAGCCACGCACTTCTTGGCATCCGGGCTCGTGCGGTAGATGTTCTCGTACGTCTTGTAATGGTACTCCGTGGCGCTCGAGAACTCCGCAGCGCAGGTATCGACCGTCTTCATGCTGGGAACCACGCCAAGGCCCTTGCGATAGGCGCGCACAAAGCGCTCGTCCGAGCCGGTCAGCGCAGCGATCTCGGCGTCGCTCGTGCCGTACTGCTTGAGCAGGCGCATCGCGTCGGCGTCGATATCCTCCACACGCAGGCCACGGATGCTCTCCTGGACCTGCACCATATCGTTGATACGGTTGAGGTACCACGGATCGATACCGCAGATGGCATGGATGCGAGCGATGTCCCAGCCACGGCGCAGGGCCTCGACCACAAAGAAGATGCGATGCTCGGTCGGGGTTGCCACGGCCTGAGCAAGCTCGTCGTCGCTCAGCTTATCGGCACCCTCTTTGCCACCGGCGCAAATGCCCTGGTGGCCATCCTCCAGCGAGCGCATAGCCTTGCCAAAGGCCTCCTCAAAGGTGCGACCGATCGCCATAATCTCGCCCACGGCCTTCATGCGCGTGGTGAGCGTGGGGTCGGTACCCTTGAACTTCTCGAAGGCAAAGCGCGGCACCTTGACCACACAGTAGTCAATCGTGGGCTCAAAGCAGGCGGGCGTTGCCTTGGTAATGTCGTTGACGATCTCGTCAAGCGTGTAGCCCACAGCCAGGCGCGCGGCGGCCTTGGCGATGGGGAAACCCGTTGCCTTGGAGGCCAGTGCGGACGAGCGGCTCACGCGCGGGTTCATCTCGATGACGATCAAGCGACCGGTGCTGGGGTTCACGGCAAACTGCACGTTGGAGCCACCGGTCTCGACGCCGATCTTCTCCAGAATGGCGAGCGAGGCCACGCGCATGCGCTGATACTCAAGGTCGGAGAGGGTCTGCGCCGGCGCCACGGTGATGGAGTCGCCGGTATGCACGCCCATGGGGTCGAGGTTCTCGATGGAGCACACGATGATGCCGTTGCCGGCATGGTCACGCATGACCTCCATCTCGTACTCTTTCCAACCCTCGATGGACTCCTCGACCAGCACCTCGTGGGCGGGCGAGAGCTCGAGGCCCTGACTCACGATGGAGACGAGTTCCTCGTGGGTGTGAGCGATGCCGCCGCCGGCGCCGCCGAGGGTAAAGCTCGGGCGCAGTACGCAGGGATATCCCACGCGCTCGGCGATAGCCTCGGCGTCGGCCACGCTGTAGGCATAGCCCGAGCGCGCGACCTCCAGGCCGATCTCGGCCATGGCCTCGTTAAAGAGCTTGCGGTCCTCGCCGCGCTCGATGGCGTCTAGGTCGCAGCCGATCATCTCGACGCCGTACTTGTCGAGTGTGCCGTCCTTTGCCAGCTCGACGGCGGCGTTCAGACCGGTCTGGCCGCCCAGCGTGGGCAGCAGCGCGTCCGGGTGCTCTTTCTTAATCACGCGCTCGATAAACTCGGCGGTGATGGGCTCGACATAGGTGCGGTCGGCAAGACCCGGGTCGGTCATGATGGTCGCCGGGTTGGAGTTGACCAGGATGACCTCAAAGCCATCCTCCTTGAGCACCTTGCAGGCCTGGGCGCCGGAGTAATCGAACTCGCAGGCCTGGCCGATGACGATGGGGCCCGAACCGATAACGAGGATACGCTTGATGTCAGTACGTTTCGGCATGTTAGTTCTCCTCGGTCTCGGTCGCGGCGGTCTCGGCAAAGTTCCAGCCAGCCAGGCGGTCCTTCGCGGTGTCGATGTCCAGGTAGTTCTCCTCGCCGTCCATGAGTCGCGTAAAGGCGGTAAAGAGATAGTGGGCATCGGTGGGGCCAGGCGAGGCCTCGGGGTGATACTGGACCGAGAAGCACGGGGCGTCGAGCAGCTGGATGCCCTCGGCGGTGCCGTCGTTGAGGTTCACATGTGTTAGGCGAATGCGGCCAAAGCGCTCGTTCATCACGACCGGCGCGATTCCGCGGCGCACCCAGACGCGCAGATCTCCATCGGCCGCATGCTCGGTCTCGCCGCCGGAAAGCTCGGGGACAAGCTTGCCCAAGCTGGGGAACAGCAGGCCAAAGCCATGGTTTTGCGCGGTGATCTCCACACGGCGGCTTACCAGGTTCATAACCGGCTGGTTGCCACCGCGGTGACCGAACTTAAGCTTTTCCATCTGGGCGCCGCAGGCCAGGCTGATCATCTGGTGACCAAGACAAATACCAAAGACCGGCACCTTGCCGATCAGCTGCTGCACCTGCTCGTAGGTCTCCACCACGGCGTCGGGGTCGCCGGGGCCATTGGACAAAAAGACGCCGTCGGGATTCATGTCGAGCACCTCACTCGCGGGCGTGTCCCACGGCACGACGGTAAGGTCGCAGCCGGCGCGGACCAGCCCCTCCAGAATGCCGCGCTTCACACCGCAGTCGTAGGCGACCACTTTGTGACGGGCAGGAGCGGCAGCCGAAAGCGCAAAGTCATGCGTGGCAGGCAGGTCGGCAGCCACAAACTCATGAGGCGCGGGGCAACTTACGGTCTTGACCAGGTTCTCGCCTACCAGCGTGGGCGCTGCGGCCAGACGCTCGGCAAGCTCGTCGACGTCGAAGATCTCGGTCGAGATAATGCCCATCTTGGAACCATTGTCGCGCAGATGGCGCACCAGAGCGCGGGTGTCGACGCCCTCGATAGCGACGATGCCGTGGGCGCGCAGATACTCCGGCACGCTGACGGCCGAGCGCCAGTTAGAAGGCGTGGTGCACATGTCGCGAACGATCATGCCGCGCATAGCCGGAGCGCTCGCAGGGCGCACGGCGTCGCCGGGGAAGGCCGACTGGACGTCGGTCTCGTCGATACCGTAGTTGCCGATCTGCGGATAGGTCATGGTTACGATTTGGCCGGCATAACTCGGGTCGGTCATGACCTCAAAGTAGCCCTCGAGTGAGGTGTTGAAGCAGACTTCGCCGGTCGCGGTGCCCTCGGCGCCGCATGCACGTCCATAAAAAATGGTCCCATCCTCAAGATACAGAATGCAGGGACCGCAGGTGCCCTTGCTGGTTTTGGCCAGCATACGCTGGCAAAGCTCGCTGGGCGCGAAGGTGCGGGCGGCAGCGCCCGCGGTATGGTTGTTCGCCATAATTCTCCTTCCCGGTCTCACAGGACCGGCTTAAAGGTGTGTAGTTAGGCCTCGCGGTATTGTAACCGCAAGCATGCCTCATGGCGTTAATTTCATCGAAATGTTTACGAAATGATAATTATGACTTTCTATGCATAATGATTTCTCTGGGACGGGGATTAAAAAAGGCTCTGTTAGACCAGGATTGACATACATGTGTC
>CALKBO010000009.1 GCA_937989875.1 uncultured Collinsella sp. | reverse complement strand
GCCTTGGTGTCCCCGTCCTCGACGTTTTTGTCGATACGGTGCACCAGCAGCAGCATCACCGGCTGGCCCAGGGCAGTATCGAGCGCCAGGACAATCGTTGCGATGGGAATACCCAGGGTCAGGGCCGCCGAAGCGTCCGCGCCGGCCTGCATGGCAAGCGACACACCCAGAATGGTTCCGGAAATCGTATCGGGCGGGTTATACGCACCGACCGAGATGGCGCCGACCATGGCAAGCTCCATCGTGGCGCCCATGATCGTGCCAGTCACCATGTCGCCCATGACAAGGCCAACCAGAGGTCCGAGCACGATCGGGCGCTGGAGGTAGCTCGTGCCCGTCAGCCACTCGGAATAGCCCAAAAGGGCAATCAGGAAAATCAGGATTGTCTTGATAACCATGACAGCCCCTAACCGATGACCTTCGCGGCGTCAGTCTTCGCATCTGCCGGAATCATCTGAATGAACAGTTCATAGCCCTCGCCGAGCAGCTCTTTGACGTATGCCTCGTTTTCGGGCGTAAGGAACACGCTCGTCGAGACCTGGCGGGCATTCTCGCTAAAGGCAACATTGCCGAGGTTGATCTTCTTGACTCCCATCGCCTTGGCGACGGCACCGGCCTGCTGGATCGTCTCGCAAACCACGAAGAGCTTGTACTTATCGGTCACTCCGCTCTGGAGCGCCTTGACGGCGTCCTCGGTGTTTTTGACGACGACCTTGCAGCCCTCAGGCTTTGCAAGGGACAGGGCCTGTAGACGAAGCTTGTCATTGAGGACCGTGTCGCTCACCAACAGGATGCAATCGGCACCCAGAGCCGAGGTCCAGCTAACGGCAACCTGGCCGTGAAGCAGTCGATAATCTACACGAATCATCTGAATCATGATGTGCTCCCTAGTGGTTAAAACTCATCGAGCTCGGCCTGCCCCAGCAGGTCGTTGACGTACTTGACCTTGGTGTCGTCCGCCTCGACGATCTGGCGAATGGCCTCATCGATCGGGGTGGATTCGGGCACGAACAGCAGCTGAATAAGGAGCGGCAGGTTCATATTGGTCACCAGATGCGTGTTGGGACGCGTCTGGACGATCTTGGTGAACTCGTTGTTGACGCTGCCGCCAAAGAGGTCGGTGCAGACAACGACATCATCGTCCGCGGCAAAGCCGTCCAGAATCGCTGCGGCCTCCTTGGTCAGGTCCTCGTTTCCGTCGACATACATAGAGAGCGCATGGACGTTTTCGCGCTCGCCGGAAAGCAGGCCGATGCTCTCGACGATTCCAGACGCAAAATGAGCATGGGACGCCACGATAAACTGCCTCATTCGATTCCCCTTCCTAGCGAATTTCGGCATAAAAATGCCCGGACGCATGCGCCCGGGCAGGGTGCTTCTTAAATGAGTGGTCAACTATTAGTAGTCGAACTGGTGATAGTAACGACGGTAGTTGAGGTTGTGCTTGGTGACCGTCTCGTAGTAAGCGGCAAGGCGATCGGTGATCAGCGAGGAGAGGATCCACGGAGACACGATGACGCGGAACTCGTCGTCAAGGCCGGGGATCGCGAACTCGGCGGTGTCGATGATGTTGATGTCGGTGTCGCCGGTCACGCCGCGGGTCAGGAACGCGCGGACGCGCTCGTCGAGCTTGCGGTTCTCGTCCTCGCCCATGAACAGGAAGACCGGGACGCCCGGCTCCACGAGCTCGAGGGTGCCGTGGAAGAAGTCGGCCGAGGTGATGTAGCGGGTGCGCTTCCACTGCATCTCCTCGAGGATGCACATCGAGAACAGGATGGTCTCGCCCCACAGGGCGCCGGAGCCGATGAACATGGTGTAGGGGGCCAGGGCGTACTTCTTGGCGAGCTCCTCGGCGCGCGGCTCGAAGCTCTTGCGGATGTCGACCAGGTGGGTCCAAACGTCCTTGGTCTGCTCGATGAACTTATCGAACTGCGGGAAGCAGCCGCGGCGGTTGAGCAGGCGCAGGCCGAAGCAGTCGGCGAGGTAGTAGCCCATCTCGCAGCCGCCGTTACCATGATCGGAAGCCATCTTGACGCAATTCTCGGCGCCGACAGCCTGGCCGATGGGGCCCTCGGGCTTGGTCATGGCGTAGACGCGCACGCCCATGTCCTTCATCTTCTTGACGGCCTCGAGGACCTCGGGGGTGGTGCCGGACTCGGAGGCGGTGAGCACGACGGACTTCTCGGTCATGCGCTTGTGGCCCATGGCGTTCCACTCGGCGGCGTGGATCAGGTAGACCTCGAGGTCGCGGTCGCCGAACTTGTTCATGAGGTACTCGAGCTGCATGAGCTCGTCCCAGGTGCCGCCGACGCCCATCAGGAACACGGCGTCGTAGCCCTCGTCGGCGACCTTGTCGGCGAGCGCGGTCATCTTCTTGCCGGTCTCGTAGACGTTCTTGCCGTCCTCGACGTAGCCCTCCTGGCTAAAGTGCATGATCTCGATCTTCTCGGTTTCCTTCATGGCTTTTCCTTTCTGTCCTGCACGCGAATCTATACATCGCGTTTCTTTTCGATACCAATTATAGACATACACCCAACGTGTTTTTAATACCACTTTTCAATCTGCTCCGATCCTCGGTGAACGGTCGAAATTCTCTGGTGAGTGGTATTAAATTAGAATTTGATGTATAGCTAACGCTCCCGGCGTCTCCCTTGTGTGACAAAGAACAGCGTTCCTACCAGCGCAATAATAGTCGATGCCCCAAACAATACCGTCTGGACGCCCAAAGCCTCCGCCAAAAACGGAGCCGCCAGCAGCGGCACCACGCCGGCGCTCATCAGGCCAAAGCGCACAAAGCCGGTAATGCGACCCAGGTATTTGATGTCGGCGCGCTCCTGAATCAAGATCATCTGCAGCGGCTCCAGGAACCCCCAGGCCAGACCGTTAATCGCCTGACCGACAATCGCGACCCCCAGCATATCTGTGCCCACGTACACCATGGACCCAATGCCCACGGCCATGAGCGCGCCGAGCAGCAATCGTAGGTTGACATGGCGAGCAGAAAGCTTGGTCAGGATGAACGCGCCCACCGAGGAAGTGAGGCCCACGACAGAGGACAGCCAGCCCAGCCAGACGATATCCACGTTGAGCACATCACGGTAGAACAACGACTCAAGCGAATCAAACGCGCCAAACGCAAAGAATCCCAAAAAGCCCGAGATAAAGATGAGGCGCAGGTCGTGGTCGCGAAACGTAAGTCGCGCACCCTCGGCCATGCCGCCCAGAATACCGCCCTTCGGCTTTTCCCCTTTTGCGGGAACAACGCACTCGCGACAGCCCAAGGAGAGCACGGCCGCCACACCCATCATGCCCGCCATGAGCAGGTAGACCGATTGCGTGGCAAAACAGCTCACGATGGCACCGCCGAGCAGCGGGCCAGCGGTATAGGCGATATTGCTGTAGAACACCATGAGACCGTTCACGCGGGTACGGCCCTCGGTGGTCGACTCCAGGTATCCCGGAAACGCATGCGTGCAGGTGTTGATAAAGCCGCCCGCAAGCCCCAAGACGCACGCGGCAAACACAAGCCCGGGGACAGACAGCGGCGCCAACCCCACGCCAAGCGATAGCACAGCCGTAATCACGCACGTCACAAATGACGTCCGGCGCGGTCCAAAGCGATCGATGACCGAACCCGACACCATATTACCCGCCGACGTCATAAGATTGCGCACGAGCGTAATGGCGGCAACCAAAAAGGCCGTGCCGGCCAGATCATACGTGGCCGCACCGATAAGCCCTAAAAAGTAGACCGCGTTGTTGGCGCACCACTGCAGGGACTCAATAAGAATCAGCCTGACCTCCGCCGGCGTCAGGCGCATTGCTTCGCGATCCTTCGCGAACATACGAACTCCTTCTATACAAAAAGGGGATGGAGGGCATAGGCCTGCTCCATCCCCTTTCCAGGTTGCAACGAAAATCTATGCAGCCGGGCCCTTACGCCAGCACGCCGAAGAACGCGCCGATGATGCCCACGACCATGGTGGCCACGATCAGCACCATAGGGTTGATCTTCTTGGACAGCAGCCAGTAGTACAGCCAGAAGGCGATCATGCCGAGCATGCCGGGCATGATGCCGTCCAGGATGTCCTGGAGGGTCTGGGCGTCGTCGCCCGAGCCGATGGCCACCGGGATGCTGGCCCAGAACATGTCCTTGCACATGGCGCCCACGACCATGACGCCCACGATTCCCACGCAGGTCATGATCTTCTGCATGAGGCCGGTCCTCTGGGCCTCGTCCAGGAAGCCCACGCCCAGCTCGTAGCCCTTGACGGCGCCCCAGACGCGCAGCGCGAAGCCGGGGACGTTGTAGATGAGCAGGAAGGCGATGGGGCCGAAGGGGTTGCCGGCCTGGCACAGGCTGATGCCCACCGCGGCGGCGACCACGCGCAGCGTCGACAGGAAGATGGAGTCGCCGATGCCGGACAGCGGGCCCATGAGGGCGGCCTTGACGTCGTTGACGCTCTCGGGCTCGATCTCGCCGCGGGCGACCTTCTCCTCCATGGCCATCGCGATGCCGCCGACGAACGGGGCGAACTGGACGGTGATGTTGAAGAACGCGCAGTGGCGGTGCAGGGCCTCGGCGTAGTCGTCGGGGCGGCCGGCGTAGATCTTCTTGAGCATGTTGGCGACCATCAGGCAGAAGGCGATGTTCATCTGCTTGTAGTAGGTCCAGGAGAACTCCATGCCCAGGGCGCCGACGTTGACGGCGCTCTTGACGAGGTCGGAGCGCGTGATCTTGTTCTCGGGACTAGAAGTCATCGTCCTCATCCCCTTCCGCGGAGAGCTGGGGCTGGGCTCCGCCCAGGCCGAGCAGGTCGAACTTGTCGATGCCGATGATGATGGCGATCAGGGCGACGCCCAGGACGGGCACGTTGGCGTAGGAGCACAGCAGGAAGCCCAGGAAGTAGAAGGGCACGAGCTGCTTGGTGAGCACCAGGCGGCCGAGCATGGCGAAGCCCATGGCAGGCAGGATGTTGGCTGCAACGCCAAAGCCGTCGATCACAAAGGTCGGGATGAAGTCGAGCAGGCCCTGGATGGCGTCGGAGCCCAGGTAGAATGCGCCGCCGCACAGCAGGAAGTACTCAAGGCAGCCAAAGAGGCCCATGCTCCAATGTGCCGCGTAGATACCCTTGAGGTTGCCCTTGGCAGCGCACTTGTCAGCAATGTCAACAATGATCGAGAATCCAGCATCCGTAATGTTGCCGATCGTCAGCGAAAGGACGGCGATAGGCATGGCGAGCGCGATGGCCGTCTCGGTACCCTGACCGAGCTGAATGGCAAACGCGCAGGCGAGTACGCCGCCGATGGTTTCGTTAGGCGGCACGTAGGCGCCGATGGAAACCGAACCCATGAACAGCAGCTCCAGGCTGGCGCCAACGGCAAGGCCAGTCTGCAGGTCCCCCAGTACCAGGCCCACGAGCGGGCACAGGACGATGGGGCGGAACGCGTAAAGGGTGCCGAGCTGGTAGTCGAGGCATCCAAACGCTCCGACTAAGCCGACGAGGATCGCTTGGACAAGCATAATTCCTCCCAATAAGGAATCTCGAACCGTCGTCACTCCCGTCGCGCGCGTTGTTGATATCAATTCCGGGAGTTCGATTACACGGCTCGAAGCGCACCTGGTGTGCTGCTAACACCCATGCCAGGCACAAATGATTTGATACCAATTATAGGTATGCAGGTTCTTACTATTTAATACCACTCGCTCAGCGGGGTGTTTTTTACCGTAAACGGCAGACGTATCCCGTCAGGTGCGCTCTTTGTTTCGATGGCGGACAAGCGTCACCAGAAAGCCATCGCCAAAGGCATCGGATGCCAAGTTGGCCACAATCACCAAAACGATAATCGCCGCGCCCAAAAACTCGTTCCAGCGAAAGACCTCGCCAAAGAGGAGCGCAGACCAGCAGGGAGCGAGCACGACCTCACTCATGCAAACCAAGTTGGCCGCAAACGCGTTGGTGCGCGCAATCCCCTTGGCATACAGCACGCTCGCAAGGCCACTGCAAAAAAGGCCATGCACCAGCATGAGCCCCCACTCAAATGGCCTCACGGAGTCTAGGGCGCCGGCAAAATAGACAATCGGCAGCATCGAGATACCGCAGGAGATGAGCGAGGACACCATGGGCGACGCATCGGGGCGAGAGTTCAAAAAGAAACACAGCCCAAAGGTGGCGCCCGAAATGACGGCAAGCAGGTTGCCGAGCATGCCCTCGGCACTCAAATCGCCTAAAAAGAAAAGTCCCATACCCGTAAAAGCAACCACCACGGAGGCAATCTTCGCAGGCGAGGGCAACGTGCGAGTTGCGAGCGATTGATACACGATAACGAAAATCATCGAAGTGTACTGCAGAACGATCGCGTTGCCGACCGTCGTGAGCTGGTTGGCAAAGTTAAACGTGGTGCCCGTTACGAAGTTACAGACGGCCACAAGGACAATAAGACGACTGACGCGGAGGACGGGCCTGCCGACGAGCAGGATAAAGAGCGCCATAAATATTGCTGTGACGGCACCGATCAAAAGAGCTGACTGCGAATTGGCGCGAACGAGGATGCCGATAAAACTCCACAAGAGCGCCGTGCCAAATAGATACATCGCCCCGCTCACGCTATTATCGGGTGGATTGTCAGATCGAATCACGAAGCACCTCCAGCTAGCTTTCGGTAATAAAAAACGGCGACCGCAATGGGTCGCCGTTTCCCTTGGGGGCAGAATAGAACGCAGGAGCCTACGCCAGCACGCCGAAGAACGCGCCGATGATGCCCACGACCATGGTGGCCACGATCAGCACCATAGGGTTGATCTTCTTGGACAGCAGCCAGTAGTACAGCCAGAAGGCGATCATGCCGAGCATGCCGGGCATGATGCCGTCCAGGATGTCCTGGAGGGTCTGGGCGTCGTCGCCCGAGCCGATGGCCACCGGGATGCTGGCCCAGAACATGTCCTTGCACATGGCGCCCACGACCATGACGCCCACGATTCCCACGCAGGTCATGATCTTCTGCATGAGGCCGGTCCTCTGGGCCTCGTCCAGGAAGCCCACGCCCAGCTCGTAGCCCTTGACGGCGCCCCAGACGCGCAGCGCGAAGCCGGGGACGTTGTAGATGAGCAGGAAGGCGATGGGGCCGAAGGGGTTGCCGGCCTGGCACAGGCTGATGCCCACCGCGGCGGCGACCACGCGCAGCGTCGACAGGAAGATGGAGTCGCCGATGCCGGACAGCGGGCCCATGAGGGCGGCCTTGACGTCGTTGACGCTCTCGGGCTCGATCTCGCCGCGGGCGACCTTCTCCTCCATGGCCATCGCGATGCCGCCGACGAACGGGGCGAACTGGACGGTGATGTTGAAGAACGCGCAGTGGCGGTGCAGGGCCTCGGCGTAGTCGTCGGGGCGGCCGGCGTAGATCTTCTTGAGCATGTTGGCGACCATCAGGCAGAAGGCGATGTTCATCTGCTTGTAGTAGGTCCAGGAGAACTCCATGCCCAGGGCGCCGACGTTGACGGCGCTCTTGACGAGGTCGGAGCGCGTGATCTTGTTCTCGGGACTAGAAGTCATCGTCCTCATCCCCTTCCGCGGAGAGCTGGGGCTGGGCTCCGCCCAGGCCGAGCAGGTCGAACTTGTCGATGCCGATGATGATGGCGATCAGGGCGACGCCCAGGACGGGCACGTTGGCGTAGGAGCACAGCAGGAAGCCCAGGAAGTAGAAGGGCACGAGCTGCTTGGTGAGCACCAGGCGGCCGAGCATGGCGAAGCCCATGGCAGGCAGGATGTTGGCTGCAACGCCAAAGCCAGCAAGGACAAAGGGCGGGATGAAGTCGAGCATGCCCTGGATAGCGTCAGCACCCAGATAGAACGACAGCGAGCACAGCAGGAACGCCATGATGATACCGGTCAAACCGATCAGGAAGTGCATCGCATAGACACCCTTAAGGTTGCCCTGGCCGGAGAAGACATCGGCGCGGTCAACCAGGATCGGCAGGGCGGCGTTGAGGATGTTCTTGATGGCAAGGCACAGCGTGGCGATGGGCATGGCAAGCGCGATGGCTGCCTCGGTGCTCTGGCCCAGCTGGATAGCGAAGGCGCAGGCGAGCACGCCGCCGATCGTCTCATCAGGCGGCACGTAGGCGCCGATGGAGATCGAGCCCATGAACAGCAGCTCCAGACTCGCACCGATCGCGAGGCCGGACTGCAGGTCCCCCAGCACCAGGCCCACGAGCGGGCACAGGACGATGGGGCGGAACGCATAGAGCGTACCGAGCTGGAAGTCGAACTTACCAAATGCGGCGATAAGTCCGATGAGGATTGCTTGGGTAAGCATATATCCCCCTTTCCTAATAGGACACTACGAAGAGCTCAGGCTCTTCGAATTCAAACGCCTAGAGCACGCTTGCGCAGTCGACCTTGGGGTCATCGGCAAGGGGTCGAATCTCGACCTCAACGCCACGACTCAGCATCTCGCGCACATCGGCTTCCTCGGCCGCGGTCAGGAAGATCTGACGAGAGACCTGACGAGCATCGGGACGCTTCTCGTCCTTGGGCTTGGTGTTGCCCAGGTTGACCGACTTGATCTGCGGGCAGCCCTCAACAAGCTGCTTTGCCTCAGCGATAGTGGCGACACAGATGATCATCTTGTACTTGTCAGTCACGCCCGAGTTAATAGCTTCGATCGCATGCTCCATATCTTTGATAACGAGCTTGCAGCCGGCAGGCTTGCCCATCTTGAGCGTCGTCTTCCACACCGGGTCGTTGGCGACCTTATCGCCCACGCAGAAGATGCAGTTGGAGCCAAGGCCCTGAACCCAGGAAACTGCGACCTGGCCATGAAGCAGGCGATGGTCAACGCGAAGTAGCTGAATCATAATGTGACCCCCCAAAGGTCTTGTGCCGTCATACGGCGTGTCGGTAGGTGCTGCGGATTAGAACTCTTCCTCCTCCTCGTCATCGACCAAAAGATCGTTGACAAACTTCACGCGCGTATCGTCCGCAGCGACGATGGCGCGAATCGTCTCCTCAACCGGCGCCGACTCGTCAGAGAACAGCAGCTGGATGAGCAGAGGAAGGTTCATGTTGGTAACGAGGTACGTGCGGGGACGCGTCTGGACGATCTTGGTGAACTCGTTGTTGACGCTGCCGCCAAAGAGGTCGGTGCAGACAACGACATCATCGTCGGCAGACATGCCTGCCAGCAGTTTTTGGGCCTCCTCGGCCACGTCCATGCGGCCATCGACGAACATCGAAAGATCGTGGACGTTGTCGCGAGCGCCCGAGAGCAGCTCGACGCTCTCCTTGATACCGGTAGCGAAGTGCGCATGGCTGGCGATGATGTACTGTCTCATTCTGTGTTCCTCTCAATAGCCCGGCACGTTCCCGCACCCGTTTTCTTTAGTAGTCGAACTGGTGATAGTAGCGACGATACTTGAGGTTATGCTTGGTGACCGTCTCGTAGTAGCGAGCCAGGCGGTCGGTCACGAGCACCGTCAGAATCCACGGGGAGACGATGACGCGGAACTCGTCGTCAAGGCCGGGGATCGCGAACTCGGCGGTGTCGATGATGTTGATGTCGGTGTCGCCGGTCACGCCGCGGGTCAGGAACGCGCGGACGCGCTCGTCGAGCTTGCGGTTCTCGTCCTCGCCCATGAACAGGAAGACCGGGACGCCCGGCTCCACGAGCTCGAGGGTGCCGTGGAAGAAGTCGGCCGAGGTGATGTAGCGGGTGCGCTTCCACTGCATCTCCTCGAGGATGCACATCGAGAACAGGATGGTCTCGCCCCACAGGGCGCCGGAGCCGATGAACATGGTGTAGGGGGCCAGGGCGTACTTCTTGGCGAGCTCCTCGGCGCGCGGCTCGAAGCTCTTGCGGATGTCGACCAGGTGGGTCCAAACGTCCTTGGTCTGCTCGATGAACTTATCGAACTGCGGGAAGCAGCCGCGGCGGTTGAGCAGGCGCAGGCCGAAGCAGTCGGCGAGGTAGTAGCCCATCTCGCAGCCGCCGTTACCATGATCGGAAGCCATCTTGACGCAATTCTCGGCGCCGACAGCCTGGCCGATGGGGCCCTCGGGCTTGGTCATGGCGTAGACGCGCACGCCCATGTCCTTCATCTTCTTGACGGCCTCGAGGACCTCGGGGGTGGTGCCGGACTCGGAGGCGGTGAGCACGACGGACTTCTCGGTCATGCGCTTGTGGCCCATGGCGTTCCACTCGGCGGCGTGGATCAGGTAGACCTCGAGGTCGCGGTCGCCGAACTTGTTCATGAGGTACTCGAGCTGCATGAGCTCGTCCCAGGTGCCGCCGACGCCCATCAGGAACACGGCGTCGTAGCCCTCGTCGGCGACCTTGTCGGCGAGCGCGGTCATCTTCTTGCCGGTCTCGTAGAGCGCCTTGCCGTCCTCGAGATAGCCCTCCTGGTCGAAATGCATGATCTCGATCTTCTCGGTTTCCTTCATTTGTCTCTCCTTTCTGGGGTTGTTTCCACATCCCCCATGCCAACGGGCATCAAAACCCGCTTACATTCCGTAACACTCAGCCGCTTTGGCCTTAAGCGCATTGACTGACTCTTCGTAGCCCTCTGCCTTGACCTCCATTTGCTTGGAGACGGCATCGAGATACGGGTGCACGTCCCATGACTTCAGACGCTCGGCGATCATTGCCGCAATCGTCTGGAAGAACACAAGATTGGGAATCGCGCTGAGCAGCGGAGCCACCTGAGGCACCGCAACCTCGTGAGCCTTACCCCTGGGATGGGCCGTGAGCAGCACCGTTTTTGTCGTAACGTTCGATAGCGCATCGGCGATATTCGCAAGACGCTCCGACCCCTGCGGATCGTCAACGATAAACACCAGATAGCCCGGAACGATCTGCATCTCGGGACCGTGAACGAACTCCTCGCCCTCGTGATGCATGGCAGGAATCTTGATGGTCTCGCTCAGCTTGAGCGCCGCCTCCTCGGCAACGCCGTAGTTGGGGCCGTTGCCGACGACCATGGCGGGCATGTGCTCAGAAAGCTCGAGCATGTGGTCTTGGACATATTCCTCGGCGGTCTTGCACATCACGACATTGGCCTGGATAGCTTCGCGCAGGTCGTCAAGACGCTGGGCAACGCCTTTGGCGTCAACCGTTCCGCGCGCCTGACCGCCGTAAATACCAAAGAGCACCAGATACTCAACGAGAACCTCGACGCCCAGAGTTACAAAGTCCACCGACTCGACGCCCACACCGTAGTCAAGAACGATGTCAGCGTGTTCCTTGATGGGTGCCTCGACGTTTGCCGTGAGCGCAACTGCAGCCATATCGTGTGCGCGCATGTAATCGAGCGCCGCAATCGTATTGGTCGAATAGCCACTCTGCGAGACGGCGATGTTGAGCGCATGCTGCGGATAGGTGTGTTCAAAATCGACGAAGGCCTCGGGCGTCACAACGGACACCTGCATTTGCAGGGCATCTTGCAGGTAATCGCGGGCGCAATCGGCGGCATGGCGCGACGAACCCGAAGCAACGATGCGCAGTGCGTTAAAAGAACCGGACTGGAAAATATCAACGAGCTGCGCTACCAGCTCAGACGAACGCTCGAGGTTCTCCCCCATACGCACATGGGCAAGCTGAACGTAATCGAGCATCTTCATCGTCTCACCTCGTTACAAATCATTAGTATTTGATACCAATCACAGTTACAGGTTACGGCTTTTTGATACCTCTCTGTCGATTAATTTATCCCCTTCGGCGAACGGTCGATTTTGGGCCCTGTAAGGTTGTATATACAGCTGACCCAACGATCAAAACTAGTTAGTTTCCCAGGCGTTATTCACAAAACACCAGCTAGTACGTATAGGTATATCCACCCGCATCACCGCGGTTAAACGATTTGACGTACTCGATCGCTTGGCCGCCCGCATCGAAGCTTACGCACTCCAGCGTCAAGGCAAGATCGCCCTGCTCCAGTCCAAGCAGGCCGGCATCTCGCGCGCCCAGCGCTTCGATATCGAGCTTTTCCTGTGCCATAACTGGCTTTCGGCCCAGCATCTCATAGGTCTCGTACAAACTGAAGACCGACACGTCAATATCTTCGATGGTTGGAAACAGCAGGCACGGGATGAACGCCATCTCAATCGATACAGGGTCGCCGTTGACGCAGTTCAAACGCCGAATCGAATACAGCAAATCATCCTCGGCGATGCCAAACAGGTCGGCGTAGTATGGCCCCGCATAACGCTTGGAACGCGCGAGAATACGGACGGACGGCTCGCCGCCCGAAGCACGGACCGATTCACGGAAACCGCCCGTGCGTTCAAAAAAAGCAGGTACTTTCTGCGCCACAAAGGCACCTTTTCCCCGAACACGGCGAATCTGCCCGCGCCGAACCAGCTCATCGACAGCGCTTCGGATGGTCAAGCGTGTCGTACCAAATTCCTCGGCGAGGTCTTTTTCGGACGGAATCATGGAACCCGTGGGATATATACCGCGCTCGATACGCTCCTCGATGCGGCGTCGAATGCGCATATAGACCGGGGTGGCATCTACTGTTTCAGCCATTGTTCACCTGCCACGCTCCTCATGCCGTTCTCTTCGCCGTTATCGGCAAAGCGGAACTTTGTGGGCAAAATCACCGATTTGCAATGCTCCACAAAACGCATGTCCTTATCCAATTCGATCGTGCTCTCATAGAACACCGGCGTTCCCTCTTCTTGCTGGAGCAGCTCGGCCTCTTCGGCGTTCAAACGCGAGATGGAGATATGCTCACGTCCATGCTCAACACGCACGCCACCTTCTTTGAGCAAGACATCGTAAAGGCTCTCGCACTCAAAATCGTGCTCGATAAGCGATGGGCACAGGGACAGGTTAACGTGAGCCGTCTCGATTGACGCCGGCTCGCCCTCAATAAGTCGAACGCGCTGCATGCGAAGCAAAGGAGCGCCTACAGACACCCCAAGCTTGTCGGCAAGTGCCTCATCCGCCTCGATGGTCCCGGTGGAAACCAGACGAGAAGAGGGGTGCAGGCCGGCAGTCCGCACAGCATCGGAGAAGTTATACGTTTCCTGGAAGATGTTCAGCGGCTTGGGAGGGCACACATACGTACCCGATCCGCGACGGCTCTCGAGCGTTCCACACGAGATGAGCCGCGTGATACCGGCGCGCAACGCCGTGCGCGAAACGCCGATCTCTTCGCACAGCACGCGCTCGGCCGGCAGGCGATCGCCGCCGGCAAGCTGGTGGTGCTGGATATACCAAAGAATTCCCTCAACAGCACGATCTTTGGGGGGAATTGCATAAGATTCGCCTGCCATTGCACAGACTCCTCATTCAGAAACGTATGCCGCCAAAATTAGACCAGCCCTCCCATGGCATCAAATTCGGCCTTGATCTTCTCGGCAACATTCCGATACGACTTATATAGACTTGAATCGCGTTTGACTTCGTCGGTCATAACGGGAATCTCTAATTTGGAAACCTCGTCTTTTCCCGTCTGAACCGCCACAACAACGCCCATACCAAGACACATATTACGCTTGGCAGCGTTTATTTTCGCCGCCTTGGCAGGATTTGCCAGGATACGCTGGGCAAATTCCTGTTTTGAGACCACTTCCTCGGCCTCCGGATCGCCCGCCTCGGCCACTTCGCACTGCAACACGTCCGCATAGTCAAAAATCTTCGGCTCGCCGCCGCGCTGATGCACGGCCCACTTGCGACGCGTGGCATCCTGGTAGATAGCCGGCAAAAACGTAAACCGCGGCGGATCCAAAATCGTATCCGTGATGGTAAACACATCGGGATCAAAGGCATCCTGCGGGTTTTTCTTCTTGAACAGCCCCATATCAGCCTCCCGTACTAGCATTAAACAACTCAAGCCGAATATAGCACCAATTTCAAGCTCATGCTTTAGTAGATCGGTGCGCGGCGTCTATGGCTCGCCCAGCGGAAGAGCTTACGGACGAGGGCCGGGGTGCCTGCTTTGTTTTGAGAGGTGGGCTTCGCGAACTTCTCAAAACAAAGCAGGCGCCCCGGCCCCGCCGGCAAATAGCGGACGCTCCGCATGCAATCTATGCAAACAAACAAGTGCGCTTAGCTATATTCGGTAAGGTTAAGCACGCTGCCCTTCACGATAAGCGCCGGCTCCAGAACGACCTCTTCGGCACGTCTACCGCCCCTACCGGCAAGACGCTTGGACATGCAGCCAAAAGCATGCTCCGCGAGGACACCAGGATCCTGCTCAATCGCGGTCAGTGCCGGCTCAAAGAGAACGTCGGCCGCCGAGTTGTCATAGCTTACGACCGAGATATCGCCCGGGATGCTCTTCCCCATCTCGTGCAAGCGCTTGAGCAAACCGAGGGCAATGTTGTCCGAGCTTGCGAACACGGCGGTGGCATCGGTTGCAAGCACAGCCTCCGAGGCCTCATAGGCACTCGGGATGTAATATTCGCTCTCAAACTCCAGGCGCGCGTCGATGGGCAGCCCCACCTCGCGCAGCGCGCGTTCGTAACCGGCGAGTCGTTTGCGACCCGTATTGGAGCGACGCGCGTTAACCAGACAGGCGATGCGACGGTGGCCTTGCTCGATCAGATAGCGGGTGGCCATGTAGCCACCCATCTCGTGGTCGAACATCACCTTGTCGCACTCGAGGCCCTCAATGGCGCGGTCGACCATCACGGCAGGGATAGGCAGATGGCTCACTTCCTCGCGCAGGGCGCGATCGTCGGAGAACTCGTCGCCCACGACCAGGAACACACCATCGACGCCGCGCGTCACCAGCTGGCGTAGCAGTTCCAGATCGTCATCGGCGCTTCCACCCGAGCTGGTAATAAAGAGTGCATAGCCGTCCTCGCGACAGCGCTTTTCCAAGCTGCCGGCGAGCGAGGCAAAAAAGCGGCTCTCGATATTGGGAACGATAAGGCCCAGCGTACGCGACTCGCGCATGACCAGGCTGCGCGCGATCTGGTTAGGAACATAGTGGTTGCGCGCCGCAACCTCCTTGATGCGCTTGCGGTTTTCTTCCGAGATGCGACAGGGCCGATTATTGAGTACAAGCGAAACCGACGAAGGGGAAAGCCCCACCTCCTGGGCGATCTGCTTGAGGGTGACTTTGTTGGCCATCTCGCTCCTTCCGGGTTTACGCGCAATCTCTTGAAAGTATAGCGACTGCCCATCTACCTCGGTGATAAACACTTTACCAATCCGGTGGACGGCTGTTTTATCGCCGTCAGCGCACCAAATCCGTCCAGGTGGGGTATATTGCAATCGATTGATGACAACAACCACCAAAAGGCGGATATTCGTATGCACGAGAACGACTTTTTTAACGAGGACCTGCTTTGCGCGCTCGCCGGCGTTGCTGGCGAGGACAACGTACTGATGAGCGAGCCCATGCGCGAGCACACCACGTTTAAGATCGGCGGCCCGGCCGATGTCTTTGTCACGCCCGACACCGAGCAGGGCCTCGTCGCCACGCTCGATACCTGTTATCGCTGCGATCTGCCGCTCACCATCGTGGGCAACGGCTCCGACCTACTCGTCGGTGACAAGGGCATCCGCGGCGTCGTCGTAGCGCTGGGCGAAGGCCTCTCCGACATCACCGTCGATGGCACGCACGTCACGGCGGCAGCCGGCGCCTTGCTTTCCGATGTCGCCGCGGCAGCAGCCGAGGCCGACCTCACCGGCATGGAGCCCATCTCGGGTATCCCTGGATCGGTCGGCGGCGCCTGCTACATGAACGCCGGTGCCTACGGTGCCTGCATGGCCGATGTGCTGGAATCTGTACGCGTCTACAAGCCCGCTCGCATGCTCGACGACGGCACCCGCGGCAGTGGCAATATCATCGAGTTCGATGTCGACGAGCTCAACCTGGGTTATCGCAAGAGCCGCATCGCCGACGACGGCTTCATCGTGCTTTCGGCCACCTTCAATCTCGCCCCGGGCAACGCCGCGATGATCAAGGCCGACATGGACGACTACCGTCAGCGCCGCGAGGACAAGCAGCCGCTCGACATGCCGAGCGCCGGCTCCACTTTCAAGCGCCCCGAGGGCCACTTTGCCGGCAAGCTCATCATGGACGCCGGTTTGCGCGGCCACGCGGTCGGCGGTGCCCAGGTGAGCGAAAAACACTGCGGCTTCATCGTCAACGCCGACCACGCCACCGCAGCCGACGTCGACGAACTCATCCGCCACATCCAAACAACTGTCAAAGACCAATTCGGCGTAGACCTAGAACCCGAAGTCCACCGAGTAGGCGAATTCTTATAAAAAAGAAGGCCCCGAAAGGGGCCTTCACTTTCTTTAATTCAGACAACCAGTCCGGTGTGCCGCGCCCCGAATCCGAGAGGGCCGGGACAGTCCGAGAGGCATAAGGTTGATCGCGAGTTCCGCACGAGCCGGAGAGCACTTAATGTGCTCTCCGTGCGAGCAGGACTGCCCGAGCAGGCAACCTTATGCCTCTCGGACTGTCCCGGACCAAGCCGCAGCTACGACAGCGCAATACCGCCGAGCCAGCCCCAACGCACGCCAGAGCCAGTGCCATAGAAGCTAATAAACGAGTCAAGCGACTTAGACGTAATGGCGCCCTCGTTGCTCATAACGATGCCGCCGCCAACGTAGATACCCACATGACCGTAGATAAGGCCCGGAGCACCCGTGCCGCTATGCGATGAGTCGGCAACAATCATGCCCACCTGCAACGCCGAACGATCGGAGCTATAGCACCATGCGTTAAACATGTCGCACGCGTTGCCGCCAAAGTAACCAACGCCAGCGTTGCGGAAGACGTTGGTGACCCACGCCGCGCACCAGTTCTGGCCAGGCGAGGGCGTGGAATAGCAAGCGTTGACGACGGCCTGCTGCTTGCCCGAGCCGGCATTCTGTTGCGGAGTTCCGGGCGCATACGAACCGCCACCCGAGCTTGAACCACCCGAGTAGGAATTGTTCTTGTTTGCGGCAGCCGCGGCAGCGGCAGCCTTCTTGGCAGCCTCCTCGGCCTGAGCGGCAGCAAGAATCTCAGAATTGCGCTGGGCCATGAGCTCCTTGACATCGTCGGAGAGGCCGTTCAGAACCGTCTGGACCTCCTGCTGCTTGGCCTGCATGTCCCGCATCTGAGCAGTCTGCTGGTCCTTGAGCTTCTCCAAGTCGGCTTTTTGCGACTCGAGCTCGGACTTCTGCGTATCGAGCTCTTGCTGGATGGTCTGGATGCCCTCGATGGCGTCACGGTCGCTCTTGTTGATCTTCTCGACGTAATGCGCGTTGGCGACGAGTTCCTCAAACGAGCCAGAAGCGAGCAGCAACGACAGGATGTTGGTGCCACCCGACTTGTAGCTTGCCGCCACGCGATCGGAAAGCTCGTTACGCTTCTTCTTGAGCTCCGATTTCTTGGTGTCGATCTGCTCCTGGGTGTCGTCGATCTGGCCCTGGACGCCCTCGATATCGTTAAGCGTCTGAGCGTTCTTGTTAGCGAGCGCCGCATACTCGTTAGCGATGCTATCAAGCTGGGCCTGGACCTCGTCGAGCTTGGCCTGGGCGGCATTCAGTTTGTCGGTGGTTTCCTGGCTGGCCTCGGCAGCATGGGCGCGGGCAGGCAGGCCAAAAAGAACTGCAGCAGAAGCGGCACCGAACAGGGCCTTGAGGGCGGTGCGGCGCGAGAGCTCCTGAGTAAAGATGGAATCGCTGTTTGGTGACATATGTACTCCGTTACATGTTTTGTTTATATGTCGCTCAAGACATACATATTACCGTACATCCGACGCATCCCAACGATTTCCACGAACGGCAGAAAACCGCACGGCCGGCGGCATGCGCACAGCCTGGAACTACCATGAACCGTTATGCATTCCCGTCCTATGAGCACGTTATCATTGCTCTGCTCTTCATTGTGTCAAACAGTTGCACCGCACCTAGCTGCGCTATACTCCCCTCAAGAAGTGTTCCTGATTCGATAGGAGACTACATGTCCCAAGCACTCGACCCCAAAGACACCTGCGTCCTCGTTACCGGCGGTGCCGGCTTCATCGGTTCCCACACTGTCGTTCAGCTGCTCGAGGGCGGCTACCAGGTCGTCGTCGTCGATGACCTCTCCAACTCCAGCGCCGTCGCCATCGACCGCGTCAAGACCATCGTGGGCGACGAGGCCGCCAAGAACCTCACCTTCTACGAGGCCAACGTGCTCGACCGCGATGCGATGAACAAGATCTTCGATACCCACCAGATCGACCGCGTCATCCACTTCGCTGGCTTTAAGGCCGTCGGCGAATCGGTGAGCAAGCCCGTCGAGTACTACCACAACAACATTGAGAACACCCTGGTGCTCATTGACGTCATGCGCAACCATGGCTGCAAGTCCATCATCTTCTCGAGCTCCTCGACCGTCTACGGCGATCCGGACAATCCGCCTGTCACCGAGGAAGACCCCAAGAAGCCCGCGACCAACCCCTACGGTTGGACCAAGTGGATGATTGAGCAGATCCTCATGGATGTCCACACCGCCGACCCCGAGTGGGACGTCGTGCTGCTCCGTTACTTCAACCCCATCGGTGCCCATCCGTCAGGCTTGATCGGCGAGGATCCCAAGGGCATCCCCAACAACCTGGTTCCCTATGTCGCCCAGGTCGCTGTGGGCAAACTCGAGGCCGTTCAGGTCTTTGGCAACGACTACCCCACCCCCGACGGCACCGGTGTGCGCGACTACATCCACGTGTGCGACCTGGCATCTGGTCACGTTGCCGCCCTCAACTGGATGAACGGCAAAACCGGTGTCGAGATCTTTAACCTGGGAACCGGCACCGGCACCTCGGTGCTCGAGGTCGTCGCCGCCTTCTCCAAGGCGTGCGGCAAGGAACTGCCCTACGTGATTCGCGAGCGCCGTGCCGGCGATATCGCCGCCAACTGGTGCGATGCCTCCAAGGCCGAGCGCATGATGGGCTGGAAGGCCCAGTACGATATCGCGGACATGTGCCGCGACAGCTGGAATTGGCAGAGCCATAACCCCAACGGCTTCGCCGACGCCGAGTAGCAAAAACCTACACACCGCTCTTGCCCCGATCTCACGATGTGAGACCGGGGCTTTTTTCATGACGCGTAACCATTTACCGAAAATGGGCCAACTTTTTAATCTCGCCTATACATGTTTAAACAACATGTTCTACAATAGGGGCATCGACTCTAAAACTCGGGACGGGCTGTTCACCCATCTGCAGGCCGATCCCACAACAAGAAGGTTGGTGAGCACATCCATGGAGCGTGCAAGCGGTGTTCTCATGCCCATCTCGTCCCTGCCCGGACCGTACGGCATCGGCGGCTTTGGCTGGAACGCCTACGACTTTGTCGATTTCCTCGCCTCGTGCAAACAACATTATTGGCAGATTCTGCCCCTTACGACGACGAGCTATGGCGACTCACCCTATCAGTCGTTCTCGGCCCGTGCGGGCAACCCCAATTTCATCGACTTTGCCGAGCTTATCGAGGCCGGCTATCTGGAACAGCGCGATATCGACGGTGTGTATCTGGGCTCCGACCCCAACAGCGTTGACTATGGCGCGATTTTTAGCGGTCGCCGCCAGATTCTCGACCGTGCCGCCGAACGCTTCGCCTCCAACAAGCCAGCCGATTTCGACGACTTTGTCCAAACCAACGAAGACTGGCTCATTCCCTACTGCGAGTTCATGACCGTCAAGGAGGAGTGCGGTCTCAAGGCATTTTGGGAGTGGCCCGCAGAGCTCCGTACCCGCGGCGAAGCATCCGCCAAGGTCTGCGCCGCCCATCCCGCGCGCATGCTCTACCACCAGATGACGCAGTACTTCTTCGACCGTCAGTGGAGCCGACTCAAGGCATACGCCAACGAGCGCGACATCCTGATCATCGGCGACCTGCCCATCTACGTCTCGCGCGACTCCGTCGAGATGTGGGCGACGCCTGAGCTCTTTAAGATCGACGCCGCCGGCAATCCGGTGAGCGTCGCCGGCACGCCGCCCGACCAGTTCTCGGCCACCGGCCAGTACTGGGGCAACCCCATCTACGACTGGGACGCCATGGAGTCCGACGGCTTCTCCTGGTGGGAAGGCCGCATCCGCGCCGCACTCAACATGTATGACGTTATCCGTCTGGACCACTTCCGTGGCTTTGAGGCCTATTGGGAGGTGCCGTTCTCCTCACCCGATTCGTCCTACGGTTCGTGGACGCAGGGCCCCGGCCTCAAGTTCTTCAAGACGCTCGAGGAAAAGCTCGGCACGCTGCCTATTATCGCTGAGGACCTGGGCTTCCTTACCCCCGGCGTCATCGATATGCGCGACACCTCGGGCTTCCCCGGCATGAAGATCTTGCAGTTTGCCTTTGAGGGCACCAACTCGTATTACCTGCCGCATAACTACATCGCCAATACCGTCGCCTATGTAGGCACGCACGACAACGAGACGGCGCGCGGTTGGTTCGAGGGTACGGCCACTCCGCGTCAGCGCGAGCAGGCTGCCCTGTACACCCACCAGCAGGCAGGCGAGTCCATAGCCGACGCGCTCAACCGAACCATCGCCGCCAGCGTGAGCGATACCTGCATCTACACCATGCAGGACCTGCTTAACCTGGGCAATGAGGCGCGCATCAACACCCCTGCCACCCTAGGCGGCAACTGGACCTGGCGTATGCTCGATGGCGCCATCACCCGCGAGCTCGAGCACAAGCTTACCGACTGGACTGAGACCTACTTCCGCATCCCGTCGGAAGCCGAAATCGAGCTTCCCCAATAGGAGCCACCGCGTCCGACCCCACCCCACCGTGCGGACGCGACCGCTTTTCCCGCGCGAGGCCACCCCAATCCCCTCGCGCGGGATTCTTATGAATTGCAGACATGTAATCAACCCATTACAGGAGGAAACATGCCCCGTATCGATCTCGCAGAACTCGCCGAGCAGTCTTTTGGCATCTCGCTCGAGCAGCTCGATGACCGTCGCATTTACAAACTGCTCGTTAAGCTCGTGCAGGAGCGCTCAGCCGCCTGCCCGCTCAACAATGGCAAGAAAAAGCTCTATTACATCTCCGCCGAATTCTTGATCGGCAAGCTGCTCATCAACAACATGATCGACCTCGGCATCTATGACGAGGTTAAGGACCAGCTCACCGCCGCGGGCCACGACCTCAATAAGATTGAGGAGTTTGAGGTCGAGCCGTCGCTCGGTAACGGCGGTCTGGGCCGCCTGGCCGCGTGCTTCCTGGATTCCATCGCCACGCTGGGCCTGACCGGCGACGGCGTGGGCCTCAACTACCACTACGGCCTGTTCCGTCAGCGCTTTGTCGACAATCAGCAGAAGGCCGTCCCCGACGAATGGCTCGGCGAGCAGAATATCCTGATCGATGACGACCGCTCCTACACCGTTGAGTTCGGCGACTTTGCCGTTACCTCCAAGCTCGTCAACATCGACGTGCCCGGCTACGGCCAGCCCGCTAAGAATCGCCTGCGCCTGTTCGACCTGACAAGCGTCGACGACGGCCTGGTACCCGGCAGCTCCATCGACTTCGACAAGACCGAGATCGCCAAGAACCTCACCCTGTTCCTCTACCCCGACGATTCCGACGAGCAGGGCCGCTTGCTTCGCATCTACCAGGAATACTTCATGGTGAGCAACGCCGCCCAGCTCCTGATCGACGAGGCCATCGAGCGCGGCAGCAACCTGCACGATCTGGCCGACTACGCCGTGGTCCAGATTAACGACACGCACCCCACCATGGTCATCCCCGAGCTCATTCGCTTGCTCACCACCGAGCACGACATCGAGTTTGACGAGGCCGTGACCATCGTACGCTCCATGGTCGCCTACACTAACCACACGATTCTTGCCGAGGCGCTCGAGAAGTGGCCGCTCACCAGCCTGCAGAAGGTCTCCCCTGCCATCGCCGATATTATCGTCAAGCTCGACAAGGTCGCAAAGGCCGAGCACGACGACCCGCGCGTCGCCATCATCGACGAATACGACACCGTCCACATGGCCCACATGGACATCCACTTTGGCTTCTCCATCAACGGCGTCGCCGCACTCCACACCAAGATTCTGGAGGACACCGAGCTTCATCCGTTCTACGAGATCTACCCCGAGAAGTTCTCCAATAAGACCAACGGCATCACCTTCCGCCGCTGGATCCAGGGAGCCAACCCCGCGCTCGCCAGCCTGCTCGACGATGTGATCGGTACCGATTGGCGCAGCACCGGCGACTTGAGCAAGCTCGCCGACTTCGCCGACGATAAGAGTATTCTTGAGCGCCTGGCCGCCACCAAGACCGAGGCAAAGACCATCATGCGCCAGTTCATGGCGCTCGAGCAGGGTGCGACGATCCCCTCCAACGCCATCATCGATGTTCAGGTCAAGCGTATCCACGAGTACAAGCGCCAGCAGATGCTCGCGCTCTACATCATCTGGAAGTACCTCGACATCAAGAACGGTAACAAACCTAAGCACCCCGTCACCATCATCTTTGGCGGCAAGGCAGCGCCTGCCTACACTATCGCCCAGGACATCATCCATCTGATCCTGACGCTTTCCCAGTGGATTGCCAACGACCCCGACGTGGCTCCCTACCTGCAGGTCGTTATGATCGAGAACTACAACGTCACCGCCGCCGAGCGCGTGATTCCCGCTGCCGACATCTCCGAACAGATCAGCCTGGCCTCCAAGGAGGCGAGCGGCACTTCTAACATGAAGTTCATGCTCAACGGCGCTTTGACCCTGTGCACGCTCGACGGTGCCAACGTGGAGATTGCCGAGCTCGTGGGCGACGAGAACATCTACACCTTTGGTGCCTCGTCCAAACAGGTCGAGCGGCTCTACGCCGACGGCACCTACAACGCCGGTGCGCTCTACTGCAAGCCCGGCATTAAACTGCTGGTGGACTTCATCACCAACCCGGCCTTTATGGCGACCGGCAACGCCGAGCGCCTGCAGCGCCTGCACGACGACATTAAGGGCAAGGACTGGTTTATGGCCCTGCTCGACATTGAGGAGTACATCCAGACCAAGGAGCGCGTGCTGGCAGACTATGAGGACCAGGACGCTTGGATGCGCAAGGCGCTGATCAACATCGCCAACGCCGGCACCTTCTCGTCCGACCGCACAATCTCTCAGTACAATGACGAGATCTGGCACCTGAGCTAATTCGATTCCCTTACCCATCCTCTTGAAAGCGGAGTCGCGGCAACGCGGCTCCGTTTTTTGTGCCCGCACGTTACCCTGCGACCCAACTCGGCCAAACAATCTCGATCTGTAACAACTACTCGGTAAAAACGGTCCCAGCTGTTACAGATTGAGACATACCGGCCCCTCCCCTTGGGTTTATCTCGATCTGTAACATCTAGCAGCTGAAATTCACCTTTGGTGTTACAGATTTAGATGAAATGGTCAGCTCAGCGGAACTGTCTCGATCTGTAACATCTAACGTCCGAAATCAGCCTCACCCGTTACAGATCGAGACAAACGACCGGTCAGACAGCCCCAACACAAAAAAAGGCTCCCCTCTCGCCCAGTGGACGGGAGGGGAGCCTTATATGTGACCGCGGCAAAAGGATGGCAATACCGCAGTCGCCCAAAGGGAAGGCCTGGATGCACCGGGCCTAGATAAGGTTCTTGCCAGAGACCTTATCGAAGAGGTGGGTCGCGTTCTTCTCGAACTTGAACCAGATGGTGTCGCCAGCCTTGAGCGCGCCCTTGGCCTCGAGGTCGACGACGGGGATAATCAGGACAAACTGGCCGTCGGGAGCGGTCACGTGGACATGCTCGGTCGAGCCCATGAGCTCGGTCACCTCGACGGTACCCTGGAGCGCGCCCTCCTCGCCCTTGTCGGCAAGCAGGATCTGCTCGGGACGCACGCCGGCCGTAATCTCCTTCACGTCGCCGCCGTTCCAGTTGAGGGCAAGCTGAGCGCAAGTCTCGGGGGCGAGCGCCACGTTCATATCCTCGGTCTTGACGGTAAAGCCGTTGCCCGAGCGCACCAGCTGGGCATCGAAGAAGTTCATCTGCGGCACGCCGATGAAACCGGCGACGAAGATGTTCGCGGGATGGTTGAAGACCTCCTGCGGCGTGGCGATCTGCTGGACGACGCCGTCCTTCATGACCACGATACGGTCGCCAAGGGTCATGGCCTCGGTCTGGTCGTGAGTAACATAAATGAACGTGCCCTTGATCTCGTGGCGCAGCTTAATGAGCTCGGCACGCATCTGGTTACGAAGCTTGGCGTCCAGGTTGGACAGCGGCTCGTCCATCAGGAAAACCTTGGGGTCACGCACGATGGCGCGGCCGATAGCGACACGCTGGCGCTGGCCGCCGGAGAGCGCCTTGGGCTTACGGTCGAGGTACTCGGTAATGCCCAGAATCTCGGCAGCAGAGCGAACCTTGCGGTCGATCTCGTCCTTGGGAACCTTCTTGAGCTCGAGCGTAAATGCCATGTTCTCGTACACCGTCATATTGGGGTACAGAGCGTAGCTCTGGAACACCATGGCGATGTCGCGGTCCTTGGGCGCCACGTCGTTGACACGCTTGCCATCGATGAGCACATCGCCCGAGGTAATGTCCTCCAGGCCGGCGACCATGCGCATCGTCGTGGACTTACCGCAGCCAGAGGGGCCAACGAGGACGACGAACTCCTGGTCGTGAACGGTGAGGTTGAAGTCCTCTACAGCGAGCACACCGTCCTCGGTAACCTTGAGGTTGTGCTTCTTCTCCTCGGTCTTCTTCTTTTTGCCAAAGAAGCCCTTCTTTTTTGACTCGTTGTTGGGATACACCTTCTGAACATGTTTGAGAACAATCTCGGCCATGTCTTTACCTTTCGATACGCGGCGCCGCGCTGAGGGGTGCCGCAGAAACTTGCAAAACAGTTACGGCATCAGCCCTTGACGGCACCTGCCACCACACCGTCGATGATGTACTTCTGGCAGAGGATGTACATGATGACGATGGGGATAACGACCATCATGATGCAGGCCATCATGGGGCCGAGCTCGACGTGGCCGTAGCCGCCGCGGAAGTACTGGATCAAGATAGGAATGGTCTTGTACTTGGTGGAGTCGAGCGTAAGGTAGGGCAGCAGGTAGTCGTTCCAGACCCACATGGTCTCGAGAATGCCGACCGAAAGATAGGTGGGCTTCATGATGGGAAGGACAATCTTAAAGAACACCTGGACCGGGTTGCAGCCGTCGATCATGGCCGCCTCCTCGATCTCGAGCGGGATGTTCTTTACAAAGCCGGCGAACATAAAGACCGCCAGGCCCGCGCCAAAGCCCAGATAGATAAAGCAGATGTTGAACGGCGTGTTAAAGCCGATGCGGTCCGCCAAATTGGACAGCGTGAACATGAGCATCTGGAACGGCACGACCATCGAGAACACGAACAGGTAATAGAAGAAGTTCGAGATCTTGTTGTTGACACGAACCACGTACCAAGCGCACATGGAGCAGCACACCAAGATCAGCACGACCGACGTGACCGTGATGATGAGCGAGTACATAAATGCCGAGGCAAAGCCCTGCTCGTTAAGGGCGTGCATGTAGTTTGCGAGGCCGTTGAACGTCTCGGGCGTGAGCAGATCGAATGCCGTGGTGGTGCTGATTGCGGTCGCTTTCTTAAAAGAATTAAGCGCAATCATGAACACGGGGTAGATCCACGCGAGCGACAGAATCGTAAAGAAAATCGAGAGCGCGCGGTTGATAACCTTATCGCGTTTCATTACTGCTGCACCTCCTTGGACCTCGTGGCCTTAAGCTGGATCATGGAGATGGCCACGACCAGGATGCAGAAGATAACCGCCTTGGCCTGACCAATGCCCTGCCATGCGATACCGGCACGCGAATAGAACGTGTTGTAGATGTTCAGGGCGAGCATCTCGGTGGAGTGCGCGGGGGCGCCGCCGGTAAGGGCGAGGTTCTGGTCGAACAGCTTAAAGCCGTTGGTGATGGACAGGAACAGGCAGATGGTGATGGTCGGCATCAGGTTAGGGATCTTAACCTTCCAAAACGTCTGCCATGCCGTAGCGCCGTCGACCTTGGCGGCCTCGATGTAGTCGGACGGAATGGACTGCAGACCAGCGATGTAGATGATCATCATGTAGCCGACCTGCTGCCACAGGGTCAGGATGATAAGGCCCCAGAAGCCAGCAGCAGAGTTAAGAGCGATGAGCTGGGCGCCCACGTTGGAGAGCAGGCAGTTGATCAGAATCTGCCAAATGTAGCCCAGCACGATGCCGCCGATCAGGTTAGGCATAAAGAAGATCGTACGGAAGATGTTGGTGCCTTTGAGCGCCTTGCGGGTGAGCGCCTGCGCAATGGCCAGGGCGATCACGTTGATGAGCACCGTCGACAGGAAGGCAAACGCCACGGTAAAGAAGAACGACGTGGAGAACTGCGGATCGGACAGCGCGCGCACGTAGTTCTCGATACCGACAAAGTGCGCGTTACTAATGATAATAAACTGGCAGAACGAGAGATAGAAGCCCTGGATAAAAGGGATCACGAACCCGATCATAAACGCCAGGCACGTGGGCAGCATAAAGAGCGGCCACCAGCGCTTGAGTGCTTTGCCCATAAAAGGGTCCTTTCAATATGCAGGGGGCGGGCAAACCAACGTCTGCCCGCCCCCTGTCGCTAATCAGATAGCTTGGGCAGCAACTGCTTACTCGGAAGCGGCCTTCTCGGTCTTCCAGCCATCGACGAAGGCGTTCTTGACGCCGTCCCACTTGCTGTTATCGGCAGCGTAGGCAATCAGAGCCTGCTTGAGGTTCTTCTTCCACTCCTCGGAGGGAATGTAGACGAAGTCCCAAGCGACGGTCTTCTTGCCGTCCTTGGCCATGGCAACGGCCTGCTGCGAGAAGACGTTGGTGGTCTCCTTGGCGCTCTTGAACGGAGCGGTCAGACCCATCTTGTCGGCGATGATGCTGGTCGGGGTGTCAGCGGTGACGCACCAATACATGAAGTCCTCGGTGGCCTTCTGGGCATCCTCGGAAGCCTGGGAACTGACGCACCAGTAGTTCTCGCCGCCGGAGCACAGGCCCTGGTTCTCCTCGCCGTCAACACCGATGTAGATCGGCATCATGCCAATCTGATCGTCGGTCATGCCGGCCTTGACGAGGTCAGAGTAGGCCCAAGAGCCGTTCTGGTAGAAGACGGCCTTGCCGGTTGCGAACTCGTTGGTGGCGTCGTCGCCGGTCTTGGAAGCAAGCTGCGAAGGATCGCAGGTGGAGTCGGTGATGTACAGGTCGAAAATCTGCTTGTAGTTGTCGAGGAACTCACCCTTGATCTCGTCGTCCTCCTGGTTGTGCTCCTTCTCAAACTCGTAGTAGAGCGGCATGTTGGCAAGGTGGGTGGTGTAGCGCCAGCTGGAGGAGTCGTCCATGCCGGCGGAAGTGAAGGCACCCTCGACACCAAGCTCGTCCTTGCGGGCCTGGATGTCATCGGCACAAGCCTTCAGCTTGTCGAAGGAGTTGATGTCCTCGGCCTTGTAGCCAGCCTTCTCGAGCAGCTGCTTGTTGTAGATGATGCCGAAGCTCTCCTGGACCCAGTCGATGCACACATCCTTGCCGTCGGACTGCAGAGCCAGGGAGTCGTCAATGAGCTCACCGCGGAGCTTGGTATCGGACAGGTCGGCGCAGTAATCCTTCCAGTTCTTAAGACCGGTGGGGCCGTTGACCTGGAACAGGGTCGGAGCGGAGCTCTTGGACATCTCGGACTTAAGCTTCTCCTCGTAGGTGTTGGAAGCGGCGGTCACGATCTTGACCTCGACGCCCTTCTCCTTCTTATAGGCCTTGGCGATCTCCTTCCACTCCTTGTCGACCTCGGGCTTGAATTGGAGGAAGTAGACCTCGGCAGCGTCACCAGAAGCAGAGGAGCCGGAGCCGGCAGAACCACCGCAACCCACGAGGCCCAGACCAAGAACTGCAGCCGCGGAACCAGCAAAGCCCAGGAACTGCCTTCTGCTCATTTCGTTCTTCATTACAATCCACCCTTTCACACCGTGGCGGCACCCTTTGCCGCCGCCTTCGGAGATTGGCTCGGGGACTTTGCCCCTTTTGCTGATTTGAACGATACGCTATTTGGCTAGTTGTTTGAACAAGTATTACTAGAGCGGTAGAAAAACTTCGGTGAACGGTAATTTCAACTTGATACTTGACAAGTTTTGTATAAACAATTATTTGTTATCTAATGCAGAGAAAACGCCCGGTCAAGCCGATGTACCGTCGGTTTGACCGGGCGTTTTCTCTTTGAGGCCATGAGTCTCGTCAGGCTGCGAGCTAGCCGGCTATCGCTTGGAATTGACGCGGTAATGGAAGATCTCGGGGTGTGTGCGAGTGTGCGTCACCTCAAACAAGATGCCATCCGAGGTGTACGACTGACTCTCCATGACGGCAACGCAGTTGTATTTGCCGAGGTCAAGATAGCTGCAGTCCTCATCGTTGGCGAGCTCGACACTCACCGTACGACGGCTCGCCATCACTTTGACACCGCGCTTGTGCTCCAGATAGCCGTAAATAGAATCTGCCGCGATCTCGGGAGTCAGGCCCTTGGCGATCGACGCCAAAAAATAGCCATGGTCCACTTGGCGCGCGTTGCCGTTGAGGCTTCGGACACGCACTACGCGAATCAACTCCTCGCCCACCTTAAAGCCCAGGTGACGAGAGAGTTGCTCGGTGCAAACCAGATGTTCGAAAGACTTAACGTCCGTCGATGCAACGGCATTGTTGCGCTTTGCAAACTCGCCAAACGACTCAACCTCTTCGAGTGCGCCCAACATGTCGGTTTCGCCCTTAAGCCAAATAACGCGCACGCCCTTGCCGTGTATGGGCTGCACAAACATCCCGTCGGCCAGCATGCTCAAAGCGCGGCGGACGGTATTGCGCGTGCAGCCAAATTCCGCGGTCAGCTCGGCTTCGGTTGGCAGCATCTCCTGAAACGCATAGGTCCCATTAATGATGCGCGAGCGTATTTCTCGGTAGATTCCTTCGTATATCGCTTTTGGCATTGTTTCACCTCTACATTATTCATTTCCGGCTAGGCACGATAGCATTTCTTAAAGTTGTTTAAACCGAATATCGGTGAAGCGACAGGATTTAGCCGTTGACGGTTTCTGTCATGCCCAAATCGGTTTCGCTCAAAACTGCCGGTACGACACTCGTCTGGTCCTCTACAATGAATCCATTGTTTAAACGTTTCCCCACGCGCAACGCGCCTCGATATTCGGAAGGCAGAACATGCTGCAAAAAATCCAACGCTTTGGCGGGGCAATGTTCGCGCCCGCCATGCTGTTTTCTATATCAGGCCTCATGGTCGGCGTCTCCGCTCTCGCAACGACTGCGGACATCGTCGGCGATCTCGCCGTATACGGAACCCCTTGGTACGCTTTTTGGACCATCATCCAGCGCGGCTCGTGGACGGTCTTTAAACGCCTCCCGCTCCTTTTTGCCGTAGCGCTGCCCATCGGTCTTGCCCAAAAACAACCGGCTCGTTGCTGCCTCGAGGCTCTCGTCGCCTATTTTGCCTACTGCTTCTTTTTGAGCGAGATCATTAAGCTGAGCGGAGACAATCTTGGACTTAAGTACCCGTCGTCTTTGACCTCCGCTAGCGGCATCACCATCATCGACGGCATCAAGACGCTCGACACCGGCATTATCGGCCCGCTGGCGGTATCGGCAACCGTCGTCGCCATCCATGACCGCTTCTACGATGCCAAGGTTCCCGATTGGCTCGGCACCTTCTCGGGCTCCTCGCTGGTCTACCTCATCAGCTTTTTTGCCGTGTTTGCCCTTGCCGCTATCTCGGCCGCCATCGTGCCCTCCGTATACGCAATGACCGAAACGCTGCGCCATGCACTTACGAGCGTCGGCCCCTTTGGCGTGGGCATCTTTGTGCTTTTGGAGCGAGCGCTCGAGCCCATGGGGCTGCACCACCTGCTCTACATGCCGATCTACTACGACAACCTGGTCATTAACGACGGCATCTACGCCACGTGGAGCAGCTTGCTCCCCATCCTCTCCCATAGCACGCGCCCCCTTAATGAACTTGCGCCGTGGGCCGGTTTTACCGCCACCGGCTGGGTCAAGCTCTTTGGCCTTCCCGCCATCGCAGCCGCGTTCTACTCCACCGCAAAACCAGAGCGCCGCGCCGGCCTTAAGGTCATCCTTTTGCCCGCCATCGTCGCCTCGGTGGTTTGCGGCGTTACCGAGCCACTCGAGTTTCTCTTTATGTTCACCCACCCCGGGCTCTTTTTGCTCTACGCCGTCTTATCGTCTTGCCTTGCCACAACCATGAATCTCTTTGGCATCGTCGGCATCTTCTCGGGCGGCCTCATGGAGATGGCAGCCTTCAACTTTATTCCGCTCATGCGCACGCATGCCGGTGCCTATCTTTTGGCGCTCGGTATCGGCCTTGCCTTTAGCCTCATCTTTTTTGTTAGTTTTCGAGCACTCATCTTGGTCTATGACCTTAAGACACCGGGCCGCGAGGATCATGTTGCCAATCGCGCGGCAATCGATTGTTTAACGGGAAGCGACTTTGCCAAAGAGCAATCCCCCAATGACGAGGTCGATAGTCGATCCGATCAAGATCACATCCTCGCTGAGCGGGTAATTCAGCTTTTAGGTGGCGTTGGCAATATCGTGGGCGCAACCAACTGCGCCACGCGCCTGCGCGTCGAGGTCGCAGACCCTTCCATCGTTGCAGATAACGCGTCGTTTGTCGCGGTGGGCGCCAAGGGCCTCATCATTACCGGCAAGACCGCCCAGGTGGTCATCGGCATCTCCGTTCCCCGCGTTAAAGAGCATTTTGACCAGATCATGGGCCTCGAGCCGGAATTTGTGCCCACCACCTCGGCCTCCCCTGCCGCCAGCGCAGCCCATAAGCGCGGCGATATCTGCTTCTTCGATATCGACGGAACGCTCGCCTGGCAAGACCCCAGGCTCGCCCAAGACCTTCCCGAAGACGAGCGGGACCTCTCCCCCTATCCCAACGAGGCGGTTTCGCAGGCAATCCGCGAGTTTGTCGCCAACGGCAACATGGCCTTTATCTGCACGGGGCGCACCCTCAGCTGCATCCACCCCAAACTTCTTGAGCTGCCCTGGACCGGCATCGTCTGTCTTGCGGGCGGTTACGCCGAGATCAACGGACACGCAATTCGCGATCTGTCGATGACGCCCAGCATGCTGCAGCATCTTGCCCCCTATCTTGAGCAATCGGGCGAGGTCATCCGCTTTGAGGGCCTCAACGGCGTCGTGCGCATGAGTGCCGATGCCCCCGATGCCCCCGGATACGCGCGCACCCTGGGCGACGCAGTCACGCAGCTGCAACATTACAGTGTCTACAAGATCTTGATGTCTACATCGCTCGCCAACCACATCGCTCAAGATAAGGCACTTGAGCCGCTGCTGTGCTTTAACGAGCTCGAACTCGAGGTAACCGAAATCTCGCCCCGCGAATGCACGAAGCGCGGGGGCATCCAGTCTGTACTCGACGCCCTCGATCCCCACCACGGAACCGTATACGGCATCGGCGACGCCAGCAATGACGTCTCGCTGATGAACGCCGTCGATGTCGGCATTGCGATGGGCAACGCACCGGACTATCTCAAGGATAAGGCCGATTACGTGACCGACACCGTCGATCACGACGGTGTCGTTGCGGCGCTCGAGCATTTTAGGCTGATTTAGGCGCGCTCCATCAAACGCACGCCCGTTGTCCTAAATCGCCAAAACTGCCGCGCCAAACGCCCTGATGTGGCAATATGTTATCTGCATATTGCATCAACGCAACCTCAGAAAGAATGCGAGAACCCGTGTCCAGTCCGTTTACCAGCTTTTTAGCCCAGCACTTTGACCAGATTAACGACTATCTGGCCACGTTCTTTGACGGACAGGCGACCTCTGCCGATATCGAGCGCTACCTGTACGCGCCGCTCTCGACTTTTACGGCCAACGCCGGCAAGCGCCACCGCCCGCTTATCTGCATGCTCGCCGCAACCGCAGTGGGCGGTAGCTTCGAGAGCGCCCGCAGCGCCGCGGCAGCTATCGAGCATTTCCAGTCGGGTGCGCTCATCCACGACGACATCGCCGATAACGGGCAGCTGCGCCGCGGTAAGCCCTGCATGCACCTCACCGAGGGCACGGGGCTTGCTATCAACTGCGGCGACCTGGCACTTACCATGGTCACCAAGACGGTTCTCGACGACCCCACGCTGGAGCCCAACGTAAAACTCCGCGTGCTCCACGAGCTCACCGAGATGATCGTTCGTACCATCGAGGGCCAGGCGCTCGACCTGGGTTGGGTACGCGACGGGCGCTTCGACATCTCGGTCGACGATTACCTGGACATGGCGACGCACAAGACCGCGTACTACAGCGGTGCCACGCCGCTTGCCACCGGAGCCATCATCGGCGGAGGCAGCGAGGAGCAAATTGAGGCGCTGCGCGCCTTTGGCCTGCACACGGGCCTTGCCTTCCAGATTCAAGATGATCTGCTCAACTTGATCGGTACCAAGGAGGCCGCCAACAAGGACTTCCGCACCGACATCACCGAGGGCAAGCGCACGCTTGTCGCCGTACACGCCCTCTCCGATGAGCGCTATCACGACGAGATTGAAGCGATCCTCTCCTCGGGCACCGAGGACCCCGCGCAGCTCGCGCGCGCCGTGGAAATCTTCCAGGAGACTGGCTCTATCGATTACGCCCACGCCTACGCACTGGACCTGACCGCCAAAGCTAAGGCCGCCATCGAGGACGTTTCGCTCGACCCGCATGCACGCGAGCTGTTCCTCTCCATGGCAGATTTCTTTGTGGAGCGCCTTAACTAGCGGGGGTTATAAAACCTGTCAGCAGCGTATTTGGGTACAACTTGCTACACTGTTGAGTGCATGTTTATGCATCCCTTTGCGTTGTCTATCCGACACACGCTCAAATAGTACGAATGGTACGCCGAAAGGGGTTCGTTCATGGAACCTATTACAACGGGCATGCAGGGAGCAGCCGTCGAGGACGTCCAGTCCCGCCTTCTGCAGCTCGGCTATACAATCGATGACACCGAGGTTGCCGACAAGCGCTTTGGCACCACCACCGAACAGGCTGTTGGCACCTTTAGGCTCGATAGCGGCCTTGCCGCTGGCTGTGCCGTCGATATCCCCTGCTGGAGCGCTCTGGTCGACGCCTCGTATAAACTGGGCGACCGCACCCTCTATCTGCGCATGCCCAATTTCCATGGCGCCGATGTGCAGGCCCTGCAGCGCGCTCTCAACGTTTTGGGCTTTGCCTGTGGCGAAGACGACGGCTACTTTGGTCCGCATACCGAGGCCGCCCTGCAGCAGTTCCAGGAAAATGTCGGCCTGTTTGCCGACGGCATGGCCTTCCAGGACACCTACGCCTACATCAACCGCCTGCACCATGTGTGGGAGGGCAAGCCCTCGGTCACCGAAGCCGAGTCCCGCATCGGTTTTGCTCGCGCCGCCAACGTGCTCGAGCGCTTCCAGATTGCCGTTATCGGCGAGGACCCCATCGCACGCAGCGTTGCGTCGCGCATGTGGAATATCGCCACGGCAACGACCGACAACAGCGGCATGATGCTCTGTGACTCCGAGGTCCCAACCGACGTTGACCTGGTGCTCGAAATCGCAAGCGACGAGCTGCCCGCCGACGCCGCACCGCGCGCCACGATTGCCCTCGCCGAGTGCCACAACCTGGCCCAGCGCATCCGCACCGCCAATGTCGCCGCGCAGCAGAAGCCGGCTCGCATTCGCATTGAGCTCACGGGCATGACGCGCTACAACGGCACCTTCACGGCCAGCGACGCGCAGACACTCGCCGTACGCCTGCTCGATGGCGTTTGCGATGCCCTCGCAGATTAGGTAAACTAAACGAGTTGCTTTTGGGCAACACCACACATTGGGACGTAGTTCAACGGTAGAACTCCGGTTTTTGGTGCCGGCTGTTGGGGGTTCGAATCCCTCCGTCCCAGCCATTAAAATTGAGCGCCCTGAGCCCATAACGGCCCAGGGCGCCTTCTTGTGGGCAAGCGGAGGGATTCGAGAACCCGCAAGGGTGCGGAGCTGAGGAAACGCGAAGGCGCCCCAAGCGCATTAGGACCAAGAGCGCCTTACATCTTGAAATATCAGCCCAATTCCGAAAAGCGAGCCGCCTTCTACAACGTGTCGTGTGGCCCCGACGGGCCGGGCATTAAGTTTGTCGCGAGTTCCGCACGAACAGGAGGCCACTTAACCTCGATGTTTTGGACGTGACAGCGAGAGGGGCCCTGGTATGGCAAGGTGACGTGAAACAAGGCGGCGCTGACCTTCTGGTCGCGCCGCCGAAGTTGAACGTCAGATTGCCGTGCCAGGGCCCCTCGCAGCGTCAAGGAGGCCGCCGTTCGGTAGAACGGCGGCGCTAATTGTTCAGCATGCGGTCGAAGCTTCCCGAGTCGCCATCCCGATAGTCTGCGGTCATCAGGATCTCCTGCGGAATACGCCCGCCCTCGCGCAGCACGTTGCGGAACTGCGCGCGCGTAACCATGGGCAGATCCTTAATCGTCGCCGCCAGGTTCTGCGGCACGCCCTGGTTGGCAGCAGCGGGCTCGCACGCGCCGCCGGCCTTCACGCGACGCCTATGCTCGGCGAGCATGGCGCGGTACATGCCGGCATGCAGGCGAATCTCAACCACATTGGCATTGCGAGCCTGCTCGACGATGCGCGCGCCCTCGCGATCGATATCGCCCACGTAGTAGACGTAGTTAAAGCGATAGCCAATCTCGGCCAGATAATCATCCAGTGCGTGCGAGACGCTCGCTTTGCAGCCGCCGCCAAAAATCACGCCGCCCACCTTGATGCCAAAGAGCTTGGCGTGCTTGCGGCCACGCAGCAGCTTGACGATCTCGTCGTAGGTGTCCAGGTTCTCGACCATAATGAACGGCTTGTCGGCTCCCAGCGTAAAGAAGCCCGTAAAGTGCACGGGGCGATTGGGGGCGACCTTGATCGCCTGCATGCTGATGCCCTTTTCGGTCATACGCCTGATCAGGCGCTCACCGTGCTTGCCGTCAAAAGCCTTCTCGTCGTTAAAGATCTGGTAGGCACGCTGGCGGCGCGAGGCAACCGGCGTATCGGCACCTCGGTTCTGCTCGATCCAAGCCTGGATGATTGCGATTTCCTCGGCAATCTTGCGGTTGGACATCTCGTTGTGCTGAGTGCGCTGCGGAGCCTTTTTGCCGTCCTTGCCCTCGACCTTTACGATCTGTGTCTGCTGCTCCTTGATCTTGGAGAGCGCCATAGGCGTGGGGACAACCTTGAGCAGCTGCCTGCCTAAAACGCGGGCAAGGGCAAACGCCGAGACCTCGCCGTGGGCGGCCGACTCGGGCTGCCGGGCAGCAGTATCTACTGCGGCAGACTCCGGCTTCTTCTGAGACTTGCGCTTAGAATCGCCTTGGGAATTGCGCTCGCGCTTCGGCATAGACGCCTGCTTCTGCGGACGATCGGACTTGCTCTCCTTCGCTGACTGGCGCTTAGGCTGCCCCGAAGAAACCTCGGCCTTCGCATCCTCGTTCTGCGGCGTGGTCTTCTCGGTTGCAGTCTCGGCATGGGAACTGCGGCCTCCACGATGGCGACGGCGGCGAGGCTTGCTCGACGCGCTCTGCTCCGTCTGCTCATCAGTAGGCTGCTGGCCCTTGGCCTCGGCATCAACCTCAAGCTGCGGCTCAACAGGCTTTTGCTCGCGAGCCACCGGCTCAACGGCCTTCTCGTCCTGGGTGGTCGAAACCGACTCGCCCTTCTCCTGACGCTTTACGGGATACGCACGTCCCGCAAAACCGCGGCCGGGACGACACGAACCCGGAGCCTTCTTGGCAGACTCCTCAACATCGTCTGCAACCTCAGAAGACTCTTCAACCTCACGCGCGGCATCCTGCGCTGCAGCCTTAAAGTGAGCACCGCGACGACGCTTGGGCTCTTGGGCCTCCACGGGCTTTTGCTCCTTCGTGGGCTTCTGCGACTCGGCAGCAACCTCGGTCTCAACAGCCTCGGCATCCGTCTCGCCCTTTCGAGCAACGGCGCGACGGAAGCGCTCCTGCTGGGCGCGGCGCTGTGCATCGCGCTTGCCGCCCCCGCCAAAATCGCCGCGTCCTGCCTTGGCCGTAAAGGCACGCACGACGTTCTCATCGAGCAACTCATCGGTATCGACATGCTCACGCGGGGCAACTTCTTCCACAGCAGGCACGTCAGCGGGATCCTCGACGACAAAATCCTCGACGGACTCGGCAGGCTGCTCCTGGGCATCGCGGATCTCGGCATTGATGGTATAGAACGCCGGGCGCCCGTTAATGCCGCTACCCTCGATCTTGGTCACGATATTTGCCGCGATAAGCTCATCGCGCATCGCCTTGGTGTCACATTCCTTATCGGCAGAGCGGAAAATTTGCGCAAGCGCGCTCGACTTGATCTTGAGCGCCTTGCGGCAAAGCAGGTCGTAGGCAACCAGCTTGGCACGCTCAGCAGAAAGCGATGTCTGGCTGCTCAGACGCTCAGCCAGGGCATCGACATTATTTTGGTTATCGGAATATACCGTCTTGGCCACGGGGCCCCTTTCATATGTACACATATACGTTTATATGGTACAACGCGCGCCCTTATCCACGCAAAACATCTGCGAGAACACTCGAGCGTCACCCGCTTTTGCATGAAAAAAGACCGAGCCCGCGAAGTCGCGGACCCGGTCTTTCCGAGTCAAATGGATGGGAGATTCAACCCGTCCGACCGACTAGGCCTTGGCGACCTCGGCGTCGGCAGGAGCCTCAGCGGCAGCGGCGCGACCGTACTCGGCCTTGCCCATATCGGACCACTCGGGCTCCTCATCAGGCATGGAGCCAGCCTCCTTGCCGAAGAACTCCTTGAGGCAGTTGACGGCAACGATGAGGCCCAGGACCATCAGCAGGACGGCAAAGACGAGCTGCAGGCCCTTGGTGGCGGCGACGGAGACGGCGGCCGTGGTGGCGGTAGCCGGGATGGTACCGAAGAAACCGTAGGCCTGGACGGCGGTCATGCAGCCCATGGCGCTCTGGACCAGCGAGGTGAAGGTGCAGCAGAGCAGGAAGACGACGGGCACGTAGAGCATCCAGCCCTTGCGGCCGGTGCACTTGCAGAACACGGCGAGGGTGATCATGGTCATGCCGCCGAGCAGCTGGTTGGAAGCACCAAAGAGCGGCCAGATGTTGGCATAGCCACCAAAAGCGAGAGCGAGACCGGGAAGCAGGGTAACGACCGTGGCGAACCAGGGGTTGCCGAGGACCTTCATGTAGCCGGCCTTGGACTCGATGGCCAGGGCATCGTTGGTCTGGGCAAAGAACTCGGAGAACGAAGTGCGGGCGATGCGGGCGACGGCGTCGAGCGAGGTCAGGGCCAGAGCGGAGACGTTCATGGTCATAAAGACGGTAGCAAGCGTGCCGTCAACACCGAAGGCCTGCATACCGCGGGAGATGCCAGCGGCGAAGATCTGGAACGGGGTGGAAGCGACACCGGCGTTGAGGGCGCCGGTACCGGCGGTGTTCATGTCGGAAAACATGATGCCGGCGACGATGATGGCAAGGATGCCGACGAAGGACTCGACGATCATGGCGCCGTAACCGACCTTGACGGCGTCCTGCTCCTTCTCGACCTGCTTAGAAGAGGTGCCGGAAGAAACGAGGCTGTGGAAACCGGAGAGAGCACCGCAAGCGACAGAGACGAACAGGACCGGGAACATCATGCCGGAGGCAGTGGAGAAGCCGGTGAAGACCGGAGCGGTGATAGTGGCCTGACCGTTGACGCCCAGGACGACGATGCCGAGGACAGCGCAGACGATCATGACAATCATCATGATGGAAGTGAGGTAGTCACGCGGGGTCTTGAGCATCTGGATGGGCATAGCGCCAGCAAAGACCAGGTAGACCATGACGACGGCGAACCACTGGAACTTATCCAGGTAGAGCGGGAACTGCATACCGACGGCGAACATGAGAACCATGAGGACCACGCCGGTGACGAACTCGGCAGCGCCGGTGAGGTTGAACTTCTTCTGGGCCCAACCAAAGGCGATAGCGACGAAGGTGAACAGGATGGAGATGGTACCAGCGCAGCCGGCGGCATAGGACTTGGTGAAGTCGATGGCACCGGTAGCAGCACCAGAAGCGTCAACGGCCGGGGTGAACATGAACGTCTTGCAGACCATGTCGGTGAAAGCGGCGATGACGATGATGCAGAACAGCCAGCAGAACAGCAGGAACAGGCGACGGCCGGTCTTGCCGATGTACTTCTCGATGAGCTGAGCGAGCGACTTGCCGTTGTTCTTCATCGAAGCGTACAGGGCACCAAAGTCGTGGACGGCACCAAAGAAGATGCCGCCGACGAGGACCCAGAGCACGACGGGCAGCCAGCCAAAGGCCATGGCGACGATCGTACCCGTGACAGGGCCAGCACCGCAGATCGAGCTGAACTGGTGCGAGAACGCGGTGAAGGCGGAGACGGGCGAGAAGCTCTTGCCGTCCTTCATGCGCTTGGCCGGCGTGAGGGCCTCTTTGTCAACGCCCCACTTGTTGGCCAGCCATCGGCCGTAGCCCAGATAGCCGCAGGCGAGCACCGCCGCGGCCACAACCATGAGCAAAACTCCGTTCATTACATTTCCTCCTCTAAAAAGAACTTCCTAGACATAAAAAATGAGGGCCGTCGGTTGCGCTCGACGGCCCTCATCTTCATCAGCCGCCCGTTATCGTACGGGCTAGCTGTATGTGCTAACCCGCATCAGATAATTACTACGCTGATAATGTTTAGCTGATGCGTGAACATGTCCAAGAAATCCTCTTCAATCATGATGCGAACGATCCGTGCGTGTTCACATCCCCCAGTGGTTGAAAAGGAGTATGAAACTTTAGTTACCTAAAGTCAACGCAAATTTGTAATGAATTTTCAACTTTTTTTGGATTTCTCGGTATAAAACGCCACTGACCTCGGACTTTACCCCACGACAGTTTTTGCATGAGAGATGCCCCTGAGAGCCGCGGGGGCTCCCATCCCAAATGCGGAGCAAAGCTCCGCACGCCAACTTTTTCTTTCAGCTAAAGAACGCCGGAAATTCGACGCTGGCTTGTTAACCTTGCTGGACGTTGTCGACGCCAAACCAGCCCAGAAGCTATATCGATACAGAAAGGTCCCCGGACGGAGGGGCCGGATATAAGGTTTATCGCGAGTTCCGCACGCAATGAAGGCCACTTAATGTGGCCTTCGTCTTGCGCAGAACTGTAGAGCAGGAAACCTTATATCCGGCCCCTCCGTCCGGGGACCGCGCCGTACCAGCTACAGCGTCATGTTCGGATCGGCGTCGACATCGAACGGCGAGATTTCGCCTCGGTCGAATTTACGGCGAGCGACCTCCGCGATCATGGCTGCGTTATCGGTACAGGCAGACAAGGGCGGCACCGTTACGCGAATCCCCTGACGCCCAAGCTTCTTGATCATCATCTCGCGCAGATGCGGGTTGGCCGAGACGCCGCCACCGATGCAGTATTCCTTGCATCCGGTAGCGTGCAATGCGTTTTTGGCCTTCTTGTACTGCACGTCAAAGACAGCCGCCTCAAACGAAGCTGCCAGATCGGGCAGGTGAATCGTGCGCCCGGCCTTGGTCTCCTGTTCAATGTAGAGCGTCACAGCGGTTTTAAGGCCCGAAAGCGAGAAGCGGTAGTCCCCCCTGCTGTTAAGCGCGCGAGGAAAATCGATCGCCTTGGGGTTGCCCGTCTCGGCAAGCTTGGAGATGATGGGGCCGCCGGGATAGCCCAGGCCCAGTGCCTTGGCTACCTTGTCGAAGGCCTCGCCCACAGCGTCGTCGAGCGTCTCACCGAGCACCTCGTAGTCGCCCCACGCCTTCACGTGCACGAGCATGGTGTGCCCACCCGAGACAAGCGTGAAGATAAACGGCGGTTTGAGGTCGGGTTGCGCCAGCAGGTTGGCAAACAGGTGCCCCTCCAGATGGTTGACGCATACGAGCGGCTTACCGGCAGCGTAGGCAAAGCCTTTGGCAAAGGCAACGCCCACCACGAGGGCGCCCACCAGGCCCGGACCCTGTGTCACACCCACGGCGGCAAGCTCGCTGGGAGCAATGGCTCCACCCTCAAGACCAAGCGATGCTGCGGCATCCTCGAGCGCCGCATCCACGACACTCACAATCACCTCAACGTGTTTGCGCGAGGCGATCTCGGGCACCACGCCGCCAAAGCGGGCATGAAAATCAATCTGTGTCGACACCTGGTTGGCCAGCATATTGCCATCCGCATCGATAATCGCCACGGCCGTCTCGTCGCAGGAACTCTCGATAGCGAGCACCAGGCGGCGGCGCTCAATTTCGGCGCGCTCCCCCTCGGAGCGCCCAGGCGCAGGCAGCGGCCATACGCGTTGCTCGGCTGCCGTCGGCTCGGGCGAGGCGTTATCGACCGGAAGTACGAGGGGAAGTGGGGCCGTCATGACGATGGCGTCTTTGCCGACACCGTAGTAGCCACGACGACGACCCACCTCGGTAAAGCCCAGAGCGTTATAAAGCGCGATCGCTCCCTCATTGCCGTCCTCGACCTCGAGCGAAGCCGTGGTGCAGCCGAGCATCTGGGCATCGTAGCTCACGTGCGACAGCAGCTTGCGGGCAATACCCCCGCGGCGATGCTTCGGGTCGACGGCAACATCCAGAATCTGCACGTCACCGTCTACGACCATGCCGCCGGCAAGGCCCAGCAGCTGACCGTCGTCGTGCGCCACCCACCAGCTGCGCGGCGCCGCAACATCCTCGCCCAGCTCGGATAGAAACATGCCCGGCGTCCACGCCTCGTGTCCAGCGCCTTCAAAGCAGGCGGCCTCCAGCGCACTTGCGCCCTCGGCGTCCGCCGCACCCATGGGGCGGAATTGCAGATGGCGACCGGCGAGCTCATCGGCGACGCCCGTAATTTCGCTCTGCGCGCTCTCGGCAAGACCGAGGCGTTTGCGCTCGTTTTCCTCGGCGTCGGAAAGGCGCGTATAGATTGGTAGGACGCGGGCCGGGTCGCCGTCACCCGCGGCATGCGCAAGGAGGAGGCCCTCGCCCGAAGGCCACCACAAGCCGCGCTCTACGCAGCGAGCGGCCTCATCCTCGCCCAGCAGCTTGCCATAGCGCACGAGACCGTCACCAGTCAGCTGAACCTGGTCCCAGTCCGCGGCTTGGCGCCACTCATCAAGCGCCACGGCAGCCTTGACCACGTGCTCGCGCTCAAACTGACGCTCGGGGCCCTCGTCGCCCAGCACATACAAAGCCGGATACACCTCGCCGCGCATGGCATCGGCCAGAATGCCGAGTTTGCCACGCACGCCAGCCTTCCACGCGGTCCATGCGCAGGCATCGAGCGTCGACACACCCAACAGCGGCACGTTGGCGCCGCGCGCCAAGCCCTTGGCGGTGGAAATGCCGATACGCACGCCGGTAAACGAACCAGGACCGCGACCGACGACGTAACTGCCCACGTCAGCACGGTCCATGCCAACCTGAGCAAGCACACTGTCGACGGTATTCACGAGCTCCACATTGGCATGGCGACGGCACATATGGTCGCCACTCACCAGCTTCGCCTCGCCCGTCTGCCCATCAATCCAGCTTGCCGCGCAGGCAAGCATATCGGTCGAAGTATCGAGCGCCACCACCAGCGCGTTGTCGTTATGCAAGCTCATCTTGTACAGCCTTATCAATCAAATGGGAAAGCTCCATTGCGCGGTCACCGTGCGCCTCGAGCGTTATCGTTCGCACATCGCTGTCGCCCTCATCACGCTTGAGCGTCACCGAAAGATACTCATCCGTCAGCTCGTCTTGGAATTGTTCGCCCCATTCCAGCAGGCAAGCACCCTCATAGCCCAGCACATCGAAAATGCCCGTATCCTCGAGCTCGTAGGCATGCTCCAGGCGGTATAGATCAAAGTGAAACAGCGGAATACGGCCTTGATCGTGAACGGCCATGAGCGCAAACGTAGGGCTCGTAACCATATGCCCATCGCCCAGCCCGCGCGAGACGCCCTTGGTAAAGTGAGTTTTGCCCACTCCCAGGCCACCGGTCAGGATGAGCACATCGCCGTCCTCAAGGCACGGTGCAATTAGCTCGCCAAAGTACTCCGTATCGGCAGCGCAAGTCGTTTTGTAAGTACCTACCCCCAGGCGCTCCAGGGACATATATGCTCCTTATTATTCCGAGGCGTCCTCTGGTGCGGGATGTCGCTCCAGATAGTCGCCCAGCATCTTAAAGTCTTCCTCCAGCAGTTCCTGCCACGCCGGATTGCGTAGCGCTGCTGCCGGATGGAACGTGGGCATTACTACAAAATGCCCCATCTGGTGGAACCTGCCGCGCAGCTTAGTAATGCCAATCTCGGTCTTAAGCACAAAGTGCGTCGCGGGGTTGCCGAGCGTCACGATAATATCGGGCCAGATGCTTCGAATCTGCTCACGCAAAAACGGCGAGCAAGCCAGCACTTCCTCGGGACGTGGATTGCGGTTTCCCGGCGGGCGGCACTTAAGCACGTTGGCAATGTAGACGTCTTCGCGTTTGAGCCCCGCCAGCGACAAAATGCCGTTGAGGTCCTCGCCTGCCGCCCCCACAAAGGGCTCGCCCTGCAAATCCTCATTGCGGCCCGGCGCCTCGCCAATAAACATCACACGAGCGCGGGGGTTTCCCACGCCAAACACGATATTGTGACGCGACTGGTAGAGCTGGCAGAGGTGACAATCGCCCAGAACGGCCTCAATTTCCTCGAGTGCGACCTCACGTGGTGCCTGATGGGTATGGCCAGGGATGTGCATGACGCCCATGGCGACTCCTACACGTAGACCTTGTCGAGGCGCATGCCAAAGCCGCAGGCGACCTCGTAGTTAATCGTTCCGCGCAGTCGGGCCATCTCGTCCATAGTGATCTCGGCATCACCATCGCGGCCGACAATGATCATCTCGTCACCATACTCGGCCTCGGGAATCTCGTGTGCCGGGTTGGACTGAATGGCGACCATAAACTGGTCCATGCAGATATTGCCAACCTGATGCACGCGCTCGCCGCGATACAGCACATCCATACGATTGGAAAGCGTACGCGATAGGCCATCGGCATAACCGATCGGCAGCGTGCAGATCTGAACGCGCGTACGCGGTACGCGGTAGGTAAAACCGTAGCCCACGCCCTCACCCATCGCAGGGTGTGCCACGCGCGTCACACGCGCATGGACGCTCATAACGGGATCAAGCTGCATCACGCGGCCACTCAGCTCGCACGGCTGCATGCCATACAAGCCAACGCCGGCGCGAATCATATCAAAATGCATCGAAGGGTCGAGCATCGAGGACGGCGTGTTGGCGCAGTGCACGATACCGCACTCAAAGCCCGCATCCTTAATGGCCTGAACGGCCTCGGTAAAGCGCTGACACTGCAGTTTGTAGTCCCAGCCCGAAGGTTCATCGGCCGTGGCGAAGTGCGTAAATACGCCGTCGCACTGAATACCGCGATGGAAATTTATACCGCGGACAAAGTCAAGCACCTGCGTGTAGTGAACGCCGATACGATTCATGCCCGTCTCGATGGCGAGATGATACTTGCCCACCTTGCCCGCCGCGACGGCACATTCGCCATACGCAAGAGCAAAGTCAGACGTATAGACCGAGGGCATGATATCAAACTCGAGCAACGTCGGAATGGCCTCGATAGGCGGCTCGCTTAGGATGAGGATGGGCTTCGTAATCCCGCCCTGTCGGAGCTCAATGCCCTCGTTAACCGTCGCCACGGCAAACATGTCGGCACCGGCCGAATACATGATCTTGGCGCACTCAACAGCTCCATGACCATAAGCATCGGCCTTGACCACGCAGCACAGGCGCTGACGTGGATTCAGCAAGTTCTTATAGGCCCTCGTGTTGCGACGGAGCGCCCCACGGTCGATCTCGACCCAGGACCAGCGCGTCAAATCGGCTTTATTCATGATTAGTCATCCGACCCTTCGTCCATGATTCCCAGATCTTCGAGCGCATCCTTTGCCGCCAGCTCCATGGCAGGACCAATCAAGTCGATAAGATCGGTCGCGATAACGCTCTTCTCACCATACTCCGTCGCCGCGGCAAAACCGGCGTAGCTGTGAAGTGCGACGGCGTACGAATACAGCAACTCCCAACGATCCATCTCGTCGCGCATGGTGGCAAGCGTGCCGGCCAAAATACCCGCGAGAACATCACCCGAACCGGCAGTTGCCAGAGAAGCCGGACCCGAAAGTGGCAGCAGCACACGCTCAACGCCACAGATAGCCGTCGTCGGCCCCTTGGCAATGACCACCAGATTGTCGGAGCCTGCAGCCCAGACAACCTTCTGCGCGGCCGCAATCGCGGTACCAAGGTCGTTCACCTCGTCACCGGCAACCAGACGCGAAAGCTCACGATAGTGCGGCGTCATAACCAACGGCTGCTCGCGACGATACATCTCGGGATTACTATCAATACCGTCAATGGCAATCTTAGCAAGGCAGTTGAGTGCATCGGCGTCCAAAATAAGCGGCACATCAAGCTTGAGCAAGCCCGAAACCACCTGCATAGCGCCGGCAGATGTCGTCATACCGGGACCGCACAGTACGCAGCTGTACTTCTTTGCAATCTCGCACACCGTCATGCGCGCAGCGGCGCCAAAGGAGCCGCGGGAATCAGACGGAATAGCAAAGACGGGAATCGAAGGAAGTGCCATGCGAATAAGATTGGCGCAGGCGTCAGGAGCCGCGACTGCCACGTAACCAGCACCCGCGCGAGCTGCAGACTTGGCCGCCATAATGGCAGCACCAGGATATTGCGCAGATCCGGCGACAATAAGCACAGAGCCACGGGAGTACTTATCGATATTCGTAGGTAGTGGAGCAAAGTAATCAACTAAGTCACCGGGCTCGACAATCTCGGCGGCGTGGTCGACATCATCGATGACCTCGTCAAGACGGTCGTAAAGATTGCCGCAGATCAAATCGCCAGCATACTCAGGGCCATCGGCGCTATACAAACCAATCTTGGGCGCAATCATTGTCACCGTATGCTCGGCACGAATGCAGTCGTCATCAACAACGCCCGTCTCGGCATTCAGGCCCGAGGGGACATCAATGGATACGACACAGTCGGCGCATTCATTGACCGTAGGAATCCAGATGGAGAACGGCGCACGCAGATTCCCGTGAAAACCGGTACCAAAAATGGCATCGACAACAACATCGGCCTTATCGATCAAAACCTCGAGTTCATCACGCGAGGGGCCGACGCAAACGTGCACATCGCGGCCGGCAGTACGACGAGCAACATGACGTGCCAGAGCAGCAGGAATCTCATCCGGTTCAACCGGAGAAACGATATCCACGTCCACACCCTTATGGCTCAGGATATCGGCGGCAACCCAACCGTCGCCGCCATTATTACCAAAACCGACCAGAACGAGAACCCGATCGGGATTGAGCTTCAAGACCTCGTTGGCGGCAAACTCACCCGCTAGCTCCATAAGCTCGGCCTTCGAAGTCCCTTCGCGTTCGATGATATCCTCGAGACGAACGACTTCTTCGGTACTCAAAACCGGTTTCATCTATGCTCCTAGCGTATCTTGCGAAGCATCGCCCAGGTGCTCCGTCAATGCTGAATTCTGCAGCTGCTCAAGCTCATCTAAAACAGAGCGAGCCTCTTTAAATGTCTGCGCAACGCGTTTCTTGGTGCTCACCTTTTCATCTTTTGGCTTAGGCCGAGCATCTTCGGTAATCGCGATGGCATTCGCAACGGCTAAGTCTCCTGTAAGCGTAATGGAAAGAGCGACCTCAACAACACCAAGCTCATGAGCGATCTCGAGTGCACGGCCCGAAAGCAGCGCCTTCGGTTTGCCGAGTTTATCACGCGTTACCGAAACATCCTTGCGACCAACGCCTTGACTAAAACCCGTGCCGAGAGCTTTAAGCACCGCCTCGCGCGAAGCAAAGCGGCTCGCATAGTGAGCAGCGGGACGCGATGATGCATCGCAATACGCACGCTCTTCTTCGGTAAACACACGCCGAGCAAACGACGGCGTCTTTTCAAGAATTGATTTCATGCGGGAAATCTCGACGATATCAACGCCGATACCAGCTTCAGCCATGTTCACCTCCATATCGCACAGACTAAGTTATTGTAGCCCGTTCACAGAAGATGCGACAAACGAGGGTTATAAAACACAGCTACTATGTGAGACAAAAGCCCGCAAACGCAAAAAAGGGGGAGGCCGCGAGGCCTCACCCTTCTCAGTTCGATGACGGCTCGGTGCCGTCCACCGGTCAGCGGCGCCCTGGC
>CALKBO010000008.1 GCA_937989875.1 uncultured Collinsella sp. | reverse complement strand
GTCCCTTGCGGCGTAGTTCTTATTTAAGCCGTCCAAGTTTTGGGGCGCAGTTCAAGGCAGAACCGGGTTTCTTTAGCAATGCTTGCTTTGCTCAGGCAGTAACTGTTAGTTACTCAGCCAGGAAGTCACGCTGGACAGCGGGATCGACCTTGACGCCAGGGCCCATGGTGGAAGACACGGAGATGGACTTGACGTACTTGCCCTTAGCAGAAGAGGGCTTGACGCGCAGAATCTCGGTGTACAGGGCAGCGTAGTTCTCGACGAGCTGCTGCTCAGAGAAGGACTTCTTGCCCAGGGGCACGTGGCAGATGCCGTAGCGGTCGGCGCGGTACTCAACGCGGCCAGCCTTGAGCTCGGAGACCATCTTGGCGACGTCCATGGTCACGGTGCCGAGCTTGGGGTTCGGCATGAGGCCACGGGGACCAAGGATCTTACCGATGCGGCCAACCTTGGCCATCATGTTCGGCGTAGCGATAGCGGCGTCGAAGTTGATCTCGCCCTTCTGAATCTGGGCGACGAGCTCGTCGGAACCGATGATGTCGGCGCCGGCAGCCTCAGCCTCACGGGCCTTCTCGCCCTCGGCGAAGACGGCAACACGAACGGTCTTGCCGGTGCCGTGGGGCAGGGAGATGGAACCACGGATGTTCTGGTCAGCCTTACGAGTATCGATGCCCAGACGGAAGTGAGCCTCGACGGTCTCGTCGAACTTGGCGGTGTCGAGCTCCTTGATGAGCTTGGCAGCCTGAAGGGGGGTGTAGAGCGTGGCGCGGTCGATCTTCTCGGCAGCGGCGTTATAGCTCTTACCATGCGTAGCCATGTGCATTACCTCCTGTGGTTAAACGGGCGTGAGCCCTCCCACATCGTATCGTGTACCCTATTGCACACATTTAACGGGCACCCCGGTCGGAGCACCCGTCGTTACCATAAGAAATCGCTACTCAGCGATGGTGACGCCCATGGAACGGGCGGTACCGGCGATGATCTTCTTGGCGGCGTCAATGTCGTTGGCATTGAGGTCCGGCATCTTGATCTCGGCGATCTTGGTGAGCTGCTCCTGGGAGAGCTGACCAACCTTGTCGGCCTGGGGCTTAGCGGAACCAGACTTGAGGTTCAGCTCCTTCTTGATGAGGTGAGCCGCCGGCGGGGTCTTGGTGATGAAGGAGAAGGACTTATCCTCGTAGACAGAGATCTCAACGGGGATGATGTCGCCCTTCTTGTCCTGCGTCTCGGCGTTAAAGGCCTGGCAGAACTGCATGATGTTCACGCCAGCAGCGCCCAGGGCGGGGCCGACGGGAGGAGCGGGGTTAGCTGCACCAGCAGGAATCTGGAGCTTAATGACGTTGGCAACCTTCTTCTCAGCCATGGTCATTCCTTTCGAATCACGAGTGTGAAGTACTTGCTATATCGTAAGCACGCACGTGTTAGAAGCACTCCTGAGATGAGCAGTCACAGAAGAAGCACGCTCGCGCGAACGGACGAAAACTTAAGCGATGACAGCGACCTGGTTAAAGTCGAGCTCGACCGGCGTCTCGCGGCCAAAGATCATCAGCGTGACCTTGAGCTTGCCAGCCTCGGTGTTAACCTCGGAGACCTTGCCATCAAAGTCGGTAAGCGGGCCATCGGTGACGCGGACGGACGTGCCGACCTGAATATCAACCGAGGTGCGCTTGGGCGAATCGCCCTTACCGGGACGACGAGTCATCTTGTTGTACTCGTCGCGGGAAAGCGGAGCGGGCTTGCCGTTGCCGCCTAGGAAACCGGTGACGCCAGGCGTGTTACGAACACACGTCCAAGCATCGTCATCCATCTCCATGCGGACCAGGACATAACCCGGGAAGATCTTGGAATCCTTGGTCTCACGCTTGCCACCCTCTTTAATCTCGGTGACGCGCTCCATAGGAATCTCGATATCAAAGATACGGTCCTGCATGCCCATGGTCTCGATACGATGCTCGAGATCGGACTTTACGCGGTTCTCGTATCCGGAGTAAGTGTGAACGACGTACCAACGCTTAGACATGGTTTAGCCCCTCAATCCAGAGAACAGAGCAAGAGCCTCGCCAAAGCCAGCATCGAGCAGAGCGATGACGACGCCGACGACGACCAGAGAAGCGCAGACGACGACCGAGTAGTTCACGAGCTCCTTCTTATCGGGCCACGTGACACGCTTCATCTCGGACTTGACCGAAGCGAAATACTTCTTGGTGCGGGCGAAGAAACCAGGCTTCTCGTTCTTCTTGGACTTCGCAGCCTTCTCGTTCTTCTTGGCAACGGCCTTCTTGGCCTCAACCTTGGAGTTGGCGGCAGCGCTGTTGGCAGGTGCCGGCTGCTGAGCCTTCTTCTTGTTCTTCTTGTTGGCCATTTGGGTTACCTCCGCGCAATGCGCTTATACATGAGTAAACCGTAAGCCCCCAAGTGGGAGCTTACGGAATAATGACTGGCACGCCAGGAAGGACTCGAACCCTCAACACTCGGTTTTGGAGACCGATGCTCTACCAATTGAACTACTGGCGTATGTGACTAGAGACTAGCGAGTCTCTTTGTGCAGCGTGTGGTGACGGCACCAGGGGCAATACTTCTTGATCTCCATACGATCAGGCATGGTCGACTTGTTCTTGGTGGTCGTATAGTTGCGGCGCTTGCACTCAGTGCACGCAAGAGTAACTAGAGTACGCATGTATCCTGAACCTTTCATTTCCGCCCCGTACGGGCACGAGTTGATACTTTATCAGCTCTACGTAAGTGCTGTCAATGAAAACCTCGAGTCAATTGGTTCTCGGTGGATCCATTCATATTTGGAACACATCAATGAAGCCATCGAGAGCTAATCGACGGTGCATCCAGGACCATTATCGATCCTCTCGACACCAGCAACGGCTCAATATCCATTGCAGAAAAGAACCCGGCACCCATATAAGTGCCGGGTTCTCTAAGTCAGCTATATCAAAGAGCTAATTTACTCAATGATCGTGGAGACGATGCCCGAACCGACGGTGTGGCCACCCTCGCGGATAGCGAAGCGCAGGCCCTCCTCCATGGCGATCGGGTGGATGAGGTCGCCCTCGATGGTGATGTGGTCACCAGGCATAGCCATCTCGGTGCCCTCGGGGAGCTTGACCGTACCGGTAACGTCGGTGGTGCGGAAGTAGAACTGAGGACGATAACCATCGAAGAACGGGGTGTGACGGCCGCCCTCCTCCTTGGTCAGAACGTAGATCTCGCCGGTGAACTTGGTGTGCGGGGTAACCGAACCGGGCTTGCAGAGAACCTGGCCGCGCTCGATGTCCTCACGCTTGATGCCGCGGAGCAGCAGACCGACGTTGTCGCCAGCCTCGCAGAAGTCCATGGACTTACGGAACATCTCGATACCGGTAACGACGGTGTTCTGGGTATCCTTGATGCCGACAATCTCGACGGGCTCGTTGAGCTTGAGCTCACCGCGCTCGACACGGCCGGTAGCAACGGTACCACGGCCGGAGATGGTCATAACGTCCTCAACGGCCATCAGGAACGGGAGGTCGTTGTTACGAGCAGGCGTCGGGATGTACTCGTCGACGGCCTTCATGAGCTCGCGGATAGCGTCCATCCACTTGGCGTCGCCCTCGAGAGCGCCCAGAGCGGAACCACGGATGACGGGGATGTCGTCGCCGGGGAAATCGTACTCGGAGAGGAGCTCACGGGTCTCCATCTCGACGAGGTCGATGAGCTCGTCATCGTCGACCATGTCGCACTTGTTCAGGAAGACGACGATGTAGGGAACGCCGACCTGACGGGCGAGCAGGATGTGCTCACGAGTCTGAGCCATGGGGCCGTCGGTAGCGGCGATGACCAGGATGGCGCCGTCCATCTGAGCAGCACCGGAGATCATGTTCTTGACGTAGTCAGCGTGGCCCGGGCAGTCAACGTGAGCGTAGTGACGGGCAGCAGTCTCGTACTCGACGTGGGAGACGGAGATCGTAATGCCGCGCTCGCGCTCCTCGGGAGCCTTGTCGATGTTCTCGAACGCAGTGAAGTCAGCCTTGCAGCCCTCGGTCTCGGAGAGAACCTTGGTGATGGCAGCGGTCAGCGTGGTCTTGCCGTGGTCGACGTGACCAATGGTGCCGATGTTAACATGCGGCTTAGTGCGCTCAAACTTCTCTTTGGCCATAAAGCCCTCCTCTAAACAGGTCGTCCCCGGACGGGACTTTGCCTTTATACCATAGTGGCCTCTCAACATACTATTGAGAAGCCACCGTGTTACCTATGGTAGCGGTGACTGGATTCGAACCAGTGACGCCACGGGTATGAACCGTGTGCTCTAACCAACTGAGCTACACCGCCGGATGGAGCCTGCAACCAGACTTGAACTGGTGACCTCTTCGTTACCAACGAAGTGCTCTACCGACTGAGCTATACAGGCACTTGACGGGTGGGAGCTATAGGATTCGAACCTATGTAGGCAGAGCCAACGGGTTTACAGCCCGTCCCCATTAACCACTCGGGCAAACTCCCAATCGTTCAAGTATCCGCAGGTCCTTTGGTCTTTTGGACCGCCGCCCCCGCGAACGAAGAAGATAATACGATGCCACCTTGGGGGCTGTCAACGAAAACCTCTAGATACACGGCCCCGGGCGTATCTATATATCTTTGACCTGCGGTTTTACTGAGTTTGGATATGAAGGACGATGGATTTGGCTACGCTGGTGACATTTCCCGAGGGAACACTTTGTCACGGTGGAGTACATCTGCAGCATCGACCTTCGATACCGACCCTCTTGCACTATTACATAGGTCACGATCGTGCTTCCACGGCACGTTCAAGCGTGGATAATCTCCCGCTTTTAGCGCGGCTCTAAGCCCAAAGCGGAGATTATCCACGCTCATTCTCCAGACGGGAGAACTATAGAGCCGCTACTGCTCGGGCCAGACCAAAGTAGACCCATAGAGCGGCTCCCCCTTGGTGCAGGGGTAGCGACTCAAGTAACACGACGATAGCAAGTCGAAGAAATAGGTCATGGCGTATTTCGAATAAACGCCGAGTCGGTCAATTCCGTTTCCCGCATTACCAAGACGATATACACGGTCAAAAGACCTCGATTTGTCATCGTTGCTAAACGCAGTAATTAGAATCTTCCTGCCCGAACGGCAATCAAGATACTCACGCGCCTGGGACGCAAATAGCCCGGAGACCGATACGAGAATTATCAATGACTGCGAAGCGTCTCCCATGTTTTTCAATTCCGCGACGTTAGCCCCAGCAACTATGCGAACTATCTTGCCCGCATAAAACATTTCCTGCTGAAATCGTACGAGATTGGCGCTCACATTATTGGTGCACCAGATTTCAACGTTTTTATGGCCATCAATTTCGTCGGCAAGGTGCTTAATAGCGATATCGGACACGCCGCTTTCAACCTCAGCGAACATCTCGATCATGCGAACGTCGAGCTCTGCCCTGTACTCCTCGTAGCCAAATTCCTCCTCTCGATGGCTTAAGTCGCTTGGAAAGACTGATTGAGTAAATGATTCTTTCAAATCGCTAAGAGACTGGTAGCCCAATCGATTGCAGAAACGACGAACAGCGGAACGGGTCACGAATGCATCGCGGGCTATTGTGGCAACATTGATTTCGCTCGAACGCCTAATGTGAGCGATGAGATATCGAGCGATGGCGGCATCGTTTGACCCAAACTCGCTGTTGATGATGGAGCTAATGCGATTGAGCACATCGAAGTCATTGATATTCACGTGATCCCTCTTTCCGCTCTCCTCGAAATCATAGTTCATTTATTGAATCAAACAGCTTTGGTCGTTCTCCTATGATTCAAATCAGTTGACGTCATCTTAATCGTAATTCCGCCACACGTATCCACCGTGTTGAATGATGGAAAGGGGATTCATGGGCAACGTGAACAACATCCCGTTTCTCTGGGGTTCCGCCACGGCGTCTTATCAGTGCGAGGGTGCCTGGAACGAAGACGGCAAAGGCCTTGGCGAGTGGGATTTCTTTAACCACACAAGCAATAAGAACATCAACCATGTTGACGGTGATGTATCTTGCGACTTCTACCATCGCTATGAAGAAGATATCCGCATGATGAAAGAAGGCGGACAAAACACCTATCGCTTCTCTCTTTCATGGAGTCGAATCATCCCCACGGGTATCGGTGAAGTGAATGAAAAGGGTATCGATTTTTATAATCGGGTCATTGATTGCTGCCTCGAAAATGGCATAGAGCCCAACGTTACGCTGTTCCATTACGATCTGCCATTCACGCTTGCTTGCAAAGGCGGATGGCTGAACAACGATATGGCAGAATGGTTCTGCAAATACGCCAAGATTTGCTTTGAGCGCTTTGGAGACCGCGTCAAAATCTGGGCTACCGTTAACGAGCCGCATTTCTACAGCTACTGCGTAAACATGTTGGGCAACTATCCCCCCAATCGATCGCTCGACGTTCAGTCGTACATGCAGTTTCAGTACAACCTGATGCGCGCAAGCGCACTCGCAGTCCGAGCATATCGTCAAATGGGCTACGACGGCATCATCGGCGCCGTCCACGATGGCGGCGTTGTCGAACTCGACCCGGCAACCGAGCACCCCGATGACGTATTTCGATACGCAGACTTTTTCGCCAATCGCATGATTCTGGCACCAGCACTTCAGGGTCAACTGCCGCCAGAAATGGACGAAATCCTTGAAAAACTTGGCGTCTCGCTCTATCGATCCCCAAATGACGTAGAAGAATTCAGAGACGGTAAAGTCGATTTTATTGGACTCAACGTGTATTGCCGAGAGTATGTAACCGACTGGCACGGTGGAGAGCTTGCCGTTTCGGCGAACAATAAGGGCGGTTCGAGCAAAAAGGTCGAAGGAAAATGCATTGCGCCCTTGTTTGAAAGCGCCCGCGACAGCAATGTTCCCCGCAATAAATGGGGCCGCGAAATACTCCCAAGTTGCATGTATTCAACCATCATGGATGTCCACGAGCGCTATGACGCGCCCCGCATCTTTATTACGGAAAACGGACATGGCGCCTATGAGCAACCAGACGCAGACGGAATGATCCACGATGATGACCGCATCGAGCTTCTGGGCCAGTTCATCGAGCACATGATGAGGGCTAAGCGCGACGGCGCGCGCGTTGAGGGCTACTACCTCTGGTCGACGATGGATCTGTATAGCTGGATCAACGGCTACGAAAAACGATACGGACTTGTCCATATCGACTTCGAGAACAATCTGGAGCGCACCCCCAAAAAGAGCTGGTATTGGTACCGAGACCTTATCTCGAAGTATCAGGAGCAGGAAGGTTAGGAGAAAGAGATGAAATATCAGGCAATGTCCGAAACAGTCCTAAAGGCTGTTGGCGGCAAAGAGAACATTACATCGGTAACTCATTGTGCGACGCGCCTTCGCATCGACGCACGAGACACCTCGATCATCGATCTCCAGCTCGCCAAATCGGCTGACCAGGCGCTCGGGGCAGTAGTCAGCGGTGGCCAGCTTCAGGTGATCATCGGCCCCAACGTCACCGAGGCCTACAACGACTTCCTCGACTTCGCGGGAATCGAAGTCGGCGGTGGCACGGTTGCCGACGATGCCCAAACCGCCAAAGACCTTGCAGAAGGCATTAAAAGCGGTAACACCGCCATGGGCTTGATTGAGAAATTCGGGAACGTCTCTGCACAGGTATTCATGCCCATCGTCCCGGCGCTCATCGTTGGCGGACTCATTCTTTCGATCAAGAATCTCCTGGTCAATTATTGTGGATTGAGCACCGATAGCGGAACCGCCCAGGTTCTGCTGGCGATCTTCAGCGCCTCATTTAGCTTCCTGCCCGTTTACCTCGGCTATCAGCTCGCCGCCGTCATGAAGATGCAGCCTATCATGGGCGCACTGCTGGGCGCAATCATGATTAGCTCGTCTATTAGCGGTGCTGAGGGTCTCGACTTTCTTGGCATCCCCATCCCGACGAATGACTACTCGAGCACGGTGGTGCCCATCGTACTGGGCGTTGTGTTCATGTACTTTGTTGATCGCGGTCTTCAGAAAATCATCCCCGACATTACCAAACTGTTCTTGAAGCCGCTGCTCACCATGTTCATCGTCGTGCCTGTTGAGCTGATTATCCTCGGCCCCGCCGGCAGCATGATGGGCTACGCGCTGAGTGATGCCGCCACGTGGCTCATGGATAACGTGGCATTTATCGCTACTCCAATCCTTGCAGCCCTTAACCCCTATTTTGTCATGCTCGGTCTTGATAAGGCCTACATCGCGATCGAAGTTACGAGCTTGGCGCAGCTCGGCTGGGCGCCCATCATCTTTGGCTTCATCTCAAACCTCTGCATTGGCGGCACGAGTCTCGCCTTGGCAACTGCAATGAAAGGCAACAAGGAGAAGAGAGGTATGGTCACCACGGTTGCCGTCACCGCACTCTGTGGCGTAACTGAGCCCGCATTTTACGGCTGCCTCATCGAGCGTCCCCGCCTGCTTGTCGGCACAGCAATCGGCGCCCTCTGCGCGGGACTCCCTGCAGGCATCTTCGTCCTGAAGGAGTATGTTGCGGGAGCATGCCCCGGTCTTCTTTCTGCGCTGATCTTTATCGCTCCCGATGGATCCATGGGCAACTTTGTACTGGCGTGCGTTGTCGCCGTCATCGCCATCGTTGTCTCGTTCATCGCTGCACGCGTGATCATCAAGAAGAATCCCAACTATATTGAGTAGATGCCCGCTGCTTGCATTGGGGACATCCTCGGCAGACCATTAGCAAGAACCCAAGAGTCCCTTAGGAGCTCGATTAATCCATTCGGATTCCTCAGGCACAAACGACCCCGATTCCACAATGAAATCGGGGTCGTTGTTTCTAAAGCCTTCGATAGACAATCGGTGTTTACCTTAGCTCCCTATCCAAGTTAATTATCCACGCTCGTTCTCCGGTCGGAAGATTTTCTTCTCTCGCGTGTCCAGAAATCCACGCTCGAGCAGAACATCCAGGTCCGTACCCGCCCTTGTCTCGATCTGTAACAGCAAGAGGCCTATTCCGCTTCTACATGTTACAGATCAAGATATTCCTAAAACACCCTAAGTTTCATCTCAATCTGTAACAGTTAGATGCCAAATATCGGTCTTGGTGTTACAGATTTAGACAAACTGGAGGACGAGACAAACCAAAAACGGGATGGGCGCTAACCCGATGGCGCACCACCTAAATAGAAACGGGCCCTGTCCCACAAGGGAACAGAGCCCGAAACTCTCATGGAGCCAGTGACAGGAATCGAACCTGCAACCCACTGATTACAAATCAGTTGCGCTACCGTTGCGCCACACTGGCACACTTGGCGCTTTCGCGCGAAGCCAGTTAAGAATAAAGGAATTGCGGACGAGGCGCAACAGGCCACACGGCGTTATACAAATATGCAAAATCCAGCAACAACAGGTACCAGGCCCGTTCATTTCTGTCGGTTCGCCCTCAATCTCAAAACCATTCGTTAGAACGAATAGTTTTAATTACAATTGCTATATATAAAACTATTCGTTCTAACGAAGGGTTTCGCGATGCTTACTACCAAAGAAGCCGCCGAGCTGCTCGGCATCACTCCGCGCAGGGTGCAGGAGCTCATAAAAAACGGAGCACTTGAGGCCCGCAAGGCTTCTGGTGTATGGCTCATCGACAAAGACAGCGTCGACACGCGACTCCGCTCTGTGACCAAAACGGGGGGACGTCCCCGCCGCGGCCACGGTAAGAGCGAGATCGCGTTCACCCTCATGAACCGCACGTACGAAGTCGCTCAGCTGGTCTACAGCACATCGCGAAAAGACTTTACCCACATCGGTGCCGACATCGATTACGCCCACGCCCCTATTGGAGTATTTGGCCCTAATAGCCCCATATCGCTAGACTCCTTCCGCATCTGGTGGCGCGGCCGCGGTATCCCGCTCGCACGCATTGGGCTAGCCTCCCTGCTTGCAGAAGCCGCAGTCGATGTTCCCGATGAACTCGTCCAGCGAAATCTCGGCCTCTCCTTATCCGACCAGTATTGGATTAGGCCCCAAGGTTCCGGCCTCACCTGGGAGGATATCAACTTCTTCAATAACGCCTTTGATGACGTCTCGCTAACCATTGCACCCTTTGCCCCAGAGGGAAAAGCGGCTGCCGCAAAGCCCGATAACACCTCGGACGGCAATCTTCAAAAGTACTGGACGTGCGAGGGCGAACGTCGAATTCTGCATAAGGCAGGAGCGCACCTGGACCAGGAACCTTATAACGAGCTGGTGGCGACCGCGCTCCACCGTCGCATCCTAAACGCCTGCGATTATGTGCCTTACTCGCTCGAGGGCACGGGCACTTCCGCCCTGAGCACATGCGATGTCTTCTTAACTGATGAAGAAGAGTATGTCCCTGCGTTCTATGTAAACCAGCACGCAAACGCAGATGAACGGCTAACCGACTACGAGCGATATGTAGCAAACTGCGAGGAGCTCGGGGTGACAGGCGTCAAGGATGCCCTTGACCGCATGATCGTATGTGACGACATCATTGCCAACTACGATCGTCATTGGCGCAACTTCGGCCTCGTGCGAAACGTAAACACGCAAGCTTGCAGACCTGCCCCCATCTTCGATTCGGGCTCATCGCTCTGGTGCAACATATCACTAGAGGAGCTTAGGGCGGGAGAGCACAGTTTTACCAGCGCACAATTTCATTCAAGCCCCGCCAAACAAATGTTGCTCGTCGAGGACATGGGCTGGTTTGACGGCGACAAACTCGAAGGCTTCGTTGACGAGGCAATCGAGATTCTTTCCAGAAACGACGCGCTCACGGCAAGGCTGCCATATCTAAAAAAGGCGCTAACGTGGCGCCTCGAAAGAATGATCGACATCGCTGAATGGAGTTAGCGAGGCAGCATTGCCCCGCCAACTTCCCTACCTCCCGCGCAGGGCCTTGAGCTTGGCCAGGGCATCGGGGCTCAGGCGACTGCCCAGAGTCATCTTGATCTGCGGAGCTTCCTCTGCCTCGTGAACGTCGTTATCGATCTGTTTGATCTCGTCCACCAGCATACGGCTCGAGATGCGCGTGACACCCTTGCCCATGACGACGGCCTGGATCGTGCCGTCGCTCGATACCACGGAGCATGCGCGGCCTTCCTCGCGCGCCTCGATGCAGAGCTTTTGCACCACGGTATCGGCTGAAACACCCGTCGGCGAGAACTCGATGCGCACGCCGCGGGCCGGCAGGTTGGGACGTTCACTGGAGATATTGCCCGCGCCGTCAAACACGATCACGGCCTCGTAACGGCCCTGGGCAAAGGCAGCAACGTCGTTAATGAGGGCGGTGCGCGCCATATCGTGAACGTCGCTGGAATACGGATCGTCGGAATGGTCGTACACGAGCTTTTCGTAGCGCGGCGTGCAGTGGATCACGTTGTAACCGTCGACCACCAGCAGCTCGGGCTTGTTGGAGTGCACCGTCGAGACTGGGTCGGCGATAGCCTGCGCAAACGCATTGCCGCCCACGCCGTAGGTCGCGGCCGAAACAATCGGCTTGGCCGAGCCCTCGCCAAAGCGCTTGGCCTTGGACTTGGCACGGTTCTTTTTGGACATGCGCTACTCCTCCCCCATGAGCTCGCCGGCGTTGCGGCGCAGCCACTCAAAGCAGAGGGCCGTAGTCGCCTGGGCAACATTGAGGCTCTCGGTCATGCCGCGCTGGGGAAGCTTGGTCAAAAAGTCGCATTTCTCGAGCACCAGACGCGAGATGCCGTCGCCCTCGGAACCCATGACGAGTGCCACGCGACCTTCGAAGGGAGCATCCCAGCAACTGCCCTCGGCGTGCTCGGAGGCACCGCCCACCCAAAAACCAGCGGCCTTGAGGTCGTCGAGTGCACGGGCGATATTGGGAACCTGCGCGATAGGCAGATGCATGGCGGCGCCGGCTGAGGTCTTGTAGCTGCCCACCGTCACGCCGGCGGCACGCTTGTTGGCGATGATGACGCCGGCCGCGCCCACAACCTCGGCGGAGCGCACGATGGCACCAAAGTTGCCGTCGTCGGTCACATGGTCGAGCACAACGACAAGCGCCGGACCGTCGCCCGCGCGGTCGAGGATATCGGCAACATCAGCGTAAGGGAAGTTACCAACCTCGAGCGCAATGCCCTGGTGAGCGCCATGGCTCGACAGCGCATCGAGCTGCGCACGCGGCACATACTTAATGCGGACACCGGCGGCGTTGAGGTCATCGACCAGACGAGACAGGGCGGCATCGCGCTCCCCGCCCTCGGCGATGAGCGCGCACTTGACGGGAAAACCAGTGCGCAGCGCCTCGGCGGCAGCACGGCGGCCTTCGATAAACTCGCCCTTGGGGACCTGAACGTTGTCGCGGTTGCGATCGCGCTGAGGACGTGCGGCCTGGGAGCGCTCGCGCTGGCCCTTGGAAGTGGCAGCGCGGTCGTTGCGGCGAATCGGACGCGAGCCAGAAGCGGCTTGCTTGCCGCCACGAGGCGCACGCTTGCGATTGTCGGCCATAAAACGGCCTCCTTAAATAGATAACGAACAAGAATCGACCGTCCGAGCCACGGCATCTTGCCTTTCAATCGTCGGGCATGACCACCAGGTCTATGCCCTTCTCTTTCAAGGCAATCTGCCGCACCTCGAACGGTCAACAAATACTAGAGACTCTTAATACGGGTGCCGGCGGCAGTATCCTCGATCGTCAGGCCCAGGTCCTTGAGCTGGTCGCGGATGGCGTCGGCCAGATCCCAGTTCTTGGCGGCGCGGGCCTCGGCGCGGGCCTCGAGAATCTTGGCAGCGGCCTCGTCCACGTCGTCACCCGTGTAGGCAACCAAACCGGCGGCAACGCCCAGCAGGCCCAGCGGCAACTCGACCTTGGGCTCGGGGAGCTCAACGCCAAGCGTATCGAGCAGCTCGGCCAGCGTGTCGGCGGCGGCAAGCGCGGCGGCCTTGTCGGCAGCGTCGCCCGCCTGCTCCAGGTACTGGTTGCACTCGGTCACAAAGCCAAAGACGGCACCCATGGCACCAGCGGTGTTAAAGTCGTCGTCCATGCACTCCTTAAAGGCGGCACGAGTCTCGGCGGCCTTGGCGGCAAACGCCTCGGCGGCAGCCGCATCGGCGTCGGCCGTCGCATGGTTCGCGGCCCAGCGCAGGTTCTCGACCGTACCGGCGATACGCGTGAGCGAGTTCTCGGCACCCTCCAGGCGCTCCCAAGAAAAGTCGAGCGGCGAGCGATAGCTCGTCTGCAGCATCAGCAGGCGCAGGGCGGCAGCGGAGTGCTGCTCGAGGACCTCGGCCAGCGTAAAGAAGTTGCCGAGCGACTTGGACATCTTCTCGCCGTCTACCAGCAGCATGCCCGTGTGCATCCAGGTGTTGGAGAAGCCCTGGTGCCAGGCGCAGGTGGCCTGGGCGCACTCGTTCTCGTGATGCGGGAAGGCAAGGTCGGACCCGCCGCCGTGGATGTCGATCGGAGTGCCCAGGTAGCGATGCACCATGGCGGCGCACTCGGTGTGCCAACCGGGACGGCCCTCGCCCCAGGGGCTCGGCCAGCTGGGCTCGCCGGGCTTGGCGGCCTTCCACAGGGCAAAGTCGAGCGGGTCGTTCTTGTCCTCGTTCTCCTCGATGCGCGCGCCAACCATAAGGTCATCGATGTTGCGGCCCGAGACCTGACCATAGTTGGGATCGCTGCGCACGGCAAAGTACACATCGCCGTTATCGGCTGCGTAAGCGTGGCCCTGCTCGATAAGCGTCTTGATCATGGCGATCATGGGGCCGATCTCCTTGGTGGCGCGGGGACGCACATCGGGATCGAGCACGTTGGCGGCGCGCATGACGCCGATGAACTTGTCGGAGAACTCCGTCGCGACCTCGGCAGCCGTACGGCCCTGCTCGTTGGCGCGCTTGATGATCTTGTCGTCGACATCGGTGAGGTTCTGGGCGAACGTGACCTCGTAGCCGCTCGCGATGAGCCAGCGACGAATCACGTCAAAGCTGATGAACGTGCGGGCATTGCCGATGTGGATGTTGTCGTAGACCGTGGGGCCGCACACGTACATGCGGACCTTGCCGGACTCGATGGGCTGGAACTCTTCCTTTTTATGGGTAGCGCTGTTATAGATACGCATTCGTTACTCCTTAACGGTTTTCTGTAGCAGGCAGACGGCCCAGGCGCCGATTCCCTCGCCCTGGCCTTCCCAACCGAGCTTTTCGGTCGTAGTGGCGGCGACGCCCACGTTTTCGACGTCAACGCCCAGGGCATGGGCAAGGTTGGCGCGCATGGCATCGCGGTGCGGGGTGATCTTGGGTTGCTGACAGGCAATGGTGCAATCGGCATCGACAAACTCGAAGCCCAGCTCGCGCGCATAGTCCATCACGCGAGCGAGCAGCACCATCGAATCGGCACCCTCATAGGCGGGGTCGGTATCGGGGAATAGCTTGCCGATGTCTCCCCCGCGGCAGGCGCCCAGAATAGCGTCGGCCAAGGCGTGCGCGAGCACATCGGCATCCGAGTGGCCCAGCAGGCCGCGCTCGTAGGGAATGTCGACACCGCCGATGATACATCGACGCCCCTCCACCAGACGGTGAACGTCGTAGCCATGGCCAATGCGCAGGTTACTGAACATGGGGAAGGTCCTCTCCCTCGGCCATGCGGCCAAGCAGAATCGCGGTTACGGGACGCAGGTCCTCGGGCACCGTCACCTTAAGGTTATCGCGTGGGCTCTGGACGCAGCGGACGCGCCCACCCATGCGCTCGACCAGCGACGAATCATCGGTACCGATAAAGCCCTCGGCAATGGCTGCAGCGTGGGCGCGCTTCATAGCATCGACGCTAAAGATCTGCGGCGTCTGCGCTGCCCAGTAGAGCTCACGCGGCGGCGTCTCGACGATATTATCGCCGTCAACGATCTTGAGCGTGTCGATCGCGGGCTGACCGCACACGACACCGTCGAGGGCACGGTCGCTCACGAGCACGTCGATAGCGTGGTCGATGGCCTCGGTCGTAATGAGCGGACGAGCGCCGTCGTGGATGGCGACATATTCGAAACCCGCCGGAACCGCATGCACGCCGGCACGGGTGGAATCCTGACGGGTATCGCCGGCATCGGCAAAGCTGATGGGCGTGTCATAGTCAAACGGGTCGATGGCCAGGCGGCGCATCTCGGCACGGCGCTCGGCAGGGCAAACCACGACGATATGGCCGACCTTATCGCTACGATCGAACGCGCGGATGGACCAGCTCATGAGCGGACGGCCCGCCACATTAACGAGCTGCTTGCCGCCGGGATTTCCAAAGCGCTGGCCGCTGCCGCCGGCAACGACCACGGCGCATACGGGCGCCATTATGCGTTCCCCTGTTTGGTGCCCTTCATGCGGTACAGCGAGTCCGCAAGAATGGCAGGGTTGTTGACGCCAAAGTCGCCCAAGCGCTCCGGATCCTCGCTGATGTCGTCCATGAGCTCCTGCAGCGAGCCGTACTCGTCGACGATCTTCTCGGCCACGCCGTCGCGCACGACGGACACGCGCGAAAGCGTGCGCAGGCCCAGCGGCGTCATGACGGAGTCCTCGTCCAAGTCGTCATAGCCCAGAACTGCCGCCACGTGCTGCGGGTCGGACAGGTCCTTAGGCGTCATACGGCTCAGCTCGGCGCGAATCTTCTCGGCGTTGGCCTCAGAGGAATCGCTCGCGTAGTCGCGGATCATCAAGTCGTATTCGGTATCCATGCTGGAGCCCGCGAGCTGCTCGAGCTGCATCTGCACGAGCTTACCCTGGTTACCCAGCTTGACAATGCAATCCTTAAGCTCGGTCTTTGCCTGCTGCATGATCTCGAAGCTCGAGAAAATACCGGTAATGTCGGCGAGTGTGACGTAGTCGTCGAGCTCGAGGGCCGTCAGGCGCAGCAGGGAGCGATCGAGCGACTGACGGGTAGTCTGGAGCGTGGCGACGAGCTGGTTGACCGAGCTCATGATGGTGGTGACGGGCTGGATCTCGTAGCTCTTGCCGTGGACGTACACGTTGACGACGGCGCGACGAGCCGAAACCGAGATCACGATGGCATCGGTGAGCACCGACATGCGAGCGGCAGTACGGTGACGCATGCCCGTCTCACTCGTGGCGAGCGAGGGATCGGGATTGAGGTGGAAGTTGGCGCGCAGGATCTGGGTGAGGTCGCCATCGATAACGATGGCGCCGTCCATCTTGGAAAGCTCGAACAGGCGGTTCGAGGTAAACGAAATGTTGAGCGGGAAGCCGTCGTTACCGGCAGCGAGCACGTTTTCGGTGTCGCCGACGCAGATAAGGGCGCCCAGGTGACCGGCGATGATCATGTCGAGGGCGGTGCGGATCGGCTGACCAGGTGCCGTCAGGCGGATGGCCTGTTCCATACGCTTTTGCAGCTCGTTCTTATCCAAGGCATCGCTCCCATCGTATACGCTCCATAAACGCTAAATAGTTTCTCACGGTTTGTCCCTGCGGCGCTTGCGAAATCCGATGCTTACAGAATGAGCGAACACAGCTGAGAGCCCAACCCAAATCAGCTGTTCATGTGGTAGCATCGGGATTCGCATAAATGAGGGAGTAGTCGCGTGATCGGGTTCGCCTCCGGTGGCGCGGCAAGTCAACACACTGGCCGATGCGGCCTGGCTTGCCTTAATGAACGAGACTCGTGGCTGTGCGCGCAACGCGTACGCCACGGGTCTTTTTTGTTACTCCCCCAAGAGGTACACGCGGGCCCGCCCGCAGAGAGGGAGCCAGACTATGGGACTCGCAGAGCTTGTGTTGCTCGCTATCGGCCTTTCTATGGACGCTTTTGCCGTATCCATCTGCAAGGGCCTTGGCATGAAAAGGATCAACCTTAAGGTCGCCGTGATACTCGGCCTGTTCTTTGGCGGTTTCCAGGCCGGCATGCCCGTAATTGGGTGGGCCCTTGGTAGCCAGTTCATGGGCATCATCAGCCCCATCGACCACTGGATCGCCTTTATCCTGCTCGCCTTTATCGGCGGCAAGATGCTGTGGGAAGCCTTTACTGAGGACGAGAACGAAGGCGACGGCAAGGATGCCGAAAAGATCGACCTGGGCGAATATCTAATCCTTGCCATCGCCACCTCGATTGACGCGCTTGCCGTGGGCATCTCGTTTGCCGCGCTCTCGGTCGATATCGTTCCCGCCGTGTCGCTCATTGGCATCACGACCTTTGTCTTCTCCGTTGCCGGCGTAGCGATCGGCCACACCTTTGGCGCGCGCTACGAAAAGCCCGCCACCATCGTGGGTGGCGTCGTGCTCGTCCTCATCGGCCTCAAGATTTTGCTGGAGCATCTGGGGATTTTGGCGCTGTAAAACACCCTTCAAAACTAAACGTCCGGATGAGGCCTCATGCAGAGTTTTGCATGAGGCCTTTTCATGCAGACTTTTGCATGTCATACTATGATGCAAAAGTCTGCACGTTAGGAGATCGCCGTGGATACCCTTCCCATCACCACACCGCGCCAAGCTGGCATCTACGTGCGCCAGGCACGCGAGGCTCAGGGTCTCACCCGTGCCGCCCTCGCTAATAAGGCCGGTGTTTCGGAGCGCCTGCTCGCATCGCTCGAGCTGGGAGATGCCACGGGCATTCGGCTCGACAAGCTGTTGACCGTCTTTAACGCACTCGGCATAGGTCTCTTTGCGCAAAGCGATAACGACTCCATCGCATCGCCCTCCGAACATCCGATGACGATAGCGGACCTCCCTATCGCGAACTCGAATGCCCTGCCAAAGCCAAGCGTAGGCAGACGACCCGCTCGACAAGGAACGCCAGCTTTCTATGGTGCCTTGCTGGCCCAAATCGCAGCCGAGCAAGGCCTTTCCGGCACTTCAGACCTCTCCTTTGGCTGTAAGGTTGTGAAATAAATGGCAGAAATGGAGCTTGCGACCCTCATTTGTGGCGAAATCGCCGGCACTCTCCGGCAAGACGAGCATGGACTCTGCAGCTTTGTATACGCCCCAACCTATCGCGGAGCACCGCTATCGTTAACAATGCCGCTTTCCAATCGCACATATGGCCATAACATCGTCCGTCCGTTCCTATTTGGCCTTTTGCCCGACAGCCAAGAGCAGCGTCGCGCTATTGCCGCCGAGCATGACGTTGCATCCAACAACCCCGTCGCCCTCTTGTGCCATATCGGTCTTGACTGCGCGGGGGCCGTTCAGTTTTGTCGAGCCGATCAATTAGATGCCGCCCACGGCAGGGTCTCAGCATACCGCCCGCTTACCAATTCTCAAATCGCTCACAAGCTCAAAGCAATTCGCGATGACGAAAGAGAGACATGGATGGGCTCCAACGAAAGCTGGTCCCTGGGCGGCAACCAAGGCAAATTTGCACTAGCTTGGCATGATGGACAATGGTGCGAATGTCTAGGGTCATCCCCCACTACCCATATCTTCAAAAATGGTGTCGTTGGGTTCAAACATCAGGCCTTAAACGAATTCGTCTGCATGAAAACAGCTCGGCGTGTTGGCATTCCAACTGCCAACGTCTCCTATTGCACATTTGAAGACGAAGCTGCGCTCGTCGTTGAACGGTACGACAGAATGGTCAATAGCAGCGGAAATATCGAAAGGCTGCATCAGGAGGACTTTTGCCAGGCACTCGGTGTATTGCCAACCCAGAAATACACCGCCGACGGAGGACCAACTACACGAGACATCCAAGAACGACTGATTAACACAGTCCCCCACCACATGAATCTTGTGCTTTTTACCTATATGTTGTTCTATAACGCCATTATCGGAGCGCCTGACGCACACGCTAAAAACTACTCGCTCATCCTAGGCAAAGGCACAAACGCGGCGCTCGCACCCATGTACGATGTCGCATCGGGCTTAGCATACGAACGTATGCGGCGAAAAGCGCGCCTTGCCATGAGCGTTGGCGGCGAAAATCGTGTGGGGCGCATCGGTCCAGGCGCTATCCGCCGATACCACGGTATGGGAGACCCCGCGCTAGAGGCGACGCTCACCGATGCCGGGCTATCCGAGAAGTTTTGCTTTGCAACCATGATGGACCTCGCCTACGAGGTGCCCATTTGCATGGAAGAGGTCATGGACGAATACGCCGACCTGCCCGGCATGGCGGACCTGCGCGAGCATATGCTCGGCCCCGTCCGCGAAAACTGCCAGCGCACCCTCGACCTCATCAGGGCAGAAATGGACTAGGTGGCCGTAATTTCGCAATTATCAAACAAAAGAGGGGGGTGTTCCTATAGTTTTGTCAACTGGTAAATGCTCTCCGTGCGACCGGAT
>CALKBO010000007.1 GCA_937989875.1 uncultured Collinsella sp. | reverse complement strand
ACGGTGCTCATTTCCCAGTGATCACTCGGACCACTTCTTAGTGAACATCAACAACTACGCGACGGGCTCCGGCGCGCTGGCGCGCGGCCCCGTATCCGTCGGCGGCGTGCCCTACTGCTTCGACGCCCGGACGGGGGCCATGCTGACGGGTTACCAGACTGATGCGCAGGGCGTCCGCCGCTACTTCGGCAGCTGCGGCCCTCTTAACGGCTGGGGCTTCGTCGACGGCTCCTGGTACTGGTTCGCTGACGGTATCGCCTCGACCGGCTGGCTTTACACCGGCGGTTCCTGGTACTGGCTCGACCCCGACGCGGGCGGCGCCATGGTGACGGGCCTCCACGCGTGCAACGGCTCAGCGTACTGGTTCAGCGCCTCCGGCGCGATGGCGACCGGATGGGTGCTCGACGGCGGGACCTGGTACTACGCGACGGGCTCAGGCGCGCTGGCCTCCGGCTGGCTCAACCTAAACGGTGCGTGGTACTGGCTCGATCCCTCGACGCACGCCATGGCCACGGGCGTTCAAACTATCGGATCATGTGAATACATATTTAATAGTACCGGCAAGATGATGGCTAATTGCTGGTCAAACGGTGATGGGTCTTGGATGTATCATTCGTCATCCAGCGGCGCAATTGACCTTAAAGGCATCATGACCGATTCGGGAATCCAGCTGATTGACGACGACGGTAATGCCAGAACTGGTTGGATTGAGAGTCAGGGTGCTCGATATTATTGTTCTGCTAGTGGAGTAATTCTGACTGGGTGGCAGCAAATTGCTGGGTCTTGGTATTACTTTAACCCGGATGGTCGAATGGCGACCGGCTGGCTTAACGATGGCAGCAACTGGTACTGGCTGGATTCCGCTTCTGGCGCGATGAAAACGGGATGGCTTTCCCTTGGGGGCACATGGTATTACCTTGATGCCGCACGTGGGGGAGTAATGTTGAGCAACGGTTGGTATTGGATCGGCTCTACTGACTACAAGTTCAGTTCATCCGGCGCAATGGTTGGCGCTTGGGTCGATGTCCCGTGCTATTCGCAGTACCCGGAACTTCCTACTGGCTGTGAGTCGGTTGCCCTTACAAACTTGCTTAACTACTATGGTTTCGGTTTAGGTAAGACGATTATTGCGGATTATTACTTGCCCAAGGGAAGCAACGGCAACTTTGTTACCGCCTTTGATGGCAACCCAAGGCGTAGCAGCGGGGGTCTCATGGGATGCGTCGCCCCTGCGATTACTATTGCTGGTAATAACTTTCTGCGCGCTGCGGGAAGTATCATGCAGGCAAAAGACGTTTCTTTCTCGTCAATTTCTTCCATTAAGAACAGACTGACCTGTGGACAACCTGTTGAGATGTGGAATACCGAATGGGGAAGTTGGCCAGGAGGCCGTTATGCTGCTCGTTGGTATAACGGGCATTCCTATGGTCTGTGGGGCGGTAATCATGCCGTAGTCCTTAAAGGCTATGATGACGAGCAGGGAATTGTCTATCTTTCGGATTCGATTAACGGCAATGTTACGCGAAATGCCCAGGTGTTCTTCGGCACGTGGCAACAGATGGATAGCCAGGCTGTGGTAATTGAATAGCCATGATGCTAAAAGGGGAGAGCTCGTCGAGCTCTCCCCTTTTACTATATTGTTAATCAAGCTACGCCGTCTTATTACGTCCAAATAGTTCGTCCCAGTTACTAGCTGCCAAAACTGTTCCGCATACAATTACAACGCAGCAGATTACGGATGCCATATCGGGAATTGTTCCAAGCAAGATCAGGCCAAAGACCACCGACCATGCCGAATAGGAGATATTCAGAGCCATCGCACGCGCTGCTCCGATTGCCGCAATCCCCTTGTAATAGAACAGATAGGATGCAGTTCCTGCGAGTCCGGCGAGTGCAATAATCAATGTAGGCATGCTCGGGATGGCACCCAGCGTGAAATGCCATGCTCCGAAGAGGGGGAGTACAAGCACTCCATAAACAAGCGCACTTGTAGTTTCGCGGATTTGCAAAGCCGTTTCGTCATCAACGGCATCATCTTTCATTCCCCATGCGCACAGCACCGCTTCGGATCCCCATCCGATAACAGCAAGCACCGCGCCGAGTAAGCCGAGGGGGGCATTTGCAATCTCGCTCGATCCGGCCGATAGATAGCCCATCGTCATTACGCCGCAAAGAGCAACGAGAAGGGAAAGAATCTGTCCTTTGCCCATTTTCTCCTTCAGCAGCACGAAAGAAAGGAATGCTCCGACAGCGGGATAGAAGGCGGATATAATTGCCGTGTAGGCTGCTCCGATATTATTAATCGCCAATACGTATCCGGTCATTCCGATAGGTCCACCGAGCAGTGCGCCGGCGATGACGACCTTGCCCGAACGAGTTTTAAGTGCAGCGAGCGTGTCTTTTAATCTGCCTCGAACTCCCATGTACCCAAAGAGCCAGATCGCACAGAAGGCATCATGGAGAAAAGATCCCGCAATGGAGGCACATGCAAGCGCTTCCGCCGATCCAATATAGGGCGCGAGCGCCAAACCGATTCCAAGTATTACTGTATCAAGGCCCCAAAGAAGACCGCTAAAAAAGCCGAATTGCATCGTTACTCACCTTTTCGATAGATCTCCAGTGCCTTTTTAAGGTATTTGGCACTGTAATTGAAGTAGATATAGAGCCATTCGCCTACGAAGTCGCCTTCGGCTTCTTTCAGAAGAGACCAGAGGTACCAGCACCATCCTGCAAGGGCAATGTGCGCATAGTTATGTGCAACTTCGTTGTTTGTTGCCTTGCGCCCAAAATATGCATCAAGCGCGCGGTCGACTTCATCTTCGGAAAGCTCGCAGCAGACACTGCACGTTCCAAAATCGTTTGCATAATCGCTCATGCCAGCATATTCCCAGTCAATGAGATAGTACTTGTCGTTTTCATCGATAAGGAAATTGAGGTAAAAGAAGTCATTGTGACAAAGGCATTTTGGCGCATTGTCGGCCTGGACAAAGTGCTCCAATTCATCGATTTCGGCGGCCATTTCCCTGTAGCCTGGAATGTCGATAGGGCCTTTTTCCAAAAGAAGTGATTCGTAGCGCTTCGCTTCGAGGTAGAAGTCAAATTCGGTTTCGACATTTGCACCGCTCTCGTGAAGCGAACGACACATCTGCATCATTCGATTCATTTGGGCATCATCATGCGGATCAGGCTGCTTTGCGTTGGGTACAAACTTCGAAATTTTCCAACCGCGCTTTGGGTCCTCATGAATGAACGTGTCGTCAAGGCCGAGTTCCTTGGCCTTTTTAAGTGCGGCTACTTCTCCATTTCTGTTAATAAGCAGTTCGGTCCCGACTCCCGGATGGCGGTAAACGTACTCTCCGTCATTGGTTCTAAAGTGGCACGATAGATTCGTAAGACCTTGTTTAAGGGGATAAACGTCGTGAATCTCTGATTTGGAGCAGCCGAGCACTTGCTCGATGTTATCGAAAATATCGGAGTCAACGTTTTCGATAAAATGCGGATCAAAGGCACGCAGTTCATCAAGAGAATCGAATTCGTTGATCTCGCCCTCAGGATACTTTTTGATCACCATATCGAGCTCCTTGATGTGCTCGATATATAGATCTTCCCAAAGCTTGTCCGTTGTTTCGGGCTTGTTATATTCCGTTTCGAGAATCTGCTTAAATGCAAGCGAGAAGGCTTTATCAAAGTAGACATGTCCGAGCATATACCAAGCATCGGAACCGCCAATCGTAACATTGGTGATTCTGTCCATTGCTCCGGTTTGAATGCACCATTCTTTGGTGGCGCCTTCAGCATATTGAGCAGAATAAAATGCTTTCCAAACGTATGCTTCAAACGGATTGTTTAGAAGGTAATCATCGCTTGAACAAATATAGGTGTTGCCAAGCCGCTCTTTTACGCACATAAGCGATGCGTGGTTATTTTTGGATGCATATTCGTTGTTGACGACAATCGAAACGCCGAACTTGCTTTCGAGATAGAAGAAATACTCTTTTTTATAGCCGACAACGACGGTGATATTGCTGATACCTGCGTCTTGCAGCTGCCTAATCTGACGTTCGATGAGAATCTCACCACGTACCTTTAAAAGGCCTTTGGGCTTTTCATACGAAATGGGAGCAAAGCGGCTCGAAAGCCCCGCAGCCAATATCACTGCGTTTTCAACCTTATAGGGGTGAAGTGCTTCGTAACCGTTGTCGGTTAGGCTGTCCGATTCGAGAAGGCCTTCATTCGTAAGCTCTTTATTTGCTGCGTTTACCGATCCAAGTGAGAGGCCAGTGCGCTCGGCAACTTCTCGCTGGCTGGCATATGGGTTCTTTAGGTATTCGTACAGAACAGTAAAGTTACGCTTGGTCAGTTCCACTGCAGGCCTCCAATTAAGATGTTCATTGCTTAGGAAAAGAATAGAATGATTGAACGTTATGTTCAATTTAATATATTTATCTACATAGACTGAACAGACAGTAACGAAAATCAATCCTGGAATGTGGATTAAAATAAATAAATGAGATATCTGGGAGGGTCGCTTATGTATCGATTCGAAAAGAAGGCCACGCTTGTTTGTGCTGCTGCGTCATTAATCACTGCTTGCTGCTTGCCCCTGAGTGCGAATGTCGCGTTTGCACAGGATTCCGTTGAGGCTCAGAGTATTGAGTCAAAAGCGGATTTTTCTTCTGTGGTTTCCGATGATTTGCAACCTGATAATTCTTCCGTCATAAAAGATGGCTGGCAACGAGACGAGTCGTCTGGAGTTTGGTATTACGGAAAAAACGGTAAACACCAAACTGGCTGGCTGCAAAGCGGGGGCTATTGGTATTGGCTTGATCCAGCCAATGATGGTGCAATGCAGACAGGTTATTTCAATGTGACCGATGCTGGCGGATCGACTGCTTCGTTTTATGCGAATGACGGCAATGCCGCAACGCCTTTTGGCGCGCTATATCAGAACTGCTGGCTACGTAACTCAGATGGAAATTGGTTTTATGCCAATGCTGGAGGCGATTTAGCTGCTGGTTGGTTTTATCAAGACGGCACATGGTATTACCTGGATCCTGCCACCCATATAATGCAGGTTGGTTTTGTCGACCTCGGGAGCGGGAAATACTATTTAGATGCCACTGGTGCTATGAAAACCGGCTGGATTCTCGTTGACGGGAATTGGTACTGGGCTTATTCATCGGGTGCCCTTGCTTCGTCATGGCAAACGATAGGTGGGGCTCGCTATTATTTTGACCCACAGACGTTCATCATGTTTAAGGGTCGTCAAAAGATTGATGGAAGAACCTACATTTTTGGTGACTATGGCCTCGCAAATGGATGGTACAAAGACGGAGCAGATTGGTATTACTGCTCTAACGGTATTGCGGCCACTGGCTGGAAACTCGTTAACGGCGCTTGGTATTATCTCGACCCAGCCTCCGATGGTAAGATGTCCGTTGGGTATTTAGACCTTGGCAATGCAGCATATTATTTGAACCCCAATGGGGTTATGGCTGTTGGCTGGGCTCAGTCCGAGAACGGCTGGTATCTAGCCTCTCAATCTGGTGCGCTTATTTCTGACTGGTATAAAGAAGGCGCTAGCTGGTATTACCTGGACCCTGTTAGCCATCTAATGAAAACGGGCTTATTTGAGGTGAGCGGCAACGATTGTTTTGCAAACCAGAGCGGTAGGCTCGTGGTTTCAAGCTGGGTTACCGTTAATGATGGCGTTGAAAGATATGCCGATGATAATGGATATCTTTGCAAGGATGTGATTCGCGAAAACGGCGCTATTCTAAAAACCGCTGGAGCTGATGGTTGGCAGGTTGCGTCCGGCTGGGTTAATGTCGCAAATCTAAGGTTTTACGCTGAGCCCGGAACGGGTGCCATTCATCTTGGATGGCTGCAGATTGACGGCGATTGGTATTGGCTTGATGCCAATTCTGGCGTGATGAAGACCGGATGGGTTTTTACTGGTGGTTCATGGTATTACCTAAACGCTGACGGAAAAATGGCAACTGGTTGGAAATGCCTGAATGGAACATGGTATTACCTTGAGTCCAATGGAAGCATGCATGTTGGCTGGCTTAAAGATTCGGGTAAGTGGTATTGGTTAGACGGCAGCGGCGCTATGGCAACGGGCGCAAGGACCATCGACGGTGTTCGCCGAATTTTCTGGAGCGATGGCCAGTGCGACAAAGTTGGCTGGCAAAATCCATCCCAGTATCCTCAGGTCAGTTCTTGGACTGTTCAGCTGCCTAGCTATTGCACCGGATACTTTACCTATGTGACCCCTTCTCGCATTTCTGTCGAAGCAACGCGGGAAGATTGCGTGAACGCCTTTATCCAGCGCGCCTATGAGTATATCGGTACGCAATATATTGAGCCTTGGTCTACCGCTCCCGGTGGAGCTGTTGATTGCTCTGGTTTTGTCTTGCAGTGCCTTTATGCTACTGGCATGGATATGGGTGTTTACAACCCTTATAACCATCGCTGGGATCCAAGCCAAACCTACAATTCCATGAATTGGTATCGAAGCAATATCTTTATGCCCGTGAGCACGAGCTCGATTCAACGCGGCGATGTGATTTATTACCGCGGTCATATTGCAATTGCACTTGGCGGCGGCTTGATGATTGATTCCTGGCCTCATCAAGGTGTCGGAATTCATCCTATTAGCGCAAGGGGAAATGTAATCGGCGCAGCTCGTCCGTTTATTTAATAGATTCCCTGCAAGACAGTCGGTACCGGTTGGGGGCTTGAAATGAATGCTCGGATTGATCATCGAATTTGCTGGCGAGTAATTGGCTTGATGCTATTTTCCGCCTTACTTTCAGTTACAGCCCCCGCATTTTCTTGCACTGCTTATGCCGTGGAAGAGGGGGCGGATAACGGTGTCGTAGAGCGCGACTCGACAGGAGGGCCGGGAGCATTGGTCGGTGGCGGTTGCTCTCAAGACTCCAGCGATTGTGCCGGCAAAACAACGGAAGATTCGAGCCTACAGGTTGTCGATAGCCATGACCCGTCGACTACAGAACAACTATCTGGATGGCAATGGAACGGTTTGTCCTGGTATTACTATCTAGATGGCTGTCGTTTGACCGGAATTCAGAATATTGACGACTTGCTGTACTACTTGGACCCCGCTCGTGACGGCGCAATGAGCTGCGGCTGGATTTTTACTGAAAATAAGTGGTATTACGCGGGTCCGTCAGGCGCTTTGGCAAGTGGCTGGCAGTTTATTGGAGACCAATGGTACTGGTTTGACTCCCTTAACAGCTGTTCTATGGCTACTGGTCGACGTGTTATTGATGGGCACCCTTATCTTCTTGGAACCTATGGACTGATTAATGGATGGTACCTTGATAACGGTTTATGGTATTGGGGTAGCAATGGTGAAGTCTTAACCGGCTGGCTTCAAACTGGCAATAACTGGTATTGGCTTGATCCCGCCAATGATGGTGTTATGTCTAGAGGAATCGTTTCTGTCGGTTCGTCTCGTTACTATTTATCGGATTCCGGCGCAATGACTGTTGGTTGGGCGTTTGATGGGACGGACTGGTATTACGCTGACGGTTCCGGCGCACTTGCATCGGGCTGGCGTTTGGTGAATGGCGTTTGGTATTGGCTCGATGTCGCAAATGACAATAGAATGGCTACCGGCTTTTATGTCATCGGATCCAACCGGTATCATTTTTCTTCAACGGGAGCGTTGTCACTTGGCTGGTTTATGAGCGATGGAGACTGGTATTACGCTGAGCCTTCTCAAGCGTCGGGCATTATAAAGACTGAATGGCTGAAGGACGGTGGTCAATACTATTATCTCGATCCTGCCGCCGACGGTAAAATGCTTCTTGGTCATTTTTCTGTAAATGGGAAAAGCTATTATGCAAAAGCTTCAGGCGCTGTTGCTTGTCGTGAATGGGTAGATGTCCAGGACTCGGTTCAGGATGAGCCATCTAAGGCTTTTGCTGGTTCTGATTGCTCATTGTGTGGAGCATTGCGTAATGGAAAACTGTTTACATCAAACGGCGATGGCGAATTGGTCGAAGCTCACGGGTTTGTGATGCTTGGAGGCTGTAAGTTCTATGCTGATTCAACCGATGGCTCCCCCTGCGCTGGATGGAAGAACGTTAACGGAAAATGGTACTTTTTTGATGAGACCGCTGGCTATGCACGATCTGGCTGGCTGTACAAGGATGGCTCCTGGTTCTATTTAGATCCGTCCACTTATGCTATGAAAACCGGTTGGGTTGCCGTTAACGGATCTTGGTATTACTTGAATTCGTCTGGTTATATGCAGACAGGATGGCTCAATCTGGGCGCCACCTGGTATTGGCTTGATGCTAGTGGAGCTATGGCTACTGGCTGGCGCGTTGTGGACGGATCCTGGAATTTCTTTATGGCTAACGGCGCGTGGGTGTCAGACTATATGGATGCTAAGGCTCAAAGTTATTCAAGCAATACAAATTGGCTGATACTTGTCGATACGTCACGTTGCGTTACGAGTATTTACACTGGATCCTGGAATAACTGGTCCTTAAACCGTCGATATGTATGTTCGACGGGAAAAGCTAGCACGCCTACGGTGATAGGGGAGTATCAAGTCTACGGTAAGGGATACTCCTTTGGGCATGGATATACTTGCTATTACTACACGCAGTTCTATGGTGATTACTTATTCCATTCCTCACCCTACTACGTCAACAGCAACCGCGTGATGGATCCCACGATGGGCGTTCCATCCTCTGCTGGATGCGTACGCCTTGAGATTCAGAATGCAAAATGGATTTACGATAACATTCCTTATGGAACAAAGGTTGTTACTTATTGATATTAGGCACTCGTTTTAAGAGACAGGGATAAATACTCTATTTTTAAAAGAGTTTCTTTTAACTGAGGGTGCTTTGATAATCTTTAAGCAATGAATTTGGCAGGATTTTTGGAAATAGAAATGGGAAATGGTATTGGCGTATGCGTACTTCTCTCAGCTTATAAACC
>CALKBO010000006.1 GCA_937989875.1 uncultured Collinsella sp. | reverse complement strand
ACGCGCATAAAGAAAGCCTCCCATTTCTCATGTCCAAGAAATGGGAGGCAGTTCATGTTTGCGGGACGGGCCTTGCTGTTGCGGCTAGCGTTTCTTTCCGCGGAAGAAAAAGCCGTGCAGCGAGGGCTTGAGTCCGCGGTTGGCGCGACGTTCCTCGATATGATCGTGGATCGAAGCGACGCGTTCGATGACTTCGTCGGGGATCGGCACATCGGGATTCATGTTCTCGACCTGGCTGACCTCGGCGGCGGCGACCTGGTCGATAATGGGCACATCGTCGCGCGAGATGACGGGCGTGGCGTCTTCCTTCATCTTGCGGTAGCGCTGCATCATGTCGGTCTGCAGCTGCTGGGCCGAAGGCGGTGTCCAGATGATGGCGTTGGCGCCGGCGGCGATGGTTTCACGGATGCTCTCGGGCGTCTTGCCGCCCGGAGCGATGAGCGGCAGGTTGGGATAGTGTTCGCGCAGCTCGCGCAGGACCTGGGGCGTGTTCTTGCCGGCCGCGATGTTAAGGATCTTTGCTCCGGCGCGCACCTTGGCGTGAGCATCGTCGTCGCAGCGAACGACCGTGGCGATGACGGGGATGTCGGCGATGTTGGTGATGTGCTCGACCATCTCGGCGGTAGCGGGGGAGTTGACCACGCAGCCCGCCGCGCCCTGCATCTCGGATACGGCTGCCATCTGCACGGAGCGCTTACCGGTGGTGGTGCCGCCGCCAACGCCCACAAAGACCGGGCACTCGGCAACGGTCAGCAGCGCCTGCGTAATGGCGGGCTGCGGCGTGAAGGGGTAGACGGCAAACACGGCGTCGGCATTGGAGTTGCGGATGACCGCCACGTCGGTGGTGTAGATGAGCGATTTGATGCGGCGGCCAAAGAGCGTAAAGCCGCTGGCCTCCTCGATCTCATCGGGCATGCGGAGGGCCGCCTTGCGCAGACGCCCGTCGATGGGCAGCGGCTCCATGGGCAAAAGGCCATTGGGAGTTACGGCCACCTGGGGCTCGGTAAATTCGTCTGCAAGCTCTACCTCGGAGAAGTCGACCGAAGCGACGATGTCCTCGTGAACCTCGGCGGGAACATCGATGGGGGCTTGGTCGCTAGTCGCGGCAGGCGTCTCGAAGGAGCTGGTAGCGACAAAGGCGTCGACGCGCTCGTTCAAATCGTTGAGAGAATCCATGGCGGTCCGTTTCTATGTTGTGCGGTCGGCAGTGTACGACCGGCGTTGCGAGTGCTAAATCGTTTGACGAGTTGATTTTTCCCCGCTGCGCCATCCGTTAGACTGAAGGGTCGGCGAACGTGAAGGAGCTGTGGTGGCGGGAATCGAGGTGCTATCTTGAATGTCCCGTATACAAAAGAGAGGTGACGCGGTATGGAATTCTCGGCAATGTTGGGCTCGATTGGCCTATGCGTGGGCGCAATCGTTGCCGCCGCGGTCATCTACTTTGCGGTCACGGCCATTAAGGGCAAAAAGGCCGAGCGCAAGGAGTGTGAAGCGCTTGCGCGGCATAAGGACCAGCAGGACAAGCGTGCACGGCGATAGCTTGTTGAGTTTTGGATCCGTGCGCTAGCTGCGTTTTCGGACCAGGGCGATATAGAAGCCCTCAAAGTCGCGACTGGGCGGAATGGTCAGCGTACCGGGCATGCCGTTGGCAATGGCCGAGACGTGGCCCGCGGCAATGGCTTCGGTAAGGGCGTTGCACTCGATATGCGGCTTGTCGCCGGTATCCTGGGCGCGACGCGCTTCACTTTCGCTCGGCGTGCCGTCGAGGGGGATGAGCTCACAGTCCATGTGCTTGTCGAGGGCCTCTTGCAGGGCATCCTCGTTTTCCTGCGGCAAGATCGAACACGTCGAATAGACCAGCGTGCCGCCCGGTTTGAGGGCCCCCATGGCGCGGTCCAGAAGCGCGCGCTGCGAGCGGGCGCATTTGACGAGCAACTGCTCGGTAAGGCCGCGCAAGCTCTTTTCGTTGCCGCTGATGACGGTGCCCGTGCCGGTGCAGGGGGCGTCGAGCAGGATGCGGTCAAAGCGGAAGAACTCGTCAAGCTCGCGTGCGTCAATACGCATGACGGGCACGTTTTTGGCGCCCTGGCGGCCCAAGTTGGCCTCGAGCTTTTCGGCGCGGGGAATGCTCATCTCGCAGGCGGTGAGGTGCGCCTGTCCCTGGGTGAGGGCGGCGATCTGCGTTGTCTTGCCGCCGGGGGCTGCACACATGTCCAGGATGTCCTCGCCGGCCTGAGCGCCCAGCACGAGCGGCGGCATCATCGACGACAGGCTCTGCAGGTAGATCTTGCCGTCACGGTAGATGTCGAGGCCCCAAAGGTCGGAAACTTGGGCGTCGGGCAGGACGAAGGCATCCTGGTACCAGGCAACGGTTTGGTGGGCGATCCCGGCGGCGTCGAGTGCCGCGGCGATGTCCTCGGCGGTCGTCTTGAGCGTGTTGGCGCGTAGCGTGACCGGGCGCGTGGCTGCGGCGCCAAAGCCCTCGATCATGAGCTCGGCATCGGCGGGTGCATAGGCGCCGGCAACCGTGTCGACCATAAAGCGCGGCAGGTCGGCAGCGCAGGGAAGGGCAGTAAGCTGATCGGAAAGCTCGGTGGCGGCAAACTGCCTGAGCTTGAGCTCGGGCTTAACCTGCTTTTTCTGCTTACGACGACGCGGCTTGGACATCCGTCTTTCCTTCCCGTCCCAATTTGACTACTTTCCGGGTACGCTGCTGCTGGCGTGCTTTAGTACTGGCTCTCGTGCTTGCTAAAGAAGTCGAAGCGCGGGGGCAGCGGCTTTACGCGGTGCTCGCCGGGCTTCTCGCCCAGGCTCTCAACAAACTCGTCCGTGGAGGCGAAGATGTTGTCCCAGCTAAAGAAGGCGACCGGGTCGACGTCGAAGTACTCGCAGATGAGCTCGCAGCCGGCCGGGACGATGCCGTGCATCAGGACGGTCGCCACACGCAGCTCGGTAAAGGCGTCGACCAGGGCCTGCTTCATGGCGGCGTTTGCCGGCTCGCCCTCGAGCTTGTTGGCGGCCTTGGAGGCATCGCTCCAGCGCTTGTTGGCGGCGCGCAGATAGTCGTCGCACACGGCGAGCGCGCGGTGCGTCTCGAACTTGTACATGGCCCGCTCAAAGGCAAGGGCGGCCTGCTCGGCAGCCTCGACCACGACGGCAGAGGCTGCGCCGGCCGGAATGCAACCGTTGCGATAGGGGCTCTCGTCGCCCTCCTTGACGGCGACGCCGTAGAAGCAGCTGCGGGCCAGGCGGTTGAACACGCCGGTCAAAAGGGCACTCTCCTTAAGGGCCGGGTCGATAACGCGCTTGTCATCGCAGGCGCGCACCTCGTTGCCGTCCTTGTCCTTGCCGGTCACGCGGGTGTCGTATGCCTTGGGGCTAAAGCTCACCGGCTTCTCGGACAGGCCGAGCGACAGCCAATGCGCGCGCATCTGCTCGCAGGTGTAGTGGTTGAGCAGGTCGTCTGCCGGCGGGGGAGGCGTCTGCGAGGAGGAGCTGGCCTTTTTGCCCATGTAGAGCAGGTGGTAGCAGGCGCTGACGGTGCTCTGCGTGAGGTTCCAACCCAGGGCCTCCCACATGGCGGTCTGCGCGATGCAGTAGAAGTAGATGTTGTCCTGACCGATGAACTGGTAGATCTGTGCGTCGTCAGAGCACCACCAGTCGCGCCAATCGAGCGAACTGTGCTGGTAGGTGGGTGCGGGTACCTGCGTGGAATCGGCAGCGGGCTCGCCCATGAGGGCGGCGTCCTGGGCGGCGACACCCTCAGTTACGCCGGCGGCTTTGGCATCGCGTGCGAGCACGGTGCGGGTGTAGCTGATGGGCGCCCACAGGCTCTCGGGCCAGCACCAGCAGGTGACGTCGTTCACGCCGTCGACCTCGGGCACCGGAACGCCCCAGTCGATGTTACCGGTGATGCGGAAGGGCACGAGCGCCTTGCCGCTGCGGAAGCGCACGCCGCCGTTAGCGAGCACTGCGTGGGCGTCGTCGCGCTCCTTCCAACTGGGGAAGGTGACGGTAAAGCTGCTCTTGTTGCCCTCGGGCTCCAGCACGGTGTGCTCGGGCAGTTGATCCTCGACGGCGTCGAAGGCCTCGCGGAACTTGTTCTGGATGTAGAGCTGTGCCGGCAGCAGCCACTCCTCCATGGTCTTGGAGACCACGGAGCGGACCTGTGGGTTCTGGGCGAGCTTGGCGGTGTAGGTCTTCATAAAGTCGAGGTAGGCCGGCAGGTCGAAGTAGAGGTTGTCGACCGGGCGCAGCTCGGGCACCTCGCCGGTGAGCTGGCTCTTGGGCGCGATGAGCTCCTCGGGCTCAAACTGGTGACCCAGGTCGCACTCGTCGGCGTACGCCTTCTCGGACTTGCAGCCCTGGATGGGGCAGCGGCCGATCACTTGGCGGCCGTTGAGGAACGTGCCGGCCTTGGCATCGTAGAACTGCAGCGTGGAGCGCTTGGAGATGGTGCCCTGCTCGTGTAGGCGCTCGATAATCTCGGCGGTAACCTCGTTGTGAATCTGCGCAGCCGGCTCAAGGCCCGAGCCGCCGTAGATGTCGCAGCTGATGTTGTAGTTGTTGAGGGTCGCGGCCTGGCGGGAGTGATTGGACTCGACATACTCGCCGATGGACTTGTCGTAGCCCTCGTTCTCCTTGAGCTTGCGGTAGCTCTCCATGATGGGCGAGCCGTAGCAGTCGGTGCCCGAGGTGAAGATGACGTTCTCGCGGCCCAGGCGGTCGCGCAGGAAGCGGGCGAAGAAGTCGGCCGGGACAAAGACGCCGCCAACGTGGCCAAAGTGAAGGCCCTTGTTGCCGTAGGGCTCGCCGGCGGTAACGATGGCGCGGCGAGGCCAGCTGGGACGGTCGTTCATGGAGTATTTGGATGCCATGGGACTCCTTCGCATATGGTGAGAGCGCGGCCGGGCGCAAGGCCTGGCGACGCGGTGGTCAATTCGTGCATATCGTTCGACATTATCGCACATGCGGGCGGGTACGTGGCAGGGGCGCTATCCTAAGATGCTATGAATGAAATTTCCAACATACATGCGTTTGAAGACGAGGATTTCCTGCACGCCTGCTTTGTGTGGGGGATGGCAGTGCTTGGCGCATTTGCCGTGTGCCTGGTGCCGGTGTTTATGCTGCTGGGCGGGCCTGCGGACTTGGATGCGGCTGACGCTGGCGGTTGGACGGCGGTCTTAGGCTGGATAGCCGGGTTGGCTGCGGTTTCGGCGGCGTCATTTGCCGTGCATGAGCTGGTGCACGGTGTGTTTTTTAAGCTGCTGGCGCCTGCGGGCGCGAAGGTGACCTTTGGAGCGAATCGCGAGACGGCGATGATCTATGCCTGCGCCGAGGGTGTGGTGTATTCGCGCCGACGGTACGTGGCGGTTTGTCTGGCGCCGACGGTTGTTGTGACGGCGGCGTTTGCCCTGGGGTTTGCGTTCTCGGGCTATCCGCTGCTGTGCTACTTGGCGGCTGGTCTGCACTTGTCGGGCTGTGTGGGCGATTGGTATTACGTGCGGACCATTTTGCGCGACCGCCGCATTGTCGCCTGCGAGGACACATCCTTTGGCGTGCGCTTTTTCGCAAGGTAGTCTGTTTGGGATGATATTTCTGGGACGGGGATTAAAAAAGGCTCTGTTAGACCAGGATTGACATACATGTGTC
>CALKBO010000005.1 GCA_937989875.1 uncultured Collinsella sp. | reverse complement strand
AGTCCCTTGCGGCGTAGTTCTTATTTAAGCCGTCCAAGTTTTGGGGCGCAGTTCATTACGGCAGCGGGGCCCTTTAAGCTATGAGCGATATCGCTTAGAGCTTGATGTCGATGTCGACGCCAGCGGGGAGGTCGAGACGCATGAGCGAATCAACGGTGCCCGAGGTGGGGTCGAGGATGTCGATGAGGCGCTTGTGGGTGCGCATCTCGAACTGCTCACGGGAGTCCTTGTTCACGTGCGGCGAGCGGATAACCGTGTACAGGTTGCGCTCGGTGGGCAGGGGGACAGGACCGGAAACGCGAGCGCCGGTCTTCTGAGCGGTCTCGACGATGAGCTTCGCGGACTGATCGACGACCTCGTGATCATAGCCCTTGAGGCGAATGCGGATCTTCTGGGTAGTCAACTTAAACCTCCAAAGAGTGCGAGAGATGTTCTCGCGGATTACGTAACAGGGAGCTCGAACTTAGGCGTTCTTGCTCATGACCTCGTCCACGATGGACTTGGGCGCGGGCTCATAAGAGTCGAACTGCATCGTGTAGGATGCACGGCCCTGGGTCTGGGAGCGAAGGTCGGTAGCGTAACCGAACATCTCGCCCAGCGGCACCTTGGCACGGATGAGCTTGCTGTTCTTGCGATCTTCCATGCCCTCGATCTTGCCGCGGCGACCGGAGAGGTTGCCCATAACGTCGCCCATGTACTGCTCGGGGGTCTCGACCTCGACAGCCATGATCGGCTCGAGCAGCTGCGGGTCGGACTTCTTGAGAGCGTCCTTGATAGCCATGGAACCGGCGATCTTGAAGGCGGCCTCGGAGGAGTCGACCTCGTGGTAAGAACCGTCGAACAGGGTGACCTTGACGTCGAGGACCGGGAAGCCGGCGATAACACCGGTGTTCAGGGCCTCCTGGATGCCCTTGTCGATGGACGGGATGTACTCCTTGGGCACGACGCCGCCGACGATAGCGTTGACGAACTCGTAGCCGAAGCCCTCCTCCATCTTCTCGAGCTTGATGACGGCGTGGCCGTACTGACCGCGACCACCGGACTGACGGACGAACTTGCCCTCAGCCTTCTCGACGTCGTGACCAGCGGTCTCGCGGTAGGCAACCTGGGGCTTACCAACGTTAGCGTCAACCTTGAACTCGCGGAGCAGACGGTCGACGATGATCTCGAGGTGCAGCTCGCCCATGCCGGCGATGATGGTCTGGCCGGTCTCGTGGTTGGTGGACACCTGGAAGGTCGGGTCCTCCTCGGCGAGCTTGGTCAGAGCCAGGGACATCTTGTCCTGCTCGGCCTTGGTCTTGGGCTCGATGGCAACGTCGATAACGGGCTTAGCGAACTCGATCTTCTCGAGGACGATCTCCTTGCCCTCTTCGCACAGGGTGTCACCGGTGGTGGAGTTCTTGAAGCCGACGCAAGCGACGATGTCGCCGGCGGCAGCGTCGTCACGGTCGATACGCTCGGCGGCGTTCATCTCGAGGATGCGGCCGAGGCGCTCACGCTGACCGTTGGAAGCGTTGATCACGTAGGAGCCAGACTCGGCGCGACCGGAGTAAACGCGGACATAGGTGAGCTTACCGACGAACGGGTCAGTCATGATCTTGAAGACCAGGCCGGAGAAGGGCTCGTCGAAGGAAGGATGACGCTCGATCTCCTCGCCGGTGTCCGGATCGGTACCGGTGACGGCCTCGACGTCGAGCGGGCTGGGCAGGTAGTCGACGACAGCGTCGAGCAGCTCCTGGACGCCCTTGTTCTTGTAGGCGGAGCCCACGAAGACGAGGTTGAGCTCGTTGGCCAGAACGCCCTTGCGCAGAGCAGCCTTGAGCTCCTCGACGGTGAAGTCCTCCTCCATGAGGATCTTCTCCATGAGCTCGTCGTCAAAGCTGGCAGCAGCGTCGAGGAGCTCCTCGCGCTTGGTGGCAGCGATGTCAGCGAACTCAGCCGGGATCTCGTCCATCGGCTCGGGGTAGGTCATGCCCTTGTCGTCGGCCTTGAAGTCCCAAGCGGTCATGGTGACCAGGTCGATGACGCCCCAGAAGTTGTCCTCGGCGCCCATCGGGACCTGAGCGGCCACGGCGTTGGCGTCGAGACGATCCTTCATGGTCTCGATAGCGTTGAAGAAGTCAGCGCCCACGCGGTCATACTTGTTGATGAAGGCGATGCGGGGGACGTTGAAGGTAGAAGCCTGACGCCAAACGGTCTCAGACTGGGGCTGAACGCCGGCAACGGCGTCGAAGACGGCGACAGCGCCATCGAGGACGCGCAGGCAGCGCTCGACCTCGGCGGTGAAGTCAACGTGGCCCGGGGTGTCGATGATCTGGATGCGGTAGTCGGTACCGTCCTTCTTCCAGAAGCACGTGGTAGCAGCGGAGGTAATGGTTACGCCGCGCTCCTGCTCCTGAACCATCCAGTCCATGGTGGCAGCGCCCTCATGGACCTCACCGATCTTGTGGGTCTTACCGGTGTAGTAAAGAATACGCTCGGTCGTGGTGGTCTTACCGGCATCGATGTGAGCCATGATGCCGATGTTACGGGTATCGGAAAGCTTGTACTTAGGCTTAGCCATGTTAGTTCCTTACCTTAACTTACCAACGATAGTGAGAGAACGCGCGGTTGGCCTCGGCCATCTTGAAGACGTCCTCACGCTTCTTGACGGAAGCGCCCAGGCCGTTGGAAGCGTCGAGGATCTCGTTGGCGAGACGCTCGGCCATGGTCTTCTCCTTGCGAGCGCGGGAGAAGTTGACGATCCAGCGGATACCCAGAGCGGTGGAACGACGGGAGTTGACCTCCATCGGGACCTGATAGGTAGCGCCACCGACACGCTTGGGCTTGACCTCGAGCGTGGGCTTGACGTTGTCCATAGCCTTCTTGAAGGTAGCGAGAGCGTCGCCACCCTCGGACTTCTCGGCAACGATCTCGAAAGCGGTGTAAACGATGCGCTCAGCGGTGGCCTTCTTGCCGTCAAGAAGGACCTTGTTGATGAGCTGAGTCACCAGGCGGTTGTTGTAAACGGCGTCAGGCTGAACCTCACGACGATTAGCTGCTGCACGACGCGGCATGTGAAATCTCCTTAAGTGTCTACCGTGCGGCGCTTAGGCGGCACACGGCGAAAGTATCAAAACGTTATCTGGCTTATTTAGCCTTGGGGCGCTTAGCACCGTACTTGGAACGGGCCTGCATACGGTTCTGGACCGGAGCAGCGTCGTAGGCGCCACGGATGACGTGATAACGGACACCAGGGAGGTCACGGACACGACCGCCGCGGACGAGCACGATGGAGTGCTCCTGCAGGTTGTGGCCCTCACCCGGGATGTAAGCAGTAACTTCGATGCCGTTGACAAGGCGAACACGGGCAACCTTACGAAGAGCCGAGTTCGGCTTCTTGGGGCTCGTGGTGAAGACGCGGGTGCACACGCCGCGCTTCTGGGAGTTGTGCTGCAGAGCAGCGTTCTTGGACTTCTTGGGCACGGAACGACGGCCCTGGCGAACCAGCTGGTTAATAGTAGGCAAAGCGTACTCCTTCTCGAATGATTCCAGCTTTCTGTAAAGTGCAACGGCTTGAATCGAGGGGTCAGCATCCCCCTACGAAACACGCAGTTCGATAGGATACGTGGCGTTAGCTGTGCCGTCAACAGACCACGCCGCCGGGCGTATCCCAAAATTGGCACATTTCCGCAAAGCCTACACAAAAGGAATCTCCTTCTGTGCGCGGGGGCGGATCCCCGGCCCGGGCGGCCTGCGGTTTAAGTTTGCTGCTCTACAGTCCTGGCTCGCACGGAGGCCACATTAAGTGGCCTCCGGCTCGTGCGGAACTCGCGACAAACTTAACCCCTGTGCCGCCCGGCCCGGGAATCCGACGTGCTCGTCGGGGCAACGTTCCCTGCCAAAAAGGGACAGGTTTATTTTGGTCGGTTTTATCTGGGAAAACGCCACTCTTCACGGTGATCCGCATCCATTTGCTACGTTCTTCCGAGAATCAGACGAATAACGTCCAATCCACTCGTCCATATAACGCTAAAAAGGCCGCTTCCCCCCCTTGGGAAGCGGCCCAGACTTTACGAATAAACGATGGTAAAGGGTACTTCTGTTTCGGTCTCTCCTGTTGATGTGTACCTCGTGCCCTCAAGGGTTACCGAGACCACTTGATCGACATTGATCAGTTTTGTCGGCACCGAGATGTTCTCTCCGCTATTGCGCGTCAGCGAGACATAGAAATTGTACGCGCCCGCAGTATCATCTTCGATAATCTGCTCCGATCCATCCTTGTAGGTAACCGTCAACTTCTTCGTGACTGCGTCAATGCCCAAATCATCGATGTGCGTCTGGATAGAAAACGGGCTGATCTCGAGAGGCGAGTCATCGGAGCGGAGTTCCTTTGTATCGACGTACGCTCCAACGCTAAACTCGGGCGTCGATGCCTCGAACGGCTTCGCATCCTCGCCTTCGCCCTCGGTCCACGAGATATTCCAGGTGACCGCATGTTGAAAACCTCGCTCGCGATCCATAGAAGCAAAGTACATCGTGCCATTAATGACAGTATCGCTTGATGTGTCCTTATCAATGGTGCAGCGTGTGTCAGCCCATTCCTCGCCGAAGTTCATGCTGGGCGTGCCGATTCCTTGTTCTTCTTCACCATAGAGAACAAGTTCGCCAGTCTCTGCTGCCGGCTTGTAGTAGTTAACACCATTTGGATTGGACAACGTAAACGTCACGGCACCGCAACCGTTTTTATCGATAGCCATATCATGAATGTCGAGTGTATAGCCGTTGCCCTCGACGGACAGATTGACCTTCTGCACTGAACCCTCCAAGCTTTGGGGCGCGATGCCATCACCGAACTCTCTGGTGTAGGTATATTTAGTTCCCGATGAGCCTCCGTTGGTCCAGGTAATGGAATCCCCGTTGCCGTGGTTTCCCCAAGCTGAGGCAAAATAGCTGGAATTGACAACGGCGTAGGCGACTCCTCCGGTCGCCAGCACTCCGGCAAGACATCCGATTACGGCAACATACAGAGGCTTCGCGTGACCCTTTCGATGAAGCGGCTCACCCGCAGCGGTATTAAGGACGCGATCTGCAAGATCGCTATCAGCTTGGACGAACTCGAAGGCCTGCTTGATTTGGTTGGATTTCACGGTCGCCCTCCTCTAGGATGAACTTGAGCTTCGATCGACCGCGAGCTAAACGCGTTCGAACGGTCGCGGCTGGCACATGCAGTAACTCGGCAATCTCTGAGGTCGAAAAGCCCAGATAGTAATAGAGCACGATGGGGACGCGGAATCGCTCCGGAAGTCGCATAACGTCTGACAGGACCACCTTGGTCTCCTCCTGCGCCGTCGAAAGCGAATCGGCCAGGTTCTCAATATCCTCCACACGCCTCCATGGCTTTCGAAAGAGCGATTTGCATTCATTGATCGTGACCCGGATAAGCCAGCGACGAAGATGCTCCCAACTCTCAAATTGCGTATCGCTTTTGAGCAGCTTAAGAAAGACATCTTGGGCAACATCATCGGCATCGGCGCGATCGCGCAGATACGTCAATGCGATTCGAAACACAACATCTCGGTGATCTTCGACCGCCTGTCTAAATGTTTGTTCTTCCATAATCACCTCCCGGTGATGCTGATGTTTCTTGCTGAGGCCCTCACCATAGATACGCTTTGACCGAACGAAATGTTTCAAATTCAAGCAGGAATAACCTACCAAAAAAACCCTGCCCCTTATTGGCAAGGGATCGACGGAACGCAACAGGTTGAGCATACGCAAGCGAGCGGCCCCCAGAGCGTACAAGGTGGCATGAAAAAGGCAGGGCATTGACCTTTTGGTCATGCCCTGCCTTTTGAATGACAGATTGTAGCTCTGGGGGCCGCGCAGCGACGGAGGTCGCCGCCGTTCGTTAGAACGGCGGAACTAGTTACTCCTCGTCGTTGTCCTTGGCCTCTTCGGCGTCGTCGGTGTCCACGAGCTGGTTGAGCAGCTCGTCGAGGGAAGCCATGTCCTCGTTGATGGCACCGTTGGCGGGAGCCTTCTTGTCGTCGATCGGAGCACCCAGGAGCTCCTCCTCGTCGTCGGCGTGATGCGTCGGAGCGGAGGTGCCCAGCAGGATGTCGTCCGGACCGTCGGGGCTAAAGACCATCTGCAGCAGCTGCGAGAGGTCTTCCTCGTCGGCGACGTCGTCGTTGTTCTCGAGGATGTAGAGCAGGTCGTGGGCCTCCAGACCGTCACGGAGCTCCTCGATCGCCTTGGCACCGATACCATCGATGCGCAGCAGATCCTCCTCGGACTTGCCGACCAGGTCGCCGACCGTCTCGATGCCGACCTCGCTGAACTTGTTGGTCCAGCGCTGCGACACGCCCAGGTCGTCGAACAGGTACAGGCGAGCCTTCTCGGCGGAGATGGTGTGGCCGTTGCGGGTGAACGAACCGTCAGCGCCACCGAACTCATCGTAGCCGGCCCAGTCGAGCTGCTGCGGGAGCTGCTCGTCCAGGTCCTTGAGCTCCACAGGAGCCCACTCGGGCAGCGACTTGGCGTTGGGCGAAGCCGGGCCGTCGATGTCCACGTAGCCGTCGGCCGTGCGATACGTCAGCTTGGCGTTGGCGTACGGCTTGAGGCCGGTACCAGCCGGGATCTTCTTACCGACGATGACGTTGGACTTAAGGTCGAGCAGGTGGTCGACCTTGCCCTCGATGGCAGCCTCGGTAAGGACGCCAGCGGTACGGATGAACGAAGCGCTCGACAGCCAGGAGTCGATGTTGGACGCGACCTTGAGCGTACCCAGGATGACGGGCTCGGCCACGGGAGCCTGACCGCCCAGGCGGGCAACGCGCTCAACCTCGTCGGCGAACTCGTAGCGGTCGACGTACTGACCAAGCAGGTACTTGGAGTCGCCGGGGTTAGTGATCTGAACGCGACGCAGCATCTGACGTGCGAGCACCTCGATGTGCTTGTCGTTCAGGTCGACACCCTGGCTGGTGTAGACGTCCTTGACGCTCTCGACGAAGGTGTGCATCGTCGACTCAATGTCGGTCAGCTTGCGCAGGTTGCGGAAGTTGACGAAGCCCTTGGTGATCTGGTCGCCGGCGCGAACCTCGCAGCCGTCCTCGATCTCGGGCATAAAGCGCACCGATGCGGGAACGCGACGCTCGTCGAGGACACGGGTGTGATCCTCGGAGTCGGTGAGCGTCAGCACGTACTCGGACTTCTCAGGCTTAATCGAGAGGTGACCGGAGTACGGAGCCAGCTCGGCCTCGCGACCCAGAATCTTCTCGTTGACGTTGCCGACGATATCGAACATACGGCTGACCGTAGGCAGACCCTGCGTAATATCGTCGACGCCAGCGACGCCGCCGGAGTGAATGGTACGCATCGTAAGCTGCGTACCGGGCTCGCCGATGGACTGGGCGGCAATAATGCCGACCGCGGTACCGATGGCGACCGGACGACGAGTGGAAAGATCCCAGCCGTAGCACTTCTGGCACACGCCGTACTTGGAGCGGCAGGTGAGCAGCGCGCGAAGCTTGACCTTCTTAAGGCCCGCATCGACCATCTTCTGGATGTCGGCGACCTTCTCGATGTAGCCATCCTGCTCAAAGAGCACGGTGCCATCGGGAGCCACGACATCCTCAATGAAGCAACGGCCGACGAGGTCGGTGTTGAGGTCGGTGGTGCCGGGGATGATGAGGTTGTAGGTGACGCCCTCGTGCGTACCGCAGTCCTCCTCGCGGACAATGACGTCCTGGGCCACGTCGACCAGACGACGGGTCAGATAACCAGAGTCCGAGGTGTGGGATGCGGTATCGACCAGGCCCTTACGGGCGCCGTAGGTCGAAATGAAGTACTCGAGCGGCAGCAGACCCTCGCGGAAGTTCGCCTTAATGGGAAGGTCGATCGTCTCGCCGGACATGTCTGCCATCAGGCCACGCATGCCGCCGAGCTGACGCAGCTGGGTCTTAGAACCACGGGCGCCGGAGTCGGCCATCATGTACAGCGGGTTCTCCTCGTCGAACATGTCGAGCATGAGCGCTGCAACCTTATCGGTACAAGCGGTCCACTCGTTAACGACTTCGATGTGGCGCTCCGTCTCGTTGATGAAGCCCTCCTCGAAGTACTCGTTGATCTGGTCGACGTTGGCCTGGGCGCGGTCGAGCAGCTCCTGCTTCTCGGCAGGGATGAGAGCATCCCACACCGAGATGGTGAGGCCGGCGCGGGTAGCGTAGTGGAAGCCGGAGTACTTGATGGCGTCGAGGATCGGGCCGACCTTGGCCTCGGGGTAACGATCGCAGCAGTCCGCAACCAGCTTGGCCACATCGCCCTTGACCATCTTGTAGTTCATGAACTCATAGTCTTCGGGCAGGCACTGGCGGTTGAAGATGATACGGCCGATAGAGGTCTCGAAGCGCGCGGTCTTGTTGCCGGTGACGTCGTAGTCGACGAACTCGTTCTTGCCGTTCTTGACGCGGAAGATACGAGTGCCGTCCTCGTTGATGACATTGGCGTCGGCAGCGGACACGCGGACCTGGATCTTGGCCTGCATGTCGACCTCGGAGCGGCAGTCATAGGCGTGCAGCGCGTCATCGAAGCTCGAGAACACGTGGTTCTCGCCCGGCAGACCCTCGCGAACCTGGGTCAGGTAGTACACACCGATGATCATGTCCTGCGAAGGGATGTTGACCGGCTTGCCGGATGCCGGCGAGCGCAGGTTGTTCGCAGAGAGCATGAGCACGCGGGCCTCGGCCTGAGCCTGGCTGGACAGCGGCACGTGGACAGACATCTGGTCGCCGTCGAAGTCGGCGTTGAAGGGCGAGCAGACCAGCGGATGCAGGTGGATAGCCTTGCCCTCGACCAGCACCGGCTCAAAGGCCTGGATGGACAGACGGTGCAGGGTCGGTGCACGGTTGAGCAGCACGACGCGGCCGTCGATGACCTCTTCGAGGATGTCCCACACAAAGGTGGCACCGCGGTCGATAGCGCGCTTGGCGCCCTTGATGTTCTCGACCTTGCCGAGCTCGACCAGGCGCTTCATGACGAAGGGCTTGAAGAGCTCCAGCGCCATGGTCTTGGGCAGACCGCACTGGTGCAGCAGCAGCTTGGGGTCGGTAACGATTACCGAACGGCCGGAGTAGTCGACACGCTTGCCCAGCAGGTTCTGACGGAAACGACCCTGCTTGCCCTTGAGGGCCTCGGCGAGCGACTTGAGCGGGCGACCGCCACGGCCAGAGACCGGGCGACCACGACGGCCGTTGTCGAACAGGGCGTCCACGGACTCCTGGAGCATGCGCTTCTCGTTGTTCACGATGATCGCAGGGGCGTCCAGGTCGAGCAGGCGCTTGAGTCGGTTGTTACGGTTGATCACGCGACGATACAGGTCGTTGAGGTCGGACGCGGCGAAGCGGCCGCCGTCGAGCTGGACCATCGGGCGCAGATCGGGCGGAATGACCGGGATGACATCCAGGATCATGTTCGCGGGGCTGTTGCCGCCCTTCAGGAAGGCGTCAACGACCTCGAGGCGCTTAACGGCCTTCTCGCGCTTCTGCTTCTGGGAGTCCTCGTCGGCGATGATGGCCTTGAGCTTCTCGGCCTCGGAGGGGAGGTCGATGGCAGCGAGCAGGTCGCGGACGGCCTCGGCACCCATGCCACCCTTGAAGTACATGGAGTAGTAACGGGTCATCTCACGGAACAGCGGCTCATCGGAAATGAGGTCGCGCTCGCTGAGCTTCATGAAGGCGTTGAAGGCGTCCGCGCGGAGCTGCTTCTCGTCCTTGCACTCTTCCTCGATGTCGACGATGCCGGAGGCGATCTCCTCGGGGGTCAGCGGCTCCTCGTCGGAGAACTCGTCAAAGTTCTCGGGGTCGCCCTGCTCCTTGAGGGACTCGATCTGGCGGGCGCACTCGGCATCGATCTCTTCCAGATCGGCGGCGAGCTCCTCGCGCAGGTCGTCGGCGTCGGCCTCGCGAGCCTCGTAGTCGACCTCGGTGATGATGTAGCTGGCAAAGTACAGAACCTTCTCGAGGTCCTTGGACTTGATGTCGAGCATACGGCTCATCGGGAAGCTCGTGGGGCTCTTGAAGTACCAGATGTGGGACACGGGAGCGGCGAGCTCGATGTGGCCCATGCGGTCGCGACGCACCTTGGCCGAGGTGACCTCGACGCCGCAACGCTCGCAGACGATGCCCTTAAAGCGGATGCCCTTGTACTTGCCGCAGGAGCACTCCCAGTCCTTGGCGGGACCGAAAATCTTCTCGCAGAACAGGCCGTCCTTCTCGGGCTTGAGGGTACGGTAATTGATGGTCTCCGGCTTCTTGACCTCACCGTGCGACCAGGAACGGATCTGGTCGGCGGAGGCAAGGGAGATCTTTACCGAGTCAAAATCAGTAGCTTCGAAATCTGCCACAGTCAACTACTCCTTATCAGTGGTCGTGGCGGCGACAGCCTCGGGTGCCTCGGCAGTCTCGGCATCCTCGGCCTCGACGTCGGCGTCAACGCCGGCGAGCGCAGCCAGGTCGTCGAGAGCGGAGGTCTCCTCGGCGGTCACAGGGGCGGAGGCGTCCTCGTCGGCATCGTGCATGGGCTCGATGTCCAGTGCGAGGGAGCGAATCTCCTTGACGAGAACCTTGAAGGACTCGGGGATACCCGGGACAGGAACGTTCTCGCCCTTGACGATGGACTCGTAGGTCTTGACGCGGCCCACGGTATCGTCGGACTTGACGGTCAGAATCTCCTGCAGGACGTTGGAAGCACCGTATGCGTACAGTGCCCAAACTTCCATCTCGCCGAAGCGCTGGCCGCCGAACTGGGCCTTGCCGCCCAGAGGCTGCTGGGTAACCAAGCTGTAAGGGCCGGTCGAACGGGCGTGGATCTTGTCGTCGACCATGTGACCGAGCTTGAGGATGTAGGACGTACCCACGGTAATGGGCTCGCGGAACTCCTCGCCGGTGCGGCCGTCAAACAGACGGGTCTTGCCGCGCTCGTCAAGCTGGGTGACGAACTCGGGACGCATGTGATCGCCAAAGGCAGCGGTGGCCTTGTTGAGCATGTTCTTGTTGGCACGACGAATGACCTCGGCGATCTCGTCCTCCTTGGCGCCGTCGAAGACAGGCGTGGCGGTGAAGAAAGGACCGGGGACGTACTTGTCGGAGTCGGCCTGCTCGGTATCCCAACCGCAGGCAGCAGCCCAGCCAAGGTGGCACTCGAGCAGCTGGCCGACGTTCATACGCGAAGGAACGCCCAGCGGGTTGAGGATAACGTCGATCGGGGTACCGTCAGCCATGTAGGGCATGTCCTCGACCGGCAGAACGTTGCAGATAACACCCTTGTTGCCGTGGCGGCCGGCGATCTTATCGCCCTGCTGGATCTTACGACGCTGGGCGACGTAGACGCGCACCTGCTCGTTGACGCCGGGAGCCAGATCGTCGCCGTTCTCGCGGCTAAAGCGGACGACGTCGATGACGCGGCCGTAAGCGCCGTGAGGCATCTTAAGGGAGGTGTCGCGGACGTCGTGGGCCTTGGCACCGAAGATGGCGCGCAGCAGGCGCTCCTCGGCGGTCAGAGCGCTCTCGCCCTTAGGCGTGACCTTGCCGACCAGGATGTCGCCAGGGCCGACCTCAGCGCCGATGCGGATAATGCCGTCCTCGTCGAGGTTGGCAAGCATATCCTCGGAGAGGTTCGGGATCTCGCGGGTGATCTCCTCGGGGCCGAGCTTGGTGTCGCGGGCATCGATCTCGTGACGGGTGATGTTGATGGTCGTCAGCAGGTCCTCGGCCACCAGGCGCTCGGACACGACGATACCGTCCTCGTAGTTAAAGCCTTCCCACGGCATGTATGCCACGGTGAGGTTCTGGCCCAGCGCGAGCTCGCCATGATCGGTCGAGGGACCGTCGGCCAGGGGCTCGCCCTGCTCAACGGTGTCACCGACGCGCACGAGCGGACGGTGGTTGATGCAGGTGGACTGGTTGGAGCGCTGGTACTTGGCCAAGTGATACTCATCCATGCCGCCGGCATGCTTGACGATGATCTTGGCGGCGTCTGCAAAGATGACCTCGCCGGCGTTCTTGGCCAGGGTGACCTCGCCGGAGTCCAGAGCGGCGCGACGCTCCATGCCAGTACCGACATAGGGAGCGGCGGGGTGAACCAGCGGCACGGCCTGACGCTGCATGTTAGCGCCCATCAGCGTACGCTTGGCGTCGTCGTGCTCGAGGAACGGGATCAGCGTGGCTGCGACGGAGAGCATCTGACGCGGCGAGACGTCCATGTAGTCGACGTCCTCGACAGGCACGTCGGCGGGAGCGCCGAAGGAGCCGTCGAAGTCGCGGGTACGGGCGATCACGGTGTGCGGACGGACAAGCTTGCCCTCGGCATCGGTCGTGATGAACTCGTTGGTCTTGGGATCGAGCGGCGTGTTGGCCGGCGCGATGACGTGCTTCTCTTCCTCGTCAGCGGTCATCCAGTCGATCTGGTCGGTGGCAACGCCGTTCTCGACGCGGCGGAACGGAGCCTCGATGAAGCCGTACTCGTTGACGCGGGCGTAGAGGGCGAGCGAGCCGATCAGGCCGATGTTGGGGCCTTCGGGGGTCTCGATCGGGCACATGCGGCTGTAGTGCGAGTTGTGAACGTCGCGGACGGCCGTCGGCACGTTGGTGCGGCGGCTGGAGCCGGACTTGTGGCCGGCAAGACCACCAGGGCCGAGTGCGGACAGACGTCGCTTGTGGGTCAGACCGGTCAGGGGGTTCGCCTGGTCCATGAACTGCGAGAGCTGCGAGGAACCGAAGAACTCCTTGATGGAGGCCACGATCGGGCGGATGTTGATGAGCGACTGCGGGGTGATCTCGTCGATGTCCTGGGAGCTCATGCGCTCACGGACAACGCGCTCCATACGGCTCATGCCGATACGGAACTGGTTGGCGACGAGCTCGCCGACGGTGCGGATGCGGCGGTTGCCAAAGTGGTCGATGTCGTCGACCTTGAAGCCCTGCTCGCCGGCGGCGAGGGACAGCAGGTAGCGCAGCGTAGCGACGATATCCTCGTCGGTGAGCACCGTGACCTCTTCCTCGGTGGTGAGGTTGAGCTTCTTGTTGACCTTGTAACGACCGACGCGGGCCAGATCGTAGCGCTGCGGGTTAAAGAGCAGGCCCTCGAGCAGGCTGCGGGAAGCGTCCACGGTGGGAGGCTCGCCCGGGCGCAGGCGACGGTAGATCTCGATAAGGGCGTCCTCGCGAGTGAGAGCGGTGTCGCGCTCCAGGGTGCGCTTAATCACATCGGAGTTGCCGAGCAGCTCGATGATGTCGTCGTTGGTGACGGCAATGCCAAGGGCGCGCAGGAACATCGTGGCACTCTGCTTGCGCTTACGGTCAATGGAGACCATGAGCTGGTCGCGCTTGTCGACCTCAAACTCAAGCCAGGCACCGCGGGACGGGATGATCTGGGCCTTGTAGATCTGCTTGCCCGAATCCATCTCGGAGCTGTAGTACACACCCGGGGAACGGACGAGCTGCGAGACGACGATACGCTCGGTACCGTTGATGATGAAGGTGCCCTGATCGGTCATCATGGGGAAGTCGCCCATAAAGACGAGCTGCTCCTTGATCTCGCCGGTCTCCTTGTTGGTGAGACGGACGTCGGTCAGAAGCGGGGCCTGATAGGTCATGTCCTTCTCGCGGCACTCCTCGACGGTGTGCGCGGGGTCGCCGAACTGATGCTCGCCGAAGGTAACCTCGAGAACATGGTTCTGGCTCTGGATGGGGCTGGATTCCTTGAACGCCTCACGAAGGCCCTCGTCCTTAAAACGCTCAAAGGATTCCCTTTGAACAGAGATAAGGTTGGGGAGCTCCATGGCCTCCGGGATTTTCCCGAAGCTGACGCGCTTGCGCTCAGTGGCAGTGTATGCGTAGGTCACCAGGTTTTTCCTCCTTCACGGAAATGCTCGGTGGGTTGGCGAGGCATAGCTTCGCCAGTTATCGCAACCTAATAGTTTATCAGGTACCGACCGTTGGGCAAGAAAAGCCTTGACGCGATTGAGTTTTTGGAGTAGCAAAGTTTTTCGGCAGAAAAGGTGCAGGTAGATGGGTGTGTATCGAACATCCGTTCATATATTTTCTGTGAACGAGACCGTTGATGCGGGACGCTGAACGGCGGAATGGCGACGAGGGTTGGCCGGGCGGAAACTACGTCCCGTTTTGAGACCTCAAACTGGGTCGCAGTTTCCGGTTGAGCCCTGTCTGGGAAACTGCATCCCGTTCTGAGCCGATATTCTGGGTCGTAGTTTCCGCTAGGGGCCCCAACCGGAAAGCGCATCCCAGAATTCAGTCAAATTGTGGGACGCACTTTCCGGAGCCAAGCCGTGGCGCGCATAAAAAACGGGCGCAGACCGAAGTCCGCACCCGTAAATGTCGATGCCCGAAGGCTTATTTGCGCATCAAGCCGCCGCGCTCGTCGATGGCGTCCCAGAAGGCGCTGGCAAAGCGAGGATCGCTTGCGGCCATGAGGGCGTTGGTGGCCATCCAGCCAGACGGGGTGCCGGTGTCGTAGCCCGAGAGCGGGTCGATGACGACAGCGTACATGGCCTCGCGATCGAGCGAGCGGGCCATGGCGTCGGTGAGCTGGATCTCGCCACCCTTGCCGGCCTGCTGATCGGCGAGCAAGTCCATGACCAGCGGGCTCAGCAGGTAGCGACCGACGATGTACAGGTTGGACGGAGCCGCCTCGGGGGCAGGCTTCTCGACCAGACCGCCGATGCGCCAAACGGCACCGGGCTCGTCGTCGGCAGCATTCTCGAAGCCCTCGAGCGAGCCAACGCGATCGCCGGCGATGACGCCATAGCGGCTGACTTCCTCGGGAGCGCACGCGGCAACGGCGATAACCGAAGCGCCACCGTGCTCCTTGGAGACAGCAAGCATCTTGTCGCATATGTCACGGTTGGGCACAACGTAGTCGCCCAGAAGAACCAGGAAGTTCTCCCCTGCCACGGCGTCGGCAGCAGAGCGAATGGCATGACCGAGGCCCTTGGGCTCGTACTGATAACGGAAGTCGACCGGCATGCCGCCTGCGTGGGCAACAGCATCGGCGTAAGCATCCTTACCGCGCTCGCGCAGCAGATTCTCGAGCGAGCGATCGGGCTGGAAGTAGCTCAGCAGCTCGGGCTTACCGGGAGAGGTAACGATGATGGCGTCGTCGACCTCCTCGGGGTCGAGCGCCTCCTCAACGACATACTGAATGACCGGCTTGTCGAGCACCGGCAGCATCTCTTTGGGCGTGCACTTAGTGCCAGGCAGAAAACGCGTGCCAAGACCGGCGGCGGGGATGATTGCCTTCATGTTATTCAAGGATCCTTTCGCAGGCGCAAAAGCGCCCCATGCGTGCGGCACACAGCCGCAGACCAAATTGCGATACCCAAGCATCTTACCGCTGGAACTATATGTCACTACAAGGCAGAGACAATTCTTCAGCAGGTCAACGCAAATTATTGCTCGAATGGTGCAATTTTATTGCCCAGCGGCAGGGCACCCGATACGACGCAAATCACAGAACATGGCAGTTTGAGCCACCGATGTCGAGGGACCGAAAAACAAAAAAGACGGGGCTCGCAATGCGAACCCCGTCTGCAAAGAAATCTGGCGAGAAAGCCTGATTACTTGAGGGTGACAGCAGCGCCAGCAGCCTCGAGCTTCTCCTTGGCAGCCTCGGCGTCCTCCTTCTTGGCACCCTCGAGAACAGCCTTGGGAGCGCCCTCGACGACCTCCTTGGCCTCCTTCAGGCCAAGGTTGGTGAGCTCACGGACGGCCTTGATGACCTGGATCTTGTTGTCGCCGAAGCCCTCGAGCACGACGTCAAACTCGGTCTTCTCCTCGGCCTCAGCAGCGCCAGCAGCGGGAGCGGCGACAACAGCGGCAGGAGCAGCGGCGGAAACGCCGAAGGTGTCCTCGATAGCCTTAACGAGCTCGGAAGCCTCGAGAAGGGTCATTTCCTTAAGAGCATCGATGATCTCATCGGTGGTAAGCTTAGCCATTTCTAAGTCCTTTCGGTTTCCGTGTCTGTGCACGGAGATCAGTTAAAACACGGCGCGAATGCGCCAAGGGTGCGGCGTTGCCGCCGCGGGTGAAAACAGCAACTAGGCTGCCTTCTGCTCGGAAACCTGCTGGATCGAACGAGCGAGACCAGAGGAAACGCCGTTGACGCAGACAGCGATGTCGCGAGCGAAACCGGAGATGAGACCGGCGATCTGGCCGAGAAGCTGATCCTTGGTGGGCAGCTCGGCGATAGCCTTAACATCATCAGCGGAAACGGCCTTGCCGTCGGAGATACCGCCCTTGATCTCAAGGACGCCCTTGGACTTAGCGGAGAAGTCCTTAAGGGCCTTAGCGGCCTCGACCGGCTCGGTCTCGTAGAACACATAGGCGACGGGGCCGGCGAGAATCTCGTCGATCTCGGGCTGCTCCTGGTTCTTGAGGGCGATCTTGACCAGGTTGTTCTTGTAGACCTTCATCTCGGCGCCGCACTCGCGAAGCTGATGACGCAGCTCCTGAGCCTGCTTAACCGTCAGACCGTTGTAGTTGACGACGAACAGACCGGCGTTCTCGGCGATACGGGACTCGATCTCTGCAACCTTGTCGATTTTGTACTGCTGGGGCATGAATTACACCTCCTCGAATTCTTTCCGGGCACGGTCCGCCACAAGGACGTGACGGGGGCATGTCCAAAAAGAAAGCCCCCGCGCTGCATGAGCGACGGGGGCGAGAAGACATATCTACTCGACCACCTCGGCTGGCGGGAAGTCCCATTAAGCTCGCGGGTAAGACCCGTTTGCGCCGGCTGTCTCTGGCAGCGGATTCGTGCGTGAACCGAAAGTATTATGGCGGGGACCCCGGCGTCGGTCAACGGAAAACCGGGCTGCACACAATTCCACCATCAGGCCGCGCCGCCGAAGGCCGGGCGCAAGGTTTTCGCTCGGTCAGGTCCTGGGCTCGCTCGGAAAGCACATTAAGTGCTTTCCGGCTCGTGCGGAATCTACGAAAACCTTGCGCCCGGCCTTCGGCGGCGCGGCCTGCGGTGACTTTGGGGCAGCCCGGTTTTCCGTTGAGCGACGCCCCCACGCATAATCCTTATGTCGGTAGGCTGATGTGTTGCGTCCCGTTGGCTATAAAGTTGAAATGAAGGTGGACAGGCGATTTAGGCCTTCGTCCAAATCTTGGTCGGAAACGCAGTAGCTTAGGCGGATGTGGCCTTCGGTGCCGAAACAGTCGCCCGGGACTAGGGCTACGTTTGCTTCTTTGATGGCTTTGATACAGAAGTCTTCGCTGGTTAGGCCGAACTTTTTGATGCTCGGGAAAGCGTAGAAGGCGCCCGCCGGTTCCACTACGTCGAGGCCCATGGCGCTTAAGGCTGCGAGCACGCGTTCGCGGCGGGCTCGGTAGACTTTGAGCATGGGGGTGGGATCGACGGTCAGGGCTCGGGCTGCGGCGTCCATTTCGAAGGAGACGGCGCTCGATACTAGGTATTGGTGAGCTTTTGCGATCTCGGCGATGACGGGGGCTGCGGCTGCGAGCCAACCCAGGCGCCAGCCGGTCATAGCCCAGGGCTTGGAGAAGCTCTCGATGACGACCGTCTGCTCGCGAAGCTCCGGGTGACGCTGGGCAAAGCGCTCGTAGCCATCCACATAGACCAGACGGTTATACACGTCGTCGCAGACCACGTAGATGCCCGTCTGCTCCGCCACGTGCGCCACGGCGTCGAGCGAAGCCGCGTTGAGGATACAGCCCGTAGGATTGTTGGGCGAGCAGATGACGATAGCCTTGGTCGCCGGCGTCACGCAAGCACGAAGCGCATCCTCGTCAATCTGAAATTGCGCAGGCTCCGTATCCAAAAAGACTGCTTTGGCGTGGTTGGCCACAACGATGCTTTCGTACAGGCCAAAGGCCGGCGTGGGGATAATGACCTCGTCGCCGGGGTTGAGCATAGCCATGAATGTTGCCGACAGTGCCTCGGTCGCACCGTCGGTCAGGATGACCTCGTCAGCCGAAAACGTAAGGCCCGCGTCCCCCATATAGGCAGATAACGCCTCACGCAGGGCGGGGCGACCGTTGTTGGGCGGATAGTGTGTGTCACCGCGGTCCAGTGCGGCGGTCACCTCGGCGCTAATCACATCGGGCGTGGGAAAATCGGGCTCGCCGAGCGCGAGCGCGATGCACCCCGGATGCTGGGCGGCGAGCGCGTTAATCCGGCGGATACCGGAGGGCTTGAGCATGGCAAGCGAGGTATTCATGGGCAGACGCATGGCGTTCCTTTCGTAAGGGTTGCACTAGGATAGCGCGGCGGGGCGCCACCAGACGGTGTAACCTAAACGGAAACGAGCCGGAAAGGAGATGGCATGGAGACGACCGCGCGCGGCGACGTACCAAAAACACTGAACACCATTGCGTATATCAGTATTCCCAATAGCGCCGATCTTGATTTTTTGCTCTGGGACCTGCAGGATGCCATCGCCGCCTATGCTCAACTTTCCGGCACCGCACTCCCCCGCCCGGTCGACTTGAAGGCAAATGACGCCGGCAGCGTTGCCGATGGCATCGTGCTGGCCATTGAAGATGTGGCTGACGATGAGACGTTGACAGCCATCGAGCAGGCGCTTGAGCGCTTTGGCGGTACGGGAACGCGCGTCTATGCCGCGATTCGAGCCGCACAAGAGGGCACTGAGCAGGCGCGTGGGACCGCCGTTCGCCTGCACAAGGCATGTGAGCGCCATGATCAATTGTGGTGTGGCGGCGTTGCCATCTGCGCCGGCAGCGGCATCGCAGCGCTTCGTCGCTCCCCGCGCATGGGACTCTTGCGGCGACCGTTTTCGGAGGCCATGGACAAGCTCGTGGGCGCCGTTCGCATGGGGTGTTCCGTCGAACACGCGCAGAAGCTCGGTGGCGCCGCAACGGGTGGCGTCGACACCGACGGCATGGTGCGCGCCACGTCTGCGCTGCCCACACCGATCTGGCACGCCGTTATGAGGCATCTTGCCGAGCACTCAAACTGCTAAATCGAAAAAGCCTGCCAATCAACGGCTTCACTCCAGCGCTCGACAAGGCGTTCCAGACGCCACGCCGCATTGGCGGGACTTGTCGACGGCAGAACGATGGCCGGCAGCCCGGTGCGCTCTTGTAGATAGCGCTTGTAGAGCCGGCCAGCTGTACCACCGTTGCATATCACCTGCTCAATGGGAGCTGCGCCGGTAATGCGCTCGATATGTGCCGGCACAACGTTACGAATGCTCGCATCGCTCGAGCCCTTAATGTCGCAGCTCTCGATTACATCCCACAGGGCCACACCGCCGTTGAGCAGCATAACCCGCTTGGCGGCAATCGAGGCATCGAGCGTCGCGAGCTCGCCGCTCGCCAAAGAGTCTCCCTCGTTGGGCGGCACGGGCACACCGAGGCACGCGGCCATCACGCGCCAAAAGCGGTTCTGCGGATTGCCGTAGTAGAAGGCATTGGCGCGCGAGAGCACCGAGGGAAACGACCCCAGCACCAAAACGCGCGAGTGCTCGTCAAACACGGGCTCAAACCCATGCTCAATATGTTGATAGCCCTCGTCCGGCGCGGCCACGAGCTATGCCCTCAGCAGATAGCGCACCTCGTAGGGTGCAAGCTCAAGGGAGCCCAGCAGCTCGACCGTGGGCACGTCGTCGGCAAGCAGGTCGACGAAGGAGCCGTTGAGTTCGCCGGCTCCAAAGGTGTAGGGCTCGTTCACGGCATTGACCGCCACGAGCACCATCGCGTCGTCGCAGGCGCGCTCGAACAGCAGCTGCTTGTTCTGGATCACCACGTTGCGATAGGCACCGTAGTTGAGAGCACGGGCAGCCGCGTCGTCGGCCGAGCGAAGGTGCGCAAGCTGCGTGATGAACGCCGTCAGCTCGTTGGGCGCAGGCTCATTGAGCGCAGGTCGCAGCGCCCAGTCGCCATCGGGGCCACCCTTTTCGCCGGCAATTCCCCACTCGCTGCCATAGTAGACGCACGGGATGCCCGGCATGCCAAAGAGCATGCCATAGGCGGGACGCAGACACGACTTGTCGGTGAGGATACTTGCCAGGCGCGGCACATCGTGGTTGTCGACAAACGACAGCAGATGTTTGCCGCGGTAGATGCACCACGGATCGCCGCCAAACTGGCGGTGCAGCGAATGGGCGATCTCGAACATGTTGACCGAGTTAAAGCTGGAGTACAGGCCCTTGTAGCACTCGTAGTTGGTGCAGGAGTCGAGCATCTCGTCGTTGACGATTTGGTTGTAGTCGCCGTGGAGCGTCTCGCCGATCAGCACAAAGTCGGGCTTGAGCTCACGGGTAAAGACGTGCAGGCGGCGCATAAAGTCGCGGTCGAGCATATAGGCAACGTCCAGGCGCAGGCCGTCGACGCCAAAGACCTCGGCCCAGCGGCGCACGGACTCGAGCAGGTAATCGACCACAGCGGGATTTTGCAGGTTAAGCTTCACAAGCTCAAAATGGCCTTCCCAGCCCTCGTACCAAAAGCCATCGCCATAGCAGGAATCGCCGTCAAAGCTAATGTGGAACCAGTCCTTGTACGGCGAGTCCCACTTGCGCTCCTGCACATCGCGGAAGGCCCAAAAACCGCGGCCGACGTGGTTGAAGACGGCATCGAGCACCACGCGGATGCCATGGGCATGCAGCGTGTCGCATACGGCGGCAAAGTCGGCGTCCCCACCCAGGCGACGGTCGATATGGCGCAGGCTGCGTGTATCGTAGCCGTGGCTATCAGATTCGAGCGGTGGGTTGATGAGCACAGCGCCAACGCCGAGTTCCTGCATGTAGTCGGCCCATTGGGCGACCCTCATGATAGGAGCATCGGGGTTGGGCGCGGCGTTGGCAGCCTGGGCGAGCTCATCCTCGGCAACGGGCGCGGCGTTTTCGCGCGGAGCCCCGCAAAAGCCCAGCGGATAGATCTGATAGAACGTCGTCTCGTATGCCCACATAACAGCCTCCCGGTAAGCTCAACACAACGACATCCATTGTATGCCCAGCTTGTATCCTCTCCCCCAAAATAAGTTGCGGTGGAATAGTTCCTGTCTGGGCCTTCAGAAGCCTTAAACAGGAACTATTCCACCGCAACTGATGAGGGGACGTGATTAGGCGACGGGCTTGGCGCGGCGGATGGCCGGAAACAGCACGGTGATGGCGAGGATGACGCCCACGACGGCAATCGCCCCGCCCACAAAGCCGATCCAGGCGATACCGGGACCCGAAACCACGGCTCCGCCGATCGCGGTACCCGTGCCGATACCGAGGTTGAACAGGCCCGAGAAGATCGACATGGCGACGGCCGACGAATCTGCCGGCGTGTGCTTGATGAGCTCGGCCTGAAACGCCACGTTAAAGGCCGTGGAGCAGCAACCCCACAGTGCGCAGACGGCAAGCACTGTCACGAGCGACGATGCGGCCGGCCCCATGAGCAGCAGGGCCACCGGCACGCCGGAGAGCGTGATGGCCAAGAACGGGAAGCGATGCCCATCGAACAGGCGGCCAAACAGCCAGCTTCCGAGCAAACCAGAGCAGCCAAACGCCGTCAGCGTCATGGTAATGGCGCCCGCATCGACGTGCGCGACCTGCGCCAGGAAGGGCTCGATATAGCTGTAGCTTGCGTAATAGCCGGTCGCCATGAAGACCGTGACTGCGTAGAGCGCGATGAGGAGCGGGTTCTTGAGCAGCTCGGGCAGCTGTTTGACAGTAAAGCGCTCACCCGCCGGCATGGCCGGGAACACCGCTGCCTGGTAGACGACCGCGATGGCTGAGAGGCCCCCGACCACGGCAAACGTCATGCGCCAGCCCACGGCCAAGCCAATGGCGCGACCGAGCGGCAGGCCAAAGATCTGCGCGATGGACGAGCCCGTAGCGATCATGCTGATGGCGAGCGCGCCGTGGCGAGTGTCGACCAGGCGCGAGGCCATAATCGAGGCGACTGACCAGAACACGGCATGTGCGCAAGCGACCACCAGGCGCGCGCAGACCAGGATGGGATAGGTCGGCGCCACAGCGGACAGGAACTGACCGAGCGAGAACACGGCCAGCACGCCCAGCAGCATCCGCTTGAACTCAAAGCGCGAGGCGAACACCATGAGCGGCAGCGACAGCAGCATGACGCCCCAGGCATAGACCGAGATCATGATGCCCGCCTGGGCCTCGGTGAGCGAGAACGACGCGGCGATATCAGTCAAAAGGCCGATGGGCATAAACTCCGACGTGTTGAACACGAACGCACAGCAGGTGAGCCCGACGAGTGGGAGCCACTGCCTGAGCGTGATGCCGTCTTGCCTTGCCTGACTCATATATAACATCTCCAATCATTTTGAGTGGAGGCGATTATATAGCAACGGTCCCGCATCCGTCAGTAACGGACACGGGACCGAAACAATTCGATACACAGCCTTGATTGTCATTTTCATTGCAACAGCCTCAGGACTCAGCGCAACGCGTTGC
>CALKBO010000004.1 GCA_937989875.1 uncultured Collinsella sp. | reverse complement strand
CTGCGGAAACGCGGGGTCCGTTCAGGCTGTTGCGTTGAGATTGAAAATCAACCGTTCACAGAATTGCGAGCGGTCAAACCCAAATCCTTGGGTATAACTGCAACAAGATAAAGTGTTCGGCGGCCAACGCGCCCGCGCCCGCCCGATGCACGAGCCCCGCGCCCGTGCGATAGACCAAGGAGGAAACCATGAACGAGGGCTACACCAAGGTATTTGTTTCACTCGATGGTACTGAGCAGCAGGATTTTGTGCTCGCACGCGCCATCAAGGTCGCCGCGAACAACGGCGCCAAGCTAATCATCGGCCACGTTATCGATTCCACGGCGCTCGAGAGCGCCGGTTCCTATCCGGTCGATCTGGTCAACGGCCTAGAGGAGGCATTTAAGAACTCCATCGCCAAGCAGCTCGAAGAGGCCAAGGCCAATCCCGATATTCCCGAGGTCGAGGTCATGATTCGCGCCGGCCGTATTCGCGAGACGCTCAAGGACGAGATGCTCGACGTGGTTAAGCCCGACCTGGTGCTCTGCGGCGCCCGCGGCCTGTCCTCGATCAAGTATGCGCTCCTGGGCTCGATTTCGACGTTCCTGCTGCGCAATACGGACTGCGACATCTTGGTCGTGAAGTAGGTTCCTTCCCGCCGGCGCAAGGCCTGCGGGGTTATCACGCCGACGTCCTCGCCGCTTCGCGGCTGCGGGATGTCGGCTTAGATAACCCCTCCCGGCCTTGCGCCTTCGTCACCATACTTCAGCGAGTTGGCTGAATTGAAAGATGGCGTGCCGCCCCGTTTGGGGCGGCACGTTTTGTTTGATGCAGCACGTTTTTGTTTGGGCGGACGTCCGCCGCGTGCGTTACTCGAAATACTGGAACTTGTTGGTTGAGAAGGCAAACGTAACGACAAAGCCTTCGCCGGGCTCCGATGCTGCGGTGACGTCGATGCCCATCTTGGAGCACAGGCGCGCCACCAGATAGAGACCGATGCCCGTTGCGCGCTTGGTGGTGCGGCCGTTGTCGCCGGTAAAGCCCTTCTCGAACACGCGCGGCAGGTCGGCCGCGCTCACGCCGCAGCCGTTGTCCGCGACGGTAAGCTCGATGCGCTCGCTTGCCAGGCCCTCGTCCAGCAACGCACCCGAAAACACGATCTTTGCGCCATCCGCGCGCGCATATTTAATGCTGTTCTGAATGAGCTGGCCCAGAATAAACTCGAGCCACTTCTCGTCGGTAAAGACCTCAAAGTCGAGGTTCTCGCACACCGGGGCCACGTGCGCCGCGATGAGCTCGCGCGCGTTGGCCTTAATCGCGCCCGTCACCAAGGTCTTGAGATCCCAGCGGCGAATCAGGTAGTCCCGCTCCACGACTTCCGAGCGCGCATAGTACAGAGCTTGGTCGATATAGCGCTCCACGCGGGCAAGCTCGCGTGCCAGATCGTCCACGCGCGACAGGTCGTCTTCGCTACCGTCCAGGTTTTCCAAAATCAGATGGGCCGCCGCCAGGGGCAGCTTGGCCTCATGGACCCAGCTCTCGATATAGTCGCGATAGTCATCGGTCTGACGGCGGCCTTCGGCAACCTCGTCGCAAGCGGCTTTGCCCACCCGGCGCAAGACCTCGTACTCGAGCTCGCCCTCGGCATAGGTCGGGCATTGCACCATCTCCTGCACCCATGCGGGACTCTCGAGCTCCTCGGCCGCGCGCTCCAACTGACGCAGAAAACGGCGACGGCGAGCGTACTCGACCACGATGCCGAGCATACCGAAGATAAAGGACACGCCGACCGCCACGACCACGATAGAAACGGGTGCGCCGGCGACCGTCAGCACAAAGCAGCTCAGCAGCACGCCGCACGTCCACACGGCGACGGGAAGCAGCGCATCTTTGAAGAATTTGGCAAACGACATAGCCGGCCCCTAAACCGAATAGCCCTGGCCGCGGTGCGTCGTCAAATACCCCTTGATGCCGATTTTTTCGAGCGTGGTGCGCAGGCGGTTGATGTTGACGGTGAGCGTGTTGTCGTCCACGAAGGCGTCGGAGTCCCACAGGTCCTGCATGATGGCCGAGCGCGAAACAATCTTGCCCGCGCGGCTCAGAAGCAGCGAGAGGATACGCAGTTCGTTTTTGGTGAGCTCGGTGCTGGTACCGGTTTGCGTATTGGTGACCATGGAGCGTGCGAGGTCGAGCTCCAGTCCCTTGTGGACGAGCGTGCTACGCTCGCCCGCCGCCGCGGTGCGGCGCAGCAAGGCATTGATGCGCGCCACGAGCACGCGGGCGCTGTAAGGCTTGGGAACAAAGTCGTCCGCGCCAAGCGTCATGGCCATGACCTCGTCAATCTCGGTCGTGCGCGAGGTGAGGACGATGATGGGGACCTCGGATTCGCGGCGAACCTCATGGCAGATATGCTGGCCGTCCTTGACGGGAAGCGTCAGGTCGAGCAGCACCAGGTCGGGCGCGGCGGCGAGAATATCGCGCGAAACATGCTCGAACGATTCGCAGGCCTCGATTTCAAACCCGGCGCGGGCAAGGATGTCGATAAGCTCGCGACGAATGGGCTCGTCGTCCTCAACGATATAGATCAGCGCCATGGATTCCGCTCCCCTCTTGGTTGTCTTGCCCCATTATGACCGCGGAGCCGCAGGTGCGCGCCTCGCGCGGCACCAAGGTGACAGAACTGTTCGCAAGCGGGGGGGGTTTTGTCCGCCTCACGCTCGCGACGGAAACGGAGACCAAAATGAGTTTTTAATCCCCGTCCCAGAAAAATCATTTAGCGGCGGGCGCGGAGCTTTTCGTAGCCGTCGGCAAAGAAGGCGACCGTGGCGGCGTCGGCCTCCGCAGCGTCCGTCTCGGTTGCGGGAACCACGCCGTGCTCGTCGCTCACCAGGAACAGCGCGCCCTTGAGTTGCGCGGGAATGTCTACGCGCGTGACCGGGATGCCCTTGGTCTGGGCGAGCTGCTCGATGAGCGTCGCCGTGCCGCACAGGCACTCGTCCGCCGGCGCCACAAAGGCAAGCTCGCCGTTGTTGACGGCGGCGAGCAACTCGGGCGCCACGCCGGTCTCGTCGGCCTCGGAGCGGGCCTCGGCGGAACGGGCACGCAGCGCCTTGGCCGACGTATCGGCGAGCGGCTCGTACTCCCCCACCGTCATGGCGGCGTTGCCGTTGATGTCGATCACCAGCATGAGTACGCCGTCGTGCGCAGTGTAATCGCCCTCGGCAAGCGACCACTCAACGTGCTGTTTGGCCCAGCTGAGCATGTTATGGGTAAGCGGCTCGCCCTGCACCAGGCGCTCGGACAGTGCGCGAATGTGGCGGTTGAGCATGGGCACCTTTTTATTGGACATGCGCCAACGGCAGACAAGCGCGGGCTTGTCGAGCGTAAACTTCTCGACCGCCTCCTGATTGGCGCAAAAGTCCTCGTACGCACGCTGATCCTCGGCATTGCCAAACAGCTCGGCATCATCAATCTGGGGCATGGTCATACCTTTCGTGTTAGTCATTCCGTCCTCTTATACCAAAAAGACGGCCCTCCAAACGGAGCAGCCGTCTTTTGCGGAGATTATTTTGTCCCAAAGCGGAACTTAGTGGCGGAAGTGGCGAGCGCCCGTAAACACCATAGCAATATTGTGCTCATTGCAGGCCTGGATGCTCTCGTCGTCGCGCTTGGAGCCGCCGGGCTGGATGATGCAGGTCACACCGTGCGCGGCGAGCACGTCAACATTGTCGCGGAACGGGAAGAACGCGTCGCTTGCACAGGCAAAGCCGCCCTTCTCCACGCCCTCGCGCTCGCAGAAGTCCTCGGCGCGCTCGCAGGCAAGTAGCGCAGAGTCAACGCGGTTAGGCTGACCCGGGCCCATGCCAATGCCGGCCTTACCCTTGGAGACCAGGATGGCGTTGGACTTAACGCCCTTGCAGACCTTCCAGGCAAACTCGAGCTCGGCCATCTCGGCGTCGGTGGGCTTGCGGTCGGTGGGGAACGTAAAGGTCGCGGGATCCTCGGTCACGTGGTCGACCTCCTGCACCAGCATGCCGCCGTCGACGGAGCGCAGCTCCACCTGAGCGCCGTGGTCCACGCCGCCGGTCGCCAACACGCGCAGGTTGGGGCGCTTGGCCATGCGCTCGAGCGCCTCGGCGGTGTAGCTCGGGGCGATGATGACCTCGACGAACTGCTTGTTCTGATCGGCAAAGTGCTCAACCAGATCAAAGGGAACCTCGCGGTTGCAGGCGATGATGCCGCCGAAGGCGCTCTTGGGATCGCAGGCGAAGGCGCGGTCGTAGGCAGCCGTGATGTCCTCGGCAACGGCGGAACCGCAGGGGTTCTGGTGCTTGAGGATTACGCAGGCCGGCTCGTCGAACTCGCGGACCAGGTTCCAGGCGGCGTCGGCATCCAGATAGTTGTTGTAGCTGAGCGGCTTGCCCTGGATCTGCTTGGAGCCCACGAGCGGGAACTGCGAGCTCGCGGTGTTCTCGCAGCCCTCGGCAAAGCGATAGACTGTGGCTTTCTGCTGCGGGTTCTCGCCATAGCGCAGGTCGTCGACCTTCTCCAGCGAAATCTCGAGCTTGGCAGAGGTGTCCGCCACGTCGCTTGCCTGGGCGGCGAGCCAGCGGGAGATGGCCGTGTCGTAGGCGGCGGTGGTCTGGTAGACCTTCACCTGCAGGCGACGACGGGTGGAAAGCGTGGTGCAGCCACCGGTCTCGTGCATCTCGGCCAGGACGGCATCATAGTCGGCCGGATCGGAAATGACGGTAACGCTCGTGGCGTTCTTGGCGGCAGAGCGCAGCATGGAGGGGCCACCGATGTCGATGTGCTCGATGGCGTCCGCGAAGGTGACCTCGGGGTTGGCGACGGTCTTCTCGAACTCGTACAGGTTGACGACGACCAGGTCGATCAGCTTAATGCCGTGCTGAGCCGCCTCCTGCATGTGCTGCTCGGAATCGCGGCGGGCCAGCAGCGCGCCATGAACCTTGGGGTGCAGGGTCTTAACGCGGCCGTCCATCATCTCGGGATAGCCCGTGAACTCCTCGATGGGGGTTACGGGAACGCCCGCGTCCTCGATGGCACGAGCCGTGCCGCCCGTAGAGATGATCTCGACGCCAAAGTCGTCAACCAGCGTCCGTGCGAAATCGACGACGCCCGTCTTATCGGTAACCGAGATCAACGCGCGTGCGATCTTCACATCAGATCCCATGCAGTCCTCCTGTCTGGTACGCCGCCGTGCTCTGTGAGTCGGTGATACGTCGATCTGCAGCGCTCGCGCAGCGGCATTGAAAATACTGATTTAATGTAGCGCATCGAGCGCATCGATGCACCCCGCAACGGGCGCATGTGCAGAAAAAGTTTGCACGCGGAGGGGATGGGCACGGCACCGGGCACGGTGAGTTCATGGAACACAGGGGCACCATAATTTGATGCCAATGGCGTGGTAGAACTGTGCTCGATATGCATCCGCAAAAGAAAGAGGCACCATGGTCTCGCGGGTTCTTTACCGACCGTTTGATACCGAAGACTTCGACGCCATCGCGCTGATTCTGCAGCAACTTTGGCATAACAATTCGGATAACGATGAGTACAACCGCCTTGAAGCCGCATGCGACCTCGCCTATTGCCTTTCGTCGTCGACGTTTTCACAGGTTGCCGTAATCGACGGTCAGGCGCGTGGCATTTCGCTCGCGCGTGCGGGACAGAGCTCCGGCGCCACTATCAACGAGCATTGGATGGATACCGAACGCGCGCTGCTATCGCAGATGCGTGAGCTAGAGCCCGATGCGTGCGCCGAGTATCTCTCGTTTGTGCGCGCAACCATCCGAACCAACAACCGCCTGCTCGAGAGCAGCCCGTTGCCGCACGACAACGAGGTCACGCTGCTTGCCGTGGATCGCGATGTCCATGGCCTGGGCGTTGGCACGGTTCTGCTCGATGCCGCCGTCTCGCACCTGTCCTCGCTTGGAGCGACGAGGGCGCACCTGTACACCGACTCCAACTGCTCGTGGAAGTTCTACGAGCTGCACGGCTTTAAGCGCACGGCCACGCACCGCGCCAACCGCGAAGAGCGCCGTCACGACATGCCGCGCGAAAGCTTCCTCTACGAACTCGATCTAACAGCCTAAACCCGGCAGTTAGGGACGTTCCTTTTGTGCCGGCACCCCGGGACACTCCTTGGCAGCAACCGCACCTAGTCGTTGGGGACGTTCTTAAATGATTAGTCGCTGGGGACAGTCTTCGTAGGTAGCGCGTAAAAAGGGGATGGGCTTTCCCCGACGGCTGTCGAGAAAAGCCCATCCCATAATTTACGACCGTTAGAACGTTCCGCCGCCGCCTCCGCCGACGCCGCCACCGCCGCCACCGGAAAAGCCGCCGCCGCTACCGCCGCTCGAGCTATCGGAACTCGAAGCCAGCTCGCGGATGGTCTCGTGATACACATCGTTAAACGAATCGAGCGGAGACTCGTTGCCGTAGTGATGGTAATACCACCAGTAGCAGGGGTAGTTGTCGTAGAAATCGTCGCTGTTGCGCAGGTCCGCAGGCACGGCCTCGGCCAGCTGTCGCAGCACTTCTTTCGAAACGCCCAGGGCAACGCCCATCACCAGCAGTTTGTTCCACAAGATCAGGTCGCTGGGGATGGCCTCCTTCAGGCGCGTAAAGTCCTCGAGCCAATGCTTGAGCGCCTTGCAGCGAGCCGCCACCTCGGCGCCCTCCGGCGTGTAACGGCGGAAGGTGCAGCTCAGGACAAAGCCCACAATCGTGACGGGGATCGAGATCATAGCGGCACCGACGTTGGCGTCCGCAAAGTCGGTATAGAACAGAGAGCCCAAAATGCCAAAGACAATGATGATGCCAAGAACCAGGCCGGCCACCATCGCGATAGTGCCATCCGATGCAATAAGCTCGCGCGCCTCCAGCTTGGCCTTAACTGTGCTCTGATAGTCCTCGAGCTTGTCGCCAACAGATGTGGTGCGCTCGCTAGCGTACTCCTCCAGCTCGCTAAACGTGCGCGAACGGACTCCGTCCTTATCGGGCTTAACGCCGGCGAAGAAGACCTTGAGCACATCGCGATCGATGCCGTCCTTCTTGGCAGCCTTCCAGGCCTCGTCGGTCACTGTGATGCGATACGTCTGCTCCTCTTTTTCGCGACGGAGCAGACCCTTCTTCTTGGTCTCGGTCGCTTCTTCCAGCTTGATCACGCGGTCGTCGGTCAGCTTCATCAGTGTGGCGATATATGCCTGATCGGGCACGTCGTTCCAGCTCATAAGAGCTGCAAGCACCGCGGGATGGTCGGCGGAGGGTACATCGCGGAAGTACTCGTCCTGGAAGAGCGGCTTGGGCTTGGGCCTGCGCAGCTTGAGCATCACGATCACACCGGTATAGGCAACCGCCACAACAACACACACCACGGCAATCGCGCTGGCAATCGCACGCGCGTGCTCACGGCGGGCGTTAGCTTCGTCGGCCCATTCCTTCTCTTCGCTCAGGATCGTTGACATGCGCTCTTCGCCCGAAGCGGCAAGCTGCGGCACCCAGTCGCTAGGGAAGGCGATGCGTGCCTCGGCGAATTCGCCCTGATGCACGCAGGGAATGGTATAGGTGACCATGGGTTCGTCCGCATCGAGCGATACATCGCCCGTCAGCGGGCCGTGGCCCCATGCGCGGAAGTTATCGCCCTTGACGGCCGCCGTCCCGGCAGCGGCATTTGCGAAGTACACTTCCATCTCAACGTCATCGGAGTCCGCGGACCAGCTGTCGCCCACAAACTTCCAGTAGAGCTCGGCGGTATCGGCCCAGTTCATGACCGCACCGGTCATGGTGTAGCTCACGTAATAGATCGCGCTGTCGCCGCTCTCGTGGGGGCTGAACACCTTAATCCTTACGCCGTCACCGGTCTGCTCGACCGTGTAGACGCCAGAGTCGCCCTTGTTCGCGCTATCGACTTTGTTAAACGCGGTGTCCTCTTCCTCGACACTCAGCACGTCGACGCCCGCCGTGCCGCCCTGCTGGTTGGAGCCCGTATTGATCTCCCAAAACACGCCGTTGATGTCGTCGTCGAAATCAAACTGGCGTCCCTCGACAACGGTCAGCGATCCATCGGCCTCGACCGTGGCACTGATATAGGTCTGCGTCATGGAGTAGCCGTCGGCGTGCGCGGCGACAGGCAGCAGCAACAACGCAAGCGTGACGAGCACGCAGACGGAAGCGAATCGCGCAAACAGGTGGCGCTGCCGGCTGACTTTGGCGGCGAGGGTGTTCATAGGCACATCCTTTGTCTGTAAAACCAACAGCGCCATTGTCCCACGTTTGCGGGTACGCATGGCGAACATCTAGGCGACCGGAGCGCCAAACGGGATGAAAGTCACACCAGCACCCCGGCAGCTAGTCATTGGGGACGTTCTTAAATGACTAGTCATTAGGGACACCCTTGGCATAGCCCGCCCCGGCAATAGATACCACTTCACAGCTCCGTCACAGGTGTAGCGGCTTTGTGTGGGCGCGGCACGCGCTGATTGAGCCGCCAGCCGAGGGGCATAAAGCAGTTGAGCGAAAACGGTTTGCCCCTTTGCCGTTCGCTCGAGGATCATGTCCCCCTTTTCCGCGGAAACCCCGGCAGTTGCGAAGAGCTGCCGGGGTTTCTGTCGTTTGTGAGGCTAAGTCGGTACGCAGCGATCGAGACCTTGAGCCGCAAACCCACCGTGCGCAATGCGTACCGCCGCCAACTTGTGAGCGCAGCAACGCCTTCCCTGCCAAGCCCCGCGCTATACTCGTCCGCATGGATATCAACGCACGCAACATAGCAACACACGCCGCGGACGCACCAGCAACGGCAGCGCCCACCCCCGTCGTGGGCCGCTTTGCCCCGTCGCCCTCGGGCCGCATGCACTTGGGCAACGTGTTCAGCTGCCTGTGCTCGTGGCTTTCGGCCCGCAGCCAAGGCGGCAGCATCGTGCTGCGCATCGAGGACCTGGACGATCGCTGCAAGCGCCCGGAACTTGCCACTCAATTGATTGACGACCTGGCCTGGCTGGGACTGGAGTGGGACGAAGGCCCCTACTACCAGCACGATCGCCTGGATCTGTACGAGGACGCCCTGCGTCAGCTGCAAGACGCCGGCCTCACCTATCCCTGTTTTTGCACGCGTGCCGAACTCCACGCCGCGAGCGCGCCGCACGCGAGCGACGGCACGCCCATCTACCGCGCCGCCTGCCGAGACCTTTCTGCCGAGGAGGTTGCCCGCCGCAGCGCCCTGCGCGCTCCGGCCACGCGCCTGCGCGTACCCGCCGTCGACGACCTCGCAAACGATGTGATCGAATTCGTGGACCGCACGTATGGAGCCCAATGCGAAGCACTCGCCACCGAATGCGGCGACTTTTTGGTGCGCCGCAGCGACGGCGTTTTTGCCTACCAGCTAGCCGTGGTGGTCGACGACGCTGCCATGGGCGTCACCGAGGTCGTGCGCGGATGCGATCTGCTGGGCTCCACGCCGCGCCAAATCTACCTGCAGCATTTGCTGGAACTTCCCACGCCGCACTACGCGCACATTCCGCTGCTCATGTCGCCGGATGGCCGCCGCCTTTCCAAGCGCGACCGCGACCTGGACCTGGGCGAGCTCCGCACCCGCTTTGGCGCGCCCGAGGCACTACTGGGCTGGCTCGCCGGGCAAACAGGCATCGCGCCGGACGCCACACCGCGCTCTGCCGAGCAGCTGGTCGAGCACTTTAGCTGGGATGTTATCCGCACGCATCGGGAAAACATCACTGTAACGGTCGAGTAGCCAGCCACCCCGCCCCTACGCGACATCCCAGGGCTGGAGTTCGTCGCCCAGGCGGACAATACAGTCGTAGAGCACGGTGTGGCACTCGGCTGGGTTGGCGTCACGATGAAAATGCCCGTAGTACCAGCGCTTGTAGTCCAGGTGGTCCTCCAGCTCGTCGAAAAACGTGGTGAGTCGATCGACATCGGGATAATTCCAGCCAGGTGCCGGGTAAAGCGTGGGCGAAAGCATGCGCGTGGAGCAGGTATGGGTGATCGCATAGTCGACCTTCCAACCCACGCTGTCGAGCTTTGCCCGCGCCTCCTCAAAGTTGCGCTCGTCCGGCAGCTCCTGCGGCCACCAGCTGGAATACGGAATGCGGTATTCCTTATCCACGCTCGTGGCGCCGCCCATGGTAAAGATCGTTGAGCCGTCGAGCTCAAAAACCTCACCGCGCGTCAGGCGTCGGATGGGCGAGGTGTCCGACAGACGCTGCGTCAGGCCGCCGTGCCACAGCTCCATGGGGCGCTCCGACCAGTGATCGAAACGCTCGTGGTTGCCGTCGACAAACAGCACGGTATAGGGGCGCGACTCCAGCCAGGCGATGTCGGCACATTCCTCGGCAGAGAAATCCCACGGAAAGCCAAAGTCGCCCGCGATGATGAGATAGTCGTCACTTGTCAGACCATCCCCAAGATCCCAGTCGCGAAGCTTTTGCATGTCGACGCCGCCGTGAATATCGCCCGTCACATAGACCGTCATCGGATCACCACTTCCCTGTAAGTCGCTAGCCCACATTCTGCACGATCACTAAGTCAACCGTTCCAGCCCTTCCATCCTTTGGGACCCACCCCTCGCTCTTCCATCCAAACGGGTCAAACACCCAAAAGATCAGATCGAGCACGCCGCCGGTCATCGTGGCGCCGGCAAGAGCCATGCAAACATGCAGAAAGCTGGCACTTCGGAGCACGTCGAACGGCCCCAGAACAGCCAGCAGCGCGACCGCTGCGCCGGCAAGGCACAGCGCGAGGCACGGCCCCGCGTCCTTTACGCACTTCTTTGCGAGATGCTTTGCGTTGTCACTCATCGGTATCGAACTCCTTAGAGGGTCGTTGTTCAGACGCATGCCGCCGCGGCAGAGCGGGGCGGCAGGGTAAGTGTCACATGCTGTGCGGACATCAATGGAGAAACCGCCTGCTCGACCAACCTTTGACGCCGTTTTGCACCGGCACCACATCCCCCGCTATCGAGGTCTAATACTTTTCCCACCGCTACCCAAAAACTCATCCAACATTAATCTTGGCTCAAGAATCGCTTAATCTATAACCTGCACTATAGAGTTCGACCAAGGGCGGGGCGGCGCCGCGCAACGCAGGCCGCCGAACGCAACGCTCGCGCCCGGGCAGATCGCCCGGCGTCGCGCCCATCGAACGAAAGGACAGGTCATGGACGACCTCGAAAAAGTTGAAACCATCCGCACCAAGTGCAACGTGAGCTACACCGATGCCAAAGCCGCGCTCGACGCCGCCGACGGCAACGTTTTGGACGCCATCATTTGGCTCGAGTCGCAAGGCAAGACCCAGACCACGTCGGCGCACGCCGCCACCGAGTCCGCGCCGGTCGACGAACCCTCGGCCGAGATGGTCGCCGCGCAGGCCGCCTACGAGAAGTCGAGCGAAAAGACCGACTTCTCCAAGAAGATGGACAGCGTGTGGGAGTACCTCAAAAAGCTCTTCCGCCTGAGCCTGGACACCAAGTTTATCGCCACGCGCCGCGATGCAATCATCCTCAACATCCCCATCCTGATCCCCATCATCGCCCTGTTTGCCTGGGGCGCCACGATATGGCTGATGCTGATCGGCCTGTTCTTTGGCATGCGTTACCGCATCGATAGCGACGGCGACGTGCCCGGCAGCATCAACAACCTTATGGATCACGCCGCCGACGCCGCGGACGACATCAAGCAAAATCTCAACGACGACAAGTAATCGCAGACGGGGGGCACGTATGGCACGGATCCTGATCGTAGAGGACGAGGAGAAAATCGCCCGCTTTGTGACGCTCGAGCTGGAGCACGAGGGCTACCGGGTGGAACATGCCGCCGACGGCCGCACCGCCGTGGACCTGGCACTGGAGCGCGACTACGATTTGATTCTGCTCGATGTACTGCTGCCGCAGCTCAACGGCATGGAGGTCCTGCGGCGCGTACGCAAGCACAAGGATGTGCCGGTGATCATGGTCACCGCGCGCGATGCCGTGATGGACAAGGTGGCCGGGCTCGATGCCGGCGCCGACGATTACCTGACCAAGCCGTTTGCGATTGAAGAGCTGTTCGCACGGATCCGCGTGGCGTTGAAGCGCTCGGAGGCCGTGCGGGCGGCTTCGGGCGTTGGCGACATCGGGACGGGCGCGGTAGGCGGCACGGGTGTCGGCGCCACTGCGATGCCCCCGGTCAGTGACTCGACCCAGGTTTCCGCCTCGCTCTCCCCCGCCACGCTCGCCGTGGGCTCGGTTGCGCTCGACCCCGACCGCCGCGAAGTCACGGTCGGCGGCTCGCCCATTGCGCTCACGGCCCGCGAGTTCGATGTCCTCGCCCTGCTTATGGCGCATGCCGAGACCGTGCTCACGCGCGAACGCATCGCGCACGAGGCGCTGGGCTACGAATACGTAGGCGACACCAACAACGTCGACGTGCACATCGCACACCTGCGTGCCAAGATCGAAGACGCCGGCGGCGCCCGAATCATCCAAACCGTGCGCGGGGTGGGCTATGTCTGCCGTGCGTAACGCCGAGGCCAAGCGCGTCACATCCATCGCCCGCGCCATCAACTGGAGCTATATGTGGCGCCGTCTGATGAGCTACATCTGGCTCGATCTGTTGCTGGTAGTGATTGCGGCGGCGATCCTCGTCTATGGATACAACCAGACACTGCCCGACGGCACGTTTACCGCAGGATGGATCCCCGGTGCCACCGTTCACGGCATGTCACTGACGCCCGCGCGCGGCTGGGACCTGACAACGCTCACCTATACTGTCGAGCTTGCGCGTACCACCAAGACCTTCCCCCTCGCGCAGGACCTCGTCACGCTGTGGCCTCTCTACCTTGTCGTTGTGGGTTGGCAGGTCATCAGCGTGCTCAACATGCTCGGCGGCGCCCGCCGCGTGCGCCGTACCATGGCACCGCTCAACGACCTGGCCTTGCGCGTGGACGAGCTCGGCCGTATGCAGCTCTCCGGCGGCAAGATGGAAACGCTGGAGCAGGCCATCGAGCGCGCAAGCGTCGACTCGCCGAGCGTCACCACCGGCGACGCCGACCTGGCAAGCATCGAGGTTGCACTTAACCGCCTACTGCGTCAGATGCAAGAGGCCAAACTGCAGCAAATGCGCTTTGTCAACGATGCGAGCCACGAGCTGCGCACGCCCATCGCGGTGATTCAGGGCTACGTAAACATGCTCGATCGTTGGGGCAAAGACGACCCGGACGTGCTGGCAGAATCCATCGCGTCCCTCAAGGCCGAAAGCGAGCACATGCAGGAGCTCGTGGAGCAGCTGCTGTTTTTGGCGCGCGGCGATGCCGGACGCACGGTCCTGCGGCGTGCGGATACCAACCTGGCCGCACTGGTCGGCGAGGTATGCGAGGAATCACAGATGATCGATGCCGCGCACACGTATCGGCTGGCCTTTGACGCTGCGCTTGTCAGCGACCCGCGCTGCGACGCGCCCGTTGACGTGGCGCTCGTGAAGCAGGCTCTGCGCGTGATCGTGCAAAACGCCGCCAAGTACTCGGATGCGGGAACGACCGTCACATTTGGCATAACGCCCGATGCGGGCGTGGGCACGATCGACATAAGTGTTGAGGACGAGGGCATCGGCATGAACCAGGAATCCGCAGCTCACGCGTTTGAACGGTTCTACCGCGCCGACAACGCACGCGATGCCGGCGCGCAGGGCTCGGGTCTGGGACTTGCCATTGCCAAGTGGATCGTCGATAGCCATGGCGGTGTCATTGGCGTGACCTCAGTCGAGGGCGTCGGTAGCCGCTTTACGATTCGCCTGCCACGGTAGGAAGCCCCTCGGCATAAAAAAGGGATAAGGCCATGCGGCCCTATCCCTTTTTGCTAGCTATAGCAGCCTGTGCGCTACTCGCGGCACAGATGCACGGCAAAGCCGGCGAACTCGCGCTTAAAGTACACGAGCTTGGTGCCGCCGTCGGGCAGCAGCACGCGCGACTCCTCGTTGACCTCGAGCCCGCGCTCGGCAAACCACTTCTCGGCCGCATCGATGTCGTTGACGGCAAAGCCGATGTGGCCCTTGGTGCCACGACCGTTCTGCTTCATGATCTCGACCAGCGAATCGTTGAAGTACGAAACCGGGGTCTCGATGACGGGCAGGCCCATCATCGTCGAGAACAGCTCCGCGATCTCCAGGGCGTCTGCCGGGTCGGTGGCGTTAATGCCCACATGGGCAACGCGCATACCAAAGAGCTCTACCGGGTTGGCGTTCTGCTCACTCATGCAGTCAGCGCCTACTGAGCCATGACGTCGAGAACGGCCTTCTCGGCGGCAACGCGGTTCATGCCGGTCATGAAGGGCACGCCACTCACGTACGGGCAGGTGAGGCCCTCGGGGGCAACGGTGGTGGCGATTAGCAGGTCAGCGCCCTCGTCGCAGTAATCCTTGGCCTCGGAGATGGCGCACTGCACGATCTCGTACTTGTCGGCATAACCGTTGGCGTCGAGCAGGGTAGCGACCTTCTGGGCAACGAGCGTGGAAGTAGCAGCGCCAGCACCGCAAGCCAAAACGATCTTTTTCATAGGTAATGTCTCCCTTCATGGTTTACTTTAGGTAAGTGTACCGCAGCGAGCGATGGCACTCGGCCTCGATGAGCTTTTATGCCAGTTTGCTTGTGCGCTGCGTATAATACATCTAGTACGTGTTGTCATACCGCTCGCTTTATGAGCGACTAAGGATCCCAATATGCCCGATTCCCGCACCCTCTGGACCGCCGTCGTTATCATCTGCATCGCCGTGTCGGTGTTCTTTAGCGTCAAAAAACGCACCACGTTTAAACGCCTGCAGCAATTGATGGCCGCCAAGCAGTGGGACGAGTTCGATCGTTTGCTCGACGGCAAACTCACCAGCATGCTGTACCCACGCTACAACCGCGACTACCTGCGCCTGAACTCCTATCTGCTGCGCGAGGACCACGAGCGTGCCAGCGAGATGTTCGATCTGCTGCTGGGGCTCAACCTCCCCAAGATGCAGCGCGTCGACCTGGTGATCAAAGCCTTTAACTACTATGTTGGCCAGGAGGACCGCAAAAAGTCCAAAGAGCTGTTGCACGAGATCAAGGGCTTTGAGGGCGGTCAGGCCGAGGCAGTCGCGCACGAATGCCAACTGATGTACGACACGATGATCCTCAAGCGCCACAACGACATTCCCGAGCTGGAGCGCATGCTCGAGGATGTCGGCGACGACCCGGTCAAGCGCTGCCGACTGGAGTACCTGCTGGCCCTGCAGTATCAAAACAAGGGCGACGAGGCAAAGTTCCAAGAGTTCCTGGAGAAGTCGGGCCAACACTCGATGGCCGTCAACGCGTAACGGACGGCTTGTGCTAGACTTCTAGTCTCACGGGGGCGTGGCGGAATTGGCATACGCAGGAGACTTAAAATCTCTCGCCGCAAGGATTGTGGGTTCGAGTCCCACCGCCCCTACCATGTGATTGCTTGCGAGCCCGTGTTCCCCAGGGATGCGGGCTCGCTTCTTTTAGATGCCGGCGGGACTCGAACCCGCGAGGGGGCGAGCGTTAAGCGGACGCGCAGCGTCCGTAGCGAGCCGGCGAGGGCGCCGACAGGCGGCCGAAGCCGGTGCGTATTTGCGCAGCAAATACGCAGACGTCCCACCGCCCCTACCATGTATTGTTTACGAGCTCGTGTCCCCCAGGGATGCGGGCTCGTTTCTTTTACACGCCGGCAGGGCTCTAAGTTGCGGTGGAATAGATCCTGTTTATACCGTTTACCAGCTTATTTAGGAACTATTTCACCGCAACTCAAAGGGAGACGGTTAAAGAGCGCTCAGACTCGGGGTCCAGCCGATGGTGGGGGTCGCACCGTCGAGAACCTCGTTGATGGTGGCGGCCATACCGGCGAGGAGGCTGTTCTCACTTACGGTGAGCGTCTTGTAGCCGCCGGCTCGCATGAGCTCGCGAATCACCACGGCGCCAGCCAGAATCACGCCCGCGCGCTTGGGCTGCACGCCCGGCAACGCGGCAATGCCTGCAACATCCAACGCAGACATGCGCTCGATAGCGGCCGAAATCTGCTCCATCGAAAGATCGCGCAGGTGCACAAAGTTCGAGTCGTACGGCTCCAGTTCGTGGACCAGCGCCACGAGCGTGGTAACGGTACCGCCCACCGCGACGAGGCGCTCGGCGCGCTCAAAGTCGACAGGCAGGCCCTCAAAGTAAGCCCCGAACTGCTCGCCCGCCCATACGCCAGCGGCGGCAAGTTCACTGTCCGTTGGCGGCAGCGCCGAGAAAAACCGCTCCGTCACGCGACGGCAACCGATGTCCAGTGAGCGCGTTCCCTCCAGCGCAAAGACGCCACGCTCCGGCGCATAGACGCCCGTCGCGAGCTCCGTGGATCCGCCGCCCGAATCGGCAACAATGATGCGCTCGCCGGCAAAGTCGTGCGCCACGCCAAAAAACGTCAGGCGTGCCTCGACCTCGCCCGGAATCACCTGTGGCTCAAGCCCCAGATCGCGCAGGCCGTCCAGTAGCAGTGCTGCGTTGGACGCATCACGCGCGGCGCTCGTGCAGGTGGTGCAGATGCACGCGGCCCCAAAGGCACGAGCCTCGTCCACAAACATGCGGCACGCAGCGAGCACGCGCTCAACGGCCGCCTCGCAAAAGCGGCCCGTCGCGTCCACGCCCTCACCCAGATCGGTAATCTCGGTATGCTTGGACGATTCCACGATTGCCCCGCCCTCGACCTGGGCCAACACCAGTCGCGACGACACCGTTCCCAGGTCGATCGCGGCCACCTTATAGCGTTTGCAATTTGTCATTGCGAGCTCCCCTCCGGGCGCTATTTGCCGTTGGACACGACCGTCTGACCCTCGACGCCGTTAAACCCAAACAGCATGTCGAGCGCTTGGATGTACCACGGCGCGTCCTTACCGACTTCTTCGATTTCCTTGGCCACTTCGCTGGCCTTCTTGGCGTTTGAGGACTTTTTGCTCGACGAGGCATCCGAATCGTCGTCCAGGCCCTGCACTTCAATCCTCTTCTCGCCGGGCATCACCAGGCCCAGGTCCTCGGATGCCGCGTCCTTGATACCCTCCTCCGAGAGCAGTTTGTCGACGCTTTTTTGCAGCCCATCATTGTATTGCTGGCGAATCTCGACCTGCTTGGCCAAGATGTCGCTCGAACGCTTTGCCACGTACAGGTCGCGCACGGGGAAATACAGGCTCACGAGCACCAGGGCGACGACGATGCCGATGAATAGCCCTCGCTGAGGACCGTGGGTAAAGTCGTAGATCGCCTTAATCACCGCGTTGTCGTTGGCGTAGCGCATAAAGTCCGAACCCGAAAGACGGCTCGAGGGCCTGCTCGATTTGTCGTGCGTCTGGGCCGAGGGACGCGACGCATGTGTCGAACGTGCCGGGCGCACCGGTCCATCTGTCGAAGTATTCACTTGAGCATTGGGGCGCGAGGTACTTGTCGGGCGCTGCATGGAGCGGTCGGCACCGGCGTAATCGGACCCGCCGAGCTGCACCGTGCGCGCACGGCGAGGTGACGGCTCACGCGAACCGGCGGAATAGTACCTGTTGTCGTAAATCTGATCCATGTGCGCCTTGTGCGGTTGAGGTTTGTTTGCGCTAAGTCTTTTAGTTATAGCACGAGCGCGCGCAACGCCTTCGGCGGCCCTTGCTCGACATAAAAAAGGCGCTGAGCCATATGGCCCAGCGCCCAATGGTGCTCAACAGCGCCCGGCGGGAGCGAGGCGAATCCGAGTCAGCCCCGCCCCGCGCACGCCGTTTGCCTAGCGAATGTTGTAGAACGCGGCCTTGCCGGCGTAGCGCGCGCTGCCCTCGAGCTCGTCCTCGATACGGATGAGCTGGTTGTACTTGGCGATACGGTCGCTGCGGCACGGGGCGCCCGACTTAATCTGACCGGCGTTGACGCCCACGACCAAGTCGGCGATCGTGGAGTCCTCGGTCTCGCCGGAGCGGTGGCTCACGATGCAGGCGTAACCGGCCTCCTTGGCAGTCTCGATGGCCTCGAGCGACTCGGTGAGCGTGCCGATCTGGTTGACCTTGACCAGGATCGCGTTGGCGGCACCCAGCTCGATGCCCTTCTTGAGGCGCTCGGTGTTGGTGACGAACAGGTCGTCGCCCACCAGCTGCACCTTGTTGCCAATGCGACGGGTAAGCTCGACCCAGCCGTCCCAGTCCTCCTCGGCCATGCCGTCCTCGATGGAGATGATGGGATAGGTGTCGACGAGCTTCTCCCAGTAATCGACCATCTGGGCACTCGTGTACTCAACACCCTCGCCCTTGAGCTCGTACATGCCGGTCTCGGCGTTGTAGAACTCGGTCGAGGCCGGGTCCATGGCGTACATGAAGTCGACGCCGGGCTTAAAGCCGGCTTTCTCCACGGCCTTGGTGATGTACTCGAACGGCTCGGCATTGGTCTTGAGGTTGGGCGCAAAGCCGCCCTCGTCGCCCACGCCGCCGCCCAGGCCGGCCTCCTGCAGCACGCCCTTGAGGGTGTGGTAGACTTCGGCGCACCAACGCAGGCCCTCGGCAAAGCTCGGGGCGCCCACCGGCATGATCATAAACTCCTGGAAGTCAACGTTATTGTCGGCATGCACGCCGCCGTTGAGGATGTTCATCATGGGCGTGGGCAGCAGATGGGCGTTGACGCCGCCCAGGTACTGGTACAGTGACAGGCCCGCCGACTCGGCAGCGGCGCGGGCGACGGCCAGCGACACGCCCAGGATGGCGTTGGCACCGAGCTTGGTCTTGTTGGGGGTACCGTCCGCGGCAATCAGCGCGGCATCGACGGCGCGCTGATCGAAGGCGTCGAGGCCCACGACGGCGTTAGCGCACTCGTTGTTGACGTGCTCGACGGCCTGCAAAACACCCTTGCCCAGGTAGCGGCCCTTGTCGCCATCGCGCAGCTCGCAGGCCTCAAAGGCGCCGGTCGAAGCGCCCGAAGGCACCATCGCGCGGCCAAAGCTGCCGTCCTCGAGCACGACCTCGACCTCGACGGTGGGATTGCCGCGGCTGTCGAGCACCTCGCGACCGTAGACGTCCAAAATATCGCTCATGTTGTCTCCCTCTCACTTGGAAACGGGTTGAATGCTTGGCGACGCGGCTTGCACGCCGCAGCGGCGCGCAGGTTCATAAGTTAGCCTTGTCGCACTTTTTGCATTATGCCCTAAGTTAGCCGGGGGATACAATCTTTTTAAAAAAATACTGGGAGCGATGGGACAAGTCCGTCCCGTCGCTCCCGCGGTATTACTCCCCTGCCTTTGCTGCGTCCCACAGGTCGTTGAGGCCATGGGTCGAAAGCTCGGCAAGATTCACGTGGGCATCGGCCGCCATCTGCTCCATCGCAGCCCAGCGACGGCGAAACTTGGCCGTGCTCGCGCGCAGGGCGCTCTCGGCGTCGATACCCTCCTTGCGCGCGACGTTGACTAGAGCAAAGAGCAGATCGCCAAACTCCATTTCGCGCTCGGGCGTTCCGGGGTCCTCGGCCTCAAACTCGGCACGCTCCTCGGCAACCTCGTCCCACACATCTTGGACGGTCTCCCACTCAAAGCCCACGGCCGCCGTCTTGCGCGACACCTTCTGAGCCTGCATCAGCGCCGGCAGGTGCGTGGGCACGCCGTCGAGCAGCCCCTCGGGCGCGGCCTCGCCTGCCGCCACGGCCTTGTCCTTGGCGGCCTTCTCGGCAAGCTTGACCTCGTCCCAAATCTTGAGCACCTCGTCGGAGTTGTCGGCATCCGCATCGCCAAAGACGTGTGGATGACGACGGATGAGCTTGGCATCGATATCGCGCGCCACATCGGCCAGCGAAAACTCGCCAGCATCCGCCGCAATCTGTGCATGCAGTACCACCTGCATGAGCACGTCACCCAACTCCTCGCGCAGATGCGCGGCATCGTCGGCCTCGATGCAATCGAGCGCCTCGTAGGCTTCCTCGATCATGTTTTTGCCAATGCTCTGGTGCGTCTGCTCGCGATCCCACGGGCAGCCATCGGGCTGACGCAGACGCCAGATGGTCTGCACCAGATGCTGCAGCTCGGCCGACGCGTCTACCAGCGTCGACAGGTCGCGCGAACCCTCGGTATTTTGCTGAGCCAGCTGCTCGGCCATGGTTAGTCCTCCTCCATGATCACGTGGCGGAACGCGCCGCCCTCGTAGATACCGTAGCTGTGCGATCCGTCCTTGGGAATGCTCACGCTACCGGGGTTGAAGAGCCACAGACCAGGATGCTCCTCGCTCGCCTCGTTGACTTTGATGTGCGTGTGACCGTAGACGAGCGCGGAACCCTCGGGCAGCGCGGGCGCGTGGTCAACGCTGTTATGCATGCCAGCACCAAAGACGTGGCCGTGCGTCAGGAACAGCTCGCGGCCGTTCTCGTCGAACAGCGTGGCGTAGTCGGCCATGACGGGAAAGTCGAGCACCATCTGGTCGACCTCGGCGTCGCAGTTGCCGCGCACCGCGATGATGCGGTCGGCCAGGGCGTTGAGCAGCGGAATCACACGCTTGGGGGCGTAGTCGCGCGGCAGGTCGTTGCGCGGGCCGTGGTAGAGCAGGTCGCCCAGCAGAACGATGCGGTCGGGTTGCTCGGATTCGATGGCGGCGACCAGGCGCTCGGTCCAGTATGCCGAGCCGTGGATGTCGGAGGCGATGAGGTATTTCATGGGGAGATCCTTTCGAATGGGGTTGATATGGCTGGGCGCAGGATGTCGCCACCAGCCGCGTTATTCAAATCGCAGTGCCACGGCTTGTGCCGCCTGCATCACGCGCTGGAGCGGCACATTGTGCTCGCGGGCGAGACGGGCGCAGTCCTCGTACTCGGGCGCTGCACGCTCGCTGCCGTCGGGCAGGGTTGCCACCTTGACGGACACCTCGCCCCATAGCGTCGTTACACGCTCAAAGCGGCGTGGCAGGCAAACGCGCTCCATGACCTGACGACGAATGCCGTTGGTCGTGGTTTCCAAAAAGATAATCGTCTGCAGGCGCTCGATATCCTCGTGAGCACAGATTACCTGTAGCTGCCAACTGGGACGGCCTTTCTTGCAATAGAGGGGCAGCCAATGCACCTCGCGCGCACCCGCCTCGCGCAGGCGGTCGGCAGCGTAGGCGAGCACCTCGGGCGACGCGTCGTCGATGTCGCATTCCAGCTTGACGATGGTCTCGGGCGCATCGGTCTCGCGGGACAGCGGGGATGTGCTATCGCATTGCATACGGTCCGGATCCTTTCCGCGCGGGCTCGTTTTGTTCATCCAAACGCTAGCACATTGGACGTGGCACAGACGTGACTTTCGTCCGTCGCCGCCCTCGCTCCTATCCAAACATGTACATCAGCCTCCAAACATGTCATTTTCTGCAGCTTTTGGAGGCTGATGTGCATGTTTTGAGAGCGCAAGCGAGGCCGCACCGCGCACCCTTTCCAGTCGATTTCGGCCCCCCGGTGCGCTCGTCGCATCGGGGGCCGCGCCATTACAATGGAGCGGTTTCGCCAAATGCAAAGGAGTCGCCATGTCTGCTTGCCCGCTGGTCGATTGCCACACCCACACCTCGTTTTCGGACGGACATGCCTCGTTTGAGGAAAACGTCCGCGCTGCCGCGGCCGCCGGCTGCCGCGTCATGGTCTCGACCGACCACCTCACCTTACCCGCCAGCATGGATGCCAACTGCGAGGTGCAGGTTGTCGAGGGCGACCTGCCGGCACATCGTCTGGCTTTTGAGGATGCCCGCAAGCTTGCCGCGCAGATCGCGTCGGAGCTCGAGCTTATCTATGGCTTTGAATGCGATTGGTACGAGGGCTGCGAGCCTTTGGTTGAGCGCTGGTCCCGGGGCGCCGTCGTGCGCCTGGGCAGCGTGCATTGGATTGGCAACCCAGGCGATATCATGGCCGGCGCCGCGGGTACGGCGGGAACGGAAAACGTCGCTCGTCCCGATACACCCGATTCCCTTTGCGGTTGGATCGACGACGACACCAACCTGCACGTTTGGGAAAACCTGGGGGTACGCGGCGTGTGGGAGCGCTACGTCGACGACTGGTGCCGCGCCTGCGAGAGCCCGCTCAACTTTGATGTAATGGCTCACCCCGACCTGGTCATGCGCTTTTCGAAGGAAGGCTTTGCGCCCGACTTTGACCCCGCACCGTTTTGGCAGCAGATGGCCGAGTGCGCGCACGATACGGGCCGCCGCGTTGAGGTCTCGACGGCCGCACCGCGTAAGGGCTTGGACGACTACTACCCCGCAACCGGTCTTTTGCGCTGCTTTGCCCATGCCGAAGTGCCGATCACCTTTGGCTCGGACGCGCACCGCGCCTGCGATATCTGCTGGAGCATCCGCGAGGCCCAGGCCCACGCCTACGACTGCGGTTATCGAACCTTCGACATCCCCCACCCCACCGGCGAATGGGAACCCACACCCCTCGACTAGCCATCCCTTCATAAGTTGCGGTGGAATAGGGATTGTTTTGCCTGATGAAGCGCTTAAACAGTCCCTATTTCACCGCAACTTCCATGACCCCGTTACACCAACAAAGACTGTCCCAAACGACTAGTCGTTTAAGAACGTCCCCAATGACTAGTGGCGGCGGGCGTTGAGTTCGCCGGCCAGCTCGTCGAGGGTGATACCGTAGCGCTCGAGCGTTACGAGCAGGTGGTAGACCAGGTCGCCGGCCTCGTAGCGGATGTGGTCGTGATCGTTATCCTTGCAGGCCATGATGACCTCGCTCGCCTCCTCGGCAAGCTTCTTGAGCAGCTCATCCTCGACGTCGGTCAACAGACGAGCGGTATAGCTCTCCTGCGGCGACGCGTCACGACGGCCACGAATCACCTCGGCCAGACCCGTCAGCGTCTCGCCGATATTTCCATCCTGAACATTTGCGGTGCGCACACCCATAGTTCAATCCTTTCCGTTTTACCGAGTGCCCAACAGGACGCCCGCCTTAGGCGAGTTTCTTAAAGAAGCAGGTACGGTTGCCGGTGTGGCAGGCCGGGCCCGGAGAGTCAACCTTAACCAGCAGCGTATCGCTATCGCAGTCGGCCCAGAGCTCCTTGACCTCCTGCATATTGCCGCTCGTCGCGCCCTTGTTCCAGAGCTCCTGGCGGCTGCGACTCCAAAACCACGTGGTGCCGGTCTTGAGCGTCAGCCCCACCGATTCCTCGTTCATCCAAGCAACCATAAGCACCTCACCGGTGTCATATTGCTGAACCACACAAGGAATCAGCCCGCGGGCGTCGTATGTAAGCTTTGAAGGATCGGTTATCTCTTCCATTTCTCTCCCCAAATTCAAACCTCGCAGGTCGGCGAGGGTTGTCCAGGTGCCCGAGATTCCGAGCGACAAGCCCGACGACGCGTACTTAAGTACGCGAGGAGGGTTGGAGCCGGAAGGTCGGGTGCCTGGGCAAGCCGCAGCGCTAGAAGTCCAACCTGACAGGGATGCCTTGAGAGGCCATATACTCTTTGACTTCGCGAATGCTGAAGGTTCCAAAGTGAAAGACACTGGCCGCCAGCACGGCATCGGCTTCGCCCTCAATCACACCCTCGGCAAAATGCTCGAGCGTACCCACGCCGCCGCTCGCGATGACGGGAATCGGCACCGCGCGCGCCACGGCACGGGTGAGCGCCAGGTCGAAGCCAGCCTTGGTGCCGTCGCGATCCATGCTGGTGAGCAAGATCTCACCGGCACCGCGACGAGCCGCCTCCTCGGCCCACGCCACCGCATCGATACCTGTGGCGTTGCGACCGCCCGCCGTGAAGACCTCCCACTTGTCGGCACCGGATGCGCCGGGCAAACCGACGCGTTTGGCATCAATCGCCACGACCACGGCCTGGCTGCCAAACGCCGCGGCGGCTTGGCTGATCAACGACGGATCGCGCACGGCGGCCGAGTTGAGCGACACCTTGTCGGCACCGGCAGCCACCATGGTGCGCATGCCCGCCAGGTCGCGAAAGCCGCCGCCCACGGTATAGGGAATGGCCAGCTCCTCGGCAGCATGCGCCGCCATCTCGATGGTCGTCGCGCGGTTGTCGCTCGTGGCGGTAATGTCCAGGAAGACGACCTCGTCCGCACCCTCGCGGTCGTAGGCGCGCGCCAGCTCCACCGGATCGCCCGCATCGCGCAGGCTCACAAAGTTGACGCCCTTGACCACACGACCGTCCTTGACGTCCAGGCAGGGAATCACACGTTTGGTAAGCATGGACTACTCCTCCCCTCGGGCGGCGGCCAGCGCCTGGGCCAGCGTAAAGTTGCCCTCGTAGAGAGCGCGACCGGTGATGGCACCTTCGATGGCGTCCTCACCCACCGCGGCAAGCGCGCGGATATCGTCGAGCGTCGAGATGCCACCCGATGCCACGACGGGAAAGCCCGCGACCTCGGCCACATGGCGATACGCCGCCACATCGATGCCCGTCTGCATGCCATCGCGCGCGATGTCGGTATACACCAGATGCTTAAAACCCAGCTCGGAAAGCTGCGCCACGGCATCGTCGAGTGCCACGCCCGCGCCGTCGCGCCAACCATTCACCTTGACCTGACCGTCGCGCGCGGCGATGTCTGCCACCAGCAACTCGCCAAAGCCTTGGGCCGCCACCTCGGCAAAACCCGGCTCGGTCACCAGCACGGTGCCCAGTGCGATGCGACGCGCGCCGTAGCCGGCCAGTTCGTCGATGCGTGCAAGCGAGCGAACGCCGCCGCCCACGTCCACGGACAGACCGTCGACGCCGCAGATGGCCTTGATCGCCGCCGAATTGGCAGCGCATGTGTCCTCATCCTCGCCAAAGGCAGCGGACAGGTCGACGACGTGCACCCAGCTTGCGTCCTGCTCGGCAAACGAGCGGGCAACGGCCACGGGGTCGTCGGAATATACCTTGCAGCGGCTGCGGTCGCCGCGCTCCAGGCGCACGACCTTGCCGCCGATCAGATCGATTGCGGGAAACAGGATCATCGGCCGGCCTCCTCGACGATGTTGACGAAGTTCTTAAGGATGCGCTGACCCAGCGCGGAGGATTTCTCGGGATGGAACTGGCAGCCCCACACGTTGCCATGGCGCACGATGCACGGGAAGCTCCGCGTATAGTGCGTGCGTGCCAGCACATCGGCGGTATCGGCGTCGTCGGCCACCGCATAGCTGTGGGTGAAGTACATGTTGGCGCCCTCGGCAAAACCGGCGAGCAGCGGATCGGCCGCACCGGCAGGCGTCATATGCACCTGGTCCCAGCCCACGTGCGGCACCTTAAGGCGGCTCGACTCCAAGCGCGTGCACGAACCGCGCATAATGCCCAGGCCATCGACCCAGGGACCGCCAGTCTGCTCAGAGGCATTGCCGTCGGCGACCGCGCCCTCGTCCGCAGGCACGCCCTCGTTGCCGCGCTCAAAAAATAGCTGAAGGCCCAGGCAGATGCCGAGCAGCGGAGTTCCGGCGGCGACGGCATCGAGCACCGCGTCCGCCTCGCCGCTCTGGCGCATAAAGGCGATCGCGTCATAGAACGCGCCCACGCCCGGGATGACCAGGCCGTCGGCGCGGCGGATCTGCTCCGGATCGTCCGACGTGCAGGCGGCGGCACCGGCGCGCGCAAGCCCGCGCGCAACGCTCGACAAGTTGCCCTTGTGGTAGTCGACCACCACGATCTTCGGTTCGCCCACGCGACCCTCCACTTCTCATCATCCAAAACCACCGCAAAGGGGACAGGCACCTTCGTGGTGGTTTTACCCTTGTGACGGTTACAGCGAGCCCTTGGTGCTGGGAATGCCCTGCACGCGGGGGTCCAGCTCGCAGGCGCGGCGCATCGTGCGGCCCACGGCCTTAAAGGCGGCCTCGATAATGTGATGCGAGTTGCCGCCCACCAGCTCGCGCACGTGCAGCGTGAGCTTGGCATCGCGCGCAAAGGCGTAGAAGAACTCGACGGCCAGCTCGGTATCGAAGCTGCCCACGCGCTCAGTCGGCACGGGCAGCTCGCAGTAGGCCTGCCCGCGGCCCGAAATGTCCACGGCAGCCATCACAAGCGTCTCGTCCATGGCGATCGCCGCGTCGGCAAAGCGCGTAACGCCCGCCTTGTCGCCCAGCGCCTGGCAAAACGCCTCGCCCAGCACAATGCCCGTGTCCTCGACGGTATGATGCGCATCGACCTCGACGTCGCCCACCGCGTGCACCGTCAAATCGAACAGGCCATGGCGGCCAAAAGCGTTGAGCATGTGGTCGAAAAACGGTACGCCGGTCGAGATATCACACACGCCGCATCCGTCCAGGTCGAGCTTTACGACAATGTCGGTCTCCCCCGTCTTGCGGGTCACCTCGGCATAGCGGTCCATCTACATCTCCTCCTTCACCAGCGCGGCAAACGCGGCCAGCACCTCGTCGTTTTCCTGCGGGGTGCCCACGGTAATGCGCAGACAGTCCGCGAGCCCCGGCGCGTAACTAAAGTCGCGCACCAAAATCGAATACTCGTCGCGCAGACGCTCGCGCACGCGCGTGGCATGCGGCGTGCGCACAAGCACAAAGTTCGCCGCGCTCGGCCATGCCTCCGCGGGCATGCCCTCGGCAGCCATTGCGCGTAGGGCGCACAGCTCGCGCTCGCGCTCGGATGCAACCTGTGCCACCACGGGCGCGTACGCATCGCGGGCACGCACGCAGGCAAGCGCCGCCGCCTGGCTCAACACGTTGACCGAATAGATCTGGCGAATCGCCGCGAACACGTCGATGACCTCGGGCGCCGCGATCACATAGCCCAGGCGCGTGCCGGCGGCGCCGAACGCCTTGGACAGTGTATGCAGAATCACCAGGTTAGGATGCTCGGCAATAAGGCCTTGCGCCGTAGTTGCCGCGCCAAACGAATCGTCGGCAAACTCAACGTAGGCCTCGTCGACCATTACCATGCCGGGGCACGCATCGCACAGGGCCGCGACAAAGTCGAGCGGCGTCACATCACCCGTGGGATTGTTGGGCGAGGTCACGATTGCCAGGTTGCACTCGGGCGCCGCCGCAAGCACGGCTGTCTGATCGAGCTCAAAGGTCGCAGGGTCGCGCCACACGTCGCGCACCTCGGTCTGGCAGAGCGACGCAAAGAACGCGTACTCGCTAAAGCACGGTGGGCAGTTGAGCAGGGTCCGTCCCGCGCCGCCAAACGCCAACAGGAAGTTATAGAGCAGCTCGTCACCGCCGTTACCCACGCAGACATTCTCGCGCGCCACACCATGCCAAGCGGCAAGCTCGTCGCGCAGATCGTTGGACATGGGATCGGGATAGCGGTTGAGCGGTGTAGCAGCCAGGGCGGCGTCGACCGCCTCGCGCACACCAGCCGGCACGGGATAGGTGTTCTCGTTGGCCGAAAGGTTGATGCGTGTGGGCGTAAAGTTGGGATCGTAGGGCTCAATGCCGGCCAAGTAGGGCTGGACGAGCTCCTTCATACGGGGCGTCAGCTCGGCCATATTAGGCCTCCTTGCCAGTTGTGCCAACGCCATCCGCGCCCGCAGCCGCCAGGTCAACGCCCTCGGCAACCGTCGCCACGGGGTCGCCCGGCCAGGCGACCTTGGTCAGGTCGGCCGCGGCGAGCGACTCGACGCTCACGGCATCCTCGCCCTGCTCTAGCACACGGCGACGCAGTGCGGCGGAAAGCGCGTGTGCCCACAGGCCCTCGGCCTCGGCTAGACGCTGCGTGGCGGGAGCGTCCGAGAGCAGCCCCTCGGGTGTATAGCAGATAACACTCGAGCGCTTGACGAACTCCTCCACCGAAAGCGGGTTGGAGAACATGGCCGTGCCGCCGGTCGGCAGCGTGTGATTGGGGCCGGCAACATAATCGCCGAGCGGCTCGGAGCTCCAAGCACCCACAAAGATGGCGCCGGCGTTGCGAATGCCGCCGAGCAGGCCCATCGCGTCCTTGCAGTGCAGCTCAAGGTGCTCGGGCGCCACGGTGTTCACGGCCTCGACGGCGGCAGCCATGTCGGCGGCCACCACGATGGTGCCCTCATTGTCGAGCGAGGCGCGCGTAATCTCGGCGCGTGGCGACTGCGCTACCAGAATATCGATACCCGCCTCGACCTCACGCGCAAACTGCTCGTCGCAGGTCACCAGATAGCAGGCTGCCAGTGGATCGTGCTCGGCCTGGGCCATCAGGTCGGCCGCGACCACCATGGGCTTGGCCGTGGCGTCGGCCAGCACGCAGACTTCGGAAGGACCGGCGACCATGTCGATACCCACGTCACCCGAGACAATCTGTTTGGCAGCGGCGACAAAGGCGTTGCCCGGGCCGGTGATTTTGTCGACGCGCGGAATGGTCTCGGTACCGTACGCCAGTGCGGCCACGGCCTGGGCGCCGCCCACCATATAGATCTCGTCCACGCCGCCGAGCTTTGCCGCGGCGAGCGTGTAGGGGCTTATCAGGCCGTCCTTTTGCGGCGGGGTCACCATGACCACGCGCTCAACGCCGGCGACCTTGGCGGGAATGGCGTTCATGAGCACCGTGGAGGGATACTGCGCGCGGCCGCCCGGCACATAGATGCCGGCCGCAGCAAGCGGGGTCACCTTAACGCCGAGCATCGTGCCGTCCGGGCGCGTGGTAAACCAGCTCTGCTCGACCTCACGCTGGTGGAACTCGCGAATCTGGCGTGCAGCCTTTTCGAGCGCCGCGACAAAGGCCGGATCGAGGCCTTCGAGCGCGGCATCGATCTGCTCCTGCGGCAGGCGAAAACTCTGCAGCTCAACACCGTCAAAACGCTGACAGTAATCGCGCACCGCGGCATCGCCGTTGGCGCGCACGTTTGCCACGATATCGCGGGCGGCGTCGACGATGTTTTGCGGCAGCACGCCCTTGCGATTGAGCTGATTGGTAACGAGGCGCTCGCCGGGAGCAAGCTTGATGGTCTTCATATCGGTATCCCCTATCGGTCGAGGTTATGTTCGAAAAACGAGAGGCCGGGCGGCGGCGCCAGTCGACCCGCAGCCCAGACGTTGGGGCGCCCGTGCGTGCTCGCGCTATTGTGCCGAGCCCGCAACGGGCTCAAAATGCCTGTCCTTCACGGCTACCGCCAAGCGATCGGCCAGATTGCGTACGCGCGGATCCAAGCGCGCGGCACCTGGGTTGACGAAGAAGCGGGCCGTACAGTCCATGATGCGACCGGTGATGACCAGGTCGTTGTCACGCAGCGTGGCGCCCGTGGCGGTAATGTCCACGATGCGGTCGGTCATGCCGACAATGGGACCCAGCTCGATGTTGCCGTGCAGCGAAACGATGTCGGCGTTCACGCCGCGCTCGGCATACCAGGCACTCGCGATGCGCGGATACTTGGTGGCCACGCGAAGCGACCCACGACGGGCATAGTTGTGCTCGGCCTGGCCGGCGCGCCACGCGGGCTCTGCCTCGATAAACGTGCACAGGCCGTAGCCCAGATCGACCAGCTGCAGCAGGTTGAGGTCTGCCTCGATAAGCGAATCCCAACCGCAGATGCCGCAATCGGCACCGCCGCAGCCCACAAAGGCGGGCGCATCGCTGGGGCGCACGATGACAAACTCGATATCGCCGACCGTGCCCTCGCCGGCCTGTGTGTCGCGGCCGCGCACGATGAGGTGACGACCGGGATCGCGCAGCTCCGAGACATCCAAGCCCGCGGCCTCGAGCACGTCGAGTGTGTCGGCCTTAAGCGAGCCCTTGGGCACGGCAATGCGCAGCGGACCCTCGGCGCCACGGCCCGCGGCGTGATCGCCATCGGAAGCAGCGTCCTCGGCCGAGGTGTGCGCGGCCTCCAGGCGCTCGAGCGAAAAGGCGAAGCCCGCCGCCGGCACCTCGATGCCGTCGCCAAATGCACCGGTAAAGATGGAGTCGTAGCGTCCGCCCGAACCCACCGGATCGGGCAGGCCGCCGGCATAGGCCTTAAAGACCAGACCCGTGTAGTAATCAAACGAGTTCATGATGGAGAAGTCGAAGGACAGCACCTGGGCGTCCTCGGGAGCCAGGCCCTCGACCAGGGCACGCAGCTCGCGCGTGAGCGGCGCGACAATGCCCACCGCCGCCAGAAGCGCGTCGACGCGGTCGAGTACCTCAGCGCCGCCGTGCAAGCGCGGCAGCTCGTTGATGGCAGCCTTGACGGCCTCGGGCTCGGCGCTTGCCGCCACACGGGCATCGAGGCCCACAAAGTCGTTGGCGTGTACGCAACGCAATGCCTCGGCAGCCAGTTCGCGATCCTCACAGGCCGCGAGCAGTTCCTTAAACGGACGAACGCTGCCCGCAATAATGCGCGCATCGGGCAGCGCCAGCTTGCGCATGGCCTCCGCCACCAGCGAGACGATCTCGACATCGCCCGCGGTATCGCCCACACCGATAAGCTCAAAACCCAACTGCGTAAACTGACGCGAGCCGCCGGCATTGCGCTGGCACTCGCGAACCACCGGCGCCTCGTAGCGAAGGCGCAGCGGCAGATCGGCCGCGCGCATGCGGGTCGAAACCAGGCGCACGATCGGCAGCGTGTTGTCGGGACGGACCACCAGCAGGCGGCCGTCATCATCAAAGAGCTTAAACGGGGTGTCCGCAATGCGGCCACCCTCCTCGAGAGAGCCCTTGTCCTCGAGCAGCGGCGTCTCGACCGGCAGGTAATGATGCTCCCTAAAGCAGCCCTTCACCGTCAGCGCAATCTCCTCGCGCGCCTGAGCCTCCTCGGGCAATATGTCCCGGAATCCCCACGGTGTGGCCGTCATCTGGTGAGCCTCCTCATGCTGTGTTTCATATAGAACAGAAGACCGGCATAGCTCCGCCGATCTTCTGGGTACTTTAGCATACTAGAGTGTTTGCGGGGAAAATCCATCGCAGCCGCTCACGCCGTATTCATTTGGAAACATAGGGCAGATCGCCGCAACCCAAACCCGCCTAGGCACCAATCGCACGACGATACTCTGCCATTACCTGCGCATCGGCAGCTGCGGGGTCGGCAAAATAGCGCCCGTCATAGGTCTCGGCCGAAACAACTCCGCGATAGCCGCGCGCCACCAGCCTATCCAGGTCGGCGCGCATATCGCGGTCGCCGTCACCCCAGGCAAGATGCGTCGTGCCATCTGCCGCAACATCGACAAAATGCACGTGGGCGACATCATCGCCAAGCAGATCGAAATAATCGTCGATGGTATCCCCTGCCACTGCCATAGCGCCCAAATCCAGACACGCCTTAAGTGCCGGATGATCAACTGCCTCGATCATGCGCTTCGTGTCGGCCGCCGAGTTCACGATCATCGACTCAACCGGCTGTAGGGCCTCGAGCACCAGTCGCACGCCGCGCTCTCCCGCATGCTCGGCAATCGCACGCAGCATCGAGGCGCTGCGACCCCACGCGTCCTCGATCGGCTCGTTCAAAAATGCCCAGCCGCTCGAGACCATGACCTGCTCGGCTCCAAGTTCCGCCGCGATATCCACAACGTTCTTAAAGTACGCGAGCGTGCGGGTACGCGCCTCATTCCCGCGCGCCGCGATATTCCACGGCTTGGGGTTGTTCTGTTCGGGACAAAGCCCCACAATCCGAACCCCATACCGCTGCGACAGCTCCCGCACCTGCTCGAGCGAATCGTATCCATGGCAATCGACATACAGATGCATCGCCCCGGTCCAAAGCTCGCAACACGTGTAGCCCGAGGCCGCTGCCGAAGAAAAGAATTCCTCTAGGTCAAAATAACGATGGCTGATATTCATGACGGCAAGCTGCGGATACTCCATCTTGTCCACCTTTCGGCAAAAGGGCGCCGCAGCACAGTGTGCGCGACGCCCCCTCTTACATTATTCTCATTATGACGGATGCCCTACTGAACACCAAGCACTCCAAAGAACGCGCCGGCGATACTCACGAGCAGGATCACGATCATGATAAGCAGCGGATTCATCTTCTTCTTGAGCATGAGATAGACGATTCCAAACAGCCCCATCGTGACAAAGCCCGGGAAGATTCCGTTGAGCAGCTCGGCGAGCGTCTGAGCGCCATCGCCCGCACCGACCATGAGCGGAATGTCCACGGTGACCATCTCCATGGTCATAGCGCCGATCACCATGGCGCCCATGATAGAGGCCATCTTGACGATCGTGTCCATAATGCCCGATTCCTGGACCTTGCTGATCATGTCCGAGCCAAAGCGATATCCCACAAACGTCAGCAGGTAACGGATGATGTAGTGAGGGACGTTGAACACGAGCAGGAACAAAATCGGGCCAAGAATAGAGCCCTGCAGCGCCAGCGACGTGCCGACACCCGTTGCCAAAATTCGCAGCGTGCCCCAGTAGAAGGCATCGCCCACGCCGGACAGCGGCCCCATCAAAGCAAGCTTGACATTAGAGATCGCGCTCGTGTCAAAGCTATCGTCAGTAGCGTTGACCTCTTCCATTGCGGCAGCAATGGACATGGGGAGCGTCGAGATGTACGGCGTGACGTTATAGAGCTCCATATGGCGCTTGAGGGCGGCCTTAAAGTCCGCATCCTGCGGATACAGCTTGCGAAGGATCGGCATAAGGGCCCACATAAAGCCGATATGGCCCATACGCTCGTAGTTCCAGGAATGCTCATAGGGAATCGAGCGCCAGAACAGCTTCTTAAGGTCTGCGCGGGAAATCAGCCCGTCGTAAGAAGACTCAAACTTAAAACTCATCGAACCCACTCCCAATCGCAGGATCCTCGGTTGCCACTGCGGGCTGCTCCGCCTTTTTCTTCTCGCCCAAAACCGTCATCGCGACGACGATGATCGCGGCAAAGATCGCCACGCCCGTCGTGCTAATGCCAAAGTAGGCGACGAGGAAGAAGCCAGCGAAGAAGAACGGAGCCACCGTTTTGTTCATAATCATCTGCGCCAGCATCGCAAAGCCGAGTGCGGGCAAGAAGGCGGCGGCAACATCCATGCCGGTCTGAACGAAATCGGGGATGATGTTGAGCAGGCTGGCGACGGCATCGGCGCCAAAGAAGAATGCCAGGGGAATAATCAGCAGGCCGCACCAGCTCTGCGCGTAACCGGCGATGAGCATGTTGCGCGTGATGGCCTTGGTGTCCCCGTCCTCGACGTTTTTGTCGATACGGTGCACCAGCAGCAGCA
>CALKBO010000003.1 GCA_937989875.1 uncultured Collinsella sp. | reverse complement strand
ACGGTGCTCATTTCCCAGTGATCACTCGGACCACTTCTTAGTGAACATCAACAGACATCTCGAGTCCCGCCGACCGCCGTTTTTCGCTTCCGCGACGCGGGCCACCATCCGCCAACGGCCATCCTGCCGGCGCCAGGCCCATTATCGGGACCAATAGCGCCCCCGCCCACCCGGCGATCTCAAAACCATGCCGGTTTACGGGGCCAGGCCGGGAACCCCCGAGCATGCCGCAATCGGTAAAATCAAACCCGCAGGTAGACGACTCGCGGATTCCGCGAAATGAAGGGTATGGACGGCCTGTCCGGGTCCAGCCCCGTAATCTGGCATAGTTTTGAAATGGAACTAATTCACTGGCAGGCAAACAAGGTTGTTCTAGTATCTCGTTGCCGGCTAATTACCGATTTCCAACCAGTTGCACAAAACATTTGCTCGCAGTTGCGTCTCGGCGCGCTTCATTGCCTCGGATTTGGCTTTATATCGAATCCCCAAACGACTGCAGACGCTTTTGACTATGGTGTCTAGCTGCTTTTTGTCGTTAAACATATCGTGGGTTACCAGGAACACGTCGAAACCCATGCTCTGGAGCGCAGTCATCCGTTCCGCATCGTGGTCAAGTACCGCGCCTGATCCATGGATGACTTCACCTTGAATCTCGATAATTACTGCCTTCATTAGCATTGGGTTTACAATCACGATGTCGCCGTAGCAGACCTTTTGACCTGCGATGCTTTGGGCTGCCTCGGATAGAGGGGTTAAATCGTTGAGGTACACGTATCTGAAACCTGAACCACCTAGACGTCGAGAACGACTTAGGAGCAGGACCCCCGCGACCTCGAGTGGAGATGCAGCAATGCCGATAACCTGTTGAGCGGCATCATAAAACTGCTTTCCCCACATTTGACTTTTGACCTTATCGGCGAATCGATGCAGGTCGCTCAGTTCGATAAGCGGCTTTCTCATCCAAAGAGAAGTACCTTTGAGTTTTGTAATCTCTCTTCCATCCTCACGCTTATTCGATTGGCCTTCATTATCTGGGGCCTTTACGGTTGCGCGGGCATAAACCCGTTTCCAAGGAACCTCGTCTTCGCCTTCTCCAAGTTCGAACAGATCCTGCGTGCTGGAATTGCGATTCCCCTCTTGCGCCATTTTTAACAGCATTTCAGCAGCGGAGGCCGGCTCGAAAACAGAAAACCAGCCGCAAAGTTCGTACATGGCCAGTACGAGATCTATTTGGGACACAAAGCGCGTCATAGTAAATAACGTGTTAAGCGGGTTGGTGACACTAAAGCCTAAATGAGTGTCGATTGTTGTGCCGGCATCCGATGCCCCTTCCCAGCGAATAGTGGAGCGCAATCCCGAGTGGTGATTACAACAACCTGGCGATGCAACAGTGATAATCGGGGTCTTGAGGACGTCGACTACAAAGGGCGATTGGGATAGAGCTCGCCAGCCTTCTTCTGAGTTGGGCAGGCGCGGGTAGAGGTCGCGCACCTGCGGTGGGCAGCGCCAGTAACGGAATGCGGTGTTTGCGCAGACGATATCGTCCATGTGGCCTCCCCTGGTATCGGCCGTAGGCCGTGCGGATTGCGGGCATGGCCGATTATCTACGGGGCCGTCATGCGGGTAAGTACCGGAAGCAAACCAAATGCTGACCAAAAGCTTGACGAGTTCCGCCGAAAAAGCGCTGTGTGATAGAAATCCGCTGGAAGGAGCTCTGGGCGTGTGGTCCCTGTCTTCACATTTGCGTATGAATCACATGGGGAATTCAATGAAAATACGCATGCGTTATATACAAAACAAGCAATGGCGTCGGTAAAAAGGGTGCGATAAAAAACGACGCCTTAGACGACTACGATTTGATTTTGATGTCAGTTTTGGTGTCACCCTTGGTGTCAAAAGAAAAAGGCCAGAGGCTTAATACCTCTGACCTGCGCTTTTGATGGTGGGCGATACAAGATTCGAACTTGTGACCCCATCCGTGTGAAGGATATGCTCTACCCCTGAGCCAATCGCCCGTCGCCTTTCGGCAAAAGAGATACTAACATAGCCGCGCGTGGTTTACCAAGAACTTTTTGCCCTCGATTTTAAATTCGTGGGTGCCAGCCAAGCCTAAGCGACCAAAGCAATTGACAAACTTGCAGCTAAGCAGCCATTTAGCGCTTTATCCACGAAGTCTCGGGACGGCAGATAAGTCGCGCGTTGTTGTAGGCCATGTCGAGCGTGAGACAGGTGCGCGCGGCGTAAAAGCCGTCCTCGCGCTGGATGGTCAGCGCCAGCTCGGGCTTGTCGCCAGTCAGGCACAGCGGCAGAAGCAGCTGAATCCGGCCTCCATAGAACTGCGGCACCGCGAGCGTGTAGTTGGCGGCGGCACGGCGGGCGGCTTCAACGACGGCGCCTTCAAAGGCGCGGCGCAGCAGCAGCGAGTTGCCCTCCCCCATCAGAATGGCAGGAATGTGCGTCAGGTTCTCCTCGTCACCCAGAATGTGGTCGATGTTGGAACGGATGGGCAGGCGGTAGTCAAAGACCAGCTCGGAGGGGTCTTCGGCAAAGCGCACGCGGCATGGCAGGTACTCAAACGAGACCAGCATGGGGTCGCTTTCCTTAAAGAAACCCTTCAAAAACCACCGCTGGCGCGCGTCGGGTTTGGTGTTGGGCTCAAACAGGCCGTAGATGCTCTCGTAACGGCGCGTGTACAGGCCGGTGTTGACTAGGCAGCGGTCGTCGTCAAACACCAGCGGCAGGTTGGACGGCGCGGTCTGGTCCACGTCGCGCTCGGTCAAAAACACCGCGCGGCTAAACGAAAACGACAAGTAGTTTTTGAGGATGCGGTTGCTAGGACCCCAGTCCTCGGGATCGGCAAGGTCGGCCAGGCGGTCGTAACAGGGCTCGGGGCAAAACGCGAAATCGTACACATTGCTGCACAGGGTGCTGGGGATTTCCATATGGCTTCCAATCAAGATAATGGCAGGCGTGCGGATGCTTAGATTCTATACGTGCGATGCAATACCGGGGCGCACAACAAAGTGGCACTAGGAGTCGTACTCCAGAGCAATCGGTTGCCAGACGAGGTATTCGATAGTGCAGTCCAGGGTATTTGCGAGCGCCAATTAAACCCGCACGATAAACAGTCATCACTCGTTGGCTGGCCGTGAGTGAGGGGCCTTTAGAGCTGCTTTGATAAGATCAGCACCGTTGTCGAAGCGACCGCACTCCCCCGTCGCAAAGAATGCATCACCTTCACGGATGGCCTCGAGGGTCTCCGGGCTGGGCTCATTGGAAGGAAAGGGTTGAGGGTTGGTATTTGCAAGCCCCTCGTCCTTTTTACAGCGCTTCGTAAACAAGCACCTCTTCCTGCTCGATGCTTTTGCGAAAAGCCGGGCGCACGTGCTCTGGTGGGTTGGTGACTATATCAACCTTTCGCCCAAGTTCCTTCTCGAGCTCATGGGAGAGTTCGTATAGCGCGCCGAAAGTCATGGTGTTGCCGCTGACTAAACGCAAGTCGATATCGCTATCGGGCGTTTGTTCGCCCCGCGCAAACGAGCCAAATAAATATGCTTCGCTGACGTCGTATTGAACCAGCACGCGGGAGGCGGCAGCGGATATGTCGGTAGGTGAGATCATGGGTTATTTGCCGTTCAACAGCAGAACGTCATAGGGCCAGCGGCGAAACCGCCGATCCGGCTTTTTGGCGTTCGGCGAGCTCGAAGATAAACGGGGCGTTTGATCTAACAAATTCTGTCAAGAAATTGAGATCATCAGCAGTAAATCCTTCGACGTTGAACCATTTGACCGCAGGCAAGAAGCATTCCGCATGGTCAAAGCCAAAGTCAACCGGGCGCTCGGCGGCCACGCGAACGGTTCCGTCTTCTCTTGTCTCTGAGTAGGCAAACTGGGTGCCATCATCAAGCTGAACGTAGCTCCAAAGCACGGCTGCCTCCATAGTGTTGATATCCAAGTATAAAGAGCAGACTAGATGTAACGCGGCGTGAATTGAATTATTCCTATAAGACACGAACTGTGACAGCTGGCTCTGTCTGTTGCCCTATTCAAAGAAAGTGAGGGTATTGGCGTAAGCCAATACCCTCACTCAGGAGCAATTGATCGTACCTTTAGTCAAGCCTCCCACGACTTGAGCCACCCTACTTACTGAAATGCAAGAACCACTGCCACGACAATGCAGGCAATGCCCAATACGAGAGGCAGCGATACCTTCTTTTCCCTGTCTTTAACAAGGAAAGTCTCGATTGCGGATGCAAGAATCAGAAAACCGCCAATAATCAGCAGGTCGAGTGCAACAAAGTTGACGGTTGTTATATTGGAGGACAGACCTCCGGCGTTGACGTTTACGAGCGTAAAGATCGCGGCAAAAATGGCGAAGAGGGCCAGGACGTTGCCATAAATACGGGACTAGATATTCGCGATTTCTTCCTTTTTGTCCTCGACCTTTTTGAGTTCTCCGGCATAGACGTCGGAATAATCTGCAAGTCCGTTAAAGTTGAGCTCATCAGAGAAAGCGCCGTGGTAAGGATGGGCCACCACGCCATCAACGTGCTGGAATGCGACCTGCGCTATACCCTTAGACTTATCGAGCGTAATAGTGTTACCGCTTACGTTTGTAACACGGTAAAACAGCCGTGTTCCATGCCCGGGGAAATATAGCGGCGCATCCAAAGAAAGCCCCTGGCGAATGCGCGAATTGCGCAGAAGCACGCTCGCGGTCAAATCGTTTGGCAACGCAACACATTCAACGCATGAGACGAATGTCGAATCTCCGGGGCCAAGCTCTACCTCGGATTGCTTGCTTTCGTTGATGTAGAATCCCTCGGTGCGCAAGTCATACGTAACCTGTCCGATGTTCGAAGCATCGGCATTGATAAGCACCTTGCTGTCGATTAGCTCCTGAATCTTAGTATCGCTCAAGTACATACGAACCACTTCCTTAGGCCTCCGAGTATAGCACCAAGGCATAGCAACAGTGACTGCCCCCAAAGGGGACATAGGGGAAGTGAGCTTAGTTGGATACGGGATATCGGCCTGGACAATATCTAGCCTTGGATATGTCGCTAGAGATCGGTTTGGGCATGACGGTTCGAGTTTCTCTTCGCTTCCGGAAATCGAGCGCTTTAGCAGCGAATCGCGGCGCATAGGAGCGCTATGCCGAGTAAGAAAAGCGTTAGGGATGCGGCGATCCAGCAGTTATCACCGGCCTTGGGGAGCGAGGCGGTAGTCGCGCTGGTGGCCGTGGGCCTAGAGGCCTTGGCGGCCGTGGTGTTGGTCACTGTGGTCGTGGTCACCGTCTTAGTCGCGGCTGCGGGCTTCAGTGTGGGATTCGTCGACGGAACCGCAGCTGGCTCGCTGGTAGCGGGGTCGGTGCCAGGGGCGGATGGGCCATCGCCCGGCACATCGGGCCTACCGGTCTCCCCCGCCGACGCCGTGGTATCCACGGGCTCGATCGTCACATGCGCTGCCACGGACCCGTCGGCATCCACCACACCGCCCGCGCCAAAGGCCCCGCCCGCGGGCGTCACAAAGCGCGCGGATGCAAGCGACCCGCCCAGGCAGGCGACGCCGCCGTCGGCGCCCGACGCATCCAGCCAGGACGCATCGACGGTAAGCTGCCCGGCCGCGCCGCGGCCAGCAGCCCCGCCCAGCAGACACACACCATGGGCGCGCACGCCCGCCCCGGAGTCCGCGCCCGCGGCGACAACGCGCCCACCGCCGCGAACGGCAAGACCGTCCGCGATCACGCCGGCCACCCGCGCGTCCGCGATGCCGGCGCCGTCGGCCCGCGCGTCAACCATGCAGCCTTCCACCGCGAGCGTCCCCGACACGTAGATCCCGCATTGCGAGCCCGTGGCCACCAGCGACCCGGTGCCGCGGAGCGTCAGATCGCCCCACACCTCCATGCCGCAACGCGAGATGTCCACGTCGGGCGCGCTCGTCTCAACAACAGTGTTCTGCCCGGTCAGCGTCACCACCAGGTCGCCGTCGGCGCCGATGGCCTCGCCCGTGTAGCCGTTAAGCTCCAGATGGTCGGCGTCGGTCCAGGCCCACCCGGGGCCCGACGCGCCCGGCTCGTAGTACGTGGCGCCCGCAATGAACAGGCTCTCCGCGCCCGCGGCATAAGAAGGCCCGCCCAGCAAAACGCATAGGCAGGCCATGGCAGTAAACAGGATGTAGTGACGGCTAGTGTGGAACGCGGAAGCAAACATAACCGCTCCGATCTTCGCAAGAGCCAATGGGGACTGCGCCAGAAAACTACCTGGTAGCAGCAGTTATTAGTGTAGCGAGATCGGGCGAGTAGCGAACGAATTGCCTGTAAACGAACCCCGAAATTAGGCGTAAATCGTTTTGCCAATCGGTGAAAGGAGGGGTTGAGTCAAGCTTGGAATCGTAAATCACCACGGACGCCTATTTGGCATTTACGCACTGCGATCGTATGACATGAGCATATGCCGGGGCCTGAATCATTAGAGCGCCCCTTAGCTACAATTCATAATTCTGCAACGTCGAATACTTGATTAACGATTGATAGCGGGGGTGCCCTGATCGAACAGCCTTCTTGTAAAGCTTGATATATTTTTCAAATCCCTTTTGCACGGTAAATTCATTTCCGCGAAGGGCTTCGAACTCATTCTGGCGCAGGTGCGGACGCGTCTGTTGATCTATGTATTCCGGCCTGTCAACTACAACAGCCTTCGAATAATCAATTCCGCATCTATTG
>CALKBO010000002.1 GCA_937989875.1 uncultured Collinsella sp. | reverse complement strand
CCGAATGCTCGCCATCGAAATTTATCGATGGCCTATTTCAGACTGTAATGGGGCACCCGTCGCAAAAGCTCAGATGCCCCCTCTCGTAATGTCATTTGCAATCCGCTAGCACGTGACTCGAACTGCTGCTAGCGCGACCTTTACGCAGCAAGGCGCTTGAGGACGTCGATGAGCAGCTCGTAGAAGCGCTCGGCAGAAGCGAGCTCCATGCTCTCGTCCGGGGTGTGGACATCGGAGAGCGTCGGGCCCACGGCGATGGCGTCCAGGCCGTGCAGGGCCTCGGCAAACAGGCCGCACTCAAGGCCGGCGTGAATGGACTCGATGCGCAGCTCGGAACCAAAGAGCTCGCGATAGCTCTCGACGAAGACGTCGCGGACCGGCGAATGCTCGGCATAGCTCCAGCCGGGATACTCGAACTCGAACTTGGCGTCGAAGCCCAGGACATCGGCCAGCGTCTGCAGACGGTCCTTGAACTCGTTCTGCAGCGAGGTGATCGAGGAGCGCGGGGACAGCATGATCTTGACCTCGTCGTCAGAGGTGGCAACCACACCGATGTTGGAGGAAACCTCGACGGAGCCGTCGGTGGCGACGTTGCGGCGGATCACACCGTTGGGGGCAAGACGCAGGGCGCGGATGAGGGCAAGCGCGGACTTCTGGTCCATGGCCTCGACCTCGGCGTCGTCGGCAATCTCGACGGTGCAGGTAAGGCCGGGGTCGAAGACCTCAAGCTCGGCGGTGACGTCGGCGATGATGCCCCTTGCGATCTGGGCCGCGGCCTCGGCGGCAGCGTGGTCGACGTAGACCAGAACAGCCTTGCACTCACGGTTGATGGCGTTGTCCTTGGTGCCGCCGTTAAAGCTAACGATGGCGGGCTCGCCGGCGACCATCAGGCGGTCGATGATGCGGGCCATGATGAGGTTACCATTGCCGCGCTCCAGGTGGATATCGCTGCCGGAGTGACCGCCCAGCAGGCCGGAGATGTCGAGCGTGAGGGTGCTACCGGTCTTGTGCTCGCGCACGATCGGGCAGGTGTAGGTAACGACGACGCCGCCGGCACAGCTGACGGTGGCAACGCCCTCTTCCTCGGAGTCGAGGTTAATCATGGTGCGGGCGCTAATCTGGGACTTGTCGAGCGTCTCGGCGCCGACCAGGCCAGTCTCCTCGTCGGTGGTGAACACGCACTCGAGGGCGGGGTGAATGATCGAATCGTCATCGAGAACAGTGAGCATCAGAGCGACGGCAATACCGTTGTCGGCGCCCAGAGTGGTGCCGTTAGCGGTGAGGACGCCGTCCTTGACGACCAGGTCGATACCATCAGTCGTAAAGTCGTGCTCAACGGAGCCCAACTTGTCGCACACCATATCGATGTGGCCCTGCAGCATCACGGTCGGGGCATTCTCGGCACCGGCAGATGCGGGCTTGCGAATGATGACGTTGTAGACCTCGTCCTGGTACACATCGAGGCCGCGCTCCTTGGCAAACGCGACCAGAAAATCGCTGATGCCCTTCTCGTTGCCAGACCCGCGGGGGATCGCGCTGACCTCCTCAAAGAAATGGAACAGCTGGGCGGGCTCGTAGCCGGTAATCTTGTAGTCCATGGTGCCTCCTTGGCGCAACTGGTTAGACAGTAAGACATGCGACTTGTATATTCCCAGACTTTGCGTGCATAAACCAGTCGAAAACGCCGAGCGCCCTCGCATCATCGGCTAACGGTGGACCGCATAGCGTAACGGTCACAGTTACCGCAGCTCTACAAATCGAGGCGCCCTTTCCGGAGCGCCTCGATTGCGCGTATCAAATTGTCGCCACGCCCTACAGCGCGCCGGAACCGGCTTGCATCATGCCGCCGGGGCCCGAGCTCACGCCACTGCTCACAGGCGCGGCGTTTCCGGTGTGCGGCGCCGCCGGAGCGGTATCGCCCCCGAGTGCACCCGCCGGACGCGGCGCCGGAATCTCACCCGTGCCGTGGCTAAAGACAAACTTGCCGTCGACCACGTCGCACAGGACGGTATCGCCCTCGCCCCACTCACCGGCCAGCAGCTCCTCGGACAGCGGATCCTCGATGAGCTTTTGGATGGCACGACGCAGAGGACGCGCGCCGTTGGTGAGGTCGGTACCCTCCGCCACAATCTTGTCGTAGGCCGCATCGGTAAGCTTGATGTTCATGCCGTTTGCGATCAGGCGCTGGCGCAGATCGTCCACCAGCAGGTGCGCAATCTTGGTCAGGTTCTCGCCCGAGAGCTTCTGGAACACCACAATATCGTCGATACGGTTGAGCAGCTCGGGGCGGAACAGGCGCTTGAGCTCGCCCATCGCACGGCCCTTGATCTCGCTCGACGTGAGACTCTGCTCGCCGGTGGTGCCAAAGCCAACGCTCGCATCCTGCGCGATCTCGCGGGCGCCCACGTTTGACGTCATGATGATCACCGTATTGCGGAAGTCGACCGTCTTGCCCTGGCTATCGGTCAGACGGCCCTCCTCCAACACCTGCAGCAGGATATTGAAGATGTCGGGGTGCGCCTTCTCGATCTCGTCGAACAGCACGACCGAGTACGGGTGACGGCGAACAGCCTTGGTGAGCTGGCCGCCCTCGTCGTGGCCCACATAGCCCGGGGGGCTACCGATGAGCTTGGAGACCTCGAACTCACTGCCAAACTCCGACATATCGAAGCTGATGAGCGCGTCCTTGCTGCCAAAGAGATACTCGGCGAGCGTCTTGGCGAGCTCGGTTTTGCCCGTGCCGGTGGGGCCCAGGAAGATAAAGCTGCCGCCGGGGCGACGCGGGTCCTTGAGCGGCGAGCGGCTGCGGCGCACGGCCTTGGCAACGGCCTCGACGGCCTCGTCCTGACCGATGATGCGCGTCTTGAGCACGCTTTCGGCCTGCAGCAGGCGGCGGCTCTCGCTCTCGGTGAGCGAGGACACCGGCACGCCCGAGGTCACGGACACGATGTCGGCAATCTGGGAGACATCGATGGTGAGCGGGCTGGCGTCGAGCTCGGCCGTCCAGGCAGCCTTGGCCTCGGCGAGCTCAATCTCGGCAGCCTTTTGCTGCTCGGTGATCTCGGCGGCCTTGTTCATGTCGTCGCTCTCGGTGGCCTCCTGCGCGGCGGCCTTAAGCTCCTCCACGCGATGCTCGGCCTCGCGCACCGGCTCGGGCGCGCGGTTGGCGGCGATGCGGGCGCGGGCGCCGGCCTCGTCAATGAGGTCGATGGCCTTATCGGGCAGGAAGCGATCCTGGATGTAGCGGTCGGAGAGGTTCGCGGCGGCCTCGATAGCACCCTGCGTATAGCGCACATGGTGGTGCTCCTCGTAGCGCGGCTTGAGCGCGGTCAGGATCTTGACCGTGTCCTCGACGCTCGGCTCCTCGACATCGATGGTCTGGAAGCGACGCTCGAAGGCCGGGTCCTTGGTGAGGTACTTGCGGAACTCCTCGGCCGTGGTGGCACCGATAATCTGGAAAGCACCGCGCGCGAGCACCGGCTTGAGCATGGAGCTCGCATCGATAGAACCCTCGGCAGAACCGGCACCAATGATGGTGTGCATCTCGTCGATAAACAGGATGACGTCGTCGGCTTCGGTTGCCTCCTGGATCACGTTCTTGAGGCGCTCCTCAAACTCGCCGCGATACTTGGCGCCCGCCACGAGGCCCGGCAGGTCGAGCGTCCAGATATTCTGGTTCATAAGGTTCTCGGGCACGTTGCCGGCGGCGATCTGCTGAGCCAGGCCCTCGACGATGGCCGTCTTGCCCACGCCGGGGTCGCCCAGAATGAGCGGGTTGTTCTTGGTGCGGCGCGAAAGGATCTCCATCATACGCTGGACTTCCTTTTCGCGACCAATCACGGGGTCGAGCTCGCCGTCGCGTGCCTTCTGCGTGAGGTTGGTCGCGAACTGCTTGAGCGTGTCGGTGCCACTCCCCTTTTGCTGAGAGGCATCCGAGCCGCTAAAGAACGGCAGGCCCGCACCGGGACGCCCGGCACCGGCGCCGGCGAGCGGACGTTTCTTGTCCTGATCCTTGGCGGTGAGTTTCTCGATAGCCTTTTTGATGGAGGCGGACGACACACCCAGGCGCATGAGGATGTCCATGGCCATGCCGTTGCCCTCTTCGACGATGCCGATCAGCAAGTGCTCGGTCGACACGTAGGTCTGGTTGTTCTCGCGCGCCACGCGGAATGAACGCTCCATCACGCTAATGACGAGCGGTGTAAAGGCGAGCTTGGCTGCCTCGGTCTCCTCACTGGGCTCGGGAACGGTGGTCTGGACCTCTTTGAGTGTGTCCATGATGTCGTCGTAGGAGATATCGAGCGAGCGCAGTGCCTCGGCGGCAATGCCTTCGTCCTCCTTGGCAAGCGCGAGCAGCAGGTGCTCGGTGCCCACCTTATTTGAATGAAGATCGAGCGCCTCCTGCTTGGCCATGGACATGACCTTGCGCGCGCGATCGGTAAATCTATCTAACATGCTCGTTTCCTTACATGAGTTCATCGAAATCAAAACGCCCGCCCGTCGGCGGCGCTTTTGTCTCTTTACCCACAGGTTGTCTATGTTAACAGCTGGAGGAATATCTATAAACCCGGCTCACATGAATGCAGGTTATGACCGCATCGCGGGACTCACCGCGCGATGCGCGACAGGCGCCCCGCAAGAGAAACCCTAGGCGTCTTTCACCACGTCGGGACTCGTCGCACGCGATGCGCGATAGGCATCGGCCTCCTTGGAGACGCGTTCGAGCAGCTCGGATGTATCGACGCCCTCGACTTGCGCGACCGTTTCCACCGTCTGCATGGCGACCGCCCTCAGGTACGCGCACGCGCTGTCCCCCAGCTGCTCGAGGTCTATCTCCTCGCCGCCCTCCCGGGCAAAGCCGACCGCCATCACAAAGCCCATGATGCCCGAGACCAGAAAGCCCACCGCAAAGCTCGAATCTGCCTTGAGCTCTTCTCCGTCGGGGTGGACGATCTCTCTCACGCGGTCGATGATGATCGTATGGATGCCCTGCACGACCTGCTCGGCGGCACCCGCCCTCATGGTGATGACGATGCGCCGCAGCAGGCAGCGGACGTCGCGCCGGTCGAACGCCGAAAGGTCGCCCTCGCTCGAAAAATGCCAGAGGGCATCGGTGATGAGCTCGTTATCCTGCAGCAGCTGGGCTATGGCGATGGCGACGAGTTCATCGAAATCGTGAAAATAGTAGTAAAACGTTCCGCGATTGCACTGGGCGGCGCGGGTCACCTCGCCAACCGACAGCTCGAAGATGCTGTTGTTCTCGATGAGCTCCCAAAACGCCTCGATGATACGGGTGCGTGCATCGGGCGCATCGGCGTCCTTACGCGGTCTCGCCATGCGCCTCACCGCACCCCTGCGCCTTGGCGTTCATGATGAGCATCTGAAGACGGTTCTCCACGTTGGCGAAGCTCACGTCGGGATCGTAGTCGAGCGGCAGGAACTGCGCCGTGGGATACTGCTCCTTGAGCGCATGGATGAGCCCGCGCCCCACGACATGGTTGGGCAGACACCCGAACGGCTGCAGGATCACGAAGTTGCGGCAGCCGCGCTTGGCGTGCTCGAGAATCTCCGCCGGAATCAGCACGCCCTCGCCCGCATCGAACGTATGGTGCAGGATCTTATCGCTCGCGCGCACGAGCTCGGGCATGCGCGTCGGCGGCTCGTAGAGCGGGCTCGCCGCGCCCAGGCGGTCGCAACGGTCGTGCGCGAGCTCGAACAGGTTGTCCGCCGTGGCGTACCAGGCCTTTTCGGGCAGCGACAGGTCGACGTGGAACTCGCGCGACTGCGCATGCTTGTAGAAATAGGTCTTGCGGATCACGTCGGTCATGCGCGCCTCGATGACCTCGAGCCCGTTGTCCTCGAGGTAGCGCTCGATCTCGTGGTTGGCGCCGAGATGGAAATTGAGCAGGTACTCGCCCACGATGAGAACGGTCGGATGCGGGTTCGAGCGGTCGTACGGAACGGCGTCCATGATCGCAAGCGCGCGTTTGAAGCCCGTCGCCTGGCCTCTCAGCCCGGAGCGCTCCATGCCCTCGATAACCTCATCGAGCGCGCGGTCGAACGCAGCGTCCGCCGCGCCCTTCTCGAGCTCGTAGGGACGGATGCGCCTAAGCATGGCCTCGAGGGCATCGATCATGGGAAGACCGTAGGCGATCTGGATGCTCGGGCCAAGGCCGAGCTTGAAGCCCGGATGCGCATTGTGGGCATCGACGTCGTCGTTGGTGAGCACCGGGACATAGTCGTATCCCGCGTCGTCGAGCGCGCGGCGCAGCAGGGGCATGTAGTGCGTCAGGCGGCAGTCGCCGATATACTTGCCAGTCACCACGGCGACGTCGTGCGGGTCGTACTTACCGCTCTCGAGTGCCGCGAGCGCCTCGCCGATCACGATTTGCGCGGGGAAGCAGATGTCGTTGTGCACATAGCGTTTGCCCAGGCGGATGGCATCCTCGCGCCCGATATCAAGGGCCTCGGCGCGCACGCCCTGATTGCGCATCGCCGCGGTCATGAGCCTGCAGAACGCATGGGAGGTGTTGGGGACCAGCGCGATCTTGTCGTGCCGGTCGCGCTTGGTGTACTTGACCTTATACGGGTCGTCGAGCGGATGGACCGCGTGCACCCGGGCGCCCTCGGCACGCTCCTCCGCGCGACGACGGTTGACCGACTCGATAAACGAACGCACGCGAATGCCCATGGGACCGGCGACGTCGCTCTCATCGAGCTTGATCATCATCGGAACCTTGGAGCCCATCTCGCCCATCATGCGCGCGATCTCGTCGGTGAGATACGCATCGTGGCCGCAGCCGAAGCTGCCCATCTGCACGAGCTCGAGCTCGGGCGTCGATGCGACGATGACCGCGCACGACAGCATGCGCGCATGGTAGTTGTTCACGATGTCGATGCGGCTGTTGGAAAGATCGACGTTGCAGATCCCCGGCACCGCATCGGGCGTCAGCACGGGGATGCCGCGCTCAGAGAAGAGCTTGGGCAGCCCGTGGTTGACCAGCGGGTCGTTGTGGTACGGGCGCGAAGCGATCACCACCGCGTAGCCGCCGTCCTCGTGCACGTTCTCGAGCACCTGCCTGCCGCGCAGCTGCAGCTGGTTCTCAAACGTCTCCTGCGCGCGGTCCGCCTGCTCGGTCGCCTTGGCAACCAGGTCGGCATCGATATCGAAGGTCTCCTTGCACCACGCCTTGAGCTGGCGATTTCGGTCGCCCTCGTCGTACCAGTGGAACAGCGGCGTATCGAACGGAACGCCGAAACGCTCCTCCGGGTTATCGGAATTGCGCATCACGTAGGGGTATCCCTTTACGACGGCGCACATCCACTCGCTGGTAGAGGCGGTGTTTTCGGTGGGCACCGTCGTGATGATGGGCATGAAGATGCGGTCGACGCCGGCGTCGACGAGATTGCGGATGTGCCCGTGGACGAGCTTGGCCGGGAAGCACACGGTGTCGGATGTGACGTGCGCCAGACCGCGCTCGTACATCGCCTTGGTGCTGCGTCCCGAGACGCGCACCTTAAAGCCGAGCGTGCTGAAGAACGTCGACCAGAACGGCATGGTGTCCCAGAACTCGAGCACACGGGGAATGCCGATCGTGACATCGCGCCCCCCGCAGACGGGAACCGTGGGGCACGACTCGAACAGCAGCTTCTCGCGGTCGACAAAGAGATTGGGGGCAGCCGCGGTCCGGTCGCGCCCCGTGCCGGGTGCCTGTGCCTCGCAAGCACCCTGCGGACGCAGCTCCTCCGCCGCGGGAACCTCGCGCACGAGCTCATCCCATGAGATGGCGCCGCCGCGCGGGCAGCGATTGCCCGTGACGTAAAGCGAGCCGTCGCCAAATGCCACGACCGCGCGCTGGCAGCGGTTGTTGCACCGACGGCAGGTAACGCCGCCGAACTCGCGATGCTCGAAGCGCTCCACGGCATCGAGCCCGATAAACGACGTGCCGGCGTCGCCCTTGCGGCATTCCTCGCGCGCGAGCAGGGCGATACCGATAGCGCCCATCAGCCCCGGGTGGGGCGCACGCGTGACGGGTTTGCCCAAATACTGCTCGAATGCGCGCAGCACCGCGTCGTTTCGGAACGTGCCGCCCTGGACGACGACTTTGTCGCCCAGACGGTTGAGATTTGAAACGCGAATGACCTTGGTGAACACGTTCTCGATAATCGAACGGCAGAGACCGGCCATGATGTCGCCCGGACCCTTACCGCGCCGCTGCTCGGAAACGACGCTGCTGTTCATGAACACCGTGCAGCGGCTGCCGAGAACGGCGGGGGCTTTGGACGAAAATGCCTCGGTCGCGATATCCTCAACGGCTATTCCGAGGTTTTTGGCAAAACCCTCGAGGAACGAGCCGCAGCCCGCAGAGCACGCCTCGTTGACGACGATATCGGTCAGCACGCCGTGGTTGAGCCAGATGGCCTTCATATCCTGTCCGCCGATGTCGAGCACGAAGGTCGCATCGGGAACGCATGCGCACGCGGCGCGGGCGTGCGCGACCGTCTCGACCGTATGGTAGTCGGCGTGGAACGCGCGCGCGAAAAGCTCCTCGCCGTATCCCGTGGTGCCCACGGCATCGATCGCAAGCGTGACTCCCGCTGTCTCCCAGCGGTTCTTCAAGCTGACAAGACCCTGTTGGGCGACGTCGAGCGGTCTGCCGTTATTAGGCGCGTAGAACGAATCGACAAGCTCACCCGCCTCATCGACCAGGGCGAACTTGGTCGTCGTGCTCCCCGAATCGATACCGAGCGCCACACGCACCGTCTCTCCGGGCGCATACGCATCCGGACCCTTTGCCGGCGTCTCTTTGCCATGGCGTGCCGTAAAATCCGCCTGCTCGGCAGGTGTGGCAAAAAAGGGCTGGGCAAGACGTCCCTCCCCGCTTGCGGGCGCGACCGTCTCGAGCTTATCCAGCCGGACAAAAGCGTCGGGAAGGTCGATCGGTTGGGACGATGCGAACATGTCGGTCAGCGACAGGGCGGCACCGCGCGCGACCATGATCTGCGGATCGCGCGGGACGATAACCTGATCGTCCGATAGATTCAGTTGCTCCCGGAACACGCGGACCAGCGTGGGGTTGTAGGCGAGCGTACCGCCCTCGAAGATTACCGGCGGCTCGATGTCGATACCCTGGGCCAGACCGCCGATCGTTTGGCGGGCGACCGCGTGAAGCGCCGAAAGCGCCAGGTCGGTGGTAGGAATGCCCTCGTTGAGCAGCGGCTGGATATCGGTCTTTGCGTACACGCCGCAGCGGCCCGAGACCTCGTGGACGGTCGTTCCCCGGCTTGCGAGCTGCTCGAACTCGCCCGATTCGGTGCCGACCCCCATGAGCTTTGCCATCTCGTCGATAAATGCACCGGTACCGCCTGCGCACGAGCCGTTCATGCGCATGTCGGCAACCTCGATGTCTCCCTTATCGTTGGTGCGGAAGAAGATCATCTTGGCGTCTTGGCCGCCCAGCTCGATGGCGCAGCGCGTCTGCGGATAGAACCTGCTGATCGCGAGCGCGTTGGCGACCACCTCCTGAACGTACGAGGCGCCCAGCGCGGTCGCGATATCGCGCGCACCCGAGCCGGTCACCGCAACGCGCAGTGACTCATGGGGAAAGCGCTCGGCGAGCTCGCCGAGCATGGCGCGCACGCTCGCTGTCTGACACGCCCCGTGGCGGCGATATCCCCACCACGCCTCGGTCATATCCTCGTGCATCGCGTAAACTTTGGTCGTCGTCGACCCTACGTCCAGTCCTACTAGCAACGCCATAATGCTCCGTCTCTCGCATTTTTCCCGCTAGAGATATACCACTCTACGTAATACAACAGACTGTTGTATTTAAACTCCGTATAAAAAGCGGCTGCCGAAACGCTTCAGCAGCCGCCGAATGCACCAACAGATTGTTCTGCGCGCTAGCACGTCGGGCAACGGAGCAGCACGGGCCCTCCGGTCATGCGCACCGCTCACGCCCGCGATGTCGCCGAGAGAGCTATCCACGCTTAGGGCTCCAACCAAGCAATTCGCCCGCGCTCAGCAGATCCCTAAGCGAGCTACTCGCACTCAGGAGCCATAGCCTGCTCCAAGAGCTCGGCATGCTCCTCCTCGAAAACCGTCCCCACAGGGAAGGCGCGACGGAAGACGAAGCGGGAAATCGGACCGGCTACCAAAAGGTTCCACGGCAGCGCCATCACAAAATTATGCGGGATGTTGATCATCCAGATCGCGGGCACGGAATACAGGTTCGCAAGGATGCCGCCGGGCATGTGCGTCAGACCCTCACAGGCACCGTACAGCGACATGATGATGACCATGGGAACGACCATGCAGGAGCTGACGGCGAGCGTCATGGCAAGTGGCGAGCTCTTGCCCGGCGTGACCAAGTACTTAAAGGCGAAACCCTTGGCGAGCGGGCTGGCGACGAACCAGTCGCAGCACATGGCAAAAATGTAGGCAACGGGGAAGCCGAGCCACGCAGTGGCAACGACCTCGCCGTTGATGGCCCCGTGCTGCAGGGCAACGTTGTAGATGCTCATCCAGAGCACCATGCAAAAGCACATGATAAAGGTGAACAGCAGGCTCTCTCGTTTGTTGATAGGCATAAAGGGCAGATTCCTCTCTGTGTTGTACCGCGGCGCCACGCAACAAAAACGGGCGGGCAAGATGGAGCTGTTGGAACTTCATCTCGCCCGCCCGTGGTACGCGCGTCTGCGACTACTTATGTGGTGGAACCAGCCTAGCACGAAACGCATGCGCTTCGTAAGCGTTGAGTTTATGAAGATGCAGGGCACCGATAATCCCCCGACCCCATAAGTTGCGGTGGAATACGGACTGTTTTGACCCTTTAAGCAGCAATTCAGTCCCTATTTCACCGCAACTCATTTGGTGCAAAGTAACCTGTCTCCCTTGCACCAATTAGCTGGTGTGGCGCCAGCGAGGGTCGGTGAGCGTACGCGCCACACCCAGGCCAACGGGCAAAAACGCCACGATGAGCACTGCGCGCACAAACCAGCCGAGCATATTGACTGTGTCGAAGGTGCACATGTAATACATCGAGCGATACAGATACAAACCCGGCACCATAATGACAATCGAAGGCACCGTGAGGGCGATACGCGGGTAGGTGAGCTTGACTTCGGCCAAGCTTGCCAGCAGACCCGATACCAGCGCGCCGATAAACGCTGCTGCCTCGGGAGGCATTCCCGTGCTGAGGCCCAGGAAGGGAATCATCGTCGGCGCATCGACAAGGGTCAGACGCAGGGTATTGGACACGGCGCCGATCAACCCAGCTGCCGCGGCCATCTTTACCGGGCTGTTGAACATCACCGAGAAGCCGAATACGCCAACGAAGCTCATCACCACGCGTAGGAGCGTAAGGGCAAGCGGCGAAAGGCCCAGTGGGGCAAAGTCGTCCGGCGCCAGGCCAACACACTCGGCAACCATCCAACCTACGAGCGTCGCCATCACAATAATCGATACGGCATATGAAAGGCGCTCGATACCGCTTCGCATGTCGAGCTTAGCAATGTCGAGGCCTGCCGTAATGAGCGGAAAGCCGGGAATCACAAAGAGCATGGCGCCGATATAGCCTTCTTGGTGCGACATTGCCCCCGGTATGACCTGGCCAAGGCCGAGCAATGCCAGCAGATACGAAACGCAAGCGAGCGCAACACCAGTCGTCAGCGCGCTGAACTGACCAAGGCCTTGCTTGAGAATATGGGAGCGAGCAAAGTTACCGACACCAGCGCCTACGAATGCACAGGCCATCTCGATAGGGCCGCCGCCGAGCAAAAAGACGAAGGCGCCGCAAGCACAGGCTGCCGCAAGGCCCTGTTGCCAGGGAGAGTAATCGGGCTTTGAGCTCTCAACGGTCCTGAGCATCTCGTGATACTCGTGCACCGTGAAGCGACGACCATAGGTCTCGATTTCCTTGAGGAAACTCTCCATCATCCAAATGCGATGGGTATTGACGCCCGTTGTGGGCAAGCTGACGACCTCATTAAAGCAGTGGCCATCTTCGATGCAGGTGCACTCAAACGACAGAAGACTTAAGTCAACGTGGATGGTGACACCGAGTACGGCGGCAACACGATTCATGGTATCGCGCACGCGCCAGGCACCCGTTCCGCTTGCCAGCATAAGCATGCCGGTGCGGCAGATGATGGATGATTTATCGGTGAGCGGCGCATCGACGGCAAGCTCATCGCCTGCCGTCACGATCTGGTGCCAGTCAGTTTTCATATGGAGCGCGCCGGCACGAACGCCGTGGTGCATGGGGGCTCTCGAAAGCAGCGAGTTAAGGCGCGAAGGCTGTGAGGGCTCCGCCGATTCGCCCTCGTCCTCGTCGGGCTCTTCATCGACCAGATCAAAGGAATCAAGCGGCGCTGGCTCGCGACGGTCGATCAGCTCCTCGTCCTCATCATCAAAGTAGTTGAACTGATCGAGCATGTCCTCTTCGATTGCGCGCTCGCTCGCGTCGTCCATCCCGGTGCTCCCTTCCTATCGACTAACCCCCATCCTAGACAGCGACGGCTAAAGGAAACATAAAAGAGACGACTGTCATGCGAGCCATGTGCTCAACAGCCGTTGGGCAGTCGTTTAAGAACGTCCCCAATGACTACATCGATGTTCTAAGTGTCAACCAAGTCAACGCCGCAGGTGGAGGACGGACAGACACTATGACCCAATCCGAGGGCACTAAAAAGATAGGAGCCCCCGCTCGT
>CALKBO010000001.1 GCA_937989875.1 uncultured Collinsella sp. | reverse complement strand
AGTGAAAGAAACTTTGAGAACGGTTTCCTTTGTTGCGTCTCGTGATGGTCTTGTGTCTGTTGCATGGTACGGTGCTACACAGGCAATGACTCTATTGTGTTCCGCTTTTCTCGGACTTTCAGAAGCTGGGACATACTCAGTTATGATTCAGCTTACTAGCGGTATATATAATGTCTCAAGTGCCTACATGCGTTCGTTTTTTCCCTCATTCCAGTCTGCTTATGTCAAGGGGGATCTTACTGTGCAACGTTCGATTATTGCTAGAGGGTTGTCTTGCTATATAGCGATGTTTGCATTGGGCACTGCATGCGTTACCATATTTCTTCCATTTCTGGTCCTTTTTAAATCCGATTTTATCTGTGATCCAGTTCTCTATTTAGGTTTGTCTATATATATGTTCTTGCTGAATCAGCATTCACTTTTCTGCAATGTCATTGTTAACATGAATGAAATCCCCTACTTTAAGGCATATCTCATCTCAACGTTGGCGGGATTGGTTTTGAGCTGTATTCTTTGCGCCTACTTTAAATTGGGAACTTGGGGCTTGGTATTGGGACAAATGCTTCCACAGCTTGCATATAACAATTGGTATTGGCCTGTGTATGTGATGAAAAAAATTAAGTCTACCTATCTTTCTACAGTCGCTGCCGGTCTGCAATGGTGGTTTTCCAAATTTAAGGGTAAGTTGAATCTTATCCTGTCATGAGCTGGTTGTTGGAGTGAACTGATTACCGCGCCATGGACGGGCGAGATCACATTTGCACATACTTTCGGGCACGACCCCTTTTGAGGGGAATGTCGGAAAGAGGCGGAGAGACGAAAGGGAAGCAATTATGATATTAAAGGACATGGCTTCTCATAAGACCGGACGGCCCAGCAGCCGACGGATTCAAAATGGGGGGGGGAAGCGTAACTCCAGTATCGAGCTTCTTCGTCTGCTATCGATGCTGATGATCGTCAGCTTTCATTTATGCGTGGGCAACAGATACGATTGGTTCCTCGCCCAGCCGCCAACCCCCACGAAGGTCGCCTACCAGTTCCTCATGGGAGGCGGATGGGTCGGGAACTTCATCTTCTTCACCATCTCCATCTGGTTCCTGCTGGACCGCCAGAACACCCTCAAAAGCAGTCTCAAACGTATTTGGATTCTCGAACGCGAACTGCTTTTCTGGAGTCTCGCCTTATTCGCCGCGACCCTGTTCCTCCGCAAGGCGGGATTGTATTCGGGGAGCGTGCTGAAACTCGCGGCGCACAGCGTGTTGCCGTTGACGACATCGCTGTGGTGGTATCCGACCAGCTACGCCATGTTCCTGCTTCTCCTCCCGTTCCTCGTGACCGGCATGAAGGCGTTGGGCGAGCGCGCGCATCGCAGTCTCGCCCTAATCGCCCTGCTCATGTGGGGCATCGCGGGCCTGTTGCCGTTTACCCGCAACGATCTGCACGGGGGTTCCGTGCTTGTGTTCGTGTACTGGTTTGTTCTGCTTTCGTACTACCGCTGGTACATGGAGCGAATAAGCGCCGCGACCTGTTGGAAGCTTATTCTCGCCGGCTTGGGTATCGAGGTTGTGTACTGCCTGGCTTTTTCGCTTGTCTTCGCCATGACCGGAAAGGGCGCGGGTTTCCAGTTCTTCATTTTCGATAATTGGAAGATTCCGTCCATGTTTATCGGATTCGGGCTTTTCGAACTGTTCGCGCGCAGGGAATTCCATAGTCGTTGCGTTAATTGTCTGGCCGGGGCCGCTTTCGGTGTTTACCTGGTTCACTATCATCCGGCGGTCAAGGCTCTTTGGATGAACTGGCTTCCGCTCGACAAACTGTACCTGTCGGCGCATCCGCTCGCGGCCATGACGGTATGCGTATTGGCCATTTTCGCCTGCTGTCTGGCGTTGGACCTTGTACGCCAGGGCCTGTTCGCCATGACCGTCGACCGCAACCGCGGACGCTGGTTCGAACTGGTCTGGAACAAATCCACGGAACGAACCAAACCCATGCCAGTACACACCGTGCCAGCACATACGGAAAAATGAACACGGCAGGTCGTGTCAAGATGTTCCCGTACGGCAGTTTCTAAGAAGACTTTGCCTAAGAACATCGATGTTCCGTGGACTCAAATTAGGTGAGATCACAAAACCCTACCATCTCGCTGAGCACTGTAAAAATCGCGACCTTGGTGTCGACGTTAACGTTATGCAACCTTTTCAAATATACGTTTCTGTATTTTTGAATAATTCTGCAGATTCGTGATGAAATCGTCTGTTCTATGGCATTCTTGCTCGGTGAGAGCAATTTGGTTATTGTTGGCTAAATTGATTGTGTAATCATGGATCTTCTCTATAAGAAGATCCATATCTTCTACTGAAATTCCGATTTTATATGTATCATAATCTTTAGGAGACTTTAAATCATCTAGTGCAGTTATAAGATTTTCTATAGTTTGGATATCCAGATTCCCGACATGAATCTCATCGAGGTATGCTTGCAGTGCATTTTTAAATTTCACCACAGCAGCTGATTCGTGGTTTTTGACCTTGTAGTAGACGATTCCACCAACTGTTATCACACCTAAAATCGCACTGCCAACATACAAAACTGGTTTGTTGCGTTTCGCATAATTCATGATTTGGGCACCAACGCTTTGTACCTGTTTGGTTGTTTTTGAATCAACGGGTTTTAGAAGCTTTACGATTTGCCCATTACGGACTCCGGATGCATATCTGACGACTCCGCCGATTCTGCGGTATTCTCCTGTTGCCAATTTAGCCATAATATCTGTCGGGACATCGAATGCTTCTTGTATGACTACCATTATTGATAATCCCTTCCGAAGAACTGGTTAATTTCATGTCTACGAGTTGATTCAATCAACGTCGATCAATCCGATGACTATTATATCTTCTAAGCTTTAATTTAAAGTGTGGGAAAGGAAACGGTTTTGATAACGTTCGAACCCTTGCTGATCTTAGGTTTTCGGTCCTGTCATGAAAGGCGTGGCCCGTGTCCTGTGTACGTTTTATTCGCGAAAACGAAACCACAGTCGGAAACCAAGAGCCGGAACGTGCCCAGCCTATGGATGATGCGATGCGTCACGCCGTTTATCAGCAGCTTTGCTTTCCTTACCTGTATGAAAGGTTCGTGAAAAGAATGGCCGAACCACACTATAGACCAAGATGCCAACGCACTCCTCACTCCCTCGCAATCCAGTTGAACTTCGTTTCGATGCCCATACGTTTCAGCTGCTTCTTTACCGATGAGAGAGCAACTTTACTGAAAAATGGGAGGTTGCGATTGTCTTTCTTCTGAATGACACCAAAAACGACTTCGCGAACTGGATTGTTCTCCAGAAGGAAACCATCTATTTCGTCCTGTGCTAGATGCCCCTGTTCACCAACCTTTTGGATTTTGCCATCAACTTTCTCAGCAAAATCAGTGCCGTCTTTTTCAATACTTGCCGACACAAGACCTTGATTAAACAAATGACTCATTACCGAAGAGCCGGAATATTGCTTCACGTGAATACGCTGACCGGAATCAGAAAGAACATCACAAAACTCGATACGGCTCGCCCCGCCGCCATAGGAAATTAACTGACGATCCATTAGTATGAAATGGTTATCATCTTTGTTAAGTTGTCTTGTAAGCTCGTAATTATATCTTCCTTCATTCTCGAGATTGATTTCTTTGCCATCTCGTTCTTTATAGTCGCTGGAATTGCGGTAATCTTCTTTGAACGGAATGAAAGAAGTCTTGGCCTCTTCAATACTTTCAATATCCTCATTGATTCGCTCGAGGTATTCCCGCTGAATCTCATACCATTTGCCATCACATATGCAGTACGCTTTATCGTTATAGTTCAGTTCACCCATAAGACATTCACTCGACGACCAGGTTCGCAAGATACAGCCGTCAATTCTTGAAATCGCCTTTATCTTTTTACTCTTCAACTTCTCTAGCGAATCTGGCATCTTCTTAAACGAACGGACCCGATGTCTATTTAGAAGTGCAACACCCTTGTTGGTCCTGTAATTCTAACAG